>NZ_JBQYLE010000017.1:22756-72328 GCF_052681095.1 Granulosicoccus sp. 3-233
TCGGGTGCAGCGAACAAGACCGAGGGCCAGGCGTCAGACAACTGCACATGGGTCATGATGACCCTGACCGGCGACAATCTGGAAGCAGCGACCAGTGGCCTGATGATGGCAGCGCTGGAACATCTCGCGCAAGCCGATTCAACAGGGATCTGACCCGGGCGAACTCAATCCGGGAACAGATCGTTGGTCTGTCCCGGCTCTTCCTCCACCGGTGCGATGCATTGCGGTCCCTCGTTGCTGCTCTTGTTGACGTAATGGCTCACCTCGGTGAATACCAGAGCATCATTGCTCGCCGGTTTCATCAAGCCATCCAGTGACTCCCGATCACTTTCCTGCAACCAGGCCATGGCCTCGTTACCCGAGAGCAACAGTACCGGCATACGGTCATGCACCTCGCTCATCGGTTCATTGGCAGTAGTGGTGATCACCGAGACCTCCGGCTTGTCGGCATCATCGGTCGCAGGCTTGCAGATACCTGCCAGAAACATCGCAGAGCCCTTGGCCGGCGTCATGTAGAAGGCAGACACCAGTTTGCGATTTTCCCGCTTCCATTCGTAGAATCCATTGACCGGCACCAGGACCCGGCCATTCTCGATCATCGGCTTCCACATGCGCGAAGACCAGACCTTGTCATCACGCGAGTTCTGGATACGACGGGTCACCATGCCCTTCTTACCCGGCAGGTTCATCGACACACCCCAACTCATCGGCACCAGGCGCAGTTCATCATCGAGGGAGACCACATCAAGCGTCTGCGTCGGGGCGATGTTGAATCGCGGCTCCCGCGTGGGCCAGGTTGTCATGCCGAGTGATTCCAGCAGGATCCTTACGCCTTCATTGTCAGATACATTGACTCGGCCACACATGTCAGGGCTCCACAACTGGATGGCAGACTACTGTAGCACCGCACGACCACTTGCCGCCTCCGCTCCTCGCTTCGCGACAGTCACGACATAGGCAAATGAGCAGTTTGAACATCTGCGGCTGACCTATCTGGAATCACACTGCTGTTCGGAGCTGGCTCCTGGCAAGAATGTGGTTCTTGCCCGGTGACTACACCAGGATGATTACCCGACACGTCGATTCAACTTCGTCGTCTGATGGCTCACACCAGCTGATTCTCCCGGTGATTCGGCTCAACCTCGTCGTCTGATGGGTCGCGCCGGATTGCCGACGACCACTTCCGCCGCTTTCACGTCGCTGGTCACAACACTACCTGCACCGATGACTGCCCCGTCACCAATGCGAACACCCGCCAGGATGATCGCGCCTCCGCCAATCCAGACGCGGCTACCTACCCGGATCGGGTGTGCAACTTCCAGGCCTTCCACACAGCGCTTCACGGGATCCTGATGATGCTCGGCGCAGTAGATCTGCACCTGCGGCCCCAACTGGGTCTGATCACCGATCGTCACTGTCGCGCAATCGAGAATGGTGCAACCCGCGTTCAGATAGACCTGATCGCCCAGCTCGATGTTGTAACCATAAGCGCAATGAAACGGTGCTTCGATGATGGCATTGCTCGTCCGTAGCAAGCGCTGCAGCTTCGGCCCCATTTTGCGCCGTTCGGCTGGCGGCAATACATTATGTTCATGTACAGCCTCCCTGGCGACACAGCGCAAGCTCTCCAGCTCATCATCCAGGCAGGTATACCACTCACCGGCTGCCATTTTCTGTCGCTCGGTTTTCATCGTGTCTCCGGCCTCTTGCAATAACCACGTCGCCCTCGCCACTCAGTTCAAAGAACGACACCGCTCAGGGGTGTTGCGACGCCCAGCACAGCGATAGTCTACGCTGAGAATCGCAAACTGCACCAGAACTCGATTGGCCGTACTGATATCGCATGACAGCTGTAGCCTATCGTGAACGACAGCCGTCATGAACGCCATCAGAGCGCTCGAGAACCGCGCACCGGTACTCAGCACTCAGCACTCAGCACTCAGCACTCAGCACTCAGCACTCGGCACTCGGCACTCGGCACTCAGCAACCGACCACGAATGCTGAAGTCTATGCAACGGCTGTGGATTCGAGCAGCGCCAGCAGCTGCTTCGCTGCTCCGGCAGAGGAAGCCGGATTCTGACCGGTCACCAGATTGCCGTCACGCAGCACGAAGTCGGCCCAGTCATCGCCTTTTTCGTACTTGCCATCATTGGACTTCAACATGTCTTCCACCAGAAATGGCACTACGTCGGTCAGACCAACAGCCTCTTCTTCGGTATTGGTAAATCCGGTTACTCGCAAGCCTGACACCAGCGGCTTGCCATCGGCACGTACCGTATGTCGAAAGACTGCTGGTGCATGGCACACTGCACCCACAGGCTTTCCGGAGTTGTAGAACGCCTCTATCAACTGCTTGCTCTTTTCGCTTTCTGCCAGATCCCACAAGGGACCGTGACCACCCGGGTAGAAAATCGCATCAAAGTCGCCAGCCTCTACCGCAGAGAGATTCTCCGTGATGGCCAGCTGCTTCTGTGCCGCGTCATCGGACTTGAAGCGACGCGTGTCCTCCGTTTGCGAATCGTCGTTGTCGCTGGATGGGTCAATGGGCGGCTGACCACCCAGTGGCGAAGCCAGGGTGATGTCGGCACCGGCATCCTTGAATACATAATACGGAGCTGCAAACTCTTCCAGCCAGAAACCGGTCTTGTTGCCTGTATCGCCGAGTTGATCGTGCGATGTCAATACCATCAGAATCTTCATGTTCACTCCTTCAACTGTCAGTGGCAACGCGAATCACGCGTTTGCCGAAATTTTCACCCTTGAGCAGACCGATGAACGCCTCAGGAGCGTTTTCCAGTCCATCAATGATTTCTTCGCGGTACTTGATCTTGCCCTCTTCGACCCACTCACTCATCTGCTTTGCAAATTCCGGATAGAGGTGGCCGAAATCATCAAAGATGATGAAACCCTGCAGCTTGATCTTCTTGCGCAGAATCTGTCCCATCAGCCAGTTCATTCGATCCGGTCCCTCGGGCAATTCTGTGGCGTTGTACTGGGACACCAGGCCGCACAGGGGAATACGTGCGTTGGCATTCAGCAAGGGAATCACCGCATCGAGCACCTTGCCGCCCACGTTCTCGAAATACACATCGATACCCTCGGGACTCGCCTTGGCCAGCTGCTCGGCAAAGTCCTCCGCCTTGTGATCGATGCAGGCATCAAAGCCGAGCTCATCAACGGCATAGGCACATTTTTCAGGGCCACCGGCAACACCCACCACACGACAACCCAGGATCTTGCCGATCTGTCCGACGGTTGCACCAACCGGACCCGTTGCAGCAGCGACCACGATGGTCTCACCCGGCTTGGGTTCGCCTATTCTTGTCAATCCTGCCCAGGCAGTGAATCCGGGCATCCCCAGAATTCCCAGTGCCCATGAGCGATGCTCGAACGACTGGCCCAGATTGTTGACACCGGTTCCATCCGACAGGGCATAATCCTGCCAGCCACTGAAACTCAGCACGTAATCACCGGCCGCGAAGCCATCGAGATTCGATTCGACGACCTGAGCGACTGTGCCACCGACCATCACACCGCCGATCTCTACCGGTGCAGCATAGGACGGCGCATCACTCATGCGCCCACGCATGTACGGATCCAGTGACAGATATTCGGTACGCAACAGCATCTGATTTTCACCGGGAGACGGCACAGACGCCTCGACCAGGTTCAGCGTGTTCTCGTCCGGTTCGCCCTTCGGCCTTTCTGTCAGTACCAGCTGACGATTGACTGTCTTTGATTGAGTCATGTTGTTCTCCATATTGCGTAAAGGGTAATGGATTGATGTTCGAAAACGGCATCGTTGTAGAATAGACCGGTCGACTAGTGAATCGACCATGACCGTTGCGATTCGGAAAAGCGCTCTTTTCAGGTGGCGGGAATCAGATCTCTGGTCGCTCGCAAAGCCGACGTCAATGCCGCCTTGCTACCGGACAGGCCGGCTACCAGGCTTGCGCCCAACCACAGGTAGTAGATCGTGGCAGCCAGTTCCTTCGAATTCGCATGAGCACCGATGGAGCCATCAACCACGCCGTCTCTGAGAGTAGACGCCAGATGATTGATGATGGACTGCACACTCTGCTCGAGCACGCGGCTCATTTCCGGTGACAGATCGGCCACCTCGGCAGACAACTTGACGACCAGACAACGCTCCTCGGGAACATCACTGGACTGCTGCTTGCGCCATTGGGTGAAATAGGCAATCAGTCGAGAGCGTGAATCCTTGCCGGGATGATTCAGTGTCTTGTTCAGTTTGCCGTGATAGTCATTGGCAAACTCTTTCAGAAGAGCGATGCCGTAGGCCTCCTTGGAGGGAAAGTAATGGTAGAACGATCCCTTCGGAACACCAGCCTCTTTCAGCAGCTCGTTCAGCCCCACACCCGCATAGCCACTGACCGCCGTGAGACGACGGCCTGTAGCCAGGATGTGTGCTTGTGTATCGGGCTTACGCTGTTCCATGCCAACAGCATAGGGACGAATAGACCAGTCGTCTAGTCCGTCAGCTTCACAAATTCGTAAGGATTTGCGATGAGTGCAATTGGTCGTCGTGCCAACTGTTCTGCACTTCAAGCAGTCAACGACAATAGCGATCGCAACACCAACCACGACCCGACACGCCCGACACGCCCGACACGCCCGACACGCCCGACACGCCCGACACGCCCGACACGCCCGACACGCCCGACACGCCCGACACGCATTGTATGCGGACAGTCTGATGCCATCGTCTGCGGCAGCGATGATTGTAATATCGCCTTGCCTGCGGAGACTTTTCGGGCATCGACGGCACTTCGACAACCGACCCGCCGGCTATTGCAATACCGCTTCTTTCAAGCACGCACGACTGTCAGCAGCCGACCGGGTCAGGAGAGGTCAGGTAGTTGTGTTCTTGCCTTCTTTTGATAAGTCTGCAGAAAGGCGCCGTCAATGGTCTGCTCCGGATTGGCCGCCTGAAGCCTGTCCAGCATCGTCGCCAGAATCACCGTGGTCACTCGCGCGTCATCCAGTGCCCGGTGGCTTCTTCCAGTGTCGATTCCCAGGACACGCGCAATTTCTCCCAGACGATGGCTGGTGAATGACTGGAAAACACGTCGTGCCAGCATCAAGGTACAGACGAATTGTCGCTGGCATTCAATACCCAACTCCTCCGAGAGCTCGCGCCGCCAGAACTTCCGGTCGAAGCTGGCATTGTGAGCCACCAGTTGCGCATCACCCACGAATGCCAGAGCTTCTTCGAACACCTCGCGAGCCGTAGGCGCGCTAGACACCATGTCATTGGAGATGCCGGTCAACTGCGTGATGAAGGAAGGTATGCGCATACCCGGGTTGATCAGTGATGCATATGTGCCGACTTCCTTGCCATCACGAAACATCGAAATACCGATTTCAATGGCCCGATCACCCTGATGCGGGCTCAGACCGGTGGTTTCGAAATCCACGACAGCGTAGCTGCCTGCACCGTTGAGCGCTTTGCCGGATAACACGTTCGGAACTGTCGACAGATCGTTCATGACAGGACGGGCAGACAGGACAGAGCCATGGGTCACGGAAAATGCGTTGAATGGGGGCTCATTATCCCGTGCGAAAGCCCGAACAGCAACGAGTCCTTGCCTTTCAGCCGTTCCACCCGCCGATATCAGCAACAGCCGCCCCACTTCCGCCTTCCGCCTTCCGCCTTCCGCCTTCCGCCTTCCGCCTTCCGCCTTCCGCCTGCCCGCCTGCCCGCCTGCCGGCCTGCCCGCCTGCCCGCCTGCCCGCCTGCCCGCCTGCCCGCCTGCCGCATGCTCCGCCCCTGCTCGAGACCGACGCGGTGCCGGACGGTTGTTACAGTTGCCATTGAGCTTCATGGCAACGAGAGCAGAAACTGCTCCATGTGAAATCGGCAGTGAACGGGCTCATAGCGAGCCTCAGCTGCCTGCGGGCAGGCCGCACGAGCCAGGCAACCCAGCTGATGACAAGGCGCTTCGTGATTCTCTCGAAGGTATGCGGCGCAGGCCACGACATCGTAATTCCCGTCGCTGAAGGCACCGACCGGACAGGCATGAAGACACGGTTTTTCTGCGCAATCATCGCAGGCATGAGCAACCGGCATCCGGCGCGCCTCTGCTTCTGCTTCTGCCTCTGCCTCTGCCTCTGCGTGCTGCCACTGCCTGCTCAGCTCGGCGTCTGCCGGCAAGACGATCGCAAACCGGTAGGCGTGCCACAGACCATGATCCGGATGCATCAGGATACCCAGTGGAGACGGCTGCAGGTTTTCCGCACGCTGTGCCCACTGACCAAAGGGGTACCAGGGAGGCCCTTCGAACGGAAAGCAAGCCGTTCCACCCAACTCTTCGGCCAGAGCCTTGCCTACACGGGCACTCCAGCGATCCAGTGGATCGGCCTCGCCATCCGCGTATTCGGCAGAGTGCGAGAAAGCAGCCCAGATGTCTGAGCCAGCCTGACCGAACAGCAGCAGTAGCGCAGCAGGCTCACCAGAATGGCACACCGGCAAGGCATCACCGGGTCCGACAGTAAAGCCACCTCGGAGAACCAGCCCATACCCGGCGGCCCGTGCCTGTACGCCTTTGCTACCGTTTTCTGCCTTCGCCATGGTCGAATCGCCTGCCATCGATCAGAACCCGCGAACGTGGTCCGACCCCCGGAATAGACTACTATTCATGGACTCACTCTGAAAGGGCCTGCACCCGGTTTCGCTCATGACGCCTGATTCAACAGACCAAGCCTGCCGTATCAATCGGCCTGTGGCGGCGGTACTCGCAGAACCGGAACTGGATGCCAAGCGGACCAGTGAAACCCTGTATGGCGAAAGTGTCCGCATACTCAACGAACATGGCGCCTGGTGCCATGTCAGACTGCTCAAGGATGGCTATGAAGGATTCATGCAGCGTGACCATCTGGAGACTGGCGATGCAGCGCGGATCGCCAGCACTCACCGAGTCTGTCAGCGCAGCACCCTGCTCTTCGCCAGAGCCGATCTGAAAAGCCAACTCTGTTACCGCATCCCTTTCGGGGCAGAAGTCGCATTGACCGAGGAGGCCGGCACCCCCTTCAGCCGCACGAGCTGTGGCCATTATCTCTGGTCCGAGCATTGTCTGCCATTGTCCGATACCCTTCCGGCAGACCCGCTGACTCTGGCCCGCAATGTGTTTCTGGGCAGCCCCTATCTCTGGGGTGGACGCAGCCCGGAAGGCGTTGACTGTTCCGGCCTGGTACAGGCCCTGGCACTGTCGCAGGGAATGGCCATTCCGCGCGACAGCGGTGATCAGGAAGCCTTTCTCAGCGTCGACGTCGGCCCTGATGACTACCAGGCCCGGGATCTGGCCTACTGGCCTGGGCACACAGGCATTTTGCTGTCACCCGGTGAACTGCTGCACGCCACTGCCCACTCTCTGTGCTGCGTCATCGAGCCTTTACAGGCCGTCATCGATCGCGCCGGCCCCATGAGTTCGGTGAAACGGCTCTTCTGACCGGCTGCAGCTCAGCTCGTACCACCGACTCCGAGGCGCACTGCCAGTGGGGCGGATTGCGTCTTGCGAATCCGCAACGGAGACATCTTGCCCTGCTGTATCAGCAGGTCCAGCTTCAGCCCGAAGAGGAAGGGATACCATTCGCGCGACAGCGGCGTCTTCCAGCGCCACAGACAGGTCTCGATGGCCGCGAGGGTTGCCGCATCCGGCGGTAGCGGTGGATGAAATTCCTCGCCATTGAACACCGGGTGAGCAAAATACCCGGCGACAGCCCGAAACTCCTCCGGCACCCCATGACGAACCATCACCTCACTCCAGACGCCTTCAGCATCACCGCCCGGGCCGCGGGAATGGGTCGTGGCCATCATGTCCAGCAACAGACAATCCGTGTGCAACAGGCCCGTCGGATTCAGGACACAGTCAGTGACGTGATCTCGGCCGGACCAGGCACCAACAAACAGTCGTTGTGGACAATAATCATTGGCATAGAGATTGTCCCACAGCACCAGTGAGTGCGCGCTGGTCGGTGCTACCTGTCGAATGTCGAGACAATCAGCCCGGCGAGTCACGATGTCCCGGCCGCAATACAGTACCGTCTGCGATTCATACAGGGTCGCCAGAAAATCCGGCAGATAGTCCGGTGCCGATGCTGCCAGCTCGTTGGCATAGATTCTTGGTGTTACCCACAGACTCCGGCCCAGTTCATCAGCCAGCGCATTGGCCAGTCGGGCATGCGCCAGCCCTTCGGATGTCATGCCTCCACTGCGGCTCGGAAAATCCTCATCGATATCATCCATCAGCAGCGACAGACCATCGGCGCCGTCAGCCAGTAGTTGCCTGCACTTGTCGAACAGCAATCGGCGATCCGGCCCACCCTGCAAATCCTTGAAATCGAAGTCCAGTCCCGGTGCCACACCGGCAACAACACGAATACCAAGCTCTCGGGCGGCGTCGCAGAACAATGCAAATTCCCGACGCCACTCGCTGTCGTACGGCTCCCGCCAGTTCAGGCGGTGCCGGGCATCCTCCTTGGGTGCGTAGTAATAGGTGTTCTGTCCGTGGCGCGCCAGCGTGTCCAGCAACACACGCCGCTCCTGCCAGGAGGGCAGCCGCCCGTAATACCCTTCCGCATACCCCTGCACTGCCTGAGTCATCCGTTCGAACCGTTTTCCGACATGTCCCGTCAGAGTAGCCGAGGCCGGTATCTGAAGCTATAGTCAGTCAGGCAATTCAACCGATCAGATCCCCATGAGTGACACTGCCAGCGCGGAACGAGCATCCCTGGATGTCTATGCCGACAAACGCATGCTGAGAATTCTCCTGCTGGGAGCGATGAGTGGCTTTCCCTGGGTACTGATCGGCAGCGCGTTGTCACTGTGGCTGAAGGAAGAAGGGCTGAGTCGCAGTACCATCGGTTTTGCCTCGCTCATCTTCGGGGTGTACAGCATCAACTTCCTGTGGGCACCCTTGATCGACCGGATTCGCATTCCGCTTCTGACCGAGCGCGTCGGTCAGCGCAAGGCCTGGATTCTGTGCCTGCAGGCCATCATCGTCATGGCCATGTTGCTCTGGGGCAATCTGAATCCGACCGACAATCTCGCCCTGATCATTGCCATCGGTCTGGCCATTGCCATCAGTTCGGCCTCGCAGGACATCACCATCGATGCCTTGCGCATCGAGCAGATCGGCCGCTCGGAAACCGGCGCCATGGCAGCCGGTGCGGCCGTGGCCGTGGTTGGCTGGTGGACCGGCTACAAGCTGGGCGGATTTCTGGCCCTGCTCATTGCCGATGCGCTGCAAAAGCAGGGCTTCGAAAACTACTGGCAGCTCACCTTCCAGGCCCTGGCCGTGCTGGTGCTGATCATGAACGCGCTACTGCTGCTCATACCCGAGGCCTCCTGGCGTGAACGCCAGGCCGCCCAGCACCGCGACCAGGCGGCTTTCGGTTCTGCCATCGGAGGCGGGGAACGGGGCATCATTGCCTGGCTGGGCAGCACCATCGTGGCGCCATTTGCCAGTTTCTTCCGGCATAACGGTGTGAAAGTGGCTCTGGCCATTCTCGGCTTCATCTTTCTGTTCAAGATCGGTGAAGCCTTCGTGGGCAAGATGTCCATCATTTTCTACAAGGAAATCGGCTTTTCCAAATCCGACATCGCCATCTACTCGAAAGGTCTGGGTTGGGTGGTCACCGTCGTGTTCACGCTCATCGGCGGCTGGTTTGCCGTGCGTCAGGGTATCGTTCGAGCCCTGCTGCTGGCCGGTATTGCGATGGCCGCCACCAACCTGATGTTCTCTTTCATGGCCTGGAGTCAAGAGCCGTCGCAGTGGCTGTTTGCCGCCGCCGTGCTGGTGGATGATGTGACCGCCTCGGTAGCGACGGTCATCTTCGTGACCTTCATCTCCCTGCTGGTCGATCGCACCTATACAGCCACGCAATACGCGCTGCTGGCCTCTCTGGGCACGGCTGGTCGCACACTGCTGGCGGCCACTTCCGGCTGGATGGTCGACTCACTCGATGGGGACTGGGGTCTGTTCTTCATCATTACGGCCCTGATGGTCTTGCCCTCACTGATCCTGCTGTGGTTCATCCGCAAGCGTTTCAGCGTCATTGAACAGGCAGAGAATGAACGGGATGACACGGTTGCAGTAGGCTCTGGCTGAACGCTTCTCCGAACGACGACTGTCAGTCACTGCCGAACCAACAGTAAAGGGATTTACTTCAGCCACAGGTAGCAACTGTCATCTATCGCGGAACAGACAAGGAGGGAAAATCCCGAGCCTGCAGATGCAGGCCAAGCCCAGCCAGCAAACGGATGATGGGCGATGGCGGAGAGCCGGAAGTCATCAGGGCAATATCCGGTGCTGGTCGAGCCGAGCCGGGCCTGTCATGCAGAGCCTCCGGCAGATCTCTGGCGAGAACCGTTCGAGCCTGACGAGCCACGGCCTCTGCCGGGTCCAGCCAGTCGACCGGCCAAGGGGCAAGCTTGCGCATTTCATTGACGAGGAATGGGTAATGGGTGCAGCCCAGCGTGATGATGTCCGTACGCTTGCCGTCCAGTTCCACAAAGCAAGGACCGATCTCCTCCTGCAGGATGGCCGTATCGATCTGTCGCCCCTGCATGTGTTCCTCTGCCAGGCGTGCCAGACGAGTCGCACCCACCATGTTCACCTGTCGATGACTGGCAAAGCGCTTCACCAGCTCCTTCGTATAGGGTCGTTGAATGGTTCCGGGCGTGGCCAGCACGGTGATCAACCCCGAGGCCGTTCGTTCTGCCGCCGGCTTGATGGCTGGAACAATGCCGACGAAGGGGATATCGAAGCGTGAGCGCAAGGCCGGCATGATGAGGGTTGACGCCGTATTGCAGGCAACGATGGCCAGCTGTGGCTGATAACAGGCAAGCAGGGTTTCGAACAGCCCGACCATGCGTTCGGTCAACGCTGCCCCGTCCCAGTCACCGTAGGGAAAACCGGCATCATCCCCGACATAGACAAACTGATGGTCGTGCATCAGCATGCGCGCCTCACGCAATACCGACAGACCGCCGATGCCGGAGTCGAACACGAGAATGGTCATGGGTGGATCCGGTTCACGCCAGCAGCTGCCGAGAATAGCGCTCAGGTACGGCAATGAGCATGGAGTGATTCTTCTCCGGTACCTTTTCATCGTAGACAATACGATGCCTGACACCGATGAAGTATTCGCGAATGTTCACCAGATTCGACAATGCCCTGACACGCATCGCACTCCCTTTCTGGTGCCAACAGAAACGATAGCCCCGATCGCTCAGGAAACGCAGCGACTCGGTGCTGCCATCATGAAATTCTCCGGCATGTTGCTCGAAAACGATGATCGGCTGATGCCTGGCAATGAGTCCGGACGCACCTGTCAACACATTGATCTCAAAACCTTCAACATCGATCTTGATCATCTCGATGCAGTCGATATCGGCCGTTGCCCGGTCCAGGGTTTCAATCTGCACGGGAATCTGCCGTTCATCAGCGCCGGCCTTTCTGACGATGGACGATGCTCCCATGTTCATCGAATCCTCTACCAGCAACAACGTCCCTTGCTCATCACCCAACCCCTGATTCACGATGCTGATGTTATCCACCTGCTCGGTATTGAACGCCAGTAATCTGCAGGTGGACGGGTTCGGCTCGAATGCCACTACCTGCTGGAAGTAGTGTGAAAAGAACAGGGAATGATTTCCGATATTGGCGCCGGCATCGATCACGGTTGCTCGGGCGAAGGCATCTTCCACGGGCTTGAGAAAATCGAACAGGACCATCAACTCCTGTCTCTCGTACACCCCGTATTGATTGATCTGTATACCCACGTGCTCGTTGGCGAAGATGGCCATCCGGGTGCCGCGAAACTGGCGATTACGCGCCGCTCGCCGGTTGAGGTACTTCACCATTTTTCGATCGATGAGCGATCCGAGCTTGTTGCCGGTCGTCAGACGATGAAGGGTTTTCACGGGCGTCGCCTCCGAATGTGCGATTGTGCAGAGGACGACCAACCGGAATCGTTCGTCTGCCCCAGACCGCCGCCCTGAAACCTCGATCCTATCGCAACGCGTCGTCAGCCGTGGGTACGAATCGGAAGGATTTGCGGGAGCCGCCTCGACCTGGCATCAGCGGTCCGGGAAAAATCTCGCTCAGGCCGGTGATCAGCCACCGATAAACGACATCTCCACCTTGGGACGAATGTGGATGACGGAAGTCTGCGTACGGGTTTCGGAATAGCGATCGGCGCGCACGGACCACAGCTTTCGCAGCTTCTCGCGCACGGTATCCGTGTCACCTTCTCGCAGTGCGGGACGCAGGTCATGACCGCTGGAAGCGAACAGGCAGGTATAGATACTGCCCGTGGCACTCAAGCGAGCGCGGCTGCAATCACCACAGAAAGGCTCCGATACGGAAGAGATGATACCAATCTCGCCTCCACCGTCCTGATATTCCCAACGCTTGGCCACTTCACCGCGGTAATTGGCTTCAGCTGGTCGAATCGGCAATTCGGCATTGATGATGTCGGCTATCTCGCCACTGGTGGTGACATGCGACAGATCCCAGGCGTTGCTGTTGCCCACATCCATGAATTCGATGAATCGCAATATCTGACCAGTACCGTGGAAAAAGCGCGCCATTGGCAGGATGGAATGATCGTTGAGGCCCTTCTTGACCACCATATTGACCTTGATGGAATCGAAATCGACCTGAGCGGCATTCTCGATACCGTCGAGCACGGTCTGCACGGTGACATCGACATCGTTGACCCGCATGAATGTCTCATCGTCCATGGCATCCAGACTCACATTCAATCGCTGCAGACCCGCATCGCGCAGGCTGCGGGCCCGGGCTCGTGTCAGCAGGGAGGCGTTCGTGGTCATGCTGACATCCGTGATACCGGGCACATCGCGCACCTGAGTGATCAGGGTTTCCAGGTCGCGCCGTACCAGCGGCTCGCCACCTGTGAGGCGAACCTTGGTCACACCCAACTCTGCAGCGGCCTGCACCACCCTCTCGATTTCCTCGAAGCTGAGCAGCTCGGAACGCGGCAGAAAGCGATAGTTCTTGTCGAAGGTCTCCTTGGGCATGCAATAAACACAGCGGAAATTGCAGCGGTCGGTTACCGACACGCGCAGGTCACGCAATGGCCTGTCGAAACGATCGCTTGTCTGATTGCTACTCACTTTCCTGACACCATGGTTGAACTTCTGCGGGGCTCTCAGCCACCACCTCTCTGAAAGTGGAGATCGAAGTGGGCCTTGAACGCCTGCTGTTGTGCTTCGGTTACACCCTCGAAGCTGAAGGAAACCAGCGAATAAGGCAAGCGCAACAACGCTATGCGGCGCTCCTGGGAAGGTCCGATCGTGATCTCCAGCTTTCCATTATCCACATTTGCCACCACCCGGTTGCCTTCCACCGAATAGGGATGACTCCCCATGGCCCTTGGTAACAATCGCCAGAAATCAGCGTGAGTCAGGCCCATTTCCCGACTATAGGTGATTGGCGGAATGGCACTGACATCACCAGTCTCGATTTGTGAACTCGACACTCAACCTCCTGCGACTGGTGGCCAGATGGCGAGCACGTCGTTGTCTTTCAACACGCCCGTTACGTCCCGATCTTCAGTGCATTTGAAGATGCCGTTGACCAGAACCAGATGGGCAAGTTCCCGTGGCACCTTGTACTGGTCGATGATCTGGTTCAACGTCACCGAATCGGGTACCTCGATGGTGACTGCGTTCTTGACAGATCCGGGTGGCAACAGGTCCTGCAGCGTGGCATACAGCTTGAAGGTGATCTTCATGACTATGTTCTAGACCGGCCCAAGGGCCTTGTGCTGGCTCTGGGCGCAAGCCAGATAGGCTTCCGACAGGCGATTCGGCTCCCTCATCAGTTTGTCTTTCCATTCGCCAAGATGACTGCCGGTCTGGATGAGACCTCGCATCACACCCACGTGCTGCGTCATGCCGAGGCTGCTGGCACCCACCAGAACGTCATCCCGAAACTGCAGATTCAGGTACTTGAAGTTTTCGCTATCACTCATTTCCGCCTCATCGCCCCCTTCCACCCCCATCCACAGGCCGAAGGACGTGGATATCAGTCCTGCCGTATCCAGAATGTTCATGTTCACATTGCCCGGGTGCGGTGTACCGTGCCCATAGACCATATTGTGGGCAGCCAGTCTGCCATGTTCAACCGCCGTGGGCTGAATGGCCTGTACATGATACTCGCCGGTGGACAGATCGCGCCCCTGTGCCACATCGCCCGCGGCATAGACATCCGGCACACTCGTCTGCAGATAATCGTCCACCACAATGCCCAGATCGATCTCGATGCCACTGCCATCCAGAAAGACGGTATTGGAACGCACCCCGGTGGCACAGATCACTACATCGGTCGGCAGACTCTCGCCCTGATCGGTATGCACCATCAGGGGTGAATCACTGCCTTGTTCGATGCTCGTCACGCCGGTGGAGGTCTTCACGCCGATGCCCTTGCCAACGCACCAGTCCTTGATCATGTTGCCCATGGCCTGATTGGTCATGCGTGCAACCATGCGGTCCTGCATCTCGATAACAGTGAGTTCCACACCGCGCTCTGCCAGGGCTTCGAGAATGATGCAACCGATGAAACCCGCCCCCATCAGAATCACCCGCGAACCACGCTCGGTACCGGCCACGATCTTGTGCGCATCCTTCAGGGTCCAGCAGTTGTGAACATGGTCCAGGTCGATACCGGGGATCGGTGGGCGGGTCGCCGTGGCACCCGTGGCAATCAGCAGCTTGTCATAGTCCAGTTTGTCACCACCCGATAGCGTGATGCGTTTGGCCGAAGTATCGATGGAACTGGCACGACCTTGCAGCAAATCGATATTCAGCGCCTCGAAATGTCCCGCCTGCTTGCGCAGATACGTGCCTTCCGGTGGAATATTGTCTGCCAGATAATACGGCAGGGCCATACGTGAATAGGGCGGCACATCCTCTGCCACCAGCAAGGTGATCTTTCCCAGAGGATCATACTGGCGCAGATGCTCGGCTGCGTTAACACCGGCAGGTCCGGCACCGATAATCACGTAATGCATAAGTTGCGTCCTGAAAGTGAGTGATCGACTTCAGACCTTCCCGTCGCCGAATGACAGAAAGCCCGCTTCACCCGACCGTTGACAGGTCTGAAGACCAAGCGGGCGCAGTCAGCCTGCGCCCGTGAATTCAAGATTGGCGCCTGCCGGAATCGGCAGGCGCTTCGCACTACCTGACCGTCGCGGCCGGATAGCACAGCCGTTGATTCAGGCTGGCAACGACCACTTCTGACGGGTCTCATCCGTCATCGAGCCATCAGCACCATAACCTCTGAGCTGGTAATACTCGGGCAGCATCTTGTCCAGATCATTGACCCGTCCCTGAGCAGGACCGGTGCCGGCACCCTCCTTCAGCAGACGCGCCGGCAAGGTGTCATCAGCACCCGTGATACCCGCTTTCTGGTTGAAATCACGTTCCAGGTTCCAGATGCGCTCACCCACTTCCATCATGCGTTCGGTAGACCAGTCCCCCTCACAGGCGGCATCAACCTGGGGTGCAATGTCGTCCATCGTCCAGGCAAAAGTGGTGAAAACGCACAGTCCGGCCGAATCCACGGCTGCCGTGGCGTCCTGAAAGGCTTTGACCAGCCCGGCCTTGCCGTCCGATTCCAGTGGGTCGGTCTTTTCGGGAATGCCGAGAATCTCGGATGCAACGGTATAACCACGCAGATGACAGGCACCTCGATTGGATGTGGCATAAGCCAACCCCATCCCCTGAATGCCACGAGGATCGTAGGCCGGAAATTCCTGACCCTTCACCGTCATGGACAATTCGGGACGACCATATTTTTCGCACAGGCGCCTGGAGCCCAGGCCCAGATCCTTGCCGAATCCTTCACCCCTGGCAGTAACTTCCGCCGCCCAGCACAAGGCTTCGGCTGATCCGAATTTCAGTTCCACACCGCCGGTATGTTCGGTGGTGATGATGCCTTCTTCGTACAGCTCCATGGCCGCAGCCACCGTAGAGCCGAAAGAGATCGGATCCATACCGTCTTCATTGCACAGGAAGTTGGCATAGGTCAGGGCGTCGATGTCATCCACACCGGTATCCGGTCCCAGAGCCCAGGCCGCCTCGTATTCCAGGCCTCCGGAGTTGATCCAGTACTCGGGCTTGTCCTTCACGGAAAAATGCGTGCGATCGATCGTGGAGATACGACCACAGGCGATGGTGCAGGCATAGCAGGCACCGTTGGTAGTGAGGTTCGGCTTGCCATCGGACTTGCGCGGCTCATGCATGGCCTCGCCTCCAACATCGTTGGCACCTTCGAACTGGATGTCGCGCATGTTGCGAGTCGGCAGTGCACCCACTTCATTGATGACGTTCATCAACACCTGTGTGCCATAGGTAGGCAAACCCTGACCCGTTACGGCATTCTCGGCCAGCACTTTCTTGCCGGCCTTCGTGGCCTGCATGAACCCGGTCGGGTTGTCCACATTGCCGATTCCGTTCGTGCCTCGTACCACCACGGCCTTGAGATTCTTCGATGCCATGACGGTGCCGACACCGGAACGCCCCGCAGCACGGTGCAGATCATTGACAATGGCAGAGTACAGACATCCCTGTTCGGCAGAACGGCCGACACAGGCGATACGCACTTGCGGATCCTGATGTTTCTGTCGAAGCGAATGATCGGCGGCCCACACGGACTGGCCCCACAGATCGTCAGCCGGCATCAGGCGCGCCACCTCGTTTTCGATGTTGAGGTAGACCGGAGTTGCCGATTTTCCTTCGAAGATGATCATGTCCCAACCGGCAAATTTGAGTTCGGCACCAAAGAAACCACCGGAATTGGAGCAGGCAACCGTACCGGTCAACGGGCTCTTGCACACGGCTGAATAGCGCCCGCCGGTCGAGGCGATGGTACCGGTCAGTGGACCGGTGGTCATGATCAGCTTGTTGCCAGGACCCAGCGCATCACACTGAGGGTCGATCTCATCGACCAGATAGCGAGTGGCCAGGCCGCGCTGACCCAGATAGTCCCTGGCCCAGTCCATGTTCAGCGCTTCTGATTCAGCCGTTCCATTGGTCAGGTTGACGCGCAGTATCTTTCTTGTCCAGCTCATGTCTCGTCTCCTCAGGCGCCTGCTGCGTTGTCGGTCTTTGCAGCCCAGGCGCGCATCTTGTCAAGACCGGTGGCATTCGCATCGACATAGGTGATGGCCTGAGTCGGACAGGCTGCGACGCACTCTGGATCACCGCCGCACAGGTCGCACTTGATGACCTTGCCGGTGGATGAGTTGTAGTTGATGGTGCCGAAGGGACAGGCGATCGTACAGACCTTGCAGCCCACACAGACATCGTTCAGCACATCCTTGGAACCGTTCTCCGGATTGAGAACGATCGCATCCACCGGACAGGCCTGCATGCACCAGGCTTCATCACACTGCGTACAGGTATAGGGCACGAACCGACCTTCATCGTGGAAGTTGAATACCTTGATTCTGGACTTCGACGGGTTCACGGCCCCTTCGTTGACCAATGAGCATGCGGCTTCGCATTGCAGGCAGCCGGTACACTTGCCCGGATCAATGTGCAGGGATTTCTGCATTCGTCTTTACTCCCGATTCCATGTGTGGTCTTGAGGGTCAAGTGCCCTGTTCTCGCATCATGGATGACTCGGGAATACCCATACATGGGGTATGGGTACCAAAGCGAACTGCATGATTTACCGTGAATTCGAAAAATCGGGAATTTTTTGCTTGATTATGCGTATTTACGACAGTTCTGGCGACGAAAATCGTCTTCAGGAAGGGGGCGTTTAACCTGACAGAGTTGCTGAGGTGCACCGTCGCACAATCAGCAAGCCCTTGAGCCCTTGAGCCCTTGAGCCCTTGAGCACTTGAGCACTCAGACACTCAGACACTCAGACACTCAGGCTTGCATGCACGCGGTTTCGCAAACAAGGAACAAGCGGCACACGAACCCTGACGACCAGTGATGCCTGACCTTCGCGCTAACCAGCAACACACAAGATTCAGGAATCATCCAGTTCCTCCTGCAACCAGGTCAGCAGCGCGTCAACCGCTCCGGCGTTGCCTGAACGGTTGCCCCGATACACAGACAGTTCGCCGGGACGCGAGACACTCTCGCGGCACACCCGCACCAGCTTGCCATCGGCAATGAGCCCTTCGACGCTGCGCCGCCAACCCAGTGCCACACCCTGCCCCGCAACCGCTGCCTGCAGCACCAGCGGAAAGTTGTCGAAATCCAGCGTACAAAAAGGCTGGTGCAACGGCAGTCCAAGCTCTCGGTACCAGCCTTCCCAATCCATCCACATCTGCGGCACGACCCGGTGGGCAAGCAGGGTGAAGTTCTGCAGCTCGCCCACCGAAAGTGGCAAGCTCCGGCCAGCCATCGTTGCGGGGGCTGCCACCGGAAAGACATCGTCGTCTGCCGTGAACACACGTTGCGCAGCACCAGAAGCTCGCCCGCTGGTCTGAATGGCGACGTCAAACGCCTCAGGGGCCTCGGTCAGCGGTGCGAGCAAACTGACAACGCGCACCTCCAGTGATGGATGGCGCTCGTGAAAACGCGACAGACGTGGCATCAGCCAGTAGAAGGCTTCACACAGTTGACAAAGCAGGATCAGCCCATCATGTCGCAACGCGCCGCGTACCCGAGCGGTTTCGTGAGCGATCTCAGCCAGCGCACGACCAACCACTTGTCCGTAACGGCGCCCCTCCTCGGTCAGAAAGACGGCACGGTTGCGACGTGTGAACAATGACGTGCCCAGATGATCCTCGAGTGCCGCAATCTGTTTACTGACGGCCGTTTGCGTCAGCGACAGCTCATCGGCCGCCATCGTGAAGCTCTCATGGCGAGCGGCAGCCTCGAAGGCTCGCAATCGCCCGAGTGGTGGCAGACCTCGCAATTCATCCATGCCGAAAACTCATGCATTCTGGAAGAGAAATCATTATACGCAGCCATTGATAGCTGTTTCCATTGCCAACCGGAACGTATTCCCACGAGGTTATCGGCATGTCCCTGTCACCGCTGCAACTCGGCCTGAGCTACTGCCTTGGCTTTGTCACCTTGCAGGCTTTTCAGGCCGTCTTTCTCGGCTCTCTGTTCCAGCAGTTGGACTCCTTCCGCGTCGGTGCCTGGGTATTCGGTCTGGCGTGTCTCGGCTGCACACTGCTGGCAGCCGTGTTCCGGCCTGCCGAACTGCGCGCCGCAATGAACAGCGGCTCCACCCTGCTGGCTCTCAATGCCAGTGTAGCTCTGACCTGGTGCTGCTATTTTCTGGCCGTACAGCTGGTCGAGCCGGCCATCGTCTTCACCATCTTCTCCGGGATGGTCCCGCTGGGCATCCTGTTGACGGAGCGTCTGGGTCTGGTGCCAGCCCGGTCGGTGAGAGCCCCACGCGAGCAAATCGCCCACAAGCTCATCATCATCGCCATGGTGATACTCGCGCTGGTGACGCTCACGGGCCACTCAGGCTTCGTGCGTGGCGGCTGGGCCAGCGCCCTGGCAGGTCTGTTGCTATCCGCTGTATCCGGGGCCACCACAGGCATAGTGATTCAGCTATCCGTGCGCTGGCATCAGCAGGGAATCGGGCCGCTAGTGCAGTTCGGACTGCGGTTCCTGTTGTACACACTACTGGCCATCATCGCCTGTCAGCTGGGGCTGGACGCAAAGCCTGACGCCATCCAATCCCTGCCCTTGCCACTGATCATACTGGTGGGCCTGGGTGTGATAGCCCTGCCGCTGTTCCTGATGCAACACGCTGTCACTCTGCTGCCCGCTCATCGCATCGCTGCGGTGACCGTCCTGGGCCCTGTCATGGTATTTCTGATGCAATTACCGGATGGGCGCATCGGTTATGCCTCGGGCACACTGGCCGGTCTCGCTGTCTACATGAGCGGGGCGCTGATTGGCGTTTCAGGTGGCAGGACAGAACAGGAACCGGAAGGTCACTGCTTGCATTACCGACGCAATGACAGCTGAACAGAGGGTACCCGACGAGGCTTTCGACTGGCCCGGCGGAACACAGGAACTGGTCAGTAGCTACAGAGGATTGCTCTTCAAGGAGCGAAGAAACAGGCCCAGTCCGCCAAAGGCCAGAACCAGAATCACGATAAGATCGAACGAGCTCATGCCCCGCAGGCTGAATTGCGCATTGGCCAGCACACCCACAATCAAGGCCACGAGCGAGCCAATGCTCAGCACCCAGCCAATGACATTCCTGACGTTATGGAAGATGAAAATGATGCCGGCGATCAGCGGAATCATCAGTATGCCGGAGGTAATGCCCACACCACCAATGCCATAAAGCCTCATCCCCATGCCAAAACGCGTATCGATGGAGATGGCGTTGAACAGCAGATAGAATCCGGCAACCATCATGACGATTCCGATCAGGAACTGTAATTCCCCGCCTTGACTGCCGCCTGCTCCGCGCATCCTGCCATCCTCATGCTGTTCTGTTCAGGGCCAGAGTATAACGGCAAAATTTCGCAGGAGTTTCGCCGCTGCGGGCTGTTCGACACCGGGGTAACTCGACCCTGTCCTGCGCAAGCGGCCAAGAACTGTCGAGCATGATCCGAACCCTCACTACGATCCATCACTGACTGCACCAACGTACGTGCGCGTATCCGCGGGAAAACGCAGACTGTCAGGGTCGAGAAAACACAACAAGTCAATCAGTGCATGCTGGACGGCGACAAGTCGAGGAAAGCAAGACACGATATCGGTACAGGCCGAGGCGACGTCCGAGCGCAGACTGTTCAGCAAGGCGACCTCCTCCGTCTCGACAAGCTCCAGAAAACGCGCGTAACCGATGCACGTCAGTCGATTACCTCGTTCTTCCACCATCGATTCGCCAATGGCCCGTTGCTCGCCAGCCCATATTCGCAAAGGTCCCCTGAACGCATCCGTCTGCCAGAGTGAGTAGATTTGATTCTGCAATGTCGTGAGCGCTTTCGTATTCCCGGACGTCGAACATTCGATGAAATGAATCTCGGTCCGGATGATTTCCGACCAGGCGAAATACTGCGCGATAACGTATGCCGTGTTATCCACCACATACTGCTTTTCGTGCTCATCACCCTTCAGATAATAGGTCTGAATGAAACCCTGCGAGACCACGTTATACAGACGGCTCTGTAAATCGTAGACTGCGTGCTGCAGTGGTCCTTCATAACGACGCATGACCTGGGCATACTCATGACGACGTTCGTCGAGTCGGCCCTGCTGTGCTATTTCCGCCTTCAACCTTTCAAGGACAATGGCATTCTCCGTGGCCATTTCCGCCTTGAATACGGCCATTTCACGATTTACATGCCTGTCCAGCAGGTATCTGACAACAGCCGTCGTGGCTCCCACCAGCACCGTGCCGCCTCCCAGAGTGGCCAAAGCGCCTTCCAACCATTCCACCTGTGTACTCCGCTGACAACCTGCTCGGAAACTTACTACCTTATCTGGCAGACATCGACCTGTCGAAAGTCGAGTAGAAGGCTCGAAGCCGGACCAACTGGACTACTCACACGGCATGAGGGTCAACAGACTATTCACCACGAACAAACACTCCGGTCAACTGTTTTTGATGCATTCATGCAGAACCAGTGCTATTTTCTGTCTGAACGACCGAGACGTCGAACAGACTGCTTCTGTTCGGTTGACGTGCAGAATATTGATATCCGAGGCGTCGCCATCCTTGCAGCTTGCTCGGCGATCACACTCCTCATCACGACCTGCATGCCTGGTATTGCCCGCTTCAGGTCGATGAACGACCATGGCGTCAACCCACAGCCAGACGGATCGGTTCTGCAGACCGGTTTGAACCTTGTCTACTGAATCTGCTTGCCAGTGAATTCGAACTCTCCGACGTACAAGCAGAATCTGATATCGATAACCATTCTGCTTCTCGGGTTGCTGCTGGTCCTGATTCTCGGTCTGATCAGCAATAACAGGAATACCGAAAGAATACTGCTGGAAACCCGTATCACGGCGGAACAGGTCAGGATTCGACTCGAGTCCTGTGTCGATTCGAGCATCAAGCCGATCCTGGCGCTAGCCAACTTTCGCGGGGGTAGCCCTGAACAGGCAATCGACAGCTGGGCAGATTCCGCCGGTACCCTGTTCCCCATTTTCAGCGGTGTACTGGCACTCAATTATGTGGACCCCGACGGGGTCATACGTGTCGTGTATCCGCCTGAAACGAATCAACGCGCCCTGAACGCCAATCTGCGCGACCATGCGAACGCCTCCGTCAGACAAGCACTGACCACCGCAGAAGCCTCTTCCGGATTGATTCGTACGGACATTCTCGATCTGCTGCAGTCCGGTAAAGGCTTCGCCTTCTACAAGCGAATACTGTCACCCGAAGGGCAATTGCTGGGCTTTGCCAATGGCGTGATTCGCGTCCAGGAACTCATGGATGCCTGTCTGTCGGAGAAGCCACTTCGAAACCAGTTCGTCTTCGGAATACTCGAAAACGATGAGCTCATCTTTTCCCAGCCTCCATCGAACCTGTCATTGCAGAGTCCCTATCGCGTGACGTTGCCCATCCAGGTCATCGGGCGACCCTGGCAACTGTCATTTGCCCCCTTGCAATCCTATCTGGATGAGACCAACAGCTCTCTGGATGAAATCGGGATAGGGCTGGGAATCCTGATGGCAGTGCTGCTGGCCCTCGCCAGTCGCACCTTGCTGAAACAACAGAACTTTCTGACCGAGAAAGAGGACAAATACCGCCTGCTCGTCGAGAATCAGACGGATATGGTGGTCAAGGTCGATCCGCAGGGCAGCTTTCTGTATGTCAGCCCCAGCTATTGCAATACCTTCGGCATACCGGAAAGCCAGCTCCTGAACCGACAATTCCTGCCGCTGGTACACGAGGACGACCGGGCACATACAAAGAAATCACTGGCGAGCCTGAAACACCCGCCCCACACCTCGTATCACGAACAGCGGGCGATGACGAAGGAAGGCTGGCGCTGGCTTGCCTGGTCGAACACGGCCATCATGGACGGTAACGGTCGTATCGAAGCCATTACGGGAGTGGGTCGAGACGTGACCGAAATCAAGCGTCTCGAGGAGAATATCGCTCGCTCTCAGAAGATGAAAGCCCTCGGAGAAATGGCCGGGGGTATCACCCACGACTTCAACAACATGTTGCAGGTCATCATCGGCAGCATCGAGGGGCTGTTGATGGTCGACACGCACAGCAAGGCCACGCGACGTACCCTCGAGCAGATCGGCAATGTCGTCCTGCGTGGCATGAACCTGACCGAAAAGCTGTCCACACTGAGCCGACAGGAACAGACCAGAAAGGAGACATTCAACATCAATCTGCTGGTGGAAGAGCTGACCACCCTGCTCGAGCGGACTCTACCTGCCTCTGTCTCCCTCTCATCGGCACCCTCCGATCAACCCTTGCACATCTTCGCGGACAGGGCGCAGATCGAACAGGTTCTGCTCAATATCTGTTTCAATGCCAGAGACGCGATCGAGTCCAATGGAAACATCAAGGTCAGCACAACCACACAAACGGTCGATGGCAACTTTCTGAAACTGATCCCGAATGTGGATCCTGGCGAATACAGCGTCATAACCGTAGAGGATGATGGCTGTGGTATAGAGCCCGAGGTTCTACCCAGAATCTTCGATCCCTTCTACACCACCAAGGACACAGGTTTGGGAACGGGTCTGGGTCTGGCCAACTGCTACAGCATCGTTGAGCAACACAAAGGCATGATTCTGGTGGATTCAGAGCCGAGCTCCGGCTCTCGATTCTCGGTCTATCTCCCTCTGTCACTCGTGACTGACGACTCCCCTCAGGAGACTCCGTCGAGCATTCACAGGCTGGAAAAAACCGATAATACACTGGTGCTTGTCGCCGATGACAATGCCGAGATCCTCGAACTCACCCGCTTGTCACTGAATTCGATGGGGTTCCAGACTCTGGCGGCGGCAAACGGTGTACAGGCTCTCGAGCTCTTTCATCAACACCGTCACGAGATATCCCTGGTGATACTGGATGTGGTCATGCCGGAAATGGGCGGTGAGGCGGTTGCCGAACAGATTCGGCTCGTTGACAGTGATATGAAGATCCTGTTTGTGACAGGCTATATTCCCGACGAAATGACCGCTGGCCTCACCGAGCCGATCATCCGCAAACCCTATCAGCGAGGCGATTTTCTGAAGGCCATCGAAAACCTGCTGGGTAGCTGAAAGAAGCCACCCCGGATGAGCCGCCTGTTCTCGCCGTGCATCCTGGTGATCGGCGACTGGCGACTGACGACTGACGACTGACGACTGACGACTGACGACTGACGACTGACGACTGACGACTGACGACTGACGACTGACGATCAGGGACGAGTTTGACGAACCGTCAGCCGGCCTGCGACTACCTCGACGATGCAGACAGAGTCGCAATCATCGGCGCGCCATGCGTGACTATCACGGTGTGCTCATACTGGGCAGACAGATTCTTCGGATCTCCAACCAGGGTCCATCCATCAGCAGCCGTTTCAACCTGATCGTTCCTGGTTGACAGAAACGGTTCAATGGCGATGACCTGACCGGCTCGCAGTCTTCGCCTGTCGTGACGATCGTGGAAGCCGACAATACCCTCTGGCTCTTCGTGCAATGATCGGCCCAGTCCATGCCCTGCCAGATTGCGGATCACCTTGAATCGATGCTTTCTGGCAACTGTTTGAATGGCCTTCCCGATCCGGTTGATCGGTGCACCAGCCGTCGCCTGGACAAGCGCACTGTCAAGCGCGATTCTGGTCGCGTGACACAAGCGAGCCTTGGTAGGGGAAACCGGTGGCACCACCATGGTAGCGCCAGTATCAGCAAAATACCCGTTCAGCTCCGCTGACACATCCACGTTGACCACATCCCCCGCTGCCATGATTCGCGCTCCCGGAATGCCATGCGCAGCCTCTTCATTGATACTGATGCAGGTGGAACCCGGAAAGTCATAGCTGGACTTCGGCGCCGACCTGGCACCGGCCTGCTCCAGCAGCGCTGCGCCCAGTTGATCCAGCTCAAGCGTCGTCATGCCCGGTTCAATGGCCGCCAACATGGCATCCCGCACGGCGGCAACCACACTACCTGCCAGCATCACGCCATCGATGTCAGCCTGATTCTCGATTGTCATTCAACATGCTCCATGGGCTCCACCCACCATCAGGTGCCGGGTACACGACCACCCAGTGAATCTCGCAGCAATCGCGTCAGTTCAGCCAGCTTATCGACATTGTCACCGCCGATTCTATTCTCCATGAAAACGTCGACCTGCGCCCACGTTTGGTCTATGTCGGCAATCAGGGCTCGGCCATCATCCGTCAGACTGATCAGATTTCTCTTGGCATTGACCGGATCCTTCTCGGCTGACACGTAGTTCAATGCAATCAGGCGCGTTGTCATGGTGCTCATGCTGGCAGCCGTGATACCGAATTCTCGAGCGAGTTCGATCTGTGACACCGGTCCCATTCGATTCAGGGCCTTGATGACACGGGCCTGTTGAGGGCTCAGATTGAACGGCGACAGCTGAGTACGCAGGTGATCATGAATCAGGTCTGCAGAATGCAGCAGATAATGAAACTTGAAGGAATCTCTTGCTTTGTTCATGCCAGAAAGATCATCGCGTGCCCTGTCCGGACTCCGAGGGGGTAGACGAATGTCATTGTACAGTCATTATCCTGCTCATTCGAACCTTGACGAACAAGGCTTCACCCTGCCTCGCCAGTCGCACCTGGTGGCGAGAGGAGTTCCCGGGTTCAGCCACGCACTCCCTGTGCGTGACAGACCCGCTGCGAAACGGCATTGAGAGGAAAACGCTTTTCAGTGATTTCCGACAACACGCCTAGAATCTTTCGACAAACGCTCTGACACGCTCGGCATTCTTGCCGCGATCACTGCGTCCAATTCGCGAATGTGAACGAATATCGACGATGCTGCTCGCACCACTGCCACTGACTCGGATGATGACGTCATCCTGAAAGTTGAAAAACCGAGTGGACGCAATTGCCTCGATGATTCCGCTGTCGGCATCCTGCGCGACTATTTGCAGGTCCATGTCGTTCGCCACTTCCAGGGCGCGGTCGAAAGCCTCGGTTTTACTCAATAACGTGTCAATGGGTTTGATATCAGGGAATTGCGCCGCTTGAGCAGCAGCGGCATCTGGCCCGGCGTACTCAATCGCATTACTACCCTCGGGCCGCAAAGCAACGACAGCCGAGAAAACGGGTGGGTTCTGTGTATCCGTGCTGATGTCGTTGATCGGTGCCGTGTTCGGATCCGCAGGTCCCTTGGCCCCGGCGCCGGGAGGAGGCCCGGCGGGCGCTGCGCCGAACAGTGCAGTGCCAGCAGGCATGTTCATTTTCATCACCCCCAACGGCACGAGAACAATCGCCCCAGCAATCAGGGCCTTGAGCAGTGAAGCCTTGTTCTTCCAGGACAACAACGCGACGATGAGGCAGAAACCCGCGACGAACACGCTGATCTGAGCCGCCGTGCGTAGATAGCCCGAGGCTTCTCTGAAACCGAAGCTATCGCCACGATAGGCCAGCACGATGCCCGCCATGGCCAGAACGCTGAGTACGCTCGCGAGCAATGCAAGGGTGGAAAAGAGCTTCATGTTTTTCATGGTTGACATTCAATGGTCTCCGGCCAGGGGCCAGGGTTAAAAAATCAGGATTGAAAAGTGCGACTTGCCAAAACCCCGGTGTCGGGAGCAGAGTGAAGCCGCACAACGGTTGTCTGTTCTGGAACATGGCTCCATGCGTCCGGGAACGCTGTTTGCCAATGCAAGGTGCTCTCTGCATGATCAAGCTTCTGTTCAGAACAGGCTCGGCTAACGCCGCTCATGGAGCGGCGAATAACCGAATGACTATCAAGACTGCCAGCCACCACCCAATACACGGTAGAGGGTGACCCAATTGGTGGCTTCCGCCAATCTCGCCGAAATCATGTTCTGCTGGGCTGTATAGAAGGAACGCTGTGCGGTCAGTACTGACAAGGAACTCTCCAACCCCTTGCGGTAGCTGGCGTCAGTGAGATTATAGATTTTCTCGTTCGCCTCCAGCAATGATTGGCGAGCAGACAGCAACAGTTGCATGTTCTCCTGCTCACTCAGAGCATCAGAGACTTCCTGGAAAGCTGTCTGAATCGCATACTCGTACTCGGCCAGCGCGACCTCACGCTCCACCTCGGCAACACGCACCTCCGCCTTGCTCGAACCTCCGTCGAATATGGGCACGGACAAGCTGGGAATGAAATTCCAGAAGCCGCTACCACCACCAAACAGATCTGACAGCTCACTGCTGGCACTCCCCACACTGGTAGTCAGAGTGATACTGGGAAAGCGTGCCGCACGCGCCGCTCCGATATTGGCATTGGCCGCTCGCAGACTGCGCTCTGCCGCCAGCACATCGGGGCGACGTTGCAACAACTCCGAGGGTGCCTCCGCCACCGGAGCAACGGTGCTGATCAGGGGCGTCAACGGATCATCCACATCGGCACCCACGTCTTCCACCAGAGCCGGATCGATGACCTCACCGACCAGCAAGGTCAGACTGTTGAGATCCTGCGCCACCTGCGTCCGATAAGTCGCAATGTCTGCACGCGCCGTATCGACACTGGTTTGAGCGGTAGCAACGTCCAGGCCCGAGGCCGTCCCGATCTTGAAGGTGTTCAATGTCAGGTCCAGCGATTTCTGCTGACTTTCCAGCGTATTCTGCGCCAGACGCAGACTCTGCTGATCGGCAGCCAGCGTGAAATAGGCGGTGGCGACCTCCGCCACCAGTGTGATACGCACGGAAAGCAGCGTTTCCTCGTAGGAGAGGTAGGTCTCCAGAGCCTGGTCACGCAGATTATTGAGACGACCGAAGAAATCCAGCTCGAAGGCACTGATCCCCAGAGTTGCAGTATACGCGTGCGTGGTGTCACCGTTGGACCGCTGCGCCGTACTGCTACCGGCGGCATCGACCGTCGGCAGTGTATCGGCACGAGCTATCCTGTACTGGGCACGGGCTGACTCGACGGCCAATGCACTCTGGCGCAGGCTACGATTGTTGTCCAGCGCCAGCGCGATGAGCTGGCGCAAACGTTCATCACCGTAGAACTCACGCCAGTCGAGTTCATCCACCGCCACAGCGTCAGCATCGCCTACTTGCGCCGTTGGCCAGCTGTCCGCTACCGGTGCAAGAGGCTGGCTGTACTCCGGCGCAAGACTGGCACAGCCTGTCAGGGTGACGCCCAGGGCACTACTCAGCAAGGTAAGGCGAAAGATGTTCATGGCGCCTCCTGGCGAGTTGTTGTGGCAAAGGATGTGCTGCTGGATGACGAACCGCTGTTACGCGTGAACAGCTTGTGTATCAGCACATAGAGCAATGGAATCAGAAAGATACCGAGCAAGGTGGCCGAGATGACACCACCAATGACCCCGGTGCCGACCGCGTGCTGACTGCCCGAACCCGCACCGGAGCTGATGACCAGCGGCAAGACACCCAGACCGAAAGCCATCGACGTCATGACGATGGGGCGCAGACGCTGACGACAGGCATGCAGTGTGGCAGAGACAACCTCTTCCCCTTCATCCACATGCGCCTTGGCAAACTCCACGATGAGAATGGCGTTCTTGGCGGTCAATCCGAGAATCGTCAGCAGGCCAACCTGGAAGTACACATCGTTTTCCAGACCACGTAACTGCGTGGCCAGTACGGTACCCAGAACACCCACAGGCAGTACCAGCAGTACCGACAAGGGAACAGACCAGCTTTCATACAGCGCAGCAAGGCACAGAAAGATGACCAGCAAGGAGAACACATACAGGCTGGTGGCATTGGAGCCGGCTTCCTGCTCCTCATAGGACAATCCGCTCCAGGCAACACTGAAGTCTTCAGCCGACTCCCCTGCCAGTTGTTCCATGATGGCGATGGCCGTTCCCGAGCTGACACCGGACGCGGCATCGCCCTGTATCTGAATGGAAGAGTCACCATCAAAACGCGAGAGCGTCGGCGAGCCCGTGGTCCATCGACCCGTGGTGAAGGCGGAGAACGGCACCATGTCACCATTGCTGTTGCGCACGCTCCACTTGTTCAGGTCCTCAGGCAACATGCGAGCATCGGCACGAGCTTGCAGATACACCTTCTTGACGGAACCGCGATCGATGAAGTCGTTGACGTAGCTTCCACCCCAGGCAACGGACAAGACGCTGTTGAGGTCACTGACCGACACACCCAGCGCCCCGGCCTTGGCATTGTCGATGTCCAGCACATACTGCGGCGTTTGATCCGGGGTGCTGATACGCACACCCTGCAACTGAGAATTGCTGTTGGCGGCAACCACCAGTTCATTGGCAGCAGTGGTCAGTGCCTCGTTACCCAGTCCGCTGGGATCCAGCAATTCCATGGTGAAACCACCGGTTGAGCCCAGGCCAGGTATGGACGGCGGCGCCAACGCCAGCACCTGCGCATCCTTGATCTGCCCCAATGCAGCCATGGCACGTCTCTGCACAGCCGTGACACTCTGCGACGCATCCGGGCGTTCATCCCAGTCCTTGAACCGAATGAAGCCCAGGCCGACATTCTGGCCGCTACTGCTGAAACTGAAGCCCGCCACCATGAACACAGAATCTACCGACTCTGTTTCGTTTTCCAGAAAGTAGTCCTCGACCTGCTCGATCACCTTGTCGGTGCGTTCTTGCGCGGCACCGGCGGGCAATTGCAGACTCACGAACATGACGCCTTGATCCTCGTCCGGAACAAAGGATGTCGGCAGACGCATGAACAGCATGACCAGCACAACGGCCAACAGGGTATACAACAACACGAAACGCCCGACGCGCTTGATCACATGCGCAACACCCGTCTCGTATCGGGATGTCGTTCGTTCCACCAGCCGATTGAAACCACCGAACAGCTTGCTCGATGAATGCCCACCCGTCGGCGTTGCCTTCAACAAGGTGGCGCACAGCGCGGGGGTGAAAATCAGGGCAACCAGCACCGAGAGCGCCATGGCCGACACGATGGTGATGGAGAACTGCCGATAAATGACCCCCGTGGTGCCGCTGAAGAATGCCATCGGCAGAAACACCGCCGACAACACCAGTCCGACACCTATCAGAGCGCCGGATATCTGGTGCATGGATTGACGGGTGGCCTCCAGTGGAGAGAGTCCCTCTTCCGTCATCACGCGCTCGACGTTCTCAACCACAACGATGGCATCATCCACCAGCAAGCCGATGGCCAGCACCATACCGAACATGGTCAAGGTATTGATGCTGTAGCCAAAGGCCGAGAGCACGCCAAAGGTACCCAACAGAACTACCGGTACAGCCAATGTGGGAATCAGTGTTGCCCGCCAGTTCTGCAGGAACAGGAACATGACCACAAACACCAACACCACCGCTTCAATCATGGTGTGAATCACACTCTCGATGGACGCCTCGATGAACGGCGTGGTGTCGTAAGTGGTGACCACCTCCATGGTGGATGGCAGGGTTGCTGACAGTTTTGCGACTTCGGCATTCACGGCAGCCGCTGTTTCGGTCGCATTGGCACCGGTTGACAACAGGATCCGGATACCCGCAGCCGGCTGACCATTGTAGGTACTCTTGACGTCATAGCTGACGCTGCCCAGTTCCACGTCAGCCACATCCGACAGACGCACGGAGGCGGCACTCGTACTGGTCACGAGAATGATGTTGCGGAACTCTTCAGCCGTTTGCAGACGACTCTGCGCGGTGATGGTGGCGTTGAGCTGTTGGCCTTCCACTGCCGGCAAGGAACCAAGCTGACCAGAAGAGACCTGGGTATTCTGCGCCGCAATGGCAGTGCTGATATCGGAAGGCGTCAGCTTGTATTCCTTCAGCTTGACAGGATCGAGCCAGATGCGCATGGCGTACTGCGAACCCAGCACCCCCACACTGCCAACCCCTGCGACGCGGCTCAGCGGTGTTTTCATGTAGGTGGAGAGATAATCAGCCAGATCTGCCGACGTCGTACTCTCGTCACTGGACACCAGACCCAGTACCATCAGCATCTCGTCACCTGACTTGATGACCGTCACCCCTTCTGTCTGTACCGACTCCGGCAAGGACGAGGTAATCTGCTGCACCTTGTTCTGCACTTGCACTTGTGCGGTATCCGGATCGGTACCGATCTCGAACGTCAACTGCACACTGGCAGATCCGGATGATGTCGATGACGAGGAAATGTAACGCAGCCCATCCAGACCGGTGAGGTTTTCCTCGATAACCTGCGTGACGGATTGCTCCACGGCACTGGCGGATGCACCGTTATAGGAAGTACTGATGGATACGGTAGGTGGTGAAATGCTGGGGTAACGCGACACGGCCATCGACGTCATGGCCATCACGCCAGCCAGCATCGTACCGATGGCCAGTACCCAGGCGAAGATGGGTCGATTGATGAAGAATTGAGACATGATGTGTAATTACTCCGCGGCCTTTGGCTGGGTCGGCTCTTCTGCGGAACCGGCCGTCGCATCCCCTGAATCAACGACGCTCACCACGGAACCGACTCGCACCTTCTGCAGGCCTTCCACAACGACTCGTTCGCCTTCCTCCAGGCCGCTCTCCACCACCCATTGGTCACCCAATGTCTGCCCGGTGGTCAGCGTGCGTTCTTCAACCGTATTGTTCTCGTCGACCACATAGGCCAGAGCATTGCCCTTGACGTCGCGACTGATGGCCACCTGAGGGACCACCAATGCATTTTGCAGGGTGGCACCTTCGAGTCGTATCTTGCCGTACATGCCGGGAATAAGTTCATTGTTCGGATTCGGAAACTGCGAGCGCACCGTCACCGTGCCCGTGGTTTCATCCACGGTGGCATCAGCCAACTCCAATGTGCCAATCGGTTCGTACAGGCTGCCGTCATCCTTGATCAGTCTGACAACCGGATCGCCATTGTCCAGCTTGATCTTGCCTTGTTCGAATTGCTGCCGAATATGGTTGAATTCGTTCGCCGATTGGGTTGCATCCAGATAGACCGTGTCCAACTGCTGCACGGTGGCCAATGCGGTCGTCTGATTGGCCGTCACCAGTGCACCTTCACTGACCGTGGAGCGCCCTATCTGGCCACTGATGGGAGACGTGACATTCGCATAGGACAGAGAAATCGTCGCCGATTCCAGATTGGCCTTGGCCGAATCAACTCTCGAAATCGCCTGCTGATAGGCGGCTTCGGCCTCTTCGGCGCTTTCCTGACTGACGGCCTCGATCTTGACCAGCTCACTGTAGCGCGCGGCCTTCGCTTTGGCGCTGATCAGCGCCACCTCGGCACTGGAGAGTGTGGCCTCAGCCTCCCTGACCGCTGTCTGTACCGATGTTGGATCGATCTCGTAGAGCACTTGTCCAGCCTCCACTTCGCTACCTTCAGTGAACAGGCGCTTGCGAACGATACCGCCGGTCTGCGGGCGGATTTCGGCGGTGACTGCGGCAACCACACGCCCGGTCAATTCGCTGCTGACCGGCACCTGACTGCTCTCGACGGTGTAGGTCACGACCTCTACGGGGGCGTCTGCTCCCCCCGGAGGACCACCCTCTGCGGCTTCCTGGTTGCAGGCGACCAGGGTCACCGACAGGGCAGCCGTCATGATGCTGGCAAGCCATGCTCGGTTCGGGTGAGGGCACGCTGATGTGGTGCCGGTGATTTTTCGCATGATATCGTTCTCTGGTTGTATGGACGATGATTCAGCTTGCAGCATGCTTTTACTGTTCATGCTGTCGTCCGGGGACTGGGTGACACTCCCGTGTCGTGTTCCAGGCTGTCATCGCCCGGCGGTGAACCACCAAATGCCTTTAGTAGCTGTAGGGAAAATGCGGCAAAGCTATCGGCGTTCTCGTCACCGATGAACTCGTTGATCTCGCGATCGATTTCGTGCCATTGCTGATGTATCTGCGCCAGCAGGCTGTTACCGAGCGGCGTGAGGCTGAGCACATGACAACGATGCTCCCGTTCGTCAACCCGCCTCTCGACCAGCTCGGCTGCCAGGAGACGAGACGCCATGGTGCTCATGCTGGCAGCACACAATCCGAACTCTCGCGCCAACTCCACCTGAGAGGCTTGCCCCATTCGGCCGAGCGCATCAAGGATGCGGGCCTGCCGTGGATGGATGCCGAAAGGCGCCAGCCGGTGACGCAAGCGCTCTTCGAGCAGATGCGCGAAGTGAAGATGGAAGTGAAAGTGGTAAGTCTGTGGAAACACGATGGCAGAAGCACCATAATTAGTATGCTATTTGTTAGCATACAAACATACACGAGTCGGTGCAATGCATCTGTCATGGTTACAAACCTTTGTCGGTGCAGGTTGAGAGTACGAAGGGAGATGGCGATCAGGCTGTCAATCCAGCCCTGCCGAGACGAGAACACGTCTGACGGACGCCTCAGAGGATGTCCTGCAGGAAAAGTTCAGACAGACAGTCTTGAACGAGAACCGGGTAATGTCACCGTACCCTGGCGACTGACACAGTGCCTACCCGCCTACCTTGCCTCCCAGCCGGCGCCTTTTCATTGGCCAGTCGGCTCATCGAACGACCGTCAGCCCACTCACCGCCAGATGGTCACAGGAACAATGACGGCCAGCGGCCGTGCGCAGATAGTGCTCTTTCAGGTACCGGGGAGTGTTTCAGTATCGCAAGCGATTGTTTCGGTATGTTTCCAGCAGGGCACCGCTAGACTGCCGGGCACTCGTCGTCGAACGTCCGAGTCTCCGTTTGCTGTCTATCAGAAGGGGCCGGAAATGCCTTCTTGAAGGTAAAGGCCTCAGCTGTCGGCCCGCGGGTCCTGAGCAGATCAAGGCGTGATTCAGCCTCTTGCAGGGTGGGCCTGTGACCGCAAGGGACCCACCAAAGCACGGTGTAGGCATCCCTCATCAGCGTGAACCACTGTTTTCTGCGACTAATGATTTCAGCGTGAGCGGTTCGGTAGACATAGTTGTGCAGGCTCTCCACCGACTCCCACACCGAGGCATTGGCAATCACGTCGTCTCCGAAGCCGTGTTCCAGGTTCGTTGCATTGCCTTCATCGGATTGAAGACGCCAGACAAACCCCGGAGACTGTTCGGCGAGATCGTTTATCCGATCCAGTGCCGCGACGAAGTCTGCCAGTGTCGGCGAGTCTATCGGCGCAAGCAGTGTCGCGATATTCAACTGTGCAAGTTGCCAATCCTTCATGATATTACACTCGACGTTTCGGTTCTTTCCGCCGCTTTCCAGCAGGCAACGGGCGATGGTGTGAAATCAATATACCGCCGAATTGATCACGTACCAGTTTCCATCTTTCTTGTAGATGCCCAGGTCAATCAGCGCATCACGTTTCTCATAGATACCTTTCCAGGCAAATCGGAGAACTTCCACGCCATCCAGGCTGCCACTGCGCAAGGTACACAGGAATTCGCAACCCGTGTTCATGCCGTTTCTCTCGTGCATATGCCGTATATCGTTGGTAAATCGCTCCCGAGTAAAACCCTCCAGATATCGACGTTCGAAGCGTTTGGTATAGAGTTCGAAGTTTGCCGTATCATCCGCCTCCAGCATTTCCTTCAGATACTTCTCTGACATTTGAAACGCTTCCGCGGAGTCGCTCATGTTCATATCCCGGTATGGCGCAGCCAATTCCTGCGCATTGCTTTACCACCCGACAATGGATGGACAGACACCACCCCTTGCGGTGATACCCACTCTGCCGGAAAAAGGTGACCCGCTCATGTAAACAAACCTGGTCAGGAAACTCAATGTATTTTTCCGACTGCGCAACACCAGGTGTCTTGCCGAGCACTGATCACCACCTTGCATTGAAACACTTGCGACCCAATACCAATCAACCGCAGACCGACTGGCGGTGTGGCGACCTGCCCTGACCACAGTGGCAATGGAATCAGCTGCCGTGCCCAGCAATCACCCACCGTTGTATTATATGCAGTAGCTCTCCGTCTATCGGCTCTTTCATCAGACCCGGATAATGAAAAAACGAGGGCTCCCGATGGTCACGCCTCAACAGATGAGTCATGTCGGCGATCACGTGCACTTCGGTGCTTTCCTTATCCAACCATGTTCGGATCTGATAAACATCCTCCGGGTCACATTGAATGTCTTTCTGCCCACCGACAAGCAACGCTGGGCAAGAGAGGTTCATGTAAGCGTCCTTCATGTTCAGCGCAAACAATTCCCTGAACCATTTGGCATTCAATTTCTTGAACCCATATCGAATGCAGGGTTTGGTTGAATTCTCCAGCTTCTGAACCAGTTTCCGGTGCGATGACATCGGACCTCCCTGTATTTTCATCGCCAACCTGATGAAGCTCCCCTTGAAGCCGCCAAGACCTGAGACGTCTGCCTGCACTTTGAAAGCTTGAGCCTGCAAGATCTGTTTCAGCGATTTGGAAAAGGGGCAGAGCAATAGCACGCTGGCAACCCTACTGTCATTTCTGGCAACTTGAGGAGCAATCACACTACCCTCGCTATGCCCCAGTACATGGATCTCGGCTTTTTCCCCGAAGTCTTCTTCCAGCAAAAAGGCTACGGCCGCTTGCGCATCGTTGACAAGATCCAGGTGGCCTGCCGTGAGATAGCTGCCAGTGCTCTGCCCACACCCGCGCTTGTCGTACCGAAGGCTGCCAATGCCATGTTCAGCCAGATAATGCGCGATCTGATTGAATACATCGAGCTTCCCACTTTGGGTGTTTTCGTTTCTGTCCAACGGACCGGATCCATGCACGAACAGAATCACCGGCACGGATTCATCGCCATCTGGCAGGCAAACCGTTCCAGCCAATGTGTTTTCACCAGCCGGAAATGACACCTCTTTCTCGATCAATTCAGGGTCTCACAGTGTCAAGGCAAATAACGGTATCCAACTGCATGACAGGCAAGAGATGGCAACGCTTCGATGCTCATTGACCAGGTTGCGCCTTGAATCAGTATACCGCCGTTTCATCTTTCTCTCGGTTCAGCGCCATGACTGCCGTTGATCCCGGCGCCTCGCCATTGCCATTGCCATTGCCATTGCTTCGAATTATGCGTTCTGGCCTGATGAATCTGACTGGGTATTCAACGCCTGGCTTTCTTGTCAATCAGTACTGCCTGCTGCCATTTGCTCGGCTTCTTGTCGGTGCGGTGAATACATCCCGCCCAACAACAGGGTCTCTTCTTGCCTTCGAGAAGTTCCTCCACGGTTCGGTGAATTCGTCGATGCCTCGTCTTTTCCTGCTTGGCATCTTCAACCCAGCAAATGAATTCGTTCCTGCCGATCGGAGTCAGACTTTCCCAGAGCTCAGTGATCTCTGGGGTGTCAGTAATTGCCTTGATCAGATCATCAGGCAAGTCATGTACAAGACCTCCGGAAATTTTCTGTTTCATCGATTCAATCCGTTCAACGTCGAGATAGTATCCTGTGGCCTTTGCATTTCCCACAGCGTATTCAAATTTCACGGGCCACTGTCAGACACTCATATAGGCACTGAACAGAGAAGTACTGCTTTTCTTCTCTTCTCCAACGCCATGAAACAGGATTGTACGCACGCCCAGGCCATCCGGACGCTCGTACTTCACCTCCAACTCTACCTTTCTACCTTCCACAAATTCGAACGAATCATCGAGTCGATGACGATACAGCGCATGATTGTTTCGATTCCCTATTTCAGAACCACACAAGCTCAATGACAATGGCGAGGGGAACAGTTGTTCTTCGACCAACTGGCTATCGGCCGTGAAACGAAAGGAATGCAGCAAGTAGTGGGTACAGACATCAGCTTTCACGTTAGCGGAAAATACAATACTGTACGGCCCACCCCATGTCCTGGAATAGTAGAACAGGGGTACATGTGTTGATTCAGCGGTCGGCACTACCTGTGCGCGCAGTACCGGCTCTGGTTGCGGTTGCCTGTCACTCGATACTTCTTCGATATAGTAGGTTTGTTGCTGATGCTTGAACGTACCGCACCCGGCAACAAGCAGTGCAGCTACACCGATGACAATCCTGAGCCTCATAGGCGATCTTTCAACTTGCATCAGTCAATGATCTTCGCCTTGCCAGAACCATTTGTAAAGTGAGTAATACTGCCGAAACGACCACGACTATGACCCCGGCACCTCCGATGTAAATATCCCCCTTTTGAGGAGTCAAAGATCTGGTATCCGACCAGATAGCACTCATGTCTGTTTCAATGTAGCCACCAGTCATGTCGTTCAAGATTGCCGTCACGACAGGAAACGAGATGCCTTTGACGATCAATCCGATTGCCGATGTCAAGAAAAGTCTGCCCATGCTATTTGCGCGATGTATACCCACGAACAGGTATACCAGTGACACAAAGAACATTGGCACCAGCAGTATCGCCATGACAGCCTCCTATACCAACTGACCTTCGCAGTTGATCCTTGTGATCTCCGGGTATCACTGGCAGTACCCGGCCCAATGTACTGTGCCGATTCCGTACTATCTGATCAGCCTCAACCGCTGTTTCGCCCCAGGTGGTTCGTAGGGCAGAGTTTTCTGACTTCACGGCAACGAGAGGAATGATAGAGGAATTGCGACATGTCGGAATCGCGTCATTCACTTCGCAGCAAATCGACAACCCGATTGTGCAGAGCGTCATTGTTCGAGCGAGGATGCCAGGCGCATATCACATCAAAACTCAGGGGATTCTCTTCCAGGTGTATGGCGGCCAGCTTGCTGTTTACCAGGGCTCTGGATAGCAGAAACGCGATAGTGTCAGGCGCTTCCAGGAACAGGGGCACAATCGAAAAACAAGGTGCGGAAATAACCACGTTTCGCTCCAGGCCATACTGTCCAAACCAGGAGTCGATCGAACCTCGAGAATTCGGCCTTGATGGCGAGGTGATTATCTGTGGGTGCTGCTCCAGCTCGTCGAGACTGACCGATTTACCCGCCAGGGAAGAATCCTGTGAGGTAACGCAAAAGTGGATATCACCGACGAATCCTCGATTCGCACGCTCTATGAGTCGGTTGGGAAATTTGACGCTGTCGTGAACACAGTGGGTGTGTGTGAATACGCACCGTTTACCGACATGACAGACGAACAGTGGACAAGCAACGTCATGTCCAAGCATATGGGCCAGATCAAACTGGTGAAGATCGGCACTGAATGCATCAGGGACAATGTCTCATTCACATTGATCACCGGCATCCTCAACGTCAAACCGATATCCTTCGCCGTTGAAGATGCTGTAACCAGCGGCGCAATTGACACATTCGTCAAGGTCGTGGCTTTCGAGCTACCGCGCGGCATACGCTTCAATTCGGTGAATCCCACTGTCCTTGCTTCTGCCTGGGACGTCTACCGAAAAATGATGCCCGGATTTTAGCCCGTGGAAGACAAACTTGTCGGCAAGGCATTCGAACGTTCCGTTGACGGATTCATCAGCGGCCAGATACTTTACGTGGACGCGTAATCCATCTCGTACCCGGTTTGATAGCCGACGTAACGGCCAGACCGGGCAATGGCACCGGATGCCCTCTGTCACTCCTGACAATCATTCAACCATGCACTCTGTGATGGCTGCCTGTATGGGAGCTTGACGAGGGCTTCGGCATGCCTGGCACTCATGGCAGTTCTGGCAATCAAGTGATGACAGACACACGTCAGTCGATGTGCCCCGCTGTTTCTGGCCTATCCTGGTCGATCCGGAACCGGAACCGAAGGGAGAATCGCAGCCAGGCGCAAGCGTCATCAGGCAGCTGTCGAGGCGGCAGCCACCGTGCTCGGCTTGCCTGCGCTCACCATTCGGGATGCCACTACCACGCCAATCAGCACCAGCACGCAACCGGCAAATTCAATGCTGTTGATGCGCTCCCCCAACACCAGTGCCGCTGCACTGAGCCCGAACACCGGCACCATCATGGAAAATGGCGCTACCGCACTGGCCGGGTGACGAGACAGGAGCCATGTCCAGATTCCACTGCCGACAACGGTACCCAGTACACAGGTATACAGCAGCCCTGTGACTGCCCATGGTGCATCCAGAGACGTCATCAGGCTCTGGCCGATGCGCTCCAGGCCTTCCCACTTGATGGCCACGAGCAGCATGGGAATCGGCGGCACAACCGTCATCCACAGCGCCAGATGCAGTGGGTTCTCGGGCTTGGCGGCTCGCGATGCCAGATTGCCCAACGCCCAGCCTAGACCACCGAGGACAACCAGAGCAAACGGCCAGAGTTCATCAACACCGGCACGCTGACTGCCCACTACCATAAGCCCGACAGCTGCCAGGATGACACCGATGATGCGCGTCTTGCCGAGCCTCTCACCGGTAAACAGTACCGCGAGAATCACCGTGAAGGGTGCGGAGCTTTGCAGCACCAGAGAGGCCAGACCGGGTGGCATGCCTTCGGCCATGCCCCAGTACAGAAACAGGAACTGCAACAGCCCGAATCCCAGGCCGTAACCCACGAGATAGCGAACCGGCACCTGCGGTCGAGGGATGAAAAACAGAGTGGGAATGGCAACCAGCGTCCAGCGCAATGCCACCAGAAAGAACGGTGGATAGTGCTCCAGCGATGCGTGAATCGCAAGGAAATTCACGCCCCAGAGTACGGCGACGAGCAGAGCCAACAGGCGATGTTTGATAGGCATGTGCGCAGAATGAGCCTGTCGACCCTTCAGCACAACTGAATTGTTCTTTAGTTACAATGAAATATTTCTTAAAGGACAGGTCATGGCGATAGCACTCGATCCTCGTCATCTCGCCCTGCTACGCGAACTATCGGCTCGCGGCAGTATCACCGCTGTCGCAACGGCAACGCATCGCACCCCATCCGCCATCTCGCAGCAGCTACGTGCAGCCACTCAGGATGTCGGCACCGCCTTGGTGGAACGCAAGGGCCGAGGTATTCAATTGACGGAAGCCGGCAGGTTGATGGCCGAGGCTGCCATTGAAGTGGATATTGCACTGGAACGGGCGCGTTCGCGGGTGGAAGCCCTGTTGCATTCTCCGGAGGGCACGGTACGCATTGCAGCCCTGCCCAGCGCCGCCGAATATCTGCTCGCAAAAACCATCGTCGAATTGGCAGACGAACCCATCGACATCGCCTTTCAGGACGAGGATGTGGCGGAGCGTACGTTCGCCGAACTGGCGCGCGATAACGATATCGTCATCGGACACAGTCTCGTGAGTCCAACCCCTGTCGGTGCCGAGGATCTTCACTGTACCGTGATCTGTCAGGAGCCGATTGACATAGCCCTGCCGGGTTCGCACCCGCTTGCCAATGCGAGTGCCATCCGCTCGTGCGATCTTGTCGGGGAATCATGGATCAGCGTACCGATGGGCTTTCCCTTCGACACCATTCTGCAAACCATCGAACAGATGACGGGCAATCCGGCCACCGTCACCCAGAGAGTGCGCGACAACCGCGTGGTGGAAAGTCTGGTAGTGGCCGGCGTGGGCATTGCCTTGCTGCCCCGCTACACCACCCGGCAGCGCAAAGGCCTGGCACTACGCCCGTTGGCTGACATTGCTGCACAGCGCTGGGTGGTTGCCCTGTCCAGAGCGGACAGAGCGGAACGCGCCGTGGTGAAGCGTGTCATCGAGATACTGCAACGCGTGGGGCAGCAGCGTGAGAACAGCTAGCACGCTGCCAGCAATGCCAACGCGGTAGATTGCTCGTCAACTCATCAATACAACAGCCATTCAAGCGCAGTTCCAGGGTCATCATCGACCATTCACCGACCGGCACAGCTGTCTTCGCACGCATGGCACTGCTTCAAGCCACAGGCGAAATGCAGGCCGGGGAAACCTGTAGTACGCGCTCCATTCTCGTGTCCGAATTTCAGGAGAGGATTGTGAACACCACGACTGTGGGCCAGTCATCCGCCATCATTCAGAAAATCTGCGGTCAGACAGGGAGCTTCACCTCGACGGGTATTTCTGCGGCCTCGTCGGGAAAACCGTTGCACCAGTCTTCTCGACTGAGCTCGTGCACCAGGCAATCGTCGTCATCAAACATCCGGCGGCCCAATGATTTGAAGCCAAGGCGACAGTAAAACCGGTGGGCGCGTATATTACTGGTCAGCGGGTCGATAACGATCGCTGTAACCGCTGGATCGCTGAAACAACGTTGAAAGGCAAGACGCATCATGGTTTCACCATAGCCCTTGCCAAGGCAGTCAGCTTCTCCTATCCAGATATCGAGAGCACGAAGATTCGGCTGAATCTCTCCCCAGTAGTGCGTGCGTTCCCGGTGCGGATCGATAATCTGCATGGCACCAATGGCACGACCGTCATGTTCGGCTATGAGAAACTGGCTATGCTCGTCCTGCGCAGCGATCTCATCCGGCCAATTGGCATCTTCAAATGCCTTCAACGCTTCCGGATCATCCGTTGTGGCCGATATGACGTGAGGCTGTTGGTCCCAGCGATCAAAGAGGTGCACGTCTGCCATAGTGGCGAGTCGAAGAACGATACTGGCGTTCAGGGGTTTCCCACCATCATGAGGGTGCCGTTGTCTGTTCATTGGATATTCTTCACCGTCGGTGCCAGTGTCGCTTTCGTTTACAGACTGTTGTCAGCTCCAAAGGCTCGCCATGTGCTAATTCGCAAACTGTCTTTCGATCGACTTTACTGGGCAATCTCATCTGTTTCAGGCTCAGTGAATACGAGGCGATTACCATCCGGATCCTCACACATGGCGATCTTGACTATTTCAGATGATAGAGTCTGATCCACCGCAATATTCAGCTCCTCAAGACGGGTGACTACCTCGGCAATTTCGCCTGTTGGAAGGGTGACCGAGCTTCTACCCGCTCGATTACCATCCTCCGCTACCTGAAGCCAACCGCCGCCGGGGAACTTCCACTCAGTCACCGAAGGCATGGGTTTGCTATCCGGTTGCCGGCCAAACAACGCCGTGTACCATTGTGTGCTTGATGCGCAATCCGATACTGAAACGGTGGCGATAGCGTTGATGACGTTCATCTTCATGTGACCCCCCTCAGTTCTGAATGAGATGATCAATTCTATCTGCGAGCTGTTCATGAAAATTACACGGAGCTCATTTTACCCGCCACAAGGCAGTGGCCACGGTATTTCGGGCACGCAAGCCTCAGCGGATGAAACAGGCAGAGCTACTGCCCCAGCGCACTCTTCCCGAGACCTGTCTGGCCCATTGCCGCGCCGTCGGAAGCAATCTGCCAGCAGCAATGGATCTTTTGCCTCTTGATTCACTTGCCATTGATCGCCTTGTAGTCGATTTCCATTATCTTCCAGTCAAAACCGTCATGAATATATCGCTGATCAACAAATCCGAAGTCCGGTTCATCCGCGAAGGCGAGTTGCACATCGAATGTGCCATCCTCACGCAATTGGGGTCCGGAGGTGATGACAAGATCGCTGGTTTTACTCAATTCGTGCATCTCCCCGGCCTGATCGTACATGTACCGGTATTGGTAACCGATGGTATTGGCAGATCCGCGATGAACAAACTTCCCGGAAACAGAGTCGGTGAAGTCCTTGAAATCACGCGCGAACAAGGAATCGGAGAAGGCTTCCACCGAAATTGCAAATAGCAGCGTGGTGCTCTTGAGAAGTCTGTGCAACTCGATGCCTGAAGGCAGTGCAGGAGCGTACGCATACCTGTCCCCCTGGGGTATCGAACTGGGTGTCTCGACGGGTATATATGCCGAATTGAGCACCACCATGGTGGAGTTCGCAGGAATCCTGACCGAGGGTTTATCATAATTCAAACCGATAACACGCTTTTCCGCATTCGAGTCAACGACTTCATAGATGGCGTTTCGATTATAGGCCACGTTCTCCGCGCTGCTCTCGCTACCCTGCAATAACTGCCAGGACTGGAGCCTCATCAAACCGTTCTGCTGGACGAATTTCCTATATTTATCTCTACTACCATTTCGAGTTGTCACTGACGGACCGAACATGGCATATGCCTTGAACTCATCGCCATTTTTCAGGTGAATAAAGAAATCCTGTATTCCTGATATCTCATTGACAGGTGTGCTGCTCGAATCCGTCGTATTTCCTGTGGAAGAAATGCTACATGCCGACGTGGACAGTACGAAAAACAGAATGATTGTGCGGATATGGAATGGCATGTTCTACTCTCTGATGCGCAGACGGTCCTCCCATTGACTGGTTGAAGTACGCCCGAAGCTCTATCGAAAATGTCAGGAACACTGATCTCGCACGGTGAGCACAGTAGTCTCCGATTGATACACGTCCTCTGAACTACCGGCAGCCTTGTTCAAAGCCCGTACTTCCATCAAACCCTCCGCCATGGGAAGGAGCTTGTCACAGTCCACTCCGAGCCAGCCCTCATTCAAGAGACTGACCTGAAGCACCTTCTCTTGCATCAGTAGCTGGTTTCCCCTGCGCTGGATCTGCTCAACCAGGGGCACTGTCTTTCGCAAATGATCCCGTGCGGCTTCAAGATCCTGCGCTGGCCCTACCTCAAATTGAATGCGGGCTTTGAGAATCAGTTGATCAATCGCATCGATAGGTGTGAGCCCGTCGGTTTCAACGGTTTCAGCCACGCGCAGTGCATCATCGGTACGGTACTGAACCAAAAGCGCCTCAGCCAAAGCAATCAGATCATAACGCTCCAACATTTCAGGCTGCTCAGCCCAGGTCAGGAAAATCGTATCTGTCAGTCGCGCGATTTGTCCGCGTTTGGCTTCGATCAGAGCAAATGCCTGCCGCCCCTCTCCTCGGGTCTGAAGCTGGTAGATTTCGCTATTGATATCCTGGAGGAGGTCAAGTCGTGCAATCGCGATGTTGCGTTTTTCTTCGTTCTGAATTTCGCTACGACTGAGCCAGTATCTATCAAAGTTCACGACCCCAGTGTACAGCAACGTCGGAATGGTCAGCACCCATAACAGATCCCTGACTCTGTCAAGACAGAGCTTATCCCAAACGGATCTGGGCCCGGGTTCGGATAACTTCGTGAGAAGCAGCACGGCCTCTTCTACCTTTTCCAGTCTATCCATACTTGCAACCTTCCATGCGACTCCAGCCATCGCATCATCAACTTCCTAGCCTGTCAACACGCTGAAAGGATAGCTGCAACGTGCTCGATGACTTGGGCAATTCTGCCTGACCATTCTGCAACCGTCCGGGATCAGCTAATTCCTGTAGCGCAATCGGGCAGACCGATCCGTTGCCCTGCCACTGCCACTGCCCCTGCCCCTGACGTGACGTGACGTGACGTGCGGAGCTGAGCCAGGCGGTATCGAGAAATTGCGTTGTCTCTTACTTGACTCGCAATATTTTCTCCATCTTGCGGCCTTTCGCCAATTCATCCACTAGCTTATCCAGATACCGGATCTTCTGCGTTAACGGGTTTTCGATCTCTTCTACTCGCCAACCGCAGATGACTCCGGTGATGAGGTGCGCATTCGGGTTCAAAGTCGCCTCTGCAAAGAATTGCTTGAACGTCACGTCTTCGTTCAGCAGTTGCTCGACTTTCTCTTTGCGGAAGTCTGTCAACCACTCAATCACTTGGTGAAGCTCTTTTCTGGTACGCCCTTTTTTCTCTATTTTTGCAACGTAATGTGGGAATACCTCTGCGAGCTTCAACTCTGCCATTTTCTCATGATGGTCGTATTCTTTTTTCATGGATTGCCTCTGAAAACCATGCAACTTGTGACCGCACATCTCACCCTGAGACGGTATACACCCCATTTCGATTGAAGAATGATATCAAAGTCGAAAGCACAACCCATTAAGGGATATTCGGCGTCTACCCACATGAGACTACTCTCGGCAGGATCTCTGCTATTTTGCAGCACAGCCTTGTCCGCAGCCCCCATTGTCAATGGCAATAGAATCAACTGGCCTGTCGATGGCTGGCATCAAGTCCAGGCGGTACCGGGTTACGAATCCATTTGCACTGTCGGATCCAGTTGTGTCGTAGAACCGGGTAACTACGTGGTAATCAACCATGTCAGTGGTACCCGCACCGATGTCCTGGTAGAGAGCAATGATCCGGTGGTACCGTCAACTGCCACGATCAACTCAGGCAACTACAAGGAGATCATCTCAACGGTTCTGCAAGTATTCACCGGTATTCCCGAGTACACGGATGATCTGTACGCCCTGCCCAACTTCATCGAATTCGATGACGATACCGCGCCCGGTGTCCATTACTGCCGATCAGCAGGGTCGTACACCATCGATAACTACAATACAACTCGTGGTAATGGCCATGGTTTCGTATTCGATGAATGCTTAGTCAACGCAAGCCTCATGGAAGGCTCACTGACCAGCTACGACTTCCTTGGATCCGAAATCGTGGAAGGTGATTCTTTCAGCGAAAGCTCAGCCAGCAGATACGGCCCTTATCTGACATATTCCGTATCCGGCTCCACTTCCCGCGCTCAAGGTCAGTGGTCTGCACAGGCGCTGGATTATTTCTCACATGCCTTTGCTCAAATAGAGAATGGTGACTATTCCTGGAGCCGAGTCGTCAGTAGCGGCGGGGCCTTTTCTACCGCCATCGAAGGCACGTTCTCTTATCAGGAGGTCTACACCCACAATGGCACTGACACGAGCGCTGAGGCTGTCGACATGTTCATCCAGTTGTCTCCAACAGAGACTTCAGAACTTCAGGGCGACTACGACTATCTGGATGCGACCCCATTCAAGAACGTATTCCCCGATCAAGGCACTATCGAGATCACTGCCAAAGATGGAAGCAGACTCCTGATGAACGCCGCAACCGGAGACATGAGCACGGTAAGCGTAAGCCTTGAGAACGACGACGTCAGCTTCTCCACTCTGGAAAACTGGGCGGACTGGAGTAGCGAACTGCGTACGAACGTGGTAGGAGCTACGCGCTAGTTCATATTCCGAAAAGCGGGGCTGGGAGTCGTTGTCATCGATTCAGATGAGACGGCATTCAGCAGCCAGGCCTATCATTGCAGTATCAACCATGATCGAAAACACATACCATGGCCTGGTATTCCTGAGCGGTCCAAGTGACAGAGACGGTTAGTGAAAAACACTCGCCACTCAACCCTCAACTGAGGCCAATCACTTTGGCACTTCTGGGAAGTCTTGCAACGGCCGTGACAGGAGCGCTTGTTACTCAGACAGGTACGGGTCAAGATCATCAGGCGCAGACGGAAATCGTCGAGGTGAGATCCGTAGACGGATCAGCCAGTAAATCATGGTCAGGAGAATCAAGGGCTCGGGCACTGACAGCAGCCCGGATACTTGCAACCAGTCGGGAAAAGCTGTTGCCCCCGGCCCAGTAAACAGTGAGCCTGCCGCGATAAACAGCGCGACACTCATTCGCCAGATATGGCGGCAACGTCGAGCGACAATCGTGGTGCCTGCATCCAGCCTGTGCCTGAGGTCAAGCGCGGCGACAACCAACATCAGTGCGCCGAAGACCCCATACGGCGTAGCCGTGAAATCGTCCTTGAGCCCATCGACGCTCTCCCAGGCCTCCCAGGCAAAGGCGAGACTGGTCAGGCCGATGACCAGTGATACAAAGGGTGCGGCTGTGTCGATCACATGCAAAGCACCTGGCCTGGCGCGTGTAGCCAGCGAGCCCGTGATCACCAGATGAATGATCGTAGCACCGGCTACTGCAGAGATTGCCATGGATACCTGTTGTGCCAGCGCGATGCCAGTAACACCCAACAGAATCATCGCGCAGGTGAAGACACGGCCTGCAATTCGGTGAGTCACTGATCCCTTGCTCACAAAGAGGCCGAGCAGTCCTGATGAGACGGCAAGCGTACCGGTGATCATGTGTAGAAACGTAAGCATGTGAGTTTACGACGAGGAGACGGGTGATGGAATTCCAATGTCTGCCATGAAGGCAAGAGGCGATAGCAGCCAATAAGGCAGGGCTGCTATCATCAATTGACTGACTAGAACCGCCAACGCAAACCGATCCCGGCATAGGCCGTATCCAGCTTACTGGCTGCTTTGCCTCGCGACTCGGCTTCAACAAATATCGAGGCCGCCTCGTTGACCTGATAGTTGATTTCCAACCCCGGCGCAACAACTTGAGTGGAATTGCCGCTCAGGTTCGGAAACTGTGCAGGATCGCCTGTCACCGCAGTCTGTTTGCTCCTGTTGTGGGTCAAGGTCAATTTTCCGATCAGACTCCAGCGATCAGTGATGGGCACCCTACCGAGTAGCCCGAGTCCGAGCGAGCGAACGTCTCCGCTAAAACTCCCGCTGGTATAGGTTTGGGTAAACTCTCCCATGTCGATATAGGAAGCGGCTACGCCCCAATGTGGAGAGAACCAATAGCCAGCGGTGAGCTTGCCAACACCGTTGTCATGTTCGGTCTCGCCGGTTTCGGCCAGACTAATCGAGCGAGGCATCAAGCCGGCGCCGCCGAGCGAGAGCCCAACGAACGGGCCTGTAGCAGAGGGCGACTCGGCACGAACGGATGCGGAGGTAACGGCCACCGAAGCGGCACATAAAAGAGCAATGGGCAGGTGTTTCAATCTACTGGTCCTGAATCTGAGGTGAATGAACTCGTCTGGTGGTGCTTGCTTGTTGGTCAAGCAAGACCTCGTCAAGCGATGCAGTGACTTTAAAGTTCCTCCCGATCGCTCACCATGACCGCTCGTAACAGGCTATTGGCTTTTGGTAACAACCTCGGTATAAACGGTGAACACTCCACCGGCTAAAGCCGGTGGCTTCGGGTTCCGGCTGAAGCCGGGACGTCGGCCATGCGGCCGACCCTTGCTCTCTCCCTACACCACGTTGAAATCATCATCGGGCTCGGGGGGCTTCTGATTCTTGATGTATTCCTTCCACATCTCGTCCGTTACGTTTCCGCTGCTACAAACCCAGTACCCCCGAGCCCATAAGTGCTGGCCCCAGTATCGCTTCTTCAATATGGCAAACTCCGAGAGCAATCTATGCGAACTCTTTCCCTTCATGAACTGAACTGCCCGTGAAACCGACAGCTGCGGCGGTATCGAGATCAGAACATGGACATGATCGCGGTTGATAGATCCCGCGTGGATCACCATCTCCTGGCTCTGCGCTATCTCCCTCAACAATTCACGCGTCCGAAGCCCAACATCACCCGCTAACACCTTGTACCGGTATTTCGTGGTCCAGACGATGTGATACTTGAGATCCCACACCGTGTGCCCACCTCGTTTGTAGCTCTCCATGTTCTCAGGCTACACCACTACGCTCCTGCACAGTACTGCCCTCCGCCTAAAGGCGTGGGGTTTACGGATCCCCTATCGGGGACTCTAAACGGCTTTGGATAGATTCATGAAAGACGCAACCGTATCAGCGGGCCTTGCCTGCAGCTTCCTGCAATTTGCTGTCGATAATGGTGCATCCAGGGGTACGCTGTTAGCGCGCAGCCAGCTGACAGAGGCGGCGCTCGAAGATCAGGATGCGCGGGTCTCGATGCTGGCTTACCAATCCTTGATTCACGCAGCCGTTGATCTGACCGGCGATCAGGCCATCGCTGTTCGGTTCAGCGTGGAAACTCGCATAGAGAAAATTTCAATCGTCGGCCTGATCGTTCACTCCTCGCGTTCCATGCCAGACGCGATGACTCAATTGAATCGTTACGCAAAGCTGGTGGTCGAAGTGGACGTGATGGCGGCCGGTGAGCGGTTCTCAGTGGAGCCTGCCAACGAGCAGATCTGGATCGTGGATAACCGACCCAACCCGAATGATTTCCCCACGCTTGGCGAAATGGCATTTGGCCGATTCATCGGTGAATTTCGACGTCATTTTCCGGAAATGGAGTTTGCGCTAGCGGTCGAATTGACGCATCCCGCGCCACCGTACGCGGCTACCTTGGCGGAAATCCTGCGCGTGCCCGTGTCCTTCGGTTGCCGGCGCAATGCCATGCAGATTGCCCCGCAAGCGCTGCATGTTGAATTCGATGAGCCCAATGCCTACGTCTTCGGGCTGTTCGCTGAGCGGGCCGATGCGCTGCTTGCCGAACTGGAGCGAAACCCTACGCTGCGAAGCCGCATCGAGGCCTACCTCATCAAGCACCTGCACCGTGGCGAGGTCACGATGGAGACGGTGGCCGCGGAATTGGCCATGAGTCGTCAAACCTTGTACCGGCGCCTGCGCGACGAGAATGTGACCTTCGCCGAGATTCACGATGAACTGAGGCAACAGATGGCGCTGGATTACCTGGGCGCGAAGAAGGCTTCCGTCAATGAGACGGCATACCTGGTGGGTTTCTCGGAAGCATCAGCTTTTGTCAGGGCTTTTCGGCGCTGGACCGGCATGACGCCCCTCGACTTTCGCAGCGAGCTTTAGACAACACTGGTGGATGACGACTTCAGATCCGGTGTTTGGGTCGAAATGTCATCTACTTGATACCAAGGGTCATGGCGAAGGAGGACTCAGCAACAGAAACTTTCTAAGTTGGCCGGTGCTCAGTCATTTCAATCGAGTATCGGGCTCATCAGAACTTTCTCTGAGGCGATTCGTGATGCCGATCAGGATATTCACCTTCCTGGGTGTCTTTACAGCAGTTCCCGGCCAGTGAAAACGGCCCTGACTATCAACGAGTTGCAGAGTTCTGACAAGTCGCCTTTCGTAACCT
>NZ_JBQYLE010000018.1:0-72318 GCF_052681095.1 Granulosicoccus sp. 3-233
GCGAGAGGCGAGAGGCGAGAGGCGAGAGGCGAGAGGCGAGAGGCGAGAGGCGAGAGGCGAGAGGCGAGAGGCGAGAGGCGAGAGCCAAATCTCGTCACGATGACCGGCGTTCCGTCGACCCACAGCTTTCTGTCCTGACAGCCGAGGACACTCGACCGTCAGACCGGGTTCAAACCCCTGAAACCCACTTCCGACCGTCAGACCGGGTTCAAGTCCCTGAAATCCATTTCTGCAGAATCATCGTTACGAGAAATCCCGCGATGCAGAACATGACCCAGCCGATATTGCCGAGCGTGGCCACGAACACGGCGTCCATCAGGGAAATACCGGCGATCATGCTGACCACGGCTCGCGGAATATCGCCCGAGTGCCTGCGCCTGAGATATCGCATGACGACCAGTAGCCAAGCGATCAACAGCAGCAAGGGCAGGAAGACCAGGCTGTCAATGGATGCGCCGTACAATCCGAACAGGACCGGTGTGAGCAGAAACAACAGTGGCCACATGTTTCGGACTTCGCCGAGACTTTCCTGCTTCGCCGTATACGTCAGTCCGATCAGATAGCACAATGAAATGACAGCGCCCGCGTAGAGTAGCGCATCTGGTGTGCTGGTGTAGCTCAGGCCTGCCGTGAGGTACACCAGTAGCCTGCAGGCGCCCATGATGACAGGGCCCAGCGTATTTCCCTTGTGCCATGCATTGTAGAGAGTGATGGTGGCACACAGGAAAAAAGCCGCGATGACAGCAGTCCAGCCTCCGCCCTGGATTGACAATGCGCAGGCGCTGACCAGCAGGATGGATAGCGCAAGCATGGAGAAGCCGGCGATGAAAACACTTCTCCTGCTGACTTTGCCAGAGGGTATCGGTCGTTCAGGACGCTTTCGTGAATCGATCTCGGCATCGAAGGCATCGTTCAGAAACATTCCGCCTGTATAGGCAGATGTCATTGCCAGCAGCAGCACGGGGAAACGCCAGTCAGCAACGGCTGCACCTGACAGCAACATACCTGCTGCCGTGTTTGTCCAGGCAGTTGGCAGATTGGATACCCGGCCGAGCTCGAAGGCGGTTCTTGTCGTCCAGCTCAAGACAGAGCCTCCATGACCCAGCGCATCTCGCGAATGATGGCCTGATCAACGGATTCGGTGCGCAGCTCAGGCGGAAGTACATCCCAGGTGTAGGTCTCGACTTCAAGGTGTTCACTGACAGGTTTCAGCTTGTGCCTGTTCAGTACGGCTTCCACAAAGGTTTGCGTGGAAGAAAAGTCCGCCAGCTCTTCCAGAAAGATCGGAACATGAAAGTGCACTCGCCATTCCCGGCTTTCCTGGCTGTCGCCCAGTTGCTCGATGGCCTCGGGCAGGTCTGTGAAGCGATTGAGGGTGCCGTCGTGATACTCGACAACCTGATGCAGATACACATTGTCGATGTACGGTTCAAGACGACCTACCGTATCGGCATTGACATCCTTCAACCGCAGACCGGAGCTTATCTGCAATTTGCCCACGGTGATGTTGGCTGATTCAAGCTTGGTCAGGCAGGCTGCAGGATCCTCGAATTCAACCGCAGCATGGCAGAGGTCAAGACAGAGGGTCAGGTGTTTCTGCAAAAGGTCCCGGGCGGTCTGTTTGCTGGTAGACAGCAGATTAGCCATCAGCGCGGCGGAAGTCTCGCCAAACAGCTGCTCGCTGAAGAAGTGGACACTCTCGTCAATGGTTTCCAGGTAGCAGCAAGGCTCGGGTTCCAATGCAAGGGACATGAACCTGCCAGTGTCTTCATGAAGCCTTGCCAGGTGAGCGGCGTGCCTGACCAGATTGTCGGCCATCTGACGAACATCATCGAGACTGATGACTCTTGCCTTGAAGGCTCCGGGGACTGTGCTGATACTGCCGTTACAGGCCTCCGGTAAAATGCGCGCAAGGACATTCGCCAGTTGATTGGTGTAACGCAGTCTCTCTTCATCCATCCAGTCTGGCAGGTAGACGTCTTCTTTCACCCGTGTACCGTGAAAGGGGCCATAGGGAAAGCCATTGATGGTGAATACGTAGAGATTGTTCTGGTCGAGGAATTGGCGGAATTCGTGCAAGGCATCCGTCCGGTCCAGATCGTCGACTGCTGCTGCCGAGAGCCTCAGGCCGATTCCGAATGCTTCTCCGGGTACCAGTGCGTCACGAATGCCGGGGATGTAGCGCTGCAGGTTTTCTCGCACTGCCTGCCAACTTTCACCTGCATGGATGTTCGAGCAATAACCAAGGTGGCTCAGGCTGCCTGATGCATGAACGAGTTTCACTGAAGGTTCTGTTCCAGCGTGGATGGAGTAGGCCACTACAACATAAATACGTTTGGATTAAAACCATCACATGAGTATCATCTCGCCATGAACAAGACACTCGTGATATTGGTCGTCGGTCTCAGCCCTGCGCTGGTTGGCGAACATACGCCTCATCTGTCGGCACTTGCCAAACGCGGTGGCTTGAGGCCGCTCAAGGCAGTTACGCCAGCAGTGACCTGTTCAGCGCAGAGCACATTGCTCACCGGCAAATTGCCGGCCGAGCACGGTATCGTCGCCAACGGCTGGTATTTTCGAGACTTGTCCGAAGTGTGGCTCTGGCGTCAGTCCAACAAGCTGGTAGAAGGAGACAAGATCTGGGATACAGCGCGCCAGAAAGACAGCCGCTTTACGTGTGCGAAGATGTTCTGGTGGTACAACATGTATTCCACCGCCGACTGGAGCGCCACGCCCCGGCCCATGTATCCGGCTGATGGTCGAAAGATCCCCGATCACTATGCCTACCCACCAGAATTGCATGATGAGCTGGATGAGAAGCTCGGGCAGTTCCCCTTGTTCAAATTCTGGGGGCCCGCCGCGGATATCACGTCGAGCAAGTGGATCAGCGATGCTACCCGGTATGTCATGGATACGCGCAATCCGACATTGACGCTGACCTATTTGCCACACCTTGACTACAACCTGCAGCGACTGGGGCCGAATCTGGATCATCCCGATATACAGAAGGATCTGCAGGCAGTGGATGAGTTGTGCGGAGAGTTGATTGCCACCGCCGACAAGCAACAGCAGAACATCATCGTGGTGTCAGAGTACGGTATCACGCCGGTAAGTGACGCTGTGCACATCAATCGGGAACTGCGACGAGCCGGGCTCGTCAAGGTTCGCAACGAGCAGGGGCGAGAGCAGTTCGATGCCGGCGCATCCGATGCGTTTGCCGTGGCAGATCATCAGGTAGCACATGTCTATGTCAACAACCCGGATGCACTGGAGACAACCAGAACCTTGCTGGAAAACCTGGACGGCGTTGAGCATGTACTGGACGAGGAGGGGAAGAAGGCCTGGGGATTGAACCATCCACGTTCCGGCGAACTGGTTGCGATCTCGAAGGCTGACCGCTGGTTCAGCTATTACTACTGGCTGGATGACGCTCGTGCACCGGATTATGCCCGTACGGTCGACATTCATCGGAAGCCGGGTTACGACCCTGTCGAATTGTTTGTCGACCCGGAAATCACATCTCCCAAGGCTGCAATCATCTCGCGACTGGCCAGAAAGAAGCTGGGCTTTCGTACTCTGATGGATGTCATATCCCTGAAGGACACCAAGCTCGTCAAGGGAGCACATGGCCGACCGACCGACAACCCTGAACATGGCCCCCTTGTGATCAGCTCACTGCCGGACCACCTGCCAGAGGGCGAGGTGAAATCAGTGGATTTCAAGGATCTGGTCTTGCAGCATATATTTGCCTAGGCTCAACCGGGTGGGACATTGCCCGGAGACCCTGAGGTTGCATTTGTCCAGGTGGCCACGGGCTATCTGGACCGGATCAACGTTGCCAATTCCGATAGATGCGGATGGAGTCAACGTGACTGCGCAGACTATCATGCTGATAAGGCAATTCTGGCACCACTATCATTGGCGTGCGCGATCCCATTGAATGTCCTTCGATCAGAAAACCGGTGACCTGTTCATCGCGAACATTGCTCAAGATCACTGGAGGAGGTGGGCCTTGAATAGGCCGGTAATCGCGGTCTGAAAGACGGCCGGGGTCGTGTGGAAGCATTCAGAGAAGGGTAGTCAGGACGGGCCTGCACAGCTGATTCATCTCTGAAAGAGCCGCCGGAGCAGTAGCGTGTCAATCATGAACACGCTGCCCGTGCCGCTCTTGCAGAGGGGTCTCAGCTCACTTGTTCACAGAGAAGAGCATCGATCATCTGCCGATGTTCGGTCATGTAGATCTTGAACCATTGGGTATAGTTTTCGGGGTGCTGCTCGATCTGCAACAGGGTTTCCGGAATGGTCATCCACTGAACATCACAGACTTCGTTTCGGTTGTAGTTCTCTACATCGTTGGCTTCATCGAATTGCCCATAGAAACAGTGAACGAATTCGTTTTCGAACAGTTCGCCAACACGAGCCTGATAAGAGATTTCCCCGAATTTTTCGACCGGAACCTGCCAGCCCAGCTCCTCTTTCTGACGCCGGTCAGCGCATGCCAGGTAGCTCTCATTCCACCGTGGATGAGAGCAGACGGTATTGGCCCACAGGCCGCCGGAATGATATTTGGTCTCGGCCCGTTTTTGCAGCAGCATTCTGTTGCCGTTGAAGACGAATATCGAAATGGCAGCATGTCGAATGTTGTTGAGGTGTGCATCCAGCTTCCTGATCGGATAGGCAGCCGTGTCGTCCTCGACACTGACTGCGGTAATCAGATCATCCAGATTGCTATCGATGATGCGGTTTTTCAACATGAGGTTTTATACTGCTACTCGATGATGAGCTTGTTCAGTGTGTGCTTGTCAGTATATTCCTCTATGACAGGTTCGCGTCCGCCTCGCAGCACGGAATTTCCTTCGTACAAACCGCGTTGGTCAACAGGTGGTGGATTCAGCCAGTCATCTTCCTTCATCTGGCCACTTTGCCCATAGGCATCGAGTGCATTCTGGTAACAGACGAGCTTGACGTGTTCCTCGGGTATGCCACGCTCCAGCGCGAGAGCGGCTGTTTTGGCTACACCCAGTGGTTCCGATATTCCCCAGTCACAGGCTGAATCGACCATGATTCTTTCCGCACCGTATTCGGCCAGAATATCGACCATGCGACTGTTGCCCATCTTGGTGGACGGGTAGATCGAAAATGCTGCCCAGAATCCCCGGTCGAGCACTTCACGCACGGTCTCTTCATTGTTGTGGTCAACGACGATTTTTGAAGGATCCATGCCGTGTTCGATGCATACGTCCATGGAGCGCGAGGTGCCCCGTTTCTTGTCTCTGTGTGGGGTATGGATCATCACCGGCAGATCCAGTTCCTTCGCGAGCTCGAGCTGCGCTCTGAAGTACTTGTCTTCCAGCTCGGTCTGTTCGTCATAACCGATTTCGCCGATGGCCACCACACCCTCTTTCAAGGCGAATTGCGGCAGTATTTCCATCACCGCTTCCGCCAGCTCCTCGTTGTTGGCTTCCTTGGAATTGAGGCCGATGGTGCAGTAATGTCGGATACCGAATTGACCCGCACGAAAGCGCTCGAAACCGATGATCGACGACAGGTAGTCCATATAGGTCGCGACATGAGTGCGGGGCTGACCCAGCCAGAAGGCTGGCTCGATGACAGCGACAACGCCTGCCTTCGCCATGGCTTCGTAATCATCCGTAACGCGAGAAATCATGTGCGCGTGCGGGTCAATGAACATCATGTGCTGATTTCCTGTCTTGTGCTTGATGTCAACGGAGAGGCATTGAGCCTGTTATCCGGGTTGATTGGTCTGTTCGATGATAGAGTCCCACGAGAGTTCTTCGTTGGCAACCGCGCTGACTTGTTCGGGGTAATTTGCAAGCAGCTTCTCAGCCCGTGGATCCGGGCAGCGGCTCAACGCCAGTACGGCTCCCTGATGCTCCAGTGGAAGTCCGGATTCCAAAACCTTTTGCAGGTCGTCAAGCATGCTACCCCTGGCGAATGGGCCCACACAGCGCCAGAGCTCCGGTGTCACCGGACGATGGGCTGACCAGCGTTCATGAGCGTAGTCACACAGTATACGCGCCAGTTCGGGGTTCGCTCTTTCATCGAGTCCCTGAATGGGATGCAGGGTGCTGTCGACAAACAATGCCTTGAGTACCATGTGGTTCCAGCGTAATTCTGAAAAGTGCTTCGCTGGATAGGGGTTGTGGTGTGCGATAGCCTCGAAAACAGCGCGCATATTGGTTCGCAGACCTTCGCCAATCTGCTTGTCCAGTTCATCCGATTGAGGGTAGAGAGCCGTTCCCCGATAAAGGCAGATGGATTCACTCAGATCGGCTGTCTGGCACATGGATTTGAACAATGCGGCAAAGTCTCGATTGGTCTGTTGAGAAATTCTGCAGAGAAGCAACACTCTGGCAGCCATGTCCAGGCTCCAGTCGGAGAGATTCCAGCCATTGACAATGGCATCTGCTGTGGCATTGTCCTGTGAGGAGGCCGCCAGGTCCTGACGACCCAGACGTCTGGGAATGAGACCGAAGGTAATGTGGATATCCCGCAAACTGTCATCGCTGTGCAACAGGTTGAGACGTTCCTGCAGCCAGTCGTACTGGTCAGCGGGCAGGCGTTGCATCAACAGGGCATCTAGGAAGTCCGGAGCTGTTGTCGTGTTCATTGCTGGCGGTGACAGGTTCAGTGGGGCGAATGACGTTACTGGCTACGACGTTGCTTCAGCCATTGGATGGCGTTCTCGACCAAGGCCGTATCGATTTCGTGTACTTCGATGCCGCGACCCAGAGCGCTCAAGAGGGTGATGGTCAGCTCACCCCCGAGATGTTCCCGGAAATCGGTCAACCCCTGTATGACATCCAGTTCGCCAGCGACGTTTCTCGTTTCCAGTGCGGGGTGCCACAGTTTGAATCCGAAATGTTCGAGCAGGAAGCAGATGCGCTGTTCGCTACCTTCGGGTAACAGGCCTCGCAGTACCGAGTAACGTGCATCCAGAGCAATACCGATGGCTACGGCTTCACCGTGACGCAGATGATATCGGGTCAGCGTCTCCAGGCGGTGCGCGGACCAGTGTCCGAAATCCAGTGGTCGCGCGCTTCCGGATTCGAAAGGGTCACCGCCCTGGCCAATCTGAGCCATATGCAGTTCAGCGCAACGCTTGATCATGTATTGCATGGAAGCCGCATCGAATGTGGCCAGCTTGTCGGCATTCTCTTCCAGCCAACCGTAGAATACAGGGTCTCGAATCAATGCAACCTTGACGGCCTCCGCCATGCCTGCCACCTTGTCTCTGGCAGGTAGCTGCTCAATGAATGCGTAGTCGTTGAGTACGGCAAAGGGTGGACAGAACGTGCCTATGTAGTTCTTCTGGCCAAACAGATTCACCCCGTTCTTGACACCGACTCCCGAGTCGTTCTGGGACAGTACCGTGCTGGGTACACGAACATGCCTGATACCGCGATGAGATGTGGCGGCTACCAGACCAACGGCATCGAGCAGTGCTCCACCACCGATACCCATGACATAGGAGTGCCTGTCGACATGATGATCTACAATCACCTTTTGCATTTTTTCCACGAAATGCAGATCGGATTTGATGGTCTCTCCCCCCGGAACAACAGTCGGTTCTGTCACGAGTTCCAGCTGTTCTGCGTGCACCGTGGCGTACTGTGCAATGTCTGCAATCAATCGTGGCTGTGCTTCTGCCAGGCCTTCATCAAGAAAGACCACGAAGCGATGACGTTTCAGTGGCTCGAGATGACTCAGGGTTTCTGCAAGCAAGGGGTTGTCGGGATTGAAAAGGTTCTGTGTAAACGACACAGGGAATCGGTAGGGCACACTGAACTCCTGCCAGGAGGTCGAATTCTGGAGGATGGGAGCCTGTCGGAGGTCTTCAGTCATCAATACTTCCTGTCAACGTTCGGGGTAGGAATGGCCGGATAACCCATCTATCCCGGCTTGCAGGGTGAATTCCTTCATCATAGTCCTGAACCAGGTAGAGGCATAGTCGCAGGGGATAACCAGCAAGAGGTACGCCGGGAAACTGTGACAATATGTCTTGCTTGTTGTAAGTTTGGGTCAATTGATAATGCCTGAGGCGACATTGAAGTACATCAACCTGGTTATCTGCATCCTGATGTTGATCTTCATCGGAGTTCAGTACAACGATCCAGACGGGCCGTTGTGGATGGCGATCTATGCTGTGCCTGCTTTCTGGGCTGCTCTGGCGTTTTTCAACCAGCGCTTGTTTCAAGTGCTCGTCGCGAAGAAGCTGATGTTGGTGTCGCTGATCGCGGCCTTGGCTGGCATGGTGTATTTCTGGCCCACGTCATCACATTGGTGGGCAAAGGATGTCTGGTGGGAAACCGAAACCGCTCGGGAAGGCATGGGCATGATGATTGTCACGATTGCCTTGCTGACCAGCTGGGCGGTCGGAAGAGTCCGATAGGGTCACGACGGCGCCCGCTTGAGTTACTCGAAGGTTACCTGTGCGATGGTGTTCTGCGTCGTCGGATTGCATCCTGTCGAGAAGAAAAAACCCTCGGTAGATTACCGAGGGTCGATGGTCTTCCCTGACCAGTGGCCGCTCGACGCTGAGCATCCTTGCTTTACCGGACTCCTCCCTGATCCGGTGTTCTTCCGAAACACGCCGAAGCTGCCTGCAACATCCTGTTGCGAGTCAACGCCTGGATTGCTGGAACAATGCCATTCGCTGTTACAGCGCTCTTCCCTGAACGCAGATTCATTGTGCAAGGACATCGGTGCCACGACTATCGGAAATGGCTTCTTCTCTTGTAGGAAATTTCCGAATTCAGCGAAAGCGTGATGCAGTATTCATATGCCAGGCGCGAGTCAGTTGGCGTCTGGAATGGAGGGTTTCTTGAGGACGCCCTGTCGGGTGGTGGGCAGGGTCTTGTGAGACTGATATGTTCCCGGAAACGGAAAAAGGCCTTCAGTGAAACACTGAAGGCCTGGTGCCATCCTTGGCAGCGGTGGGATTGGCGTTGAGCGTCATTGCTCGTTCCAGCTCCGTCCATGAGCTGGTGCTCATCCTGAGTATGCCGTTCCCACCTGCAACATCCTTTCTTCGGGTCTTCCTTGGCCTTGCTGCTAGAGACCGTTCGGATCCGTCCGAACATTGCCACGATCTTCCCTGACCGCGATTGCATTGTCGGTAAATTCCGGCAGCTCTTCTATCGGAAAAGGCTTCTTCTCTTGTAGGAATTTTCTGATTGCGACAGAACTGTGATGGAGCTGACATCATATTTGTCAACAGGTCGTGGTTTCCCACCGCACGGGGTCGGACCATGACTTTCGGGGTCGGACCATGAGCTCGAGAAATCGAGAATCAGCTCACAATTTGATCTGACGGGGTCGGACCATGAAAAGTGACGGGCTCGAAACATGAAGCCGGGAAGCCGAAATCAGGCGTCGGTTCTGAGCTGAAGGGGAAATAGAGGCCATGAGGGCAATGCCCTGTGACTCACAGGGCATGCCTTTCGTCGTGTAGGACGGACCAACAACGAGCTCTGAGCGTTTAACAGGCCGAAATCAGGGCGTTTCTGCAGCAGATAGGGGTGAATTTGGTGCCGATTTTCACGAAAATGTATGTTAAAACATGGCCTTATGGTGGTCCGACCCGTGGGTTAAAACATGGCCTTATGGTGGTCCGACCCGTGGGTTATGTGCGTTGGCGTTCCTGGTGGGTGAAGGCGGCGAATTGCCAGTGACGGATGGCGAGCAACATGGTTGTACCGTGTTTCAGGTCTGTGTCCAGTTTGCGGTCATCATTGGCCAGGTCGTCGAACAGCGTGCCAGCAGCCTGCAGACGCTGTACCAGCAGGTTGAAGGTGTGGTGGGAGATGTCGCCGCTGCGTGCAACCAACTCAGCGGTTTTGCCATTGAAATCGCCATCAAGGAACTCTCCCTGCACCTGATGCCGGAAATAACGCTCTATCGGTCCGTCCGGCTGCCAGTGAAAATTCGGGCTGATCAGGGGGCGAATCCGGTTGCCGGGTAGAAGCTCGGCGACTCGCATGCGATCCAGTTCTGCCAGTCGTTGTATGCACTCTGCCTCGGTGATGTTGTATTTGTCCAGTATCTGCTCGAAGCGCCAGTGGTTGACGACACAGTAGGCAACCAGCAGCAACTGGGGATCGCCCACCAGCCGCTCTTCCTGCTCAATGGTCAGCTGCTCCAGTACTTCCCGGCCTTGCCTCGCCAGGTTGGCAAGTTCAGAGAAGTCCAGTTCTAGGATTTCGCACAGTTCGTCGAGTCGTTTCAGCGTGAAGTTGCCATTGGCAAACATCTGCTTCACTGCCGACTCAGACAGGTTCAAGCGTGTAGCAATCTCTTTGTAAGCGATGCTGCGACGCTTGAGTTCCCTCTTGAGTGCGTCAACCAGTCGTCCTGATTGTTTCATGACATCAAAGTGCTGAATTGTTGTACTGGATGGGTAGTTTAGCTGCACTTTTACGACCAAAGTTGTCTCATGCAGACCGATTGACGAGACTTCATCCTGCTTTCAACACCAACGGAAGGATGGACATGAAGTTATTCACACGAATTTCAGCCACGCTCAATGCCGGCGCGGAATCGGCGGTCTCCCGCTTCGAGAACCATGAAGCGATTGCAGAGAGTGTATTGAAGTCGATTCGTCAGAATGCCTCGGAAGCCAGAGTGAGGCATCAACGAGTGGTCAGAGACGGGCAGGATCTGCGGCGTAGCATTCAAAATCTGAATCAGCAGATCGAACAGTGGAGCAGCCGGGCAAGAGCGTGCGCAACGGATGATGAAAGTCGTGCATTGGCTTGCCTGGAGAGACGCGCCTCGTGTCGCAAGCAATTGGCGCAGGCGGAAGAGGCCTTGCGCCAGCACATGGCACTTGAGGCTCGTGCCAGTTCGGATCTGGAGAAAATGCAGACCAGATTGGAACAGGTGACATTGCAGCGTAATCAACTGAGGTCGCGAGAATCGGTTGCCAAGGCGACCAGAGCATTGGATGCGGTTGATGGTCAAGGGTCTGCCGGAATCAACGAACTGTTCGAACGCTGGGAGGTGGTCATTGGCGAGTCGGAAATTCTCAGTGAAGCGGCAGCTACCACAACGGACCCATTGGCGCGTGAATTCGAAAACGAGGAACAGTGTGTTCAATTACGAGGTGAGTTGGAAGAGCTCCTGCACGGAGACTCTGATGACCATCAATGAGAGCGAGTACACTGTCAAGTTGTCTCGCCGCCAGATGACGATGGAGGGACCCCACAGGCCAGATTTCATGACAGGGCCAGGTGAATTCGATTGTGAGGATGATCCTTCACAGGAAGTAGCGCAGGATGTTCACTCTGTTCTGGATGAAAACTGTACTGCCGATGTTCCCCCGAAGTCGGCAATCCTGCAGTCGATCATTCGTTCCATGGTTCGTACCTCTACACTGGCCGGAGCCATACGTTTCTGCGGTGCAGGCATGATTGTCTTTGCCCTGTCTCTGTTCCTGATGCAGGGAGTCGATGCGGCCAATGACCTGCAGCGATTTTTGCTGTTGCTGATTCAGACTACCTTGCTGGGAGCCTCCGGGTTTGCAGTCGGATATCTTCTGAAGGAACCCAGAGGTGCCAGAGTATTCTTTTTAATTGCACTGATGTCGATACCGGCCAATCTGGCTGTGTTGGGGGGCATGATCTATTCTGTTGTGCATGCCGGGGAGTTGACGACACACTATCCGGAATATGCAAACTGGCACGCCAGTAATCTGGTCGAGATACTGACAGCGATGGCCTCGGGTGCCGTTGTACTTGCCCCGATGGCGTTTTTCGCGTTTTCCGTATTTGCTCGACAATCGCGGGTCTGGCTCACCGTCGCCTACCTTCTGGGCTCCACAGTTCTGCTGTTGCCTGTGCGAAGCATGCTCCCGGCAACCCTCATTGCAGCATTGCTTGCCACGGCGCTGATCCTGCTGATTCGGCGACATGGCTCTTCTCGGGACAAGGTCATGACGGGGGAAGAAAGACTCGCCAGGCTGCTGTTGTTCTTTCCACCTGTGTTGATACTTGCTCGCTCGGCGACGCTGTACGCCAGTGAGTTCAGCATGCTGGTGTCGCTGTTCAGTATCGTTTATCTGTTAATGAGGTTCTGCTGCAAACAGTGGCATTCACCATCGTGGTTCGCCAATTCTGTCCACCTGCTTACTGCCCTGGCTGCAACTTGCCTGGCTGGCTTGTACAGTTCTCTGCTGGCAATTGGGCACATCAATACCTCAGTCAATCTGTCATTCTGTCTCATCCTGGGAGCCTTGTTGCTGGACTTGTCGAGACAGGTGTCGAGTTCATCGGTTCGCTGGTGGATACACGTCGGGTGGGCGCTACTCTGTATCCCTGCGCTGTTCAGCTATCAACTGTTCCTGGGCGGTGCAAGCTCGCTGGTAGTGACGCTGTTGATTGGAGTACTGATCGTGGGCTCCGGCGTCATGACCAGACGTCGACTGGTCACTGCCGTTGGTATATTGGCGCTTCTGGGCAGCGTGCTACTGCAAGGGAGGTATATGACTCACATGCTGATGACCAGCAACTGGATGACACTGGCTCTGGTGGGTGCTGTGATAGTAGTGACAGGTTCCTTGATAGAACGTTATGGTGTTTCCGGGAAGCTTGGATTGCAGGCGTGGTTGAACAGGCCGGAATCAACACAAATGTGTCAGTCGTCATTCACGGAATCGAAAGATGTCAGGCTCGCCTTGAAGCAGAATGATGAGAAACGACGGGACATGGCAGCCTGAATGCCAGTTCTGAACATTCAGGGGAGACACACTCACAATGGTTGTGTCTCCCTTGTTCGTTTGCCAGAACCTGGCGTGTAGCCGGATTACTGTCTGGTCGTGCCTTACAGCATCATCTGGTAACTGGTGGGTACATAGCGATACCCACCTTCACCACGAGTTTCCACATAGCCCATTCCGGGAAACGGCATGTGATAACCCACGAAAGGCACCTTGTCGGTAGCAAGCATGTCGAATACCGTTTTCCTGGTCGCTGCTGCCTTGGCCTTGTCCATGTCGAATTTCACTTCCCATTCGGGGTAGGCCAGTGACCAGACGTAATGATTGGCCGTGTCTGCAACCAGAGCAAGCTGTCTGCCGCCGGATTCAAGCATGTACATCATGTGCCCTGGCGTGTGGCCGGCTGCTGACATACCGGTTATACCGGAAATGACCGAGTCACCATCTCCGATGAACTCCATCTTCTCCGCCAGCGGCTGAACCTTGGCCTTGAATCCCTCGTTATCCATCTTGGCCCAGGCGTCGTATTCGACCTGACCGGTCACATATCGGGCATTGGCGAAGGTGGGTGTCCCGTCATCCCCGGCCAAGCCACCGATGTGATCTCCGTGCATGTGCGTAATGACCACGACAGTCACTTCATCGGGTGATATGCCGGCTGCCGCCAAAGGTGCCGTGATGCCGGCGGGGTTCAATCCGGTGTCGAAGAGAATGACATCGGTGCCACTTCGGACCACGGTGGGTGTGAAGAAGAATTGCGCCTTGTCGGTTGGCAGAAAATTGGCTTCGCTGACGGTCTGAAACTCTTCTTCGGAAACGTTCATGCCAAAAATGTTTTGCGGTGCGTCTACCGTGCGAGTTCCTGCCAACAACGTGGATACTTCGAGGTCTCCCATCGTGAAAGTATTCTTGATCGCATTGGGCTGAGCCTCACTGGCGTGGCCATCAGCATGCGCGTCTTTCAGGCCGGCAAACACTGTGGCGGTAACTGGCAAGGCCACTGAGGCCGCCAACATCCGTCTGCGACTGATAACGGGCTGGGTCTGCAGCGTGGTGGAAGTCAGGTGTTTGGTCGTCATCTGCTTGTTCTCCATCAGGATGTTGTCTGTAGGTCGGAAAATTGTCGCACAGGTGGGGCAATCCTGATCGTATACGGCAATCACGTGATGGCAGATGATCAGAATAGCTCGCTGACCGCTTTGACAATGAAATGGCAGAATGATTCTGCAGACCTTTGCGATAGTTGCGTCAGGCGGGGTATGAACGATTCTGGTGAATCGGGTGAATCGGGTGAATCGGGTGAATCGGGTGAATCGGGTGGTTCGGTCGATTCGGGTAGATCAGGTGCTTCCCGCGCTCGACGACATTCACTCGCCTCTGTTGAAGTGTATGTCTCGAATGAATTGCGGGCGCATGAGCGACCTGGTGCCCTTCCGGCATGCCAGTTTAGACTGTGACGTTACTTTCGGAGTGGCAGTAGAAATGCGAAGAGCAATTACTGATCGGTGCTGGTGGCGTTTGCCGACGGGCAAAGACAATACGATTGCCGATGTCGCGGGCGTTAGCGTCGGTGAGGTGTCGATATATGACGAAGAGACCGTTTGCACCGGAGTGACGGCTGTACTGCCCCATGGCGGGAACCTCTATCGGAGGCCGGTACCTGCCGGTGCCAGTGTAATCAATGGATTTGGCAAGAGCATGGGACTGATTCAGTTGCAGGAGCTGGGTGAGATCGAATCTCCGATTCTCCTGACCAACACGTTTGCTGTACCGGTTTGTACCAGTGCATTGACCAAACGGGCTATCGAGAGAAATCCGGAGATAGGCCGTTCCGGCGCGACCGTCAACCCGCTGGTGCTGGAATGCAATGATGGGCAGGTCAATGACATCCAGGCATTCGCCGTGTGCGAGAAAGATGCAATGAGGGCACTGGATACGGCGAGTACGACTGTCAGGCAAGGCACGGTGGGAGCCGGAAGCGGTATGCGTACTTTCGGTTTTGCCGGAGGTATCGGTTCAGCATCCAGAATCGTCGAACTGCCAGGCGGCAGCTCGTTCACCCTGGGCGTTCTGGTGCTGTCGAACTTCGGGCAGCCATCCCGATTGCGGGTATTCGGCAAGCACGTGCCGATTGAAAAAGGCGATTTGCAGGAGGGTCGGGAGCCGTCGGAGAAAGGCTCGATCATCGTGCTGATGGCAAGCGATGCGCCGTTGGACGCACGGCAGTTGACACGGCTGAGTCGTCGAAGTGGTGCCGCTCTTGGCAGCCTGGGAAGCTGTTATGGGCATGGCAGCGGAGATATCGCGGTGGCTTTCTCAACGGCCAATGTGATTGAGCGTGGAACACAGGATGTTCATTCGACCAGTCGTCTTTGCGAGACTCGAATGGATGCGTTCTTCAATGCGGCTGTTGAAGGCACCGAGGAGGCGATTCTCAATGCTCTGTGGCATGCCGAACCGCGTGTCGGCTACGATGGTTCAGTGCTGCCGTCATTCAGAGAGGCGTGGCACGAAGCGTCAGGTGGGGAGACTTGAGCGCATCGTGAGGTATCCGCCCAGCCCAAACCAGGCGGAGCGATTACCATGGCACCCCTCAATCGGGTTGATAGGCCTGATCGAAGAATCGTTGCTCGAGCGCGACGGTGCGACTGAAGATATCCTCGACATGAGATTGCTCTGTGTCGTCGAGTGTGGCCCATACGGTATCCAGCTGTGTTCGCAGGTAGCTCACGACGCCTTCGAAATCAGGTCCAGCATGCAGGCTTATCCATTCGGCAAAATAGAAGGGTAATGTATCGGCCGGCGGGTTGAATGGTGTTGCCCACTCCAGATAGCTCCATTCGGCAACAACCAGCACCGCGATCATGCGAGCGTAAGAGCCCGACAATCGTGCCTCTGTCATTATGGCCTGAAAATCCTGCGTGACTGACCAAAGCTGCGGATGTCTCCAGCGTTCTTCACTGACGCCCAGAGCGTCGAACGAGCGCAGGAAATAGGTGTTCTCGGGACCGGTAATGACGGCCAGAAACTGCGCCAGCGGCACAGAATCCTTCAGTGTGGGTGCGTGCGCGATGGCAGTTGCGGCCAGACGAACGAAACCGTCGATGAAGGAATAGTCCTGAATCAGGTATTCGGCCATCCGGGCATTGGGGAGGGAGCCTTCGGCAAGCTCCCTGCAGAAGGCGTGTTGTGCGATGGATTGCCAGGCAGTGGCATTCGATTGCTGCAGAACGTGTGTGGGGGACATGGAATGTTCGAGGAGCGCGTCAGGTACCGGCATCAACGATACGCTGACGGTTGAGGGAAGATTTGCTTTCGGTGAGTATCAGAATACCAGTCCTTATCTGTTGGAGGAACCAGCAGGAGAGCGGTCGCAGCGCGATACCCATGCTGTCGACATTCTTCAATCTACACTGCCATGGTCCTGCTGGAACATCTCGACATGACTACCCACTTCATCGATATCATCCTTGAATCTTGCCAGATGAAGGACGGCATCTCCCTCATGGACCACCGGTAGTTCCATTCTGCCAATGATGACACCGTCGTGCAGAGAGCGGATCTCGTGGCGAGTGCCTTCGGAAGCGGATGCGATATGTCCCACGATATCGCCCTTGGACACCTGTGCTCCGAGACCGACATCGGCTCGGAACATGCCACTCTCCGGTGCTCTGATCCAGCGGCTGCTGCGAGCGACAAAGGGATCTTTCACCTTGCCTCGGGAAGCACGAGTGGCAGGCAGCATGTCCAGTGCTCGCATGACGTTCAGGATGCCGCTGACACCGGCGCGGATTGCCATGTCGTTGTAACGAAGTGCCTCACCTGCCTCATAGAGCAGGGTTGGGATACCCATTTCACTGGCAGACCCGCGCAGGGAGCCGTCGCGCACTGATGAATTGAGCATCACCGGAACACCGAACTGTCTGGCCAGTCGTTCGGTTTCAGGGTCGTCCAGATCTGCCCGGATCTGCGGCAGATTGGTACGATGACCCGAGCCGGTGTGCAGATCGATGCCATGAGTGCATACGGACACGATTTCCTGAATGAACAATTTTGCGAGGCGAGCAGCCAGAGATCCGTTGTCCGATCCCGGAAATACCCGATTCAGGTCGCGGCGATCGGGCAGGTAGCGGCTGACGTGTATCAGGCCGTAGGCATTCACCACGGGAACAGCAATGAGTGTCCCCTTTATCCTGCTCAGTGTTCTGGATGCCAATACCTGACGGATGATCTCGATGCCATTGAGTTCGTCCCCATGAATGGCAGCGCTGACGAACAGTACCGGGCCGCTACGCTTGCCATGCAGTACATGCACCGGCATGTAGATGCCAGTCTGTGAGCTCAGGTCAGGCATGGGCAGATTGATCAAACGCCTGTCGCCGGCAGCGATTTCGTTACCAGCCAGAATGAACGGATCTCTCATTTATCAGCCCTTGCCTCGTGTTCTGGTTAGGGTAGCTGGATTGGTGTCTTTTGCCATATGTTTTTCCATGAATTCGGCCTGCATGCTTGCAATATTCAGGGACGTTGCCCCTGCTCGTCGCACTCCAGTGCGTCTTCGTCGGGTCGCCTTGTCGGACGGGCGTACGCGGACTCTGAGTATCACCTTGTTTTCCGGTCGATCCACTAGTTATCCTGCTTTTTTCGACGTGGCCGTTTTGGCAGGGCAACGCGATATTTGAACTCGCTGATGACATCGCTGATCAGGTCCAGGCGGTCTGTGCGCACCGGATGAATGGCATAGACGCTACGTGGAATGGGTGCAGCGTCACGAACCAGAAATACCTCGCCGCCCTTGATTTCATCCGCGATTTCGCGCCAGGAAAAGTAGGCTGCACCACCGAACTCCAGAATGAAATCCAGCGCAACACTGGCGTTGGCGATTCGTATGGCGGGCTCCGGGGCATCGGGATAGAGTCGGCGATGCTGGAGCGCAGCACTCAGTCCCCAGTCGACACTGATGTAGCCATCTGCCATGGCCTCTTCGACAGTGACGTCCGGACGGGTCGAGGCCATGACCAGCTCCAGTTCTGCCACTTGCACTATATTGATGATATCGATCTGGGGAGGTTCCAGAATGAACCCCAGATCAAGCTGTCCGTCGAGAAGCTTGCGAATGAGTGTCTCGGGAGTGTGGTATTCGAGAATGAGGGCCAGCTCCGGATAGGTGCGGTGCACATCGTGTACCCACTCCTGCATTCCGGCATCCCAGACCCGGATAGTACCGCCCACGGCAAGCTGGGACGCTGTCTGTCCGAGTGAGACATCATGCCGAGCCTTGCGCCACTCCGCAATGAGGCGTTCCGCATAGCGTTTGAAGCGGTGCCCTTCCGGTGTCAGGTCGATCTGCCGCTTCTGACGGATGAACAAGGGCACGCCCAGCGTTTCTTCGAGCAGTTTGATTCTGGAACTGACAGCCGCCTGTGTTACAAACAGTTCTTCGGAGGCCTTGCGGAAATGCCGTAATCGCTCGACTTCAAGAAAGGTTCGGAGCAGCTCTATGTCCATGAACGACAGTTGATTTCAGGAGACAAGCCTTGAAGCATATACCTTACCGAATGCTTCTGTGTGTTGAATCAGGCTCTGGGGATGAAGCGCTGCGTCAGCGGTAGTCATAGCCATCCATCATCGTTCGGAGTGTGGCAAGTGGTTCGGTCTTCTACAGTCATTTGTAGTGTCGAGCTCGCTCCCGGGCGGTAGTAAGTGATTGCGAGTATTGACGTTCTGCTCTGCTGCGATAACCTCACGACTTGCCGCGCTGGCACTTGAGAGCGTCGCCCAGGGTACGAGCACTCCAGCCGATCATGACACCGATCAGCAGTACCAACCCGATCAGCACTGAACGCGGGATTTCGAAGCGCCAGCGGAGAAACTGGATATCGACCAGGCCGACATTCTGCGCACTGAAGATCACTACCATCAGAAACAGGATCATGGATATGCCTATTCGGGTGCGAAGATAGTTTGTATTCATTCGAAAGGTATCGTTGTTGTCGCGGTAGTGATTCTGTTGATTCCTGGATGACAGGCCCTGTGTGCCTGCCTGAACACGTTCATGGCACGGTAGCGGCGCATCGCGGTTGTATGGAGTAACGGGTCGAGAATTGTCGCCATCTGCGCGATCGATAACAGGTGAATGCACCTCAGTACTCTTCCCAACCCGGACCTCGAGACACATCGGAAGTTATCCGATTGCCTTCCGTTTTGTTTCCGGGGATGCGTCCTGTGAATCTCTGGTTGGGTGGGTTCCAGCTTGTTTCCGGTCGGTTGTCGAGTGGCGCGAATGATCGGGTAACACCTTCAACAAGTAAAATTGAATAAAATTGTGACAATGATAAAAATAATTTGTTGATAGGTGTTTGTGTACCACCATGCCTTGAGCGTATGGTGAAGGGTTCAAGCTGCAGTCGAGTCGTCTGCAGACATGCATCAATGGCGAAGAGGTTCGAATCTGACGCAAGGCAATATTTTGTTACGGCCTCTATTTTTCTGAGATTCGGGGCAGTGGCTGACCATCATCGTTTGCCAGGGTAGTCGGAGACGTCATTGCTTGTTGTCTTGTAGCCGTTCGACGATCAACTGTGCGTAGAGGCATGGCAACATGGCGAATTCACCCGACAACCCCATGGTGACGAACGACGGAATCAAGGTTTTGCCCTCGCGGATTGTGGCGGTCCCCACCGGTGTACCGGTGTTCATCGGCTATACCCGCAAAGCCGGCGAGGCTGATCAAAGTCTGAGCGGCAAGCCCGTTCGGATTGCATCGTTCGGCGAGTTCGAACGGGTGTTCGGGGCAGGCCCTGATCCGGTGCTGACGATTGATGAATTCTCTTGCGATGAGACCGGGGAACCGGCCATGGCTGACGGTGCCGCTTCCTATACCTTGCGTCGAGTGACGCCTGCATTCCATCTGTTTCAGAGTCTGGAGTTGTTCTATCTCAATGGTGGCGAATCCTGCTACATCATCTCGGTTGGAGACTATGGGGAGGTACCTGCAGCAGCGACATTGATCGCAGGATTGGAGGTGCTGGAGAACGTGGCAGAGCCCAGTCTGGTTCTTGTTCCTGATGCCGTGTCTCTGGATTCCCTGAGCGAGTGCGTCTCGGTCCAGCAGGCAGTACTGGCTCATTGTGCGCGAAGCGAGGGTCGGTTTGCCATTCTTGATATTCCTGAAGGCTATCGCTCACGCGACGACGGCAAGGATTGCATCGGGCAGTTTCGCGGAGCACTCGGTATCAACCACTTGAGTTACGGTGCCGCCTATTATCCGTGGTTGTACTTGAAGCCATCGCTGCTGCCTGACCCGTCATTCCGTAATCTTGATAGCGAGAGTCGCATGACCTTGGGCAGAATCATTGGCAAGGAGCAGGACAAGGAGCAGGACAAGGAGCAGGACAAGGAGCAGGGTAAGGAGCAGGGTAAAGAGCGAGGACATGAATCGGACGCCGGTCTTGGAGAGGCAGTCGCTTGTGACGCGGAAGTCGACAGCGATGCTGACTTTGGAGATATTCAGGCATTGTCAAACCGACTGATCGAAGGACTTCAGCTGGGCACTTCGATAGAGATAGACGGGGATGCTGGCAAACTGGAGCTCGCGTTGCGCGAACGCAGCCTTGCCTATCGGCAGTATGTTCGCAAGTGCCGGGAATTGCTGTCGCTGGTGCCGCCGGGAGGGGCAGTTGCCGGACTCTATGTTTCCGTTGACACTGGTCGTGGAGTCTGGCAATCACCGGCCAATGTCAGCTTGAACGGAATATCGAAACCTGCGGTACGTCTCACCGATGACGATCAGCAGGATCTCAACAATACGCCCCAGGGAAAGTCCATCAATACCATCCGGTCTTTTGCAGGAAGAGGTGTGCTGGTATGGGGAGGTCGAACGCTGGATGGCAACAGTGATCAATGGCGCTACATCAGTGTGCGTCGAACGGTGATCATGGTTGAACACTCGATTCGTCGTGCCTGCCAGGCGTATGTATTCTCGCCCAATGATGCTGGTACCTGGAACGCGATGAAGTCAGTGATCAACCCGTTTCTCGAGGACATCTGGCGGCAAGGGGGATTGAGGGGGAGCAAGGCGGATGAGGCTTATGCCGTACGTCTGGGACTGGGAGAGACCATGACCGAGCAGGACGTCCTGCAAGGGCAATTGCACATTCAGGTGATGATGGCATTGTTGCGTCCGGCGGAATTCCTTGTCATCACCATTACCCTCGATATGCAAACCCATTGATCTTGAGAGAAATCGGCACCGGCGTGTTTATTGAATTCTGGTTATCATTCCACCCCGATTGAGCAGAGTGCTGGTCCGCCACGACAGGATCAGATGCCACCATCAGGAAAGAATGAATGTTGCAAGAAGCAGGGTTGACTCACGAGCAGTTTCTGGAGCGTGTAGCGGTGTTGGCGAATGAGGCTCTGCAACTCTGGCCACTACCGGCTGGAGCAACGGCCCGTTTGATCAATTTGTCCGAAAATGCCACCTTTCTAGTTGAGGCTTCTGGTGGTTACAGGTCTGTTCTTCGCGTACATCGGCAGGGCTATCATTCACGGCAGGCGATTCTGTCTGAACTGGCCTGGATGATGGATCTGAACCAGAACGGGCAGGTGCCAGCTCCTGAATCCATTGCTGGTCGTAACGGTGAGGTAGTGCAAGAGTGGAGCGTTGATGGGATGCCGGGAACACGCTATCTTGTACTGTTCAAGTTCATTGAGGGAATTGAGCCGCACCCGACACAGGACCTTGTATCCTCCTTCGAGGAGCTGGGCGAGATTGCGGCGCGTACTCATCTGCACTCACTGGGCTGGCGTAGACCTTCAGGGTTCGAGCGTCTCGTCTGGGACCTGGCAGCAGTTTTTGGTGATGAACCGATATGGGGTGACTGGCGTCACGCACCCGCCATGGACGCTGAATCTATGGAGCTATTGGAGCACCTTCAGGAGCGTATCATTCAACGATTACAGCAATACGGAACCGGTAGCGATCGCTATGGCCTTATTCACGCAGACATGAGATTGGCCAATCTGCTGATTGACAACGGGGCGACGCGGCTGATTGATTTTGATGACTGTGGATCAGGGTGGTTCATGTACGACTTTGCTGCGTCGATCAGTTTCATGGAGGATCACCCGCAAGTTCCCGCCTTGAAGGAAGCATGGATTGCCGGTTATCGTAGAGCCCGCCCATTGACCGACGATGACGAAGCCGAGATGGACACCTTTGTGATGTTGCGGCGCCTGGCCTTGTGCGCCTGGATAGGGACTCACAGCGAGGTCGATATTGCAAGGGAGTTGGCTCCTGTTTTCGTGCCGGTGACGGCGGAGCTGGCAAGACGCTATTTGCAGCAGGAGTAACGCATTGCGACGTCGGTCGGATATTGGGGCAGCGATTCCGAGACAAGGACTGGTTCTTGGTACGGAAAGCGGCCGTTGCGGTGCAGTTTGTTTCGCCTGTTCATGCGACATTCAACAATCATGAGGGCAAGATGCTTGAGTCCTTATAATGACTTCGGTGTCGGTGTCGGTGTCGGTGTCGGTGTCGGTGTCGGTGTCGGTGTCGGTGTCGGTGTCGGTGTCGGTGTCGGTGGCAGGCTCATCGATCCGTGTGAGCACTGGCGCCTGTCGTGTTGAGATTTCAAGGGGGAAGGGCATGCAGAGAGTACTGGTTGTGGGGGCAGGACCGGCCGGACTGACCGTTGCGCTTGAACTTGCCCGTCAAGGCTTGAAGCCGGATATCATCGAGAAGAACCCGGTTGGATCGACTTTTTCCCGTGCTGTCGGTCTGCTGCCATCGAGCATGCAGATTTTCGAAGCTTCCGGAGTGGCGGAAACGATACGACGGGAGGCCATTGTGTTTGAGGCAGCCGTTTTTCATGTCGATGCGAAACAGACAGCCCGTGTGTCACTGCTTGCGGAGAGTGGTCAGAAGTCGATGTTGTTGGGTCTGGCACAAGACCGAACGGAAGCCATTCTGAAAACTGCCTTGCAGAATGCAGGTGTCACGGTTGGACATGGCGTCGAACTGGTATCACTTGATCTGAAGAAATCTCACGCCATAGCCACATTGTGTTCCGGTGAAGGAGGCAGAGAGGTCAGGGAATACGATCTGGTGGTCGGGGCCGACGGTGTGCGCAGCAACGTTCGCAGGAGTCTCGGGATGGCGTTCGAAGGCTTCGATCTCCCTGAGTTGTGGTCCATTGCAGATATCGATGTAGAAGGTTGGGACACATCCGTGTTCAGTGTGTTTCGCATGTCGGGTGGGCGTGTTGCGGTTGTTGCACCACTGGAGAAGAATCGCGTACGCGTCATCGCCAATACGGAAGACGCTGTCAAGAGCTTGCCCGTGCCCATCACGGTCACCCGAACCCGTCGAACAGCTACATTCAGAATCTCGGTGCGACAGGTGCCGCAGTACAATCACGGGCCTGTATACCTGGTTGGAGATGCGGCTCATTGCCATTCACCGGTTGGCGGTAGAGGCATGAATCTCGGGATTTCCGACGCCGCGGATCTGGCCAGACGAATTATCGAAGGCGATCTGGAAGGCTATGGTGTCACTCGCCATGCAGCCGGGCGAGATACCATCAAGTTCAGTGAGCGAGCACGCCGTGCGATGACAACCCGTAGTCCTGTCGTGAGGTTCGTGTTGTCAACGATGCTGAAGCTACTCGAGCGACACGACAGATTGCGGGAGCCTTTGCTTCGACGGTTGCTTGAATTACGCTGATTGCCGGGAGTTTGCCGGGAGTTTGCCGGGAGTCAGGCAAGAGTCAGGCAAGAGTCAGGCAAGAGTCAGGCAAGAGTCAGGCGGTCGAATCTGATTTGGTTCCTCCATGAGTAAATCACCAGCGCTGATGCGAAGACGGGAAGAACGCATTCCAGCCTGATAACATGGAGGTTCGATCCACGAATATTCATTTCCCTAAATCCATGATTCACGTTGTCGCAATTCTTACCGCAAAGCCAGGCAAGGGCCCCGAGTTGCTGGAGGCTATAGCGAAGGTGGTGCCTCAGGTTCACGCAGAAAAAGGCTGTATCGAGTATCAACCGGTTACGGATGCAGAAAATGCAGGGGCATCGCAGGACAAGGTCGGTCCTGATTCACTGGTTGTCATTGAAAAATGGGACACGCTAGACGATCTCAAGGCGCACTCCGCTTCCGCTCACATGGCTGCATTCGGCAAATCAGTGGCAGACATCATGGTTGGCAAAACGGTCCACGTTCTCGATTGAATGACAGAGGGGCTTTCCCGAGGCAGGGTTTCCGGCAGGCTCGCAATTGAGTCATCTGCCAAGGAGAGAGGCTGTTCATGCTGGCCTCCGCAGCTTGTCAACGTTGAAACCAGACGGTTTCGAAGTCAATACATGAAGTAATCGGCTTTTCCGACACGCGCGTCTTGTCAGTGGCGACAGGTCGCGCTAGTTTGCCAACAAATCACATGAAGACTTTACCAAGGATTGGGTATCGAACATGGAATGGACTCGCGCCATACAGCGCCTGCCCGCAACTGCGCTGCTTCTCGCGTCGTTGACAATTGCCGGTGAGGCGCTTGGGGTATCACTGGAATGTCCCATCGCATCCTCCACCGGACAACCGGCTTGTGGCAGCAGTGTCGATGTAGGCGCCAATGCACCGAGTAGTTCTCGTTCAGAACACGTGGGTAATCCCATCGATGTGGTGTCTGGCAACAAATACCAGAGCGAGATCGATATCAGGCTGGGTGGTTCCAGGCTCTCTCTGGCAAGGCACTACAACAGTTCACATGCCGCAGTAAATCTCGGCTTGGGCAATGGCTGGCGGCATACCTACTCGGTGGTGTTGTCCACCAATGGTGAGGACATTCGTCAGATCCAGCAATCTGATGGACGGTTGATAGAATTCTTCAGACAGGGAGACTTGTTCAGAGCCAATGACGTCTCGGACGGGTACGTGGTTGAATCTGTCAACCGGGCACACGTCTGGTATTTGCCGGACGGCCGCAGACTCTCCTTCCATGGGTCCTTTCTCACTCGTCTCACGTTTGCTGATGGCGAGCGTTTGAGCCTGATGTATCGCGGCATGCGTCTGCACTCCGTGACAGACGATCTCGGGCGGACGCTGCAATTCAACTATGCCGCGGGAGATGTGGGGTTGCCTGTCTATGACATGTCAGCGAACATGTCAGCCCCTGGACATTTGCAGAGTGTAGACCTGCCTGGCAGGGAACAGATTCGGTTCAATTACTCCGAACGTCAGAATCTGATTTCCGCTATCTATCCCTTTGGGGCCGCCCGGGATGCCGCTCGTCGCTATCAGTATCGTGATGCTCTGAATCATGCCCTGCTGACCGAACGTGCGGATGGTGTGGGAAGGATAATCGGCCGTTGGCATTATGACGAGTTGGGACGTGCCGTCAGTTATTCCAGCGGCAGCAACATTCGTTCTGACGGTAGCGAGAGAGGCCCTCCTGATCTGACTCTGTCGTATTTGCCGGGAGGCGAGGAAGATTCCGGTGTCACACGAGTGTCATTCCGCAACGGTGTCGAGCAAATCCATGATTGGACACTGAATGACCAAGGGCAGGTGATTGCACTGGACAGACGTGGTGAGGGTGCCGAACAGACAACTCCGGCTTCGACCAGCTCGACCAACTCGATTACCGAGAGACAGCCGGAAGATGCGCCACAGGTGCAACGTTACCCGCACGATGTACTGACAGTACTGTCACTGAGCGAGATGGGATATCCAGCCACGGTACAGTACTCGCTGGATCGCGACGCAACGACTCATCTGCTTGAGTCGGAATATGATCAGACTGGCCGTCTCGTTGATGTCAAGTGGTTGAGTGGCGTCCTGGAGGATTTCAATGACGGGCAAGTGGTGACAGGCGATGATGTCATTCGCTATGCAAACAGGAGCAAGGCAACTGGCAGAAACCGGGAGGTAGCATTCGCGGCATTGGCTCGCATGGGTCAGATCGCCGGGATGGCGTCCGAATTTCTCGAGCAAACGAGCAAGGAGCTGACCGTTGGAAGCCTGGTCACCGGGCAAGAACTTGATCAGGCATGGTGGTCCAATGCCGAGAAATCAGGCAGGCATGGTTCGGGACAGACACGCAAGGCCAGAAATTCATCGGAAGCAGGAGCAGCAGATCCTTGCCAGGATCCTCTCGAAGACTGCGCTTCATTGCTCAGGACTCGAGATTATGCCGAGGTGGCGGAGTGCGCCTATATCGATGCGGATTGCAGCACCAGGTTTGTGGAGGCAGATCTGGCTTCTCTGGGTCTGGAATTAAGAGATCTGCATGATGGATCATTCCATGCTGAAATATTCCATGACAGGGAAAACGAAGAATATATTGTCTCTTTTGCTGGAACGGATTTTGTCAGTGGTGGTGATTGGCTATCCAACATTGAACAGGAATTTGGGTTTTCAGCATTTCAGTATGAGAAGGCAGTTCGGCTCGCCGGGCTTCTCGCGGAGGTTGTTCCATCAGATCAATTGACGTTTGTAGGGCATTCTCTGGGAGGCGGTTTGGCAACTGCCGCCGCAGGCACAGGCGCGGGTGATGCAATCGTTTTCAATCCAGCCGCTTTGACACAGGAGTCCGCGGGCAGGTTGAACATCGACTATGAATCCTCGGCCAGCAATACGACCATTTATAGCGTGAGTGGAGAGCTCCTTAGTGATATCCAGACAAATATCGATTTCACGAATGAGCCGCCGGGGAATTTTCATCTCATGAGGCGTCCGAGTTTTTCCTGGATAAAGGAGAATGTCGATCAGAACTCGCGGCTGACATATGGCGTGAGAATCGGCGTGACACTTCATGGTATGAAAGCAGTCAGACAATCGCTCGCTGAGTCGATTGACAGGAATTTATGTGTTTGACGGGTCTCAGGAGAGCAGACTAAATGCGTTCAATTTTTTCACGGATACCGATTACTCGAATTGTTCCTCGAGTCATGAATCTGTTGATAGCTTCTTTCTTTGTGCATTTTTTCATTGGTCAGGAAATTTCCCATGCGAGAGAGCTGCCTCAGCATGAAATCACTGCTGATAGTAGTGATTTCGCATTGAGAGACTCTTTACTTGACATGGATTATGAAAGTTTCAAAAGCCATCTATCGAATGGGGCAGATCCAACGGCGTGGTTGGACGACTCACAGTTCGGCTGGGTTATGTGTGCAGCAACGGAGTCAGGTCGAGAAGAATATTTGAAATTGTTGATAGAGAGTGGTAATGACGTCAATTTTCGGCAGACGGATATCAGCAGCGCAATTTCATTACCATTGACTTGTGCTGTTCGGTTTGGAAATCTCAATGCATTGAAGTTGCTGGTAGACGCAGGTGCACAACCAGAGAGAACTCCTTGTGATGCTTGTGTCAACCGCAAGCCAATGAGCGTGATGTCGGAGGCCATCCTCGTCAGAAAGTACGAATTGGCTGACTGGTTGTTCAACAAGGGAAACTACACGGATGCGCAGTTGCGTACCGATGCGAGCATTCTGCAGCGCCAGAAAGTCAATGAATCTTCCGCCCAGAATATCCATCGATTGACACTGGCCGAAAAACTGCGAGAAAGTGGGTATGAAGTCAGGCTGTGGAGCAGAGGTGAAGAATCTGACTAACGACGAAGCTTGTCTGAAGTCTCTGCTGTCAGACAGATGCCACGAGGCCCGGCCGTAAATCTGACCGGACCGCGTGCAGTCGAGAAACTACTGCCTGATCAACCTGCTGGAGTTGCAAGTTCGATGGTTTCACTGCGTCGCCATATGACCGGACTCGCATCGGAGGCTGTGGCGTCCAGTGAATTCGGTGGCAGGTAGTCCGGTGTGACATGGTATTCGTAGCTGGTTCCGGGTTGTACCGTGTCATCAACATAGTCGTGGGCGCCGGCGGGAGCGCGGGCTAGTGGCACCCCATTGCGCCAGATCAGGTAGCGGCCATACCTTTGTACGGCAGGATCGCCGCCGAAGGATATCTGCACGAGACGTGCTCCATAGATGATGGATGACAGACTCTCCAGTGGTTCGTATGCAGGTACCTGACGCACACTCTGGGACAGAACGGAGCCATTCTCGTCAATGACTGACAGAGTAATCTCTGCCGCTGCACCGTCGAGCGGATCGAAGGTGTGGGTCAGTGTGTCAGCATTCAGTTCTTCAACAAGTCGTCCTCCGAACTCCAGGCGATAGCCGGCAGCAGCAGACAGGGTCGATGCGTTCCAGCGTGCTGACAGAAAGGCGGGGCCTCGCTCGATGCGAGTGAATCCTGGGCCGTTCTCGTCCAGGCTGCGTTGCTGACCGGGGAAGGCGCTACCGTCTTCGAAAACCACATCGTCACGACCGTTGCCGTCTACGTCCAGGGGGCCGTTGCGGTGGTCACGTGGCAGGCGGAATCCGACAGAGCCATCCATGTCATCCAGCCAGATGATGTCCGGGCGCGACCCTGACCTGCCAAAGACGATGGCGTCGCTGGAAGCACCTCGCATCCCGAAGTCGGTAATGCCATCGCCGTCGATATCGCCGACGTCTCCGAATCCGCCACCGGCGATACAAGGGCTGGCAGCAGCTTCTACAAGGCGAGTTACTGATGGAGTGGTTTGATTGTCGAGAGTGTCAACGGTAGTGGTCCCATTGCTGCTGCCATAGAAGATGGCTGAACGTGCTCCGTATCCGCATCCCGATGTGCCAAGTGAATGATTGACGACCAGGTCGTCAAACCCGTCGGCATCGACATCCCCCAGGGCTGACGCTGCACAGTAGGTGCTGGCGGAGCAATCGCGAACCAGTTCGACACCGTCTGCAATGGTCGCGTTCGTTATTCCGCTGCGTCCGTAAATGACCTGAGGGCCGAGTTCCACGCGATTGAGGGCCAATATATCGTCAGCGCCGTTTCCATCCACATCACCCGCTGCTTCAATATACGCTTGAGGTCGGAGTGTCAGTAGAATTTCGCCGTCATCCAATTCATCGGAGCTTCGATTTGCGGGAAAACCTGCTCTGCCTTCAATGATCTTCCAGGCTTGCGACGAGGATTCTCCGAGAGTCTTGACGAGCACATCGTCGAAGCCATCGGCATTGAAATCTCCCAGTGTCGTCAGACCTCGATCGAATCCGGCAGGGACCACATCGTCAAGGCTGAAGCCATTCTGTCCATCAAGTGAACGCACATCTATCAATGAGTCAGTCAGACCACCGAAGATGACAGCGCCGACACCGGGGCCGTAGCCAGTAGCGGGGGACACAAAAGCTGCGATGTCGATTCGATCATCGCCATTGACATCCCCGATCTCATATATCGACGTGACATCGAGACAATTACCGCCAGAGCCGTAGATGATGCGCAAGGATCCTTCGAGATCAGAGGTGGTCAGGGTCGAGCTGGAGATCGTTGCCGAGGGCAGTAATACGCCTGCTGCACATTCACTGACCATTCCAGCTGGTGCGAGAAATACGTAATCGGAAATACCGTCACCGTCTGTATCAGCGATGGGAAGGCTGCCTTCACGACCGCCAAAGCGGCTATCGCTGAGCATGACACCGTTCAGTGTGCGCTGTACGGACAGCGTGCGAGTGGCTGGATCCTCGATGCTGGCGGGAAACAGGAGGTTGCCGACTCCACTTCCTGTGGAATCGCCGCCATTGCCATTGCCATTGCTGTCGCCACCACCATTGCTACCGCCGTTATCTGAACCATCGTCGCTGCCGTTCGTCATGCCATCGTCCTGACTGGCGTCTGGCGTGTTCGGGGAATCACTGCATGACGACAATGCCAGTATGGCAAGGAGAGATAAACAGGCGGGATGAGTTTTCATGTGAACGCTCTTGCAACGGTCTGGTTTTACCGAGCATCGAAAAGGTGTGAAAGCGGGTTCGAGGCGCGCGCTGAAGTCGCCTTCAGCGATCGGCCCAAGCGCGAATCTATCAATATGCCCGCTGGCCTGTCTCGGTAAGAGTGGCGAAAAAAATGCTTGCATCCCGTGTTTATCACCAAGTGATGAACTGCGGGTAAGCCAGCGATGAACTGCTGGCGGCAATCTGTCTACTCCATTCACAAATCGGGGAAGGACAGTGACTTATTCTACAAACACGCGTGTTCTGGTCACCACGAGTTGGACCACCCTGGCCTTGCTGGTCGGATCGTTTTCAGGAGGCGTCATGGCTTGGGATGTGCCGACCAATCTTGGCGAACAGGATGATGCACTGGTCTGGGAGTCCGAAGCTCCCAGTTTCAACATCTACGAAGATGGTGGCTATATTGCGACTGTGCACGGGACCAACAGCTATGAGCCGATATTCTCGAACAGTGAGTATCAGGTTGTCGCTCATGACCATGGCAATCAGTTCACCGCCATCTCGGCCAGCTTTTTCTACCTGGACGATGATGATGACGGCGATCTTGAGCCAGACGACTCGGAGGAGTTGGAATTTGATGAAGCTGAGTTGTATTTCGAGCTCAACAATACCGACGGAGATCTGGGTATTCACTCAGTCGTCGACGGCGATGCCTGGACGAATCTGAAATATGAAGATGTCAATGGTCGTGTGTTGATTGACGTTCAAGTAAGCGGGGTCATGGCCAAGCAGGGGCTCACCGAGTTTTTCTTCGAAAGTGCTGAACCAACTTTCGACGAACTTTCCCCGGCTGATTTCTTTGCCCGATTTCCCGCGGGTATCTATGATTTCGAGGGTACAACCATCGACGGTGAAGACATCGAGGCAGAAACGATGCTCTCTCAGGTGCTGCCAGCGCCGGCGACGATCTATATCGGAGCCAACCCGGCGGGCCCCTTCGAGGGCTGTGAGGATGATTCTGCCCTTGATCCGTCTGCCATGATGGAGCTTTCGGGTGGGCTGCGCGCTCAATGGGACCCTGTTACCACACACCATCCAGACATCGGAATGCCGGGTGAGATCGAGGTGGAGATCTATCAATTTGTCTTCGAAGGCGAAGAGGTACACCTGAGTGTGGATCTGGATGCGGACACCACCGAATTCATCATCCCTGCTGAATTCATACACAGCGGAGCCCCGGGAAAACTGGAAGTGCTGGTTCGCGATGCTACGCATAATCAGGTGGGAACCGAGGCCTGTTTCCAGGTTCAATAGTGCCGCTGGAGCCTCAGTCTGCTACAGGCGTGCTTGCCGGTGTGGTTGAACTACCAAAACCGCACCGGCAGCGTCTCGATGACAGGCAACGGTAGCATCAGAATTCGTAGGTGAGCTCTACCGCGATACGATCGATCGATTCCCTTTGACCGGAATCCATCAGCTCTCCGGTAATCAGCCGTGCAATACTCAACTCGGTCTGCAGACCATCGATTGGCTCGAACTCCAGACTCAGGCGAGTTTCGTGTCCCAGTCTGCGATCACCGGTATTCAGATCAAGGTCGATCTCGGCCTCCAGAGTATCGTCATGGAGCGAATCTCGGCTATAGCGATGGTGGGTCAATGCATAGCGGGTGCTGCCGAATATGTGTCCTCGAAGCTGGATCGTGGCTATACGCAGATTGGACAGCTCCGGGTCGAGGACTTCTCCGTAGTAGTGATGATCGATCTCGTTCGAGTGCAGTCCGGTTTGTCGGAAGGTGCCGGAACCTTCAGCTTGACCGAGGTCTGTGCCTGATCCGATGGAGTAGCCCAGAGACAATGTGTGGTTTGACAGTTGCTGAGGTGTCCAGTGCAGCCAGACGCTGAAAGCCCAGGCATTTGCGGAGACCGAATCCACCGGCGCTACATCCGGCTGGTTTTCCTGATCATCATCGTCCGTATTGTCCGAGTCCGGACTTTCGACATCCGGGCTATCGTCATCTTCCACTGCCTGCGTTCGCAAGGTTCCGCCCATCCACGCTCCCCGCGACTGCAGTTCGAATCGGTGGCCACGATTGGTGACATGGGCCTGGCGCAGCTGCAGGCCAATCCAGGCCAGGCCGTCGTCACTGGAGTCTGCATTGACGGAAGTTTGATGGCGTGCTGGCTGATGGCGAGAGGAGCGATCCTGGCGAGCAGTCAGATGTACATCCCACTGAGTCCATTCGGAGGGTCTGATTCTCAGGTGACCGAACAGCCAGTAAATGCTGTCCAGTTCGGGATCCCGGGGCGCCGGGTTGCTGCGTGGTGCGTCTGAGCTTCGGCCCAGTCCGACCATGTGGAATGATCGTTCGGTGTGTCCTCGTAGGGTCACAGCGTCCAGTTCCTCGTCCCACCACCAGCCCTCGTCGTCAGTGATATTCTGTCGTCCGATACGTAATGAGGTATTCGTATCGGTATTCCCGCTCCATTGCAGCCAGTATTCCTCTAGCACCGCACGATTGTCGACATCGGATTGCAGGTCGCCCTCGAATTTCTGCTGTTCGGAAATCAAATCAATGTCCACCAGGCCGACGAGAACCTGGCTTACACGGTAGGATCGCCTGAACTCGAGTTCAGCGGTAAAGGCCGGGGACACCAGATCTTCCGCGTCATCGGCTGACAGTGCATGGCGATGGGACTCATAGGAGAGTGTCAGGACCGTTTCAGACTCGTGGGCTGATTCGGCATCCTCGTCATCCTCCTCGCTCCAGCAACTGGTAGAGGTCAGGGCAAGCGGTACGGCGAACAACAGAGTAGGAATGATCGTCATCGTGTTCATTGAATCTCCTCAGCATTTCGCTTTCCCACGCCTCTCCCGGGTCACAGGCCTCACACGAATCTCACGCATAACACAGATCACACAGATCACAGACGTCCAGCCTGGCCAGTCATCTGTCGTGACGCTACCGTTGTCGGGTTACGAGGGTGTCGTGTTTCCGGTTTTCGATTCGTTCCGTGCACCTTGTTTGCTGACTTGTCGACTGACGATCCGGCCGACACCTGTTTCATGCAGTCGCAATCGGAATACGGTACGTTTTCCCGGAATCGAACTCACTGTCAGTTCGCCACCATGTGCCTTTGCCACAGCGTGGGCGTAGCTGAGACCCAGTCCACAGCCCATGCCCCCACGACTGGAATCGGCTCGGTAGAACCGATCGAAAACATGGTTCAACGAGATGGGAGGTATGCCGATACCATTGTCAGCAACCTCTGTCACGACACAGCCGTTCATGCGCTTCATCGCTACGGAAATCTCGCCGCCCTCGGGCGTGTATTTCAATGCATTGTCCAGCAGGTTGGAAAGCAATCGTTGCAAGCTGTTGCTGTCCGCCTTGACATGGCATGCTCTTTCGATCGAGCGAAGCAGGGCAATTTGTTTGAGCTCCATTGCCGGTTCGAAAAAATCACAGGCATCCCGGCACAAGTCGCTCAGATCGAGTGTCTGCGTATGCAGCGTCAGTACACCGGCCTCGGCTTCGGCAACGTCCAGCGACAAGTCGATCATTCGAATCAGCCTGTCACATTCGGACACCGTGTGATCGACACTTTCAGCGATCTGCCGGGAGTCGGGAGGTTTGTGCAGCAGAGACTCGGATATCAGTCTGATTCTGCCCAATGGGCTGCGTAGATCGTGAGCGATATTGTCGGTCATCTCTCGCATATGGTGAATCAATGCCTGTAAACGACCAGCCATGGCATCGAAGGTGTCCGCCAGTGATTGCACTTCTTCCAGTTGCCCTTGCAAGTTGGCTCGGGAATCCAGATCTCCCTTGCTGAAACCCTTGGCAGCGACACTGACTCTGTGAATACCGGACACGGTTCTGCGGGTGACCAGCCAGACCAGCAGGGACGCGATGGGAATGGCCAGCAGGAACACGGCCGTGAATGCGAATACCAGCAGTTCGGTGATGTCCTGATGGTCCTCGGTCGATTCGCCGAGAATCAGTACATGCTCCGGCGATAGCCGACCGTAGATGGTTCGTGTCCGTGCCTCCTGGCTATCCAGGTCCATTGTCAGAATCACCGGCTCGTACGCGTTCGATAGTTGCGCCCTCACCAGCGAGAAATCCGGTTCGAGGCCATTCCAGAAATACATGTCGGATTGATGGATCAGGGTCAGGTCAGAATCCAGAAGCATGAGGAAAACGGACTCATGCTCATCGTTGGCTGTCTCCTTGTTGATTTCGTCAATGACACCGGAGATTCCCTCATTGCTCAGCGTGTGGGAAAATTCACTGATGTCTTCCATCAGATCCTCATCCATGCTTTGCATGAGCATTCGGTTGATGGACCAGTAGAGCAGGGTGAAGCAGACCAGCAACAGCAGGGTGAAGGTGAGAACCGTATAGACGGTGAGCCTTCCACTCAGTGTTCTGGACAGTTTCATGCTCAATCTGCTTCGCGTTTGAGTACATAGCCAGCGCCACGTATCGTGTGAATGAGTGTGTGCTGGTACTGCTTGTCGATTTTCTCCCGCAGCTTGCTGATTCTGGCTTCGACGACATTGGTGCAAGGGTCAAACGTGTAGTTCCAGACACGCTCCATGATCATTGTTCTGGAGACCACAATGCCCGCGTTTCTGATCAGGTATTCCAGAAGCGCAAATTCCTTGGGTTGCAAGTCGATGCGTTGTCCTGCTCGGCTGACGCTGCGAGAGAGCAGGTCCATTTCGATATCGTCGAAGCATAGGGTCGAGGAGCTGTCAGTATGGGCGGCCCGGCGAGACAAGGCTTCGAGACGAGCCAGAAGTTCGGAGTAGGAAAAGGGTTTGATGAGATAATCATCACCACCGGCACGTAGTCCGGTGATACGATCATCAACGCTTCGTCTGGCGCTGAGTATCAGTACCGGGGACTGAATACCCTGACATCGCATGCGCTCTATCACTGCAAGTCCATCCAGCTTTGGCAGCATCAGATCGACGATGGCAACGTCGAAACGCTCGTTCAGTGCATAATCAAGGCCGTCGAGACCGTCCTGAGCGAGCAGCATCGTATGTCCCGCTTCACTCAGACCGCGCTGTAGAAAAGCGGATACGACATCATCATCCTCTATCAGAAGAATCCTCACTGAACATTCTCCAGGCGTGTCACGGAGCAGGTTCACACATCATGCGAATCATTTCATCCGTTCGCAGGCAGTCTTCTGCAGATCAACTGCGGATCGAACCCGCCGATACTGTCACTCTAGAACAACGAGGCCTTGAGTAGTATTATCAATTGATGAACTTTGAACTTGTCGGTGGCTCGTGGCGTGTAGCGTGTAGCGTGTAGCGTGTGGCTTGTTGGTTCGTGACTCGGTAGCTCCGCAAGCAGAGGAGCTTTGGTGCCTGTTCTGGCTCCCGTTCCAGTACCTGCTTGGGTGACCGCTTTGACGTCTGATTTGACGCCTGCTTGAGATCAATGCTCCCGTGAGCACATCATCTTGGCAAGATCCTGGCGAGGAATCATGTGTGTACCCGCCTGCTTCCACAGTGACTGTCCATCATTGTCCATGAAATCGGTCTGCTGTTTCATGCGCGTGGTGTCGTCGTCGACTCGTTTGCGAATGATGTAGCGTACATTGCCGCGTGGCCCGAATATGATAGTAGAGCCACCAAAGAAGCTGAAGGAGCGGCCATCGGGTAGTTTGACATGTCGGTGCTGTACAACCTCGGCTACCGTATCGAAGGTCACTTCCTGATGTACCCCGACTCGGCGGGCGGAACGCACGGACTCGATGAGCGGCAGATCATAGCCGCCGGCGTCGAATTGCGGTGAACCTGGCGCGACCAGACCAAATTCGCGGGCCAGCAGTGGCTGGCTGACAAGACGCCCCAGGGCGCCGGCCTGCCGACGCATCTCTGCAACACTGACAGGTTTGGCAGGATCACCGTCGAATTCCATGCTGGAGAAACTCAACTCCGTCACACGTGGTATCGAGATATGGGGTGAGCCCCACAGCAAGGCGTCTTCTGTCATGGCGGTCGTGCCTTCGCCGAACATGCCACGTTCTCCAAATGCCTTGATGATGGCCTCGCGATAACCAAGCTTGTCGTCGGGTACGACATCGTAGTCGGCGGTAATCAGAGCGCGCAGATAGTCGCCGAAGCGCAGGTCCACCGGCGGACAGTAATCGATGGCGCGGATACAGATACGCAAGAACTGATCGGCAATGCGTCTGACCTCATCAACGAGGATTTCGCGAAGTTCACTGGAGAGATCGCCAGCCGGTAACTGCCCGGTCCCCGCCGTAGCCAGTTTCAGGTAGCGCTTCGAACGTCGTTCGTAGACCAGCAGAAATGCCGAGAAGACAGCTCTGGCCATTACCCTGCCCAGTTTGTGTGCCTGGGTGCCGGCGTTTTCATAACGCAGGATGCGCTCGGGTGATATGGCTCCCTTGTCGCTATCGGCAAAGTCGTCCGGCAGGTCGATCAAGGTACGCAGAGCCTGTCCGTCACTGTTGATACCGCGCCCGAACTCCTGAGCGATATCCACCAGTACATCGGCCTTGCGCAGATCACCACGTGATTTGCAGATGGCGCTCGTGACGACATCCTTGATGGTGAAATGCTGGAATACGGCCACGACATCTGCAAAGGCTTCATGAAAGGCCAGCACATCGGGGTGGCTGGGCATCATGAAGTGTGCGCGCAGACCGTCCAGCAGGGCATGACTGGTTTCGTGCACGATGACATCGTGCGAGACGCTGGTAAACACGTATCCGACGCCCTTCTGCACGACGGGTGTCGAGTGCCGTGCCTTGAAGTAGCCAAAGATGATTTCACCCGCAGCGCGGTCGTACCAGGCATTGGGTTCCTCGGCGCCGTGTGGACGTAACAGCAAGCGGTTACGCGGTCCATCCCCATCATCTCTGCAGCGTGGGAATGGCCAGGCTACGTGACGACCCAGAGCCTGACGAAACTTGTCGTAGGTCGCCATGGCGACGGCATAGACCATCTGTTGATGAAACTTCGGATCGGACAAGGATGGGTTGTAGCCATCCTCCATCACTACATGGGGGTTCTCGAGGTCGGCGATGCTCCATGTCTGATCGCCCAGGCCGCGATTGCAGACTTCCATCACCGATCCGATCGGTCCGGGGTCCAGTGGTTCGTAGGGCACCTTGCAGACTGCAAGCCCGCTATCCGAGCGACTGATACCGGGGTTGATGGAAAAGACCTTGAGACGACGATACAAGGGTTCTCCCGGTTCTCGTTCGTGCAATCGTGTGCACCATGCCAAGGCAATCCGGTAACTGATCCGATAGAGCTCGCTCTCTCCTGGCTCATGATCCTCTGAGGCATCCGAGGTATCCGAGGTATCCGAGGTATCCGAGGTATCCGAGGTATCTGAGGTATCCGAGGTATCCGAGGTATCTGAGGTATCCGAGGTATCCGAGGTATCCGAGGTATCCGAGGTATCCGAGGTATCCGAGGTATCCGAGGTATCCGAGGTATCTGAGGTATCTGAGGTATCTGAGGTATCTGAGGTATCTGAGGTATCTGAGGTATCTGAGGTATCTGAGGTTTTCGAGTTTTTCGAGATATCCAGACTTTCCGTCGTCTTTGCTGTCTTCGCTGTTACCTTGCCGGAGTCCGCGCTTACCTCTGCGCGGCTCTCTGTTTCCGCTGGCGAATCCTGTCGGTCAGCTTCGACATCCTGTCTGGATTGCCGGCCTTCTGGCAGGATTGCCGATGCTCCATTTTCATTGGCCGCATCGGCCGAGGAACCCATGTCAGCGAGTTGTTCGGGCGTGCTGGCTTTCAACGCTACATTGGACGAATCAGAGCCCGCAATCGCGTCGGCGGGGGTGGGGGGTGTTTTTCTGATGCCGCCATCCTCCACGGTGGCGCTTGTGCTGGCGCTTGTGGTTGTATTTGTGGCCTTTGGCGTTGCGTTGGCAGGACGTATTGCCGCTTTCCCTTTGGCGTTGGCCGGACTGGACATTGGTTTCGCTTTTCCGGAAGCTGAAGCAGCGCTTTTCTTCTTTCCTGCCTTGAGTCGTGATTTGGCGGAACTGGCCGGCTTCTTGTCCAGGATGTCGCCGTCACTCATCGACGGGGTACTCCAGCTCTTGACTTGCCGCGGTCAGGTTACTGTTGGCTGATGAAGCACCGCTGTTCGAATGCAGTTCCAGAAAGCTGCGGCTGAGGGCTGTGGCGTCACAGTGTATCTCCGGGGTCTGTCGAGGAGTGCTGCCGAATGCCAGCAGTACACGTTGCAGAAAGTCGGTATTGCTCAGGCCCTGGATACCCTCTGCCAGAATCTTCGTTGCCATGCGAGTGAAGTCGCCTTGTCCATTGCTTTCGTAGGCCAGTTCGGTAGATCGACAGGCACTGAACAGGACGTCACGCTGCTTTCCTGGTGCTCTGGAGGCGCTCTGCCGTACTTTTTCGATGCGCTTCCGGTAGACCTTCTTCATGTGTTTGCTGGGCGGCAGAAAACGGGACCGGACACCCTGAGCGGTGGACGCATTCGCCATCATCAGTGCCATGCGTGTAGCAGAGCCGGAGTGGCAGCAATCGAAGAAGCAGGTCATGGTCACCCTGTCCGGCAATCCTTCAATGAGTACCCGAAGCTCGTCATCAATGATCAGGCCATCGTTGGCAAAATCACAATCGACTGCGCACAGACATTCATCCAGTGCGGGAGAATCCCCCTGAGCTTCATCGCCATCGATATCCTTGAACTGCGTGCCATGTCCGGCGAACTGCAACACCAGATGATCCCCGGGGCGACTCGAGTTGATCAAGTCGGCGACGCACTCACGTATCCGGTTGGCTGTGGCTTGTTCGTTCTTCAGCATCGTGACCTGGTAGCCCATGCCGCTCAACGTCTTCTTCCACAGTTTTGCATCGGCAACACAGCCGGCCAGAGGGCTGCGCTGGTACTTGTCGATACCGATACACAGAGCGATGCGTCGGCCATCGCCCATGACCGGTTCAGGGGCCGGTGGAGGCTTGTTGGGGGACGGCGTCTGTTCGTCACGCTCGTCGCTGTTGCCTGCCCACGTATCCGCAGCGCCAGCCTTGGTCTTCTTGGCCTGCTTATGCTGCTGTTTTGATTTTTTCTTCTTTTTCTTGTCCTTTTTCCTGTCTGCCTTGGACTTTTCGGGTTTGTTCCCCTTCTCAGGATTGCCCTGAACTGGTTCGGGGCGGGATTGCGGAGCAACGGATGCCGGGGCAGATTGGAGGCCAGGACCGTCGGGTTTTTCCGATGGGGGCAAGGCTGCATTGTCAGAGGAAAACGCATCAGCTGGATCCAGTCGAGACAGGTGCTCCAGATGCTCAGGCCAGTCGAACTGGTCATTCCAGAAATTCGTGAAGCTGCGTGTGCCATCGTCGGGGAAGGGTTCTATCTGCTCCCCATTGCGCAAGCCGAGCATGCGCCGCAGGACACTCTCCATGGTGTGCACATCATCATCAAAGCCTCCATGCGTCAAGGCGGTGGACGCATTGCCGGATTGCGAGTCCGATGTTGGTGACCAGACGACTTCTGCAAGCTCTGATGAGCTACCGTCAAGTCCGAACAGGCGGCGTGTTTCCAGGTCGCGTCGCAAGGACTCCTCGAGGCCGAGAATATCGGTATCGTCTGCATCTTCCAGAGCTCTGGACACCAGATACAGCAAGGATTTTCGATAGACCGAGGCAACCGTGTCGGCCTTCTCTCGCTGCTTGTTCATGGTGAAGAGCGTCAGGGAGCCGATCCCGTTGCCCAGTAGCGGCGCGATATTCTGCTTGAACAGATCGTTGCGTACGGCGGGTGCCAGATAGTGAACGGTCTTGATGGGAGCGTTGCGCGCCGCCAGCAGTGGCAGGAAATGCGCGTGGAATATACTGCCGGCGCTGTGTCCGACAGCATGGACATCCATTCGATCTGCATGGTCGCCAAGCAAGTCTGCCAGCTTGCCAGCGACGTAATCGGCGCCATTGCCGGAATCACTGGCCAGTTCAGCACTGGACTTCATGCCGCCCCAGATCAGACGACCACCGGCAGCGCTGGAGATCTCTTCGATGACCCTATCCGTGACATTGTCAGTCAGCCAGTCCAGTACGCCTCGAGTGTCGGGCGCGCGACTTCTTGTCATCGCCTCTTCAACGAGTTGTCGAACGGTTTCGGCAAATCCGGTTTCCCAGATGAAGAACACGGGATAGACACCATTGGCACGCCAGAAGGGCAATTGCTTGATGGCCCCGAGCAAGGCGTTCTTTTCGGAGACCAGTCCGCCGTGAGCATAGAACAACAATTGCGCTCGACGGTTGTCGGCGACGGCTGACTGGATTTCCAGCGGGAGAAGCTCTTCGAACAGTCGGTCGACGTCCTGCTGCGTGGTCTCCATGCGCCCGCTGTCGGAGAATTGGCCGCGTTCGAGGTTGATGGTATGAGCGCTGAGTTCCTCCAGTATGTCAATCGTCAATTCGCGACTGCCGCGGTGAGTGCCCCGAGAAGCGCTGTCGGGCAGATCGGCGTTACCATCGTGTTCGGCATCCGACATGTCATCGGCCTGTACCGCATCAGGGTTCATGCCGCGCATGAGTTCATAGGCACGAGTTGCCCGGCGAGGAAAGGGTGTGTCGGCGCTACGGCAACTGTGTGACTCCAGTTCGAAAGCGCATATCTGCTCGATCCATTGCGCCTTGTTCGAGCTGGAACCCGGGCAGGTCTTGGACGACATTTCATTGTGGAAGCGCAATGCATGGGCTTGCAGTCCGAAGCGATTCTGCACCGACTTGATGACAGCCAGGGTCGCCTTCAGTTGTTCGGACGACAATTGTTCTTCATCAATGTCGAAGTCGCCGATCATCTCGATCATGAAGGGGCCAGCATGACTGTTGCCGTTGAACCCTCTGGCACTGGCGGGCGCCCAATTGAAGTTGCGACACAACCAGATGCTGCCATTGGGTGCCACTGTCACATGCTGACCGATATCACTCCAGCCATTGGTTTCGGTGTGATAGCGCCACATGCCTTCGATGGTGGCCAGTCCCTGATAATCGGACTGACGGGGTCGCCAGGTATGATGCAGATGAACTTCGGTGATCTGACGAGAGAAAGGGTATGTTGATACGATATCCTGAATCTCGTACAGGTTCGCGGACTTGAATTCTCTCGCCATGATCTCTGACTCCCGGTGATGGCCTCGGTAGCAATCACCCTGACGGTTGCACGGCCAATCCACTCCCTGGTTCAGCAACAGGCATCGCAAGCCCACTCTCTCGGTATCGTTTTCAGCAGCTGCTGGCAGTTTCCTCAAGGCATCTCATTGCCGGCAATGCATGAGTAACCCTTGTCGCACTCCGCAGATGAACCCACCCGTGAGCGAGTGATGCTCCATGATTAGAACACTTTCAAATTGTCGATTTGCCGCTGAATCCCGGCAACTAGCTGATAGTTCAGTAAACGCTGCGCATCGACGACATTAGCTTGACGGATTCACCTCGCGGTGTCGTGCCGGTGACGGTTTGCTGTCAGGTTGGCTCCCTGTGGATTACCATTACACAGTTCTGCTGTCAGAATCCCGACGCTCACTCGTTCATCCTCCATGGTCCGATACAAAGCCTTTGCGAAAGAACTGGCCCTGCTGATTGAATCAGGAGAGTTGCGTCCCGGGCAACGTTTGCCCTCCGTGCGCGAAAGCAGTCAGCGTCGAGGCTTGAGTGTGTCGACCATTCTGAAGGCCTACCACTTGTTGGAGGCCCAGGGGCTGGTGCAGGCGCGACAACGTTCAGGATTTCATGTCAGCCTGAGCGCAGACACCTACCCGCAGCTGCCGACCTCGTCCCAACCGGAGCTCGATACGGTAGAGGTGGGCAAGAGTGCGCTGATAGCTCAGGTCTTGCATGCGCTGAAGAACGACAAGGTAGTGCCGATGGGCTCGGCGTTTCCGGATCCGCAATTGTTCCCCTTGAAGCGACTGTCGCAATCCCTGACCCGCAGCATGCGCAGATTGGAACCGGCCAGGGCTGTAATGGATATCACGCCGGGCAATCCGGAGCTGTTGCGGCAGATAGCGCTGCGTTATCACCTGCACGGGCATGAACTGGACATGGATGAACTTCTGGTGACGCATGGCGCCATGGAAGCGCTCAATCTGTGTCTGCAGGCCGTGACGAAACCGGGCGATGCGGTCGTCATCGAATCACCCAGTTTCTATGTCTGTTTGCAGGCGCTGGAACGACTGGGGCTGCGAGCCATCGAAGTCTCGACGGACCCGGTACAGGGAATGAACATTGAGGCGCTGGAGCAGGCAATAGCCCTGCATCGACCGGCAGCCATCTGGTTGATGAGCAATTTTCAGAATCCATTGGGCAGCCTCATGCCGGAGTCCAGAAAGCGTGCGCTGGCGGAACTGCTGTCGCGGCATCAGTTGCCTTTGATCGAGGACGATGTCTATGGCGAGCTGTATTTCGGGGAAAGCCGTCCCGCACCGATCAAGGCCTTCGATCGGGACGGGCTCGTGCTGCATTGCAGTTCGTTTTCCAAATGTCTGGCGCCGGGCTATCGCATTGGCTGGGCGGCGGCCGGGAGATTCTGGCCTCAGGTACAGGCCCTGCAATTGGGTACCAGTCTGTCTGCAGCCATACCCTCGCAACTGGCCATCGCGGATTATCTGGACACCGGCGCTTTCGACACGCACCTGAAAGGCCTGCGTCGCGAACTGGAGCGGCGACGAGACGCTATTCTGGGTTGTGTGCAGCAGTATTTTCCGCTGCAGTGCCGGGTCACCCAGCCTCAGGGAGGCTATTTTCTGTGGCTGGAGCTGCCGCCGAACTTCGACAGTTTCCGGCTTTATCGGGCCGCCTTGCAGCATGGCGTCAGCATTGCGCCCGGCAGTCTGTTCGGTGTCCGTGACGATATCTCGCGTGGACTGCGGTTGAATTATGGTTATCCATCGGCAGAAGATGCGGAGCGGGCCATGCAGCTGCTGGCTCGCTTGCTGCCAGTGAGTGAACGAAAAGGCAGCGGTGACTGACGCCAAAGTGGCGCTGATCCGCGCTGTTGAATGAGCGATTCCCGGGAACTGTTATGCTTTTCCGGTCGGCGCCTGTCCCTGTACCTGTGGCTTGTCGAAGCGGATAATCGGCGAATGAACAGGAAACGTTTCAGAGTTGTCGGCAGGTGGGTTGTCCCTGCATTACTGGGAGTCTTCTCGGCAGTACTGTCTGCCGACGACAATGCCATGGGGGATCGTCTGCAGGCCTGTGAAGCCTGTCATGGCAGAGCCGTGAACTCCCCCGAGGATGAACTCTACTACCCTCCGATCAGTGGCAAGCCGGTCGAGTACCTGTATCAGCAATTGCTGAATTTCAAGGAAGAGCGCCGGATCAACCCGACCATGAATCGGATGCTGGCCTATCTCAGCCCGGAGTATCTGCATGAGATCGCTGCCTGGTACGCTCGGCAGTCACCGTCTGATCCAGATCTTGTTCAGCCTGAAGCAAACGCAAACGCAAACGCAAACGCAAACGCCAATGCCAATGCCAATGCCAATGCCAATGCCAATGCCAATGCCAATGCAGGCGCAACTGCAGGCGTTGAGACTGATCCGGTGCGCGCAGCTCGTGGCCGACTGCTGGTGCAAACGGGTAATGACTCACAGGTCGCCTGCATGGACTGTCACGGCGGTGACTTGCAAGGCGATGGCTTTGCCATACCCGGATTACGCGGGTTGAGTACTCATTACCTCTCTGCGCAGCTGGGTGCCTGGAAGGCGGGTACGCGGCGGGCACGCGATCCCGACTGCATGGCCGAGGTGGCTCGTTCACTGAGCGGTGAGGACATCGATATCGTTGCCCGGTGGATTGCCAACGCACAGGACGCTGATCTGACGTCGACCACGGTCAACACGACAGCCTTGCCTCGAGAATGCGGGGCAGTGCAATGAGCCAGATGCTGCCTGGCGTGTTGCGCCGTAGCAGATTGCGATCTGCCAGTGCACTGTTGTCGCTTGTCATGGCAGTGTCCGCCTGTGGCCAACAGGACAATGCTGAAACCCTTGTCAGTCCTTTGCCGGACAGGTTTGCGGATGTAGTGGAACGAGGTCAGTATCTGGCCCGTGCGGGTGATTGTGTGGCCTGTCATACACAGGTCGGAGAGCCTGAGTTCAGTGGCGGAAAAGCCATACCGACGCCTTTTGGCAGGATCTACAGCAGCAATCTGACCTCTGACAAGGTCTCGGGCCTGGGGCAGTGGAGCGCGGATGACTTCTGGCAGGCCTTGCATCATGGCAAATCGAAAGATGGGCGCAGCCTGTATCCGGCCTTCCCTTACCCCAGCTACAGTCACATGACACGCGATGACAGCGACGCCCTGTTTGCCTACCTGCAAACCGTTCCTGCCGTCGATCGTACACCGCCGGCTCATGAGCTGGAATTTCCGTACAACACGCAACTGGCTCTGAACGTCTGGCGTCTGCTGTTCTTTCGACCAGAGGTATTCGAAGCGGATGCGCAGCGGTCGGAGAGCTGGAATCGAGGAGCCTACCTGGTGCAAGGCCCCGGTCACTGTGCTGCCTGTCACACGCCTCGTGGACGGCTGGGTAACAGTCAGACTCGATACGAGCTGGCGGGTGCCCATATCGATGGTCTGGAATGGGATGCACTACCGCTGACACGCGGAAATCTGCCACAAGGGGACAGACATGCGTTGGTGGAATTGCTGAAACGGGGAGCCAACGAGCATGACGTGCTTTCCGGTCCAATGGCCGAAGTGGTCTTGCACAGTCTTCAGTATCTGAGTCGGGAGGATCTGGCCGCCATGGTGGACTATCTGTTCAGCCTGCCGGCGGGAGAGTCACCGCCAGCGACGCAGCTAAGCGTCAGTGCTGATCTTGCGCATCAGCTCTACGAGTCGGGAAAACAGCTCTATGCCGATGACTGTGCCGACTGCCACGGCAGTGACGGGCAGGGTGAGCCCTATCGTATTCCGGCGCTGGCAGGCAACAGGGGAGTGACCGCGGCATCACCAAACAATGCCATCCGCTCTTTACTGGACGGCGGATTCGGCGCCAGCACCGAGGAACGACCGAGACCTCATGGCATGCCGCCTTTTGCCCATCAACTGGATGATTGGCAGGCGGCAGCTGTGTTGACGTACATCAGGCAAAGCTGGGGTAACGAGGCCACTGCCGTCGCTCCAGAGACCTTGCGGCAACACTGAGCCTGTCTCCCTGCATGACCTTCTTCGGTGTCAATGGCCGAAAAAGGTCATGCAGGTGCTCTGCAATGCACGGGCTGGTTCAGTACACCATGGGAAAGCGGTAATAGTCATTGAGTCTGGAGACATAGCTCGTCTCGATGGCCTTGAGATCGTGTAGCTCCGGACTCTCTTCAATGGTTTCTTTTTCCATCCCGACCATGAGTTCGCGTTCCTCCCAGGAGATTCTGTCGATGGAACGAGGAGAGATGACGACGGTTCTGCCAGGCAGCCACTTGCTGGTGTCCACTGCCAACAGATCGATCGTCCATTGCTCCGTGTTGATGACCATGTCGGACAGGGGACCGAGCTTGCCATCGGCTGCATGGATGGTATACCCCTCGATTTCACTGGCACTGCGCAGATGTCGGTCTGCCTGCTCCCGTGCCAGTTCCTGAAGTTCCTTTTCGGCACCGACCGGTTCACCGGGACGTTCTATCAGTGTTGCCGGCATCATCAGTCCGGCATAGCCGGGGAACAGCAATGTATTGTGGCTGGCTGCAATGTAGCTGAACTCGTTGCGATGCTGGTCGCTGACGGGCTGATGCTCATCCGCTGAAGGAGCATCCTCGACGTCCTTCTTTGTCAGGGAAACCTGAAAACTACCCTCCTGGGGAGTAATGCTGGTTATCTTCTCGCCGTCGATCAGTATCTTGTTCGACGAAAACCAGTTACCGGTCTCGACGACGAACCATTTTATCTTCCAGGTCTCGTCATCCAGATAGATATCGTGCAACTTGCCTATGTGGTCCGAGCTTCCCTTCACATCGTAGTGGCGCAAATCGGAAAAGATACAGTAGGTCATACTCGTCTCCTGCAAGATGAGTGAGGATTTCAGTTGTAGCAGGCTCGCTCATGCAAGAGTTACCGATGTAACAAATACGCTCGTTTTCCGCGGCTAATCGAGCTTGTTTGTCAGCGCTACCGGGTTCAGAATCTGCGACAGTTGCTCACGTGACAAGTCCGTAAGCTGCTCGGCAACATCCAGAACCGGCCTGCCTTCGGCATAGGCCTGTTTGGCAATTTCGGCAGACTTCAGATAGCCGATGTGGGGGTTGAGCGCTGTTGCCAGAATGGGATTGCGATGCAGTGCTGACTCGATTGTCGCATGATTGACGGTGAAGCCGGTTATGGCCTTGTCACCGAGAAGCCGCGCCGCGGAACCCAGCAGTTCGATGCTCTCCAACAGGCGAGAGGCTACCAGTGGCAGCATGACATTGAGTTCGAAATTACCGGATTGGCCCGCCAGGGTGATGGTGGCGTCGTTGCCGATGATCTGCGCTGCCACCATGGCCGTGGATTCCGGGATGACCGGATTGACCTTGCCGGGCATGATGGATGATCCGGGTTGCAGTTCCGGTAATCGGATCTCCGCCAGGCCTGCCAGGGGGCCTGAGTTCATCCAGCGTAGATCGTTGCTGATCTTCATGAGGCTCACCGCGGCGGTTTTCAGGCAACCGGACAGGGCCACAGCAACATCCTGAGAGCTCATCGCGGCGAAGGGATTCGGGGTGGGATGAAAATCGATCGGCTGCTCTTCGCTCAGGTAACGGCATGTCGTTGCTGCAAACTCGGGAGGTGCATTGACACCGGTACCCACGGCGGTCCCTCCCAGCGCCAACTGATGAAGCTCAGGCTGAATGGCCTTGATGCGGACAAGGTTGTCTCTGATCTGTGTCGACCAGCCACTGAGTACCTGGCCGAACGTGATCGGCATGGCGTCCATCAGATGAGTGCGTCCGGTCTTGCAGACATCGGCCAGCTCGGTGGCTCTGCTCATGATGCAATCGTCCAGATGCTGAAGTGACGGCAACAGGTGATCCTGCAATGCCAGTGCTGCACTGACGTGAATGCTCGATGGAATGACATCATTGCTGCTCTGGCTGCAGTTGACATGATCGTTGGGTCGCAGCACGATGTCCTCCATGCGGTTTGCAAGGCCCGCAATGACCTCATTGGCGTTCATGTTGGTACTGGTGCCGGAGCCTGTCTGAAAGACGTCCACGGGAAAATGCTGCAGCAGCGTGTCCTTGTCGACCAGCAGGCGGTCGCAAGCCAGAATGATGGCCTGGGCTTCAGCCTCTGACAGGCTGCCCAGGTCCTGATTGGCTTTCGCCGCGGCCTTCTTGATTTCAAGCAGGGCCATCAGGAAGCGGACAGGCATGCGCTGCTGGCTGACCGGAAAGTTCATTACAGCGCGTTGAGTCTGAGCGCCGTAGAGCGCATCGGCTGGGACTTCGACCTCGCCCATGCTGTCTTTCTCTGTACGTGTTGTCTTCATGATCCTGCTGCCCCTGTGCAATTGCTCGACTGATGCAGGGACAGACTATCAAAACAAGGCTTGAAGCCATTGGATGTTTTCGGATTGACACGATGTACCGGTAGACGCATCGACAGATCATCGGACGGTCGTTGATCCGGAGGCCTGATCCATGCCGAGTGCAGAGTGCAGAGTGCAGAGTGCAGAGTGCAGAGTGCAGAGTGCAGAGTGCAGAGTGCAGAGTGCAGAGTGCAGAGTGCTGAGTGCAGAGTGCAGAGTGCAGAGTGCTGAGTGCTGAGTGCTGAGTGCTGGAGTGCTGGAGTGCTGGAGTGCTGGGGGCTGGAGGGGCGAAGCGCGGCGACCAGTCGCTGCTACCTTGACGGGCTGTTTCGCCTGGTTGCCGGAGATTTGGCGGGAGGGGTATCGGCGTGGTGAAGTACGACTCTGTCCCTGCCTTCAGCCTTGGCTCGGTACAGGGCCTGGTCTGCGCGGACGACGACTTCATCGATACTGGCACCATCCATGGCTTCGGCAACGCCGATACTCATCGACAGTTGCTGCCTGTCACTGATGGCGATGCGGCTCTCGGAACGCAATCGTGTCAACAGGGATGTCATGGTGTCGAAGGCATTGTTGCCAGCCGTATTGGTCAGCACGATCATGAATTCCTCGCCACCCCAGCGAGCCACACAGTCCGTTTCGCGCAACGATCGTTGCAGAAATTCGGCAAAGCTGACCAGAATCGCATCGCCGGTATCATGACCGTGGCTGTCGTTGATGCTCTTGAAGTGGTCGAGATCGCAGAGGCAGACGCAATAGGGTATCCGGTTACGCTGTCGGTGGGCTTCCGTGCTCTTCAGGAACTCCAGTACGTGACGGCGGTTGTACAGGCGGGTCAGCTCATCGGTGCGAGCATGCTCACGAAGCTCGCGGCTTTGAAGCGAAAACATGTGACGCACCAGCATGCCGGTCAGTATCATCGAAAATCCCGAGACCAGTATGTTCAGAAAGAAGATGCCGTTTACCAGTTGCGGGGTGTAGTCGGCGGATCGGTCACTGCTGACGAAAGCACTCAGGCACCCGAACAGCAACATCGTCAGCATGCTGATCAGCGCCGAGTGGCGGAACTTCAGACTGGGGTTGAGGGCGATGAGTATCGTGACGGGCCACAGATAGAAATGAAACCCGAAACTCGGGCCGAGTATGCTCGTGGCCACGATCGCATGCGACAAGACTTCGAACGTTGCAAGATGCACCGCCATGCCCGGCCTTGCCGTGGATGCAAGCCATATGACATAAATCCAGAGGCCGCAGCTCACCACGTTCAAGGTAACCAGCGACCACAGATTCAGCAGCACGAACAAGCCGCAGAATCCGACGTGAATGCAGAATCCGCACAGGCCCGCCATGGTAGTGAGTCGGTCAGGCCCCCTCTCTGACAGTTCCTCCAGCGAGAAGGACAGTTTTTGTATTGCCGAAGACAGCATCAGGGAGGTTGGTTTCTGACTCGCAATGGGTGTGACAGGGGCAAGTGCATGCGCAAGGTAATCAGAAGATCGGCAGCCGTGGCGGAATGATTAGCTCGTCATGAGGTTTTACGCCGAGTTGTGAGCATGTCCTGCTTGACGGTGCAGATATTGCTATGTGCAGGCTACTACCTGTGCTCTCGATCTGTTTTCCAGAGCGAGCTGCGCCGGGTGGAAGCTGATCGTCGGAACAGGCTGCTTCGGTTGGGGGCTGGATGGTGAAACTGCCCATGGTTCTGTAGCAGGGTGCTTCCCTTGTCGCGATCCGGTGACTTCGAACCTGTGGTGCTCGAATCAAGACATGAATATCAAGGAAATAATGACAGAACGGGTCGTCACGGTAGAGATGGATGATCCTCTGAGCATCGTCAAGGAAGTCTTCGACAATTGCCAGTTCCACCATTTGCTGGTGGTCAATCACGAGATACTCAGCGGTGTGGTGTCCGACCGTGATCTTCTCAGGGTCATCAGTCCTTACCTGGGAACACTCGCCGAGAATCGTCGAGATACCCAGACACTCTCCCAGCGAGTGCACAAGATCATGACCCGCAAACCGGTGACGCTGGATGTGACGGCAAGCGTTGCCGACGCCATCGATGTGTTCAATACGGAAAGGATTTCCTGTATCCCGATTGTGGATGACGCTGGCAAACCCATCGGCATCGTCAGTTGGCGAGATGTGATGAAGGTTCTCTAACCGGAAAAAGGGTCATTGCAGCGGGCCAAGCGAGTGGACGATGCAGCCAGTTCGGAGGTTGCTACGCGCCAGAGGGGGCACTCTGATACCAAATTTTGCAGTGCAGCATATTTGTCTTGCAGCGCAAGATATTCGCTGAAATCATGTTGCACTGCAAAATCAACGGCGATTTGTCGTGTCATGTTCCTCAAGGAGGGATGAGGGTAGGATAAGAGCCCGAACCGTCAGACTTGGTCGATTTGATCCAAGGCTTGAACAACGTTACATGCCCTCGACCGGATTGATGGGTCCTGCCGAGTACAAGAACCGGGAAAGTCCTCGAGAGAGCCCTATGCAGATACCCGAGATCAGCGCCGTTGACTTGTTTGATCCTTCCAGTCGCGGGTACCAGGAAAGTCTGGTCAAAGTGCGCGTGGCGGCCGAGGATATCGGCTTCATGACCCTGACCGATACCTGTCTTGGCGAAGACGATGTCAGGCGTGTCTTGAGTGCCTATCGCGACTTCTTCACGTTGCCGACGGCAAGGAAGGCGGAGTTCAACATGGCGAATACCGGCTCCAATCGAGGGTGGGGCGCATCAGGCGCCGAGCAGGTGGACCCGGCGTCCAATCCGGATTTCAAGGAAGTGTTCGACTGTGGGCTTGAACTGCCACCGGGAGATCCGCTGGCCCGGCATACCTACTATGCCCCGAATCGCTGGCCGACCGAGCCTGCCGGTTTTCGTGAAAACATAACGGATTACTACACCCGGGCAACCCGCATATCACTGGATCTGCTGAGTGCCATCGCCAGTTCGATCGACGAGCCTGCGGACTATTTCAGAGACAAGTTCGACAAGCCAATGGCCTTGCTCAGAGGCAACTACTATCCGAGCAGGCCTCTGGATGCTACCGAGCGAGATTTCGGTATTGCCCCGCATACCGATTATGGTTGCCTGACGTTGTTGGCGATGGACGGATCGCCCGGCCTGGAGGTGGCGACTCGCTCGGGAGACTGGGTTCCGGTTACTGCAAACCCCGGCACCTTCGTCATCAATTTCGGCGAGATGCTGCAAATGTGGAGTAATGGCCGTATCGTGGCCACGCCTCACCGCGTGATCGGCGGGGCAGAGGAGCGCATGTCGGTGCCGTTCTTCTTCAATCCGCGTGCGGATGTCAATGTGGCGCCCTGGGGGAGTGCTGAAGTACGGCTGGCCGGTGAACATCTGTCTCGCCGCTATGACGAGACCTATGTTCACCGGCAACCGGCCAGTGGCGCCGGCTAGAGATCGGTCTATTCCAGAACCAGTGTGCCGAACACCGATGGATTCTGATGCGCGATATCGGCACTGCCGGTAGGGAGGTTCCATGCCCATCGCGCATTGCGATCACCGCCGCCGTCATCATCGTTGACCTGCAATTCGAAACCGAACGGTTCGCCGGGAACGATGCCGGCCGAGCTCAGGCCGATTCGCAGTTCGTAAACGTCCTGTTCGAACTGCCTGCGGATCGTGCCATCGGGGCCTATGCCGGGCCCGGTGGTGAACCTGATTGACAGCGGTGCAGACGATGACTGTGGTCCGGCGACCGCCCCCGAGGATGTGGATTGCTTGTCTGCACCGGCCAGTTGCAACGGGAAAATACGGCTGAAATCGTTGCTGTCGTAACGATTGGATTTGCTGTTGTCGCCATCGATGAACAGTTCCAGACTGTCATCCTGATCGATGTCACTACCCGAATCGCGATTCCTGTCGCCATCATCGTCAACCAGAACCAGCACATACAGATAGGTTCCGTCATGCATGGCCGCCCAACGACGTCGGTCCGAGCCGGCTGATTCGTTGGCGTCGTCATCGATGATCAACTGATCGATGACCAGGGGTGCACCGCTGTTGTCGTTTTGCACGGCAGCCGCCCATTCGCCGATCAGTTCGCCGTTGTCACCCAGCAATTCCAGGCCTTCACCATCGATGACCGGAGCATCTTCGGCGGCAATGCGTGGCACGATGACATCGGCCACGACTGGCGGCGGGTTGGTGTCGGTGCCCGTGTCAGTACCGGTGTCGGTGCCCGTGTCAGTACCGGTGTCGGTGCCTGTGTCAGTACCTGTATCGGTGCCTGTATCAGTACCTGTATCAGTACCTGTATCAGTACCTGTATCAGTACCTGTATCAGTACCTGTATCAGTACCTGTATCAGTGCCTGTATCAGTGCCTGTATCAGTGCCTGTATCAGTGCCTGTATCAGTGCCTGTATCAGTGCCTGTATCCGTGCCTGTATCCGTGCCTGTATCCGTGCCTGTGTCCGTGCCTGTGTCCGTGCCTGTGTCGGTACCTGTGTCAGTACCTGTGTCAGTACCTGTGTCAGTACCTGTGTCGGTACCGTTTTCGGGTAGTAGCGGGTTGGTGCCATCCTGACGCTCTTGCAGATTGGTACGGCCATCGTTGTCCGTGTCGATATCCGTGGAATAACCGCTGTTCTCGGAGCGAGTGATCTCGCCGGCAGCGGAGACATCCAGGGTTTGCGTCAGTGTTGCCAGAGCGACATCGCCCTGCTCCAGTCTTTCAAACCAGGTCAGGGTTGTCTGGTAGGTTCTACCCGGGGCTACATTGATGGTGCCGCTCCAGTCGTTGCCCGAGCCGCGCGTCAGAGAGACCGCTGAACCACCGGCAAACCGAATCTCGGGACGCAGGTTGGCCTGAACGACGCTCGAAGCATTGAGCAGTTCCTGTGGCAAGCCGATAGCGACATTGGGCCTGGCCGGCAAGGTTGTGACGGTACCGCTGTCGGAGCAGGCTGCCAGAATGGCAGAGCCGATCAGGATCGTGGTGGCATTGCACAGAGTGCGAACATGTGAGCGCATGATGTTCTCTCTCATTGCAGGGAAAAGGTCAGCGGTACCACTTCGGAATCCTCTCCGTCATCACTCACCAGAGAGGCCACGGCGCCTACGGCCAGGACACCCAGCGTGATCTGGACCCAGCGACGTTTCAGCAACGGTATCCGCTCCTGCGCAGCGACTTCCGGAGCTGCTTCCTGATTGCCGGAAATGGGACTGACCGGTGCCGACAGGGTTCGCTGGTAAGGGTCGAAGGCAAAGCCGCTCACGGTTCGATTACCCGTGGTATCGATGGCTTGCACATAGTATTCAATGGTTCGCAGATCATTGAAGTCCGTCGGGATGGAGACACTGTAGTAACCCGTGTTGCCCAGCGCTTCCATCGGGGCGGGTGTGAACGGTAATTGACCTTCCCGGCGATAGTAGAGCGTCACGTTGTCCAGCGTATTGTCTTCGGCCACCTGGGCGGTAAATACCTGAGTGCGATCAGCGATACCCTCTGTCAACTCTTCCAGCTCGATGATGGGAGCAACGGTATCTACCGACTGGGCGTGAACGAATCCGTTTCCGGATAACAACAGCAGGAGACTCAACCAGACGAGGCGAACTCCGCGAAAATGACGAACATCCAAGATGACTGACTCCAGACGCAATGGGGGGCAAGTATACGGAAGGTTGCAGGGCGCGCCGTGATGCATGCTGGGGTTCCTGCATACAGTTAGGTAAGGGATCGGGTTTTGAGAGTGGATTCTCGCCTTGAGGTTCCGAACGGGCGGGATTTACCCGCTAGACTACGCTGCACGCTTGTCCGCCAGTATCGTGATGATCAGAAAAACACCAGTGACAATTGCATGGGTATCTGCAGTGATCAGACTGCTCGAGCCGGCAGCATGACGCAGAATAGCGACGGGTTCACACAATTGTGGCCGACCTTGTTCCTGCAGCGTCAGTTGCCATCTGCCGACATTGCCAATCAGGCATTGCGACAGTTTCTGATGATGCAGGATGACTCTCAGGCGCAGTTGACCACGGACTATCGGCAGCAGAACCTCTTCGAACAAACTCATCCGGCATTGCAATGGCTGCATCAGTGCATCAACAAGACCATTGCCGATTATCTGTCGAGGTCGGGGGTCAGTGTGAGTATTCAGTGGCAACTGCAAGGCTGGGCCAATATCAATCGACAGGGTGATTACCATGGCTTGCACAATCATCCGCACAGCTATCTCAGCGGTACCTACTATGTGGACATGCCTGAGCAGCCCTTGTCCGCCAGGCAGCGTGATGATCTCAATCCGGGCGATATCTCGTTTTTCGATCCTCGTCCCCAGGCAAACATGAGCGCGATTGCCGGTGACCCGCAGATTGATCCGGAGCATCGCGTTACGCCAGCAGCGGGTCTGCTGCTGCTCTGGCCATCATTCGTGCATCATGCCGTACATCCGAACTTTGCCGAGCAGCCGCGGGTGTCCATATCATTCAATGTGGTACTGCGGCGCAGCGAGACCCTGTTGCCCGATCAGTAGCGACGTTCAGGCCGAAGATTGAGCACGGAAGCCGAGCCGAGCCGAGCCGAGCCGAGTCACGTCACGTCAAGTCAAGTCAAGTCAAGCGTGGTGACGCAGGGTTGAGTTGCTGATTGCGGGCGAGGGTATGTCGTGAATTACTGAATGGGTTCAGGGGCCGGGCAGGAATTGCGGGCGTTTTTCTGATTTATAAGATAAACTGACAATGCTGATGTCTGTCTTCAGGGCATGTCCTGTCGATGATTCGACAAGGGGGTGTCGTCAACCGGGAGTGCTCGAGGCCATGTTCAACGGAATCCATTGCGTGCTCTACGCTTTTTTCGATCGTGATGGAAAGCTGGATGAAGGCGCCATGCGCGCCCAGGTTGACTGGGTCTTGAACGCCGGTGTTGACGGGGTGACCGTGCTCGGCCTGGCCACCGAAGTACAGAAACTGAGTGACGCAGAACAACGTCAGCTCGTCCAGTGGACCGCCGAGAGCCTTTGCGGGCGTGTGCCTCTGTCCGTCACCATTACCGGCAACTCGGTCGAGGAGCAGCGCGATCGCGTTCGGTTTGCGCTGGAGCACGGCGCCTCCTGGTTGATTCTGCAACCGCCTGCTGCCGGTGGCTACGGTCCAGCCACCTATATCGATTTCTTCGCGGCCGTCGCTGACGGGTTCGATATTCCCTTCTCCATTCAGAATGCTCCGCAGTACCTGGGGCGGGCTTTGCAGGCTGACGACGTTGCACGGTTGATTCAGCGCAACCGGGCTTTTTCACTGATCAAGGCTGAGACCTCTGCGGTGGATCTTGCCGGGCTGGTGGAACGTTGTGGGTCCTCGCTCACGGTACTCAATGGTCGCGGCGGTCTGGAAATGACCGATTGCCTGCGTGCCGGGGCCAGCGGCTTCGTTCTTGCCCCCGATGTGGTTGACCACAGCAAGCGCATCTTCGATCTGTGGCAGACCGGGGACAGAGAGGCTGCCGAGCATCTCTACAGCGAGGTGTTGCCGGCCATGACGTTCATGATGCAGTCCATCGAGCATCTGATCTGTTATGGGAAGCGTCTGTTTGCCGCTCGAGCAGGACTGCCGGTACATGATCGACAGCCTGCACTGCAAGCCACCGAATTCGGGCTGGAGAGAACGGCATACTGGGCCGCACGCATGGATGCTCTGGCGTCAGGTTCGTCAGGTTCGTCAGGTTCGTCAGGTTCGTCAGGTTCGTCGGCTACTCATTCCCCGGCCGACGATACCTGCTGACAAACTCAGGCTCCATGGCAGGAATGAAAGCTGCTTCAGCAGTGTTTCATTTGCAGGCCAGTTCCCTGGCATGCCGGAGCCGGTTGATGAGTTCGAACCCCAAATCTGCTGTGAATCTGCGACATGTGCTGGGTTTTCCCGTGTATTTTCTGCAGATATTTTCCGGCGCAAAATCCTTCGAGAAGAATCCACTGCTCGGCAGTCGCTTCCTGAATGCCAATAATCTGCATGTGCTGAGAGTGTCACTGGCCATGCGCATGGCTGCGATGCGTCGACGTCGTCTGCGTTCGCGGGTGACTGCGGCGCAGGCTGAGGCCTACGAGAGGGATGGGTATGTGCGAATCGACAACTTTCTGCCCGAGTCGCAATTTCGTCAATTGCTCGAAGAAATGCACGGTGGTGAATTCGAACGGGTAGACATGCGTCAGGGTGCCACGATCACGCGGCGTTCGATGATTGATGATCAGGATCTGCAATCACGTCCCGCCCTGCGTCAGGCGCGCGACAACCAGGAACTCATGGGGCTGGTGCAATATGTCGGCTCGCATGCCGGTCAGGCGCTGGTGACATTACAGACTGTTCTGGCAAAGGCGAACGGCAACCCTGACCCGCAGAGTGATCTGCACAGCGACACCTTTCATGCCACTGCCAAGGCCTGGCTGTTTCTGACGGATGTGGGTGAGGAGGATGGACCGTTCTGCTACGTTGCCGGTTCTCACAAGATGACAGAACAGCGGTATGCCTGGGAGAAAGAGATTTCGACATCGCTGGACGCGGTGGAGAATACCTATTCCAGGCGTGGATCCTTGCGTCTGTCACCCGACAGGCTTGCCGCGCTGGGTTACCCGCAGCCGACACGCATGGTGGTAAAGGCCAATACCCTGATCGTTGCCGATACGCACGGGTTTCATGCCCGTTGTGCCAGTCCTGTGGATACGACACGTATCGAGATCTATGCATCGCTGCGGCGCGCGCCCTATCTGCCGTTTGTCGCAGGCTCTCTCGGGGGCTTGCATGTGGGGGCTGTGCCTTTTGTGAAAAAGCGGGTGAATCGCCTGGTGGTCTCGGGCCTGAAACGCATGCAGAAGCTTGGCCTCAGGGGTTGTCCCTGGCATCCCATCGGGCAGGGCAAGGTCGATGAGTGGACCCACGGACAATAGCGACAAGCTGCCAGCATTCCTTGTTCGCTCGCTTGTCACCCCGCGTTGGCTGACGACCCGGCGGTTTCACCAGCAGGTCCGCGCCGGAAAACACTCCGTGCGCGACTGTATTCACCGGTCTATCGCATTTCTACTGCGCGTCTTCATGTCGCATTGAGGCTAGTATCGATTATTTACATCCAGACCAGCATGATCATCGGTACGGCAATGCTGATGATGACCAGATCCAGCAACAGGCCGACTTTCCAGTAGTCCTTGAAGGCATAGCCGCCGGGTCCCATCACAAGGGTGTTGGATTGGTGTCCGATGGGTGTCAGATAGGGTGAGGCGGCACCGATGGCAACCGCCATCAGGAAGGGATCGACCGGCAGATCGAGACCGCTTGCCAGACTGAAGGCAATGGGCGCCATCAGTACGGCGGTGGGTGTGTTGTGTACAAGGTCCGAGAGCAGCATGGACACGGCCATGACCAGTACCAGCATGGACCACAGTGGCAAACCATTGGATAACTGGATGATGCCCTGGGCAATGACATCGGTGGCGCCGGTGGTCTGCAGTGCCTCGCCGATGGGTATGAGAAAGCCGAGCAACACGATCACCGGCCATTCGATACTGCGATAGGCCACTCTGAGAGACACCATCTTCATCAGCACCAGCACACCGACGACTGTCGTGAAGGCGATCTGCACGGGGACCCACCCCATGGCGGCCACGAAAATACCCAGCGCAAAGGTTCCGGGAATCAGGAAGACACCGCGACGCGCATTGATTTCCAGGCCGCGGTTCTTGATGGCCAGGCAGCCCAGGCTCATGCAGAGCTCCTCCAGAGCCTGGGTCTCGCCCTGCAGCAGCAATACATCTCCGGTCTTGTATTTGATGTGTTTCAGACGGGTACGGGCAGCATGACCTTCACGGGCCACAGCCAGCAGATTGACCCCGAAGCGCTTGTGCATGCCGATGCCGCGCATCGACAGGCCTTCAATGGCCGAGTTGGGCATGACGACCGCTTCGATCACACGCACTTCCGGGGACTTCAGCCAGTCGGGGTCCACGACTTCTGCACCGGCTTCGAGCATGCCCGGGTTCTCGAACAGTGGTTGCAGCGACTCGCTATGGCCCTCGAGAATCAATACATCTCCGGCCTGGATGAGTTCGATCGAGGGTGGTGCCATGCGGCGCCGATCCTTGCGAATGATGACCATCACGGCCACTTCATGTTCGCAGGTCTTCTCCAGCGCGCCTACCGAGGTACCGACCAGAGGAGAGTCGGCGGGTACGCGAACCTCGGATACGTAGCGTGCGATATGGAACTGTTCGGAATTCTCCTCGTCGGTTTCCGACTTCTTGCCGGGCAGCAGGCGCCAGCCGATGGTGATGAGATAGAGCAAGCCACCGAGCGCGACGGTCAGGCCAACCGGGGTGAAGTCGAACATGCTGAAGGGCTCGCCGACATTGTTGGCGCGGAAGGTGGCGATGATGATGTTCGGCGGCGTGCCGACCAGCGTGACCAGGCCACCAAGCAGGCTGGCGAAAGATAGCGGCATCAGCAGTTTGGAGGCGGGGCGTTTGGATTTCTGGGCATCACGCAGGGTGATCGGCAGCATCAGAGCCAGTGCACCGATATTGTTCATGAAGCCGGACAGGAAAGCGGTGACACCGCAATTGGCGGCAATCTGCGTGGACAGAGAGCCCCTGGCATAGGCCAGATACTTCAGAAACAACTCCACCACGCCACAGGACTGCAAGGCCTGGCTGATGACGAGCACACAGGCGACGGTGATGACCGCCGGGTGCGAGAAGCCTTCAAAGGCATGGTCTACCGGGACTATGCCGGTATAGACGGCTGTGATGAGTGCCATACCGGCAACGACATCGTAACGCCAGTGATCCCATACGAACAGGGCCATGACGATGGCCAGTATGCAGAACACCGTCAGCTGATCCAGTGTCACTCTGGTTGAGCTCCCGTGTCGAATGTCGACAAAATGATCCAGGGAAGCAAGGGTAACCGATTGAGACGTGGCTGAGCAGCAAAGTGGCTATGCCATCAGTAGCGATACGTGCAAGTCGGCAGTGTCTGCTGTTCGCAGGGTTCTGGCGGCACCTGCCTTGCCCGGCATCTCGGCTGTGATAGTGTGGAGCAGCGTTGCCTCTGTCCTGGCGTGAAGGCAGATTCTGATTCGGGAAAAACCTTGAATGGGGTGGCTATCAAGGTTTTATTTGTTGGGCTTCACCTCGGTCCAGGTGGATCTGACCAGTTCGGCGCTCTCGTGGAAGAGTGTGTGCAAGTCCGGGAACAGTGGGCGCCAGACGCGGGTGGCCGCAGAGAGTTCGGGCAAGGCATTGCCGAAGGCCTCCACCACGATCCAGTTGTCGAAGCCATCCTGCTTCAGTGTGCGAAAGAGACTGGCAAAATCCACCTGGCCACGCCCGGGTATGCCCCTGTCGTTCTCCGAGACATGCAGGACACCCAGGTGATCGCGAATGGCATGGGCGGCTGCCAGCGGATCCTGCTCTTCGATATGCGCATGAAAGGTGTCGTACATGATCTTGAAGTTCGGGTGATCAACGCGCTCGGCGTAGGCGACTGCTTGCTCCATCGTGTTCAGAAAATGTGTCTCGAAACGGTTCAGGGGTTCCAGGCTCAGCTGGATTCCCAGGCTGAACGCGCGCTGTGCCATGTCGTGATGCACCTCCGCACATCGCTGCAGCTCGTCTTCGGTCGGACCACGACCGGGGAAGTGACCGATAGGCGCGTGGAAGGGCCCACCGATGCTGGTGGAGCCCAGCGCCTCGTTGCAGTCTATGGCCCAGTTGAGGTGATCGATGCCGCGTTGTCGAATGGCAGGGTCGGCACTACCGGGATCCCTGTCGGGGTCGGGAATGATCATCGTGCTGGTGCGTTCCAGACCAAGCTGGTCGAGAAACCGTGACAGCCGGGCGTAGTGCTCCGGCGTGCCGGACATCACCGGTATTTCCACCCCGTCGAAGCCTGCCGACTTGGCCAACTCGAATACCTCGACATGTGGCGTATCGATGAAGCCCGAGGTGCACAGCAGATTGATGCCGAGCTTCATGATGCCGCCTCCGACATCGTGGCGTTCTTGTAGACGACGCCATCCTTCATGATGAGGGCAAGCCGGTCTCTGGACTGAAGCAGGGAGACATCTCGGGTAGGGTCGCCCTTGACCAGCAGCAGATCGGCCAGGAAACCGGGCCGAATGTAGCCGATGCTGTCTGCCAGCCCCATGAGCTGCGCACCAATGACAGTGGCACAGCTCAGGGCTTCCTGATTGGAATAGCCGAACCACTTGGTGAAGTGCTCGATGTCGCGGGCATTCTGTCCCATCGGGGTCACCGCAAAACCATAATCCCCGCCAATGACGACGCGTATGCCGCGCTTGCGAATCTCGTGGTAGCTGGCGCAACAGGCGTCAAACTTGCGATACAGATCCATCTGCTCACAGACTTCCGGCGTCAGACCGTGCGGGCTACCCTCACGTGTGGAGTTGTGTACGAGACCGAAGGCGGGTCCGACGAAGATGCGATCCTTGACGCTCTCCAGCTGGTCCAGTGCTTCTTCGTCGGCGAAGTCGCAATGGTAGATGCAGTCGATACCGTGCTTGACTGCCATCTTGACGCTCTTGGGAGAGCGTGCATGTGCCGCCGTGGTTTTCTCGAAGGTGCGGGCCACCCGAACGAAGGCAGCCAGCTCCTCCTCTTCCAGCGGAGTGATTTCCGCTCTGGCATGGCTGACGAATTCATCACCGGAGATATTGATCTTCAGCGTGTCCACACCATCGCGAACGCATTCCCGCGCAACCTTGCGCATCTCATCGGGACCATCGGCCGACAAGCCGAAACTCTCCTGATACAAGTGACGTTTGCGTTCATCACCGAGTCCTGCCGTGGTGCCGATCTCGGGACTGCCGGCTCGCATGCGTGGGCCGGGGATGAGCCCTGAGTTGATGGCATTGCGAGCCGTGACGCCCAGCAGAGGTTTTGCCGAAGCCGCTTCGAAGATCGAGGTGAAGCCGTGATCAAGCAACAGCTTCAGGTTGGCGGCGGTGAGCAGCATGTGCTCTTCAGGCGAGATCTGCCCAAGTTCACTGGGCAGATTGACGTTGGTGAAACTTGGATGGCAATGGCCCTCAACCATGCCGGGCATCAGCGTCATGCCCTGGCCATCAATGACGATACGGCCACCAGGGGGTGTAGCCGTGTCGGGCTGGTCAGGCTGATTGACTGCCGTGACGGCGGTTATGCGATTGTCGTCGATATCAACGGTTGCGGCAAAGGGTTCGTTGACGCTTGCGTCCCAGACGCAAGCGTTGATTATCGAATATCCGGACATGTGTGTTCCAGTCGTAGGTTCATTGATTTACTGGCCGCCCCAGCGCGACGGATAATCCGGCATGCCTTCGCAGCCACACATGGCATAGTGCAATGGTGGCATGTTGTCGTTGATGTATTGATCCAGATTGTCGGCGGTGATGGCCGGTTGTGGCAGGTTCCATTCGGGGCCGGGAATTGCTTCTCCAGCGAGAATGCGGGTTGCCGCGATGATCGGTGTACGCCATTGGTAGGTGGGGTAGGTGGGTGCGATGGTATTCATGTCCAGAGACTTCCATTTCTGCAGGAAGTCCTGCTGGTCTTCACCGGTGACGATCGGTACATCCATGCCCATGTCCTCGAAGGCTTCGATGGCCGCCACCGAGGTGGCTCCCGCATCCATCCACACGGCCGCCAGTTCTCCTTCGCGCTGCAGATAGTCTTCAACGATGGATTTGGTCTTGGCTCGATCACCGTCGGTGAATTCAGCGCCCACGATATTCATGCCGGCTTCATCGAGAATGCGTTTGGCCGAGGAATAGCGCGTTTCCAGCACATCGACGCCTGGCAGAATGCGCAGCATCAAGACCTTGGCACCGGCTTCTGCATTGTCTGCTATGAACTGGGCTGATTGAATGCCGAAGCCGTAGCCGCCCACCGGTTTGATGAAGGTGACCGGGCAATCGGTATTGACGCCTCGGTCGAAGATGACCACGGGCAGTTGCTCGCAGGCTTTCTCGACAGCCGGTGTCAGAGCCGCCGTGGTGTTGGGAGAGACGATGAGGACGTCGCATTTGCCGCCCGCAAGCAGATCGTCGATATCGGAAATCTGCTTGTCATCCGAGCCTTCCGCATCGGTGACGATGAACTCGGCAATCTTGTCAGCCTGCAGATCCACCTCTGCCTGCATGGTGGTCCAGCCAACCACTCGCCAGGGGTTGTTGACACCGGCGTTGGAGAAACAGACCGTACCGGCGCCATCCTGCTTGTGCGAAGAGGTGTCCGCCATGGCATCGCCGATATATTGCTCCCAGGGTTTGTCGTCCGGTCCGTTGCGATCAGCGGTCAACATCGCTTTCTGTTTTTCGAACTCGGCAGGGTCGTCGAAGTTCGGTGCCTGTGCGATGGCACTACCGGATAATACGAGTACGCTGATGGCACTGATACAACTGACTGCTAATCTCATTAATGTATCCCTCATCGTTGTCCTTGGTCCGGGTTATCCATGACTCGTCAACATCTCATTGCTACTGGACCCATTAGCGCGGGTCACTGTGGGGAAACGCGTTCGGTCGCCAATACCGATCGTATTTCACCCCCTGGCGGAATTCGCTGTATATACAGGTTCTGTCGCCATGCGCTGACATCTCATGCAACTGTCCGGACTGGTGGTGTGGTACTGCCTGCCCACTCTAGCAAATCAATGCTGTTCGCGACGAACTCATTGGGGGCGCTGGTACTTCCGGTTAGCATTCACTGTGAACGGTGTCGATGAAATTGATACCTTCAGTGTGTAATGCACTGCATTTCTCAGTATTTGTGACGAGTGATCCGGCAGCGACAGCGTCATGATTGGCTTTGCACACTGTCGACTTGATTAATTGCCCGCCATGGCGGAATATGATGAAAAATCAGTTCACGTATCCATCCGACCACCGGCGGTATGGCAGGGTCGGTTATTGCGCTTCAGTTTTACGGAGAACGAGTGTCTGTTGAAACGATGACATGACTACGCCTGTCTTTTCCCTGTTGAATATCGACAAGCGTTTTCCCGGGGTGCATGCGCTGAACAAGGTCAGCATGGATTGCCATGCCGGGCAGGTGCATGCGCTTGCCGGTGAGAACGGGGCCGGCAAGTCCACCTTGATGAAGGTGCTCTCTGGGGCTTATCAGCCAGACTCGGGCAGCATTGAAGTCAATGGCAAGGTGCGCAGATTCGGTCATCCGCTGGATGCCTTGCAGGCGGGTATCAGCGTCATTCATCAGGAGTTTGCACTGCTGCCCGAGCGTACGGTTGCGCAGAATATCTTCATGGGCCGCGAGCTGTCGCGAGGCGGTTTTCTGCAAGAGCGGCAGATGCAACGGGAAACCGAAGAAGTGCTGCAATTCTTCGGTGAAGAACATCGCATTCGGCCAGACACGCTGGTGCGGGATCTGGATGTGGCCGAGCAGCAGATGGTGGAGATTGCCAAGGCCATTGCACTCGATGCGAAAGTACTGGTCATGGACGAACCGACGGCGGCATTGAACGAGCGCGAGTGCGAGGTCTTGTTCGCTCTGATTGACAAGCTGCGTCGGCAGAATCACAGCATTGTCTATATCACCCATCGCATGCGCGAGATTGCGCGACTGGCCGATCGAGTGACGGTACTCAAGGATGGGGTGGTCACCGCCAACTTTGATCAGGTGCCAGAGCAGTCCGCCATCATCCATGCCATGGTGGGACGCGAAATTACCGAGTTCTATCCATCGCCGGCGATGGCGGAAGAGGTCGGCGACGTGGTGCTGAGTGTGGAGTCTGCCGGTAATGCCGCGTTGTCCGATATCGATTTTGAATTGCGTCGAGGGGAGATTGTTGGTGTGGCGGGTGTGCAGGGCGCGGGCAGAACGTCTCTGGCAAGAGCATTGTTCGGTGATGCGCCGTTTACTCATGGCAGCTATCGCATCAACGGGGAGTTGGTTGATTGTCGGCAGCCCAGAGATGCGATCAAGGCAGGGGTGTCGATGCTGCCCGCTGACCGCAAGGCCGATGCCTTGTTTCTGATGCAGTCGGTGCGCGATAACGCGATGGTGTCGGCACGTGCCTTCAGTGGCGCCCTGTCAGCACCATCGGTGACGCAGCATGGCAATCTGGAGAAGCTCGAAGCACTGCTCAATCAGGTGGATGTGCGGGCAGCGAGTCTTGATACCGAGGCCGGTGTTCTCTCGGGCGGCAATCAGCAGAAGATCGTGGTGGCTCGCTGGCTGATGCTGGCTGCCGATATACTGATATTCGTGGAGCCTACCCGGGGGATCGATGTCAATGCCAAGGCCGGCATCTACCAGCTGATGCGGGATCTGGCCAGGGGCGGTGCGGCCATTGTCATGATCTCATCCGACCTGCCTGAGCTTCTGGGGGTGGCCGATCGCGTCGAGGTGATGAGCAATGGCCGAATCACCGGACAGTTTGCCCAGGGGGCTGATGAAGCGTCGATCATGCGCGCCGCCACCACAGCCAGGCACAGCGCATGACGACACGTGATGCTACCGCGCCTGGCAAAGGTTCCGGATTCAGCCTGGCTCGGCATGCGTCCATTGTGTTGCTGGTGCTGGCGTTCGTGTTGTATGGCGCCATTGCGGTGTTCACGGAGCAGACGGCGTATCTGTCTGTGGATAATCTGCTCAGCATACTGGGGCGCTCCATCGCCCTGGCGATCACGGCTATCGGACAGACTTTCGTGATTCTGGTGGCCTCCATCGATCTGTCGGTGGCCAATCTGATCTCGGTGTCTGCTGTGCTGGCGTCCTTTGTCATGTCCGGGGATCCCGGCATGATGGTGCCCGCCATCTTGCTGGTTTTGGCAGTGGGTGCGTTGGTTGGATTGATCAATGGTCTGGTCATTACGCGGCTGGAAGTGAACCCGCTGATTGCGACACTGGGCATGGCGCTGATACTGCAAGGGCTGCTGTCGGCGGCGTTTACCAACTTTGCCGGGTCAGTGCCCGAGGAATTCCAGTTCTTCGCCTATGGGCAGTACCTGGGGGTACCCGTGAGTCTGTGGTTTCTTGGGGTGTTGACCGTGGTTGCCTGGGTCATGCTGCGCTGGACGCGGATGGGGGCGAACATCTATTCAGTGGGTGGCAATGCCAATGCGGCGAGACTGGCCGGTATTCGAACCGAGCGAGTGATCATCGGTGCGCATATCCTCTGCAGCCTGTGCGCAACGGTTGCGGGGTTGTATCTGGCGAGTCGCCTGCGTTCCGGTGCCCCCTGGATAGGCCGCGATGGTGTCTATGATCTGGAGTCGATTGCCGTGGTGGTCATTGGCGGCACCATTCTGGCCGGCGGGCGTGGTGGCGTCTGGGGGACTCTGGCGGGGGTGATGATCTTCTCTCTGATCGATTCGATCTTCAACCTGGCGGGGGTGGATGCCTTTGCCAAGCAGATCATTCGCGGCATCATCATTGTGGCAGCGGTGGCCTTCTACGCGATGCGCAGCAAGGAGCTGGTGGCATGAGCGAATCCGGCAAAGCGACTGATGTAAATACTGACGCGACCCCTCAAACGGCGGATGACGTCGGCAGTACAGCTGCTAGCCGGATCATCAAGGGGCCTGGCCGGTGGCGGCTCGGTATCAATCCGGTGTATCTGGTGCTGTTGATATTGCTGGTGGTCATCGTGCTGCTGTCACCGCACTTCATGCAGCCCACCGGTTACATGAATTTTCTCAAGCGCGCCGCCCCGTTGGTGATCCTTGCTGTCGGGCAGCTGTACGTGATCGTCTCTGGCGGGTTCGACCTGTCCGTGGGGTCCATCATCACGCTGACGGTCATCGGCAGTTCCATTCTGACCAATGGCGACCCGAATGCCAGCTATTGGGTCATTCCCCTGATGCTGGGCATGGGCGTACTGGTAGGTATGGTCAATGGCATGGTGGTCTGCTGGCTGAAAGTGCCTTCCATCATTGCCACCCTGGGCATGATGATTACCCTGAACGGTATTGCCTTGACCTGGTCCGGTGGCGCTCCCCGGGGATATCTGCCGGATACCTTCCGTTTCTTCGGGCGGGTGTTGATCAAGGATGTGCCTCTGGTGAAGATATTCCCGGTGGCGCTGATTGTCATGCTGGTGGTGGGTGGGCTGCTCTGGTGGCTGATGCACCGCACCCAATACGGGAAGTTGCTGCATGCCATTGGCGATAACCCGCAGGCCGCTCGATTATCCGGCGTGGCTGTTCCGAGAATTCGTATTGCTGCGTTTGTGGTATCAGCCGTGACAGCGGTTATCGCCGGTATTCTGCTGGGCGGCTTTGCCGGTGTGTCGACCGATGTGGGGCTGGGTTACGAGTTGCAGGCCATTACCGCCACGGTGATTGGTGGGGCCCAGCTACTTGGCGGTAGAGGGGCCGTGGGAGCCACCATAGCCGGAGCGCTGTGCCTGCAGGCCATATTCACGTTGTTGAACCTGCTGGGATTGCCCAAGCCCATCAGGGATGTGGTGCAAGGTCTGATATTGATAGCAGCGGTGAGTGTGGCGGTGATTCGGCGGCGGTATTCGAAGGATTAGTCGTGGTTTGGTGTGCTGGGGCTGCGTGATGGTGATGAGCTTCGGCGGGGTCAGAGGTCCAGTGGACTGGATACACTGATGCCGGGGCGGTTGAGTACGTGTGTGTAGATCATGGTAGTGGAGATATCGGCGTGGCCCAGCAACTCCTGTACCGTGCGTATATCATGATTGCTTTCCAGCAGATGGGTGGCAAAGCTGTGCCTGAAGGTGTGGCAACCGATTCGCTTTCTGATGCCCGAGCGTTCCGCTGCCTGTTTCACCGCTCTTTGCAGTCCACTTTCGTGCATATGATGTCGGCGAATGACGCCAGAGCGCGGATCGACGGAAAGCCTGCCAGATGGATACAGGAACTGCCAGCGCAATTCCCTGGTGGCCTTGGGGTACTTCCGGGCTAGCGCTTCCGGTATGAGAACTTCTCCATAACCGTCTTCCAGGTCCTGTTGGTGCAGCGTTGTCACTTTTCTGATCTGCTCCTGCAAGCTGACTGACAGGCTTTTCGGAAGTGGAACGAAACGGTCTTTCTTGCCCTTTGACTGGCAGACGTGAATGCGACCGTATTCAAAATCCACATCCTTGACGCGTAGTGTCAATGCTTCCATGACCCGCATGCCTGTACCGTAGAGCAGGCAGCCGACGTCGTGTTGCCAGCCTTGCAGTTCTGCCAATAACCCCCTGACTTCGGCGCGAGACATGACCACCGGTACGATCTTCTTGCGCTTGGAGCGAGCAAAGTCTTCCAATTGCCCCAGTGGAGCCTGAAGTATTCGCTTGTACAGGAATATCAGTGCGTTCAATGCCTGGTTCTGGGTGCTTGCGCTGACGTTGCCAGTGACAACCAGGTCGTGCAGGTACTTTGCCACGTGATCCGGCCCGGTCTTTTCCGGTGATTCTCCCTTGCAGAACGCGATATACCGGACCACCCATTGCTCATAGGCTTCCTCGGTTCGATAGGCATAACCGCGTGCGCGAATTTCCGTGACCAGGCGAATGATCAGATTGCGGTGAAGGCTGCGTATTCTGGCGTACTCACCGGTCCCACGTTTGATCTTCAGATAGATGAGTTCGTCGGGCGATTGCTCGCGGGCAATGGATGCATGATCTGGTGCCATGGAACGGGCAGACGCTTTCCAGCGAGACCAATCTGCCGCTTCCGACGCTGAGGAATGCAGACAATTGATCAGGAGAATACGCACAGCATCGACCAGTTGCTGATATTGCCAGTCAGTCAGATTATTGTCGCGTCCCAGGGTGTCGAGTATTTTCTCGGTTTCGTGAGGTTGAAGCTGCCGAGGATCACGCCCGCAAGCGGCTCTGACAAACTGATTGGCACGCGTCAGATAGTAGGAATGCTGCTTTGACGGAATACCCTCCGCTGTGAGACATTTCTTGTAGGCAATTCGCGTTTGCGTCGCAAGCGAACGCACAGGGCGTGGTTGATCTGGCATGACATTCATCCATGAAGTCAAACGGGATTGGCAGGTTCGGGATCAGGCTAACACTGGATGTTGGAAGGCACAAGACAATGATTTTCCATATCAGACTGGGCACTATCAGGGCATACAGGAGTGTCGTCTTATGAGAATGGAGGAGAGTGGTTGGTATTGGTTACGATGAGCGATTGAAGGTGGTGCATACTTGAGTCAGTCTAATAGTTGTTCGGTCCGCAAATTCCGAGTACTGAAAGGTTTCCAGGTTTCGACGAATTAAAGATTAGGTTTGATAAAAGCTAACAATATTCTTAATCTTGCTTCGAACAAAGAGCGATGGTTTATGAGTCAATGTGTAATTGGGTCTCACATCGTATAGTGGTCTCGGTAAGAATTAATTGTATATTGCTCCGGATTAAAAGCCATGTATCCTTAAGGCTCATGGCATCGAAGATAGATCATGAACTAAAATAGAATAAAACAGAAATGGGCTCGTTACGATAATCTACTTCGCGGCGAGGTGCCAGTATGCGAGAGTGTATGTGTCATGCAGATTGAATGCGAAGATTGCAAAGGTGTTTTTCGTAATAAAAAGACATTTGACAGGCATGCTTGTACGCGTATCGTCACTGATGCATCTAGTGATCTGCGTTCTAAGATCGACTCTAAGCGCGAAAAGGAAAAACTGCTTGACACAAGAATCGCTGAGCTACGGATGAAAAATGCTCTGCGTAGACGAGGTGAAAAATTAAGTGCAACCGGCGCTTGCAACTACTGCAGTCGAAAGGATGTCATAGTTTGGCAATATAAATCGACCAGTGGTTCATTTATCAAACTCTGCCTCAAGTGCCGAGCACAACTACTTCGTCGGGCGTCTACCAATCGAAGCAAGGTAAAAAATCAGAATAGAAAGTCTGAGGACGCACTAGACAAAGCACAGTTCGGTGGCGGATTTGAAACAAATCGACGTAGACACTGATGATATGTCCCGTGTTGTCTTGACTTATTCAAATATCGCATGCACGGCTAACATTTCAATGCTTAGATAGAAATTGATATTTACTTGCAGGGTTTGGATCTGTTTTAAGAGCTGGTAGCATATTGAGGTTATGTTTAAGGAACCGACCGAACAAAGCGCTGCAGCCGTCACTTGACAGCATCACGACTTCGCTGCCGCTCCGCCGTGCTGGCCGCAAGTGCGGGTTATCGCGGCTGTTATCGCGCTGGGCAAAGCTCAGCGTATCTTGCGGGGTGAAAGTCCCCGTCGGGTAAGGGTTAGCCGCCCGCCCGTATCGAGTGTTGATCTCATTGAGGAGTGAAGTAATTCATGAACGAGATATGAGGTAAGCGTACACAGAGTACTCTGTAGGCCGTAGGGGAAATCGCGTTCCCTGAAGTGCTGGTACAGCTTCGAAAACGTCCTTCCAGACGCCGAGGGTCTTAACATACACCGAAGGCAACACGAGAGACTTCCGATTTGGCAAGGGGGTCGAAGGTCTGGCGGAGTCCACAGGCCGTGGCATGCAGAGAGAGATACGTTGGAGAACCCAGGAAGCCCCATGAGTTCCTACACGAAGATGAACATAGAAGCCGCCAGGGCTAGAGAGACGCAAAAGGATCATTCAATCCTGGAAACGCAGTGCGCTCGGGTGAAAGTGTTCGACAGGGAGAGGTGCAGGCAGGCCATTTATGGCCGCATACAATTGGGGTGTCTTATCACGCATAGTACTCTGAGATGGGGAAAGCCCATTACATGGGGAAGGACGTGACGGAAGTACGTAGCTTGCAAAGGAAACACACGCCGGACACAGTCGGGCTGGAAGAACGTGTGCAAACCTCACTGCAGGGAATAGCCATGCGGGCAGCGTCCTGCAAGGATCATCGATTTCAGAATTTGTATCGGTTACTCAACGAAGAGCTGTTGCTGGATTGCTGGCGCAAGCTGAATAAGCATGCTGCGAGTGGAGTGGATGAAGTGACGGCACAGGCTTACGAAGAAAACCTGTATGCCAATATTGAGAATCTGGTGCGGAGACTGAAATCGAAGTGTTATCGGGCGAAGTTGGTCCGGCGTTGTTATATCCCCAAAGCGAACGGAAAGCTGCGAGCGTTGGGGATACCCGCCCTTGAAGACAAGCTGGTGCAGAGAGCCTGCGCCAGAATACTCACGGCGATCTACGAACAGGATTTCCTGAACGTCAGCTATGGGTACCGTCCGCAACGAAGTGCACGGGATGCACTGGATGATCTGGGCTTCAATCTGCAGTACGGCTCGTTCGGTTATGTGGTGGAGGCCGATATCAAAGGCTACTTCGACATGATTGATCACGACTGGCTGCTGCAGATGCTGGAACAGAGAGTCGAGGACAAGGCGTTTACAGGGTTGATTCGCCGCTGGCTCAAGGCAGGCATACTGGACACCGATGGTGAGATCATTCATCCCGAGTCCGGAAGCCCGCAAGGTGGTAGTGTTTCACCGATACTGGCGAACGTGTATTTACATTATGTGCTTGATCTGTGGTTTGATCGAGTCGTGAAGCCACGTTGCAAGGGGTACGCATTCATGATCAGGTACGCTGATGATTATGTGTGTGCCTTTCAGTACAAGAGCGATGCAAAACGGTTTTATCGGGCCATGCCGAAGAGGTTGGAGAAATTCAATCTGGTGGTAGCGCCGGAGAAAACCAAGCTGAGTCGGTTCAGTCGCTTTTCACCCGGGTTGGTCAACCGGTTCGAGTTTCTGAGTATGGAGTTTTACTGGGACGCGGACTGGTATGGCGAGATACGAGTGAAGAAGCGCACAGCGCCCAAGCGATTGCAGGCAGCGAAACGCAAGATGAAGGAATGGGTAAGGAAAAACCGCCATCTGAACGGCAAGCCATTCATTGCTGGATTGAACCGCCGGTTGGTGGGACACTATAACTACTTTGGATTGCGCACTAACGGAAAAGCTCTGGAGTCTTTCTACAGATTTACGATCGGTTGTGTCTTCAAATGGCTAAACCGACGCGGTGGGAAGAAGCGCAGTTTTAACTGGGGCCAGTTCAAGGAGGCGTTGAAGAAGTGGAGTGTCGCCAAACCTAACATCGTGGGAAGACAACGTGAGCATGCAATTCTTGTGTAATGACAAGCTCGTCGCGAAAGCGAGTACAACCGAGGAACCGGATGCGGGAATACCGCACGTCCGGGACTGTGCGGGGGGCGTCCGGTAACGGGCGTCCCTACCGCGGAGGCGCCAGCCCCCTCCTTCTACGAATGTGGCGTAAAGAATGAAAGTGCATGCTAAACTAAGTACTGTGACAGGTAGCACATTATTAAAAGATGAGTGACGGATGGCTCGTTCGCGTTTCTAAAAAACTTGAACACCACAGTATAGGTATATCTCAGCACGCCACAAATTTGATGTTGTCAGTCTATTTGTTGTGGTCTGGATGGTGGTGGCCAGTACAATATCGGAGCTGGTGTATGCTCCCGGATAAACACTGGAAATTCTGGGCGTCTAGCTGGACACCATGGATTGGTTTGGTAACTGTTGTACTGTTTTTTATTGCAGCTCACAGAAGTACAGCAAACCATAGAGCTCTAAGAAAGGAAAATAAAAAATTAAGGGTGGAATTAGATGCTGCAGTTTCATCTGGAGATCAATTGGAAGAGGCGCAGCAAGCTATTGGTGAATTAAATAGAGAGCACCATCAAAATTTATATGATGGATCTTCTGATTTTCTTGCATTGCTGCTAAATGATCGATTTAAATTGGATAACACAGTTCGCGCTTCACTGTATTTGCATGATGGTTCTAGATTCGTACTAGCAGGGCGGCATACTGCAGACCCAATTCACTGTAAAGTAAATAGGAAATATTTCAAAGATGATCAAGGTGTTATTGGGGTGGCATGGCGCTCGGGGAGGGAGTTCGTAGAACTTCCAGATACTCCGGGAAAGAAGAACAAATACCTTGAAAGAAAATATAACCTAACTGACAGCATAATAGATAATTTGAGAATGGATTCTTGCGTCTATTGCGGTTTTGCGGTAGACGACGGAAAAAGCAGGATTGGAGTTATTCTGTTTGAGGCAACCAGAAAAGGAGTTCTGGATGAAATGTATTTATCACAAATTTTTGAAGGCCATAAAATATATATTGCTGACTTGCTCAGCAGATTTCGATCAGCATACGAAAGAGTACGTGCAGGTTCGGAGGAGCAGACAAATGAATAAGCTTAAGCATGCTATACGATTTCTCTGTGATACGTATCCACATAAGCATGAACTGTCTAATGCAAGATTGACAAAAATGGTTTACTTAGCCGACTGGAAGTCAGCTGTGTTATACGGAAAACAAATTACTAATATCGAATGGTATTTCGATAACTTCGGACCATTTGTATTTGATGTGGTCAATACTGCAAGAGATGATGACTACATGTTCGTAAGAGAAGACAGAACCCCTTACGGAACTAATAAAACTTTGATTGGCGCACAAGAAACAGATAAAGCGGATGGCAAAAGCTATGATCTATCTGAAAATGAACTGGCGATGTTACGTGCAGTAATTGAAGATACCAAATCTATGTATTGGAATGATTTCATAAGCTATGTCTACTCAACGTTCCCGGTAGTAAACAATAATCGCTACACAACTCTGGATCTTGTAGAGCAGGCAGCGTTAGCCGGTAAACAAGGCAATCACACAAGCCATATACGCTGACGCCTAACAACTAAGGATAAGTCGCGCCACGCCGCGACTTGATCCGTTGGTTGAACGAGCCCGACGTCGTATCGGTAGCTCTTCTTTTATAGTAGATAAATAGGGGTCTACGCGGATTCGTGTGGGTTAATCTTCGCGTTTTTGGGTAGTGGCGGCAGGAATGATGCGATGATTTTGAGCTTGAGATATTCTTCGTCTCGATAGCCATAGGCTTTGCGCTGTATCACTCGTATCTTGCTGTTGACGCCTTCGACCAGACCCAGACTCACTTTGTTGTCAGGGTGGCAGTACGAGGCAATTCCATCCCAGTGCCTTTCCACCATCGCTGCAAACTTCACATACGGTTTCAGCCTTTTCCACTTCAGGCTATCTTTCCATCGTTCGAAGAAGGCACGAGCACCACGGGCTGTCTTGTAGTCCCACAGTTGTCCGAAAGTTTCCTTGAGCAGGTAGGCTGTATTCAATCGACTATTGGCAGCCAGCAGCTTCTTCAGCGCCCGGCGTCCGTCCAGATCCAGATTCTCCTTGTTTGACAGGAGGGTGTATCGTTGGCCCTTGATATAGCTTCTGTCCTTCCCGCTGAGTCGCTTGTATTCTTCTCGACGAAC
>NZ_JBQYLE010000019.1:0-58816 GCF_052681095.1 Granulosicoccus sp. 3-233
AGACGGCTTGCGTTTCGCGATCCGCGAAGGTGGACGTACGGTTGGTGCCGGCGTCGTAGCCAAAATCATCGAGTAATAGGTTATAGTAGTCGGCTCGGTAATGTCGCAAGGCATTCCGAGCGTCTATAGTAGGTCGGCTGATACGTCAGTCCTGAGTTCGAATGAGAAGCCTGGTGCATGTCAGTTCCGGGCTTTTCATGTTCTACCCGGGAAATCACTGATTTCCTGAAGTAACCGGATTAGGCCAGTAGCTCAATTGGCAGAGCGGCGGTCTCCAAAACCGCAGGTTGGGGGTTCGATTCCCTCCTGGCCTGCCAATCCGGTATGTGTCACACGTTGAGTATTTCAACTTTAGGGTTGCCGCGAGCATATTCATGGTCTCAAAGGCCGAAGTAACTAGTAACAGCGCAGATACCATCAAACTCGCTTCCGCTGGCGCCCTTGTGCTGCTGGGGCTGGTGGCATTCTACTATTTCGCTGCGCAGTCACTGCTGCTGCGGGTGGTGGGATTGCTCGTCATTGGTGCTCTGGCAGCCTTCATTGTCTATCAGACCGATCTGGGCAAGCGAACCGTCGCTTTTTTTCGTGATGCAAGGACCGAAGTTCGCAAGGTAGTCTGGCCCAGTCGGGCAGAGACGACTCAGACGACACTGACGGTCTTCATCATCGTGGTGCTGGTCGGTATCTTTCTGTGGTTATTCGATATGCTGCTGGCATATCTCTTTCGCGCAATCACGGGAATCTAGTCAAGCATGGCAATGCGTTGGTTTGTAGTGCAGGCGTTCTCCGGCTTCGAAGGAACGGTCAAACGTTCCATGGAAGAACGGATCGAGCGCGCTGGCCTTGGTGAAAAGTTCGGCGACATTCTCGTCCCGACCGAAGAAGTGGTGGAGATTCGCAACGGGCAGAAGCGCCGTTCCGAGCGCAAGTTCTTTCCCGGTTACGTACTGGTTCGCATGGAAATGGACGACGAAACCTGGCACCTGGTCAAGGATGTGCCGAAGGTTCTGGGATTCATCGGTGGTACGGCAGACAGGCCGGCGCCCATTTCCGACAAGGAAGCCGATGCCATCCTGCAACGTGTACAGGACGGAGTCGAGAAACCTCGGCCGAAGGTTCTGTTCGATGTGGGTGAGGTGGTCCGTGTAACCGACGGTCCTTTCAATGACTTCAACGGAGTGGTTGAGGAAGTCAATTTCGACAAGAATCGCCTGCTGGTGGCTGTGCAGATATTCGGACGCAGCACGCCGGTGGAACTCGAATTCAGTCAGGTCGAAAAGGCCTGATCATTCAGTAGCAGGCCTCTGGTCTGCAAATCACGCAATATCGCGTACAACCATCGGGGAGTCGGGCAGGGCGCAAGCAGCTGTCGGACGTTTGAACCCGATCAGGAGCAATCAGTATGGCCAAGAAAGTCCAGGCTTATATCAAGCTGCAGGTGCCTGCCGGTCAGGCAAACCCCAGTCCGCCGGTTGGACCCGCTTTGGGTCAGCACGGTGTAAACATAATGGAATTCTGCAAGGCATTCAATGCCTCCACGCAGAGTCTGGAAGCCGGCTTGCCGATTCCTGTCGTGATTACCGTCTACAACGACCGTAGTTTCACGTACATCCAGAAGACTCCTCCCGCGTCTGTCCTGCTGCGCAAGGCCGCCGGACTGGCCAAGGGTAGTGGACGTCCCAACACCGAAAAAGTGGGCAAGGTATCACGCGAACAGCTGGAAGAGATCGCGACGACCAAGAACCCTGATCTGACTGCTTCCGACATGGATGCAGCCGTACGTACCATCGCTGGCACCGCGCGCAGCATGGGTCTGGAAGTAGAGGGCGTATAAGATGGCTAAATTGGGAAAACGCGCCAAGGCGATCCGTGAAAAGGTCGACTCCGAGAAGCAGTATGGTGTCGAGGAAGCCTTTGCCTTGCTGAAGGAGCTGTCCACGGTCAAGTTTGCCGAGTCTGTCGACGTTGCGGTCAACCTGGGTGTTGATCCACGTAAATCCGACCAGGTTGTTCGCGGTTCAAGCGTGCTGCCAAACGGTACCGGCAAGACGGTTCGCGTTGCTGTCTTTGCTCAGGGTGCGCAGGCCGATGCTGCTCGTGAAGCCGGTGCCGATCAGGTCGGATTCGAAGATCTGGCCGAGTCCATCAAGGCTGGCAACATGGATTTCGATGTCGTGATTGCAGCTCCCGATGCCATGCGTGTCGTTGGTGCTCTGGGTACCATCCTGGGTCCACGCGGCCTGATGCCCAACCCGAAGGTCGGCACCGTGACGCCCAACGTGGCAGAAGCGGTCAGCAATGCCAAGGCAGGTCAGGTGCGTTATCGCGCGGACAAGGGCGGTATCGTTCACTGCACACTGGGCAAGGCGACATTCGAGCCCCAGCAACTGCAGGAAAATCTGCGCACGCTGCTCAATGACCTGGTCAAGGCGAAGCCATCGGCTGCCAAGGGCGTATACATGCGCAAGGTAACGGTTTCCACCACCATGGGGCCAGGCCTGACCATCGATCATTCCGGTCTCATCTGATCCGGCTGATCCTTCGATCCTGCTTCGCTGCTGCGGGGCAGGGTCGGCAGAACTAACATACTGGCGGTATTGCCGGTAGTAGGGAATGTAGTACAGAAGAACTTTGAGTGAGCAGACGTTGTGCCATGGCTAGCCATGACTTGGTCTGTCTCATCGAAGACCGCAGGTGTCAGTCTTCCGGATTGACTTAATGGCCTGCGCAGATGGGGATGCAACTGATGATGGTGTGTCAGCTGCAGAACCGAGTGGGTAAGTTGTATTTCTGATGCAACTTGCAAGGCATGGTCTTTCGACTCGTTTGAAAGGCCGTTTAACTAAAGGTGCTCTATGGCTCTGACTTATGCAGAGAAGCAAGCCGTCGTAGCCGAAGTCGCAGATGTTGCGGGTTCAGCTTTGTCGGCAGTTGCTGCCGAGTACCGGGGACTTAGCGTCTCGCAACTGACCGAACTGCGTGCAAAAGCACGTGAGACGGGCGTTTATGTGCGAGTCGTCAAGAATTCCCTGGCACGTCTGGCAGTCAAGGGGACTGAATTCGAGTGTATGAACGATCGCCTCAGCGGTCCGTTGATGCTGGGTTTCTCGCAAGAGGATCCCGGTGCGGCGGCACGTCTGTTCCGTGACTTCGCCAAGGACAATGACAAGCTTGTCATTACCCTGGGTGCAGTTGGCGGTGAAACGATCGATGCTGGCGACATAGGCAAACTGGCCAACCTCCCGACTCGGGACGAGGCTCTGTCAATGCTGATGTCTGTCATGCAAGCGCCGGTTACCAAACTCGCGCGTACCTTGAACGAAGTTCCGGGCAAGCTCGTTCGTACAGTGGAAGCTGTGCGTTTGTCCAAAGAAGCTTAATACGAACCAGATCGTCCGGTTCACTCAACTTAGACTTACAGGTTATCCGGAGATATACCGGTAGCCGATCGGAGATAGACAGATGGCAGTATCAAAAGAAGACATGCTGGAAACCATTGCCAACATGTCAGTGATGGAGGTTGTAGACCTCATCAGTGCAATGGAAGAGAAGTTTGGTGTTTCAGCCGCTGCAGCCGTTGCTGCTGCGCCTGCTGCTGCTGGCGACGCCGGTGCAGCTGCTGAAGAGCAAACTGACTTCGACGTGGTTCTGGCAGGTTTCGGTGAGAACAAGGTTGGCGTTATCAAGGCTGTTCGTGGCGCAACCGGCCTCGGCTTGAAAGAAGCGAAGGACCTGGTTGAAAGTGCACCAGCTCCAATCAAGGAAGGCGTGCCTAAAGCCGAAGCTGAAGAGCTGAAGAAGGTTCTGGAAGAAGCCGGCGCCTCCGTCGAGCTGAAGTAATCGTTGTACCCCTCGTTGCAGCCCCGGAGCCTGGAGCTTCGGAGCAGTAACATCGACAGGCTGACAGTCGTTGTGACTGTCGGCCTGCCGTCGTTTCCGACGGAAAATATTCGAACTTGCGTGCTCGCCCGGCGCGCGACCTTCAAGACTGTGAGGAACGTTGATGGCTTTTTCGTTCACTGAAAAAAAACGTATCCGCAAGGATTTTGGAAAGCGCGCTCCAATCCTTGAGGTGCCGTACCTGCTGCAAACGCAGCTGGACTCCTACCGCAACTTCCTGCAGGAAGATAAAGATGCGGAAAATCGTGCTGAAGTGGGCCTGCATGGTGCCTTCAACAGCGTGATGCCCATTGTCAGCTACTCTGGCAACGTCGAGCTGCATTATGTCAGCTACCGTTTGGGCAAGCCTGCTTTCGACGAGCGGGAATGCAAGATTCGCGGCCTCACGTTCGCAGCCCCGCTGCGCGTTCTGGCACGCCTGATCATCTATGACAAGACTGCTCCAGCGAGCAGCAAGGTCGTCAAGGACATCAAGGAACAGGAAGTGTTCATGGGTGAATTGCCACTCATGACGGACAATGGAACATTCATCATCAACGGTACTGAGCGCGTCATCGTCTCTCAGTTGCACCGTTCTCCGGGCGTATTCTTCGACCATGATCGCGGCAAGACGCATTCGTCGGGCAAATTGCTGTTCAGCGCGCGCATCATTCCGTACCGGGGTTCCTGGCTGGATTTCGAATTCGATCCCAAGGACTGTGTCTTCGCGCGTATCGATCGTCGACGCAAGCTGCCGGCAACCATCGTGTTGCGCGCCCTGGGTTATGAAACCAGCGAAATTCTGGAAAACTTCTTCGAAACACACAAGATCTCCCTGTCCAAGAACAAGATCGAGATGGAGCTCGTTCCCGAGCGCCTGCGTGGTGAAACGGCTGCGTTCGACATCAAGGCCGGTGATGATGTGGTGGTCGAGACCGGTCGTCCGATCTCTGCCCGTCACGTCCGTGTACTGGAACAGGCCAATATCAAGAAACTGGAAATTCCCGATGACTACCTGGTAGGCAAGATCCTGTTTCATGACATCGTCGATCCGGAATCCGGAGAGATCATGGCATTCGCCAATGCCGAACTGACAGCGGAAATGATTCAGCTGATCAAGGATGCGGGCATCAAGAAGATCGAAGTACTGTATGTCAATGATCTGGATCGTGGTCCTTTCATCTCCAACACTCTGCGTATCGACCCGACCAACACGCAGCTTGAAGCGCAGGTGGAAATCTATCGCATGATGCGTCCTGGCGAGCCTCCTACCAAGGAAGCCGCGCAGAACCTGTTCAACAATCTGTTCTTCGAAGCGGATCGCTACGACCTGTCACCGGTTGGACGCATGAAGTTCAACCGTCGACTGATGCGGGAAGACACACAGGGACCAGGCACACTGGATCGGGAAGACATCCAGTCCGTGCTGAAGGTACTGATCGATATCCGCAACGGCAACGGCACGGTTGATGACATCGACCATCTGGGCAATCGCCGTATCCGAAGTGTGGGCGAAATGGCCGAAAACGTGTTTCGCGTCGGTCTGGTGCGTGTCGAACGTGCCGTGCGTGAACGTCTGGGTATGGTCGAGTCCGAAGGGCTCATGCCACAGGACATCATCAACGCCAAGCCGGTAGCAGCTGCGGTCAAGGAATTCTTCGGATCCAGCCAGTTGTCGCAGTTCATGGATCAGAACAACCCGCTGTCGGAAGTCACTCACAAACGTCGCATCTCGGCGCTTGGCCCGGGTGGTCTGACGCGTGAACGTGCCGGCTTCGAAGTGCGTGACGTACACCCGACTCACTACGGTCGTGTGTGCCCGATCGAGACACCGGAAGGCCCGAACATCGGTCTGATCAATTCCCTGGCTGTCTATGCGCGTACCAACAACTTCGGTTTCCTGGAAACGCCATACGTCAAGATCGCCAACGGCAAGGCCACGGACCAGATCGAGTATCTGTCTGCCATCGAAGAAGGCAACTACATCATTGCCCAGGCCAACACCGAACTGGATGCCGAGGGCAATCTGATCAATGAACTGGTGTCGGTGCGAACCAACAACGAATTCACCATGGCTCGTCCCGAGCAGGTGGAGTTCATGGATGTCTCGCCCAAGCAGATCGTATCGGTGGCAGCTGCGCTGATTCCATTCCTGGAGCACGATGATGCCAACCGCGCCCTGATGGGATCGAACATGCAACGTCAGGCGGTTCCGACTCTGCGTGCCGAGAAGCCCCTGGTAGGTACCGGTATCGAACGTATCGTGGCCGTGGACTCCGGTTCTGCCGTGGTTTCCAAACGCGGCGGTATCGTGGATTCCGTGGATGCGGCGCGTATCGTGGTTCGTGTGCATGACGAAGAAGCCGAAGCGGGAGCCGGTGGTGTGGATATCTACACCCTGACCAAGTACACACGTTCCAACCAGAACACCTGCATCAATCAGCGTCCGCTGGTGAAGCCGGGTGATCAGATCGAGCGTGGTGATGTTCTGGCTGACGGACCGTCCACCGATATGGGTGAGCTGGCTCTGGGTCAGAACATGCTGGTGGCGTTCATGCCATGGAACGGTTACAACTACGAGGATTCCATCCTCATCTCCGAGCGTGTGGTTCAGGAGGATCGTTTCACGACCATCCATATCGAAGAACTGACCTCGGTGGCACGTGACACCAAACTCGGGCCAGAGGACATCACGGCGGATATTCCCAACGTCAGTGAAGGGCTGCTCTCGAAGCTGGATGAGTCCGGTATCGTCTATGTCGGCGCCGAAGTTCGCCCCAGCGACATCCTGGTCGGCAAGGTAACGCCCAAGGGCGAAACGCAGCTGACGCCGGAAGAGAAGCTGCTGCGAGCCATCTTTGGTGAGAAGGCGTCCGATGTGAAGGACACCTCGCTGCGCGTGCCACCCGGCATGGATGGAACGGTCATCGATGTGCGTGTCTTCACTCGAGATGGTGTGGACAAGGACTTGCGTGCCCAGCAGATCGAGCGCGAAGAACTGAAGCAGGTTCGCAAGGATATCGATGACGAGACCCGTATCATCGAAAACGATATCTATCAGCGAATCGAGAAGCTGATTGTCGGCAAGGAGGCGGACAAGGGACCCAACGGTCTGGGCAAGGGCGACAAGATCACCAGTGAGTATCTGAATGGTCTGGAAAGAGACAAGTGGTTCCAGATTTCACTGCAGGACGAAGATCTGAACGTGCAGCTCGAGAAGATCGGGCAGAGCATCTCGGATCATCGCGACGCCTTCGAACAGCGATTCCTGGAGCAGAAGGAGAAGATCACCTCGGGTGATGACCTGGCGCCGGGCGTACTGAAGATGGTGAAGGTCTACCTGGCTGTCAAGCGTCGCCTGCAACCGGGTGACAAGATGGCTGGTCGTCACGGTAACAAGGGGGTTATCTCCATGATCGTGCCTACCGAAGACATGCCGTATTCGGAAGATGGGGCGCCGGTGGATATCTGCCTGAACCCGTTGGGTGTACCGTCGCGCATGAACGTGGGTCAGGTACTGGAAATGCATCTGGGCTGGGCTGCCAAGGGTCTGGGACACAAGATCAATCGCATGATCAAGGCGCAGAAGGCAGTGGGCGAGATTCGCGAGTTTCTCGACAAGGTCTACAACCACGAGGGCGCCGGTCAGCACGTCGACATCGACAGCCTCAGTGATGCAGAGATCAAGGAGCTGGCACATAACCTGATCCGTGGTGTTCCCATGGCCACGCCGGTTTTCGATGGTGCTGCCGAGAAGGAGATCCGGCAGATGCTGGCTCTGGCAGATCTGCCGGAGTCGGGTCAGGCACATCTGTATGACGGTCGTACCGGTGACAGCTTCGAGCGTCCGGTGTCGGTCGGTTACATGCACATGCTGAAACTGAATCACCTGGTGGATGACAAGATGCACGCCCGTTCAACCGGTCCGTACAGTCTGGTTACCCAGCAGCCGTTGGGTGGTAAGGCACAGTTCGGTGGCCAGCGCTTCGGTGAGATGGAAGTCTGGGCACTGGAGGCCTACGGTGCTGCCTACACGTTGCGTGAAATGCTGACGGTCAAGTCCGATGATGTGAAGGGTCGTAACACGATGTACAAGAACATCGTGGACGGCGATCACCGGATGGATGCCGGCATGCCCGAGTCATTCAACGTGCTGCTCAAGGAAATTCGCTCGCTCGGCATCAATATCGAACTCGAGCAGGATAAATAAGACATTGAGTTCAAGAGACACCATTGCCCGGATGATCGTGCGAAACCCGTTTTCCGCTGTAAAAGATAGGGGAATCAAAGAATGAAAGATCTGCTGAATCTGTACAAGATGCAGGGCCAGACCGAAGAGTTTGATGCGATTCGCATCAGACTGGCTTCTCCGGAGACCATCCGTTCATGGTCTTACGGAGAGGTGAAGAAGCCGGAAACCATCAACTACCGGACATTCAAGCCGGAGCGGGATGGTCTGTTCTGCTCCAAGATCTTCGGACCTGTCAAGGACTACGAGTGCCTGTGCGGCAAGTACAAGCGCCTGAAGCATCGCGGCGTTGTCTGCGAGAAGTGTGGTGTGGAAGTGACCCAGACCAAGGTACGTCGTGAGCGCATGGGTCACATCGACCTGGCCAGTCCGGTTGCTCATATCTGGTTCCTGAAGTCGCTGCCAAGCCGCATCGGCCTGCTGCTGGACATGACACTGCGCGAGATCGAGCGCGTCCTGTATTTCGAGGCCTATGTGGTCATCGATCCGGGCATGACGACACTGGAAACCGGACAGCTGCTGTCCGATGAACAGTACCTGGAAGCCATCGAGGAGCACGGTGACGAGTTCGATGCACGCATGGGCGCGGAAGCGGTTCATGATCTGCTGAAGGACATCGACATGAATACCGATGCGGAGAATCTTCGTGAAGAGATCGAAGCAACCAAATCGGAAACCAAGCTGAAGCGTCTGACCAAGCGTCTGAAGCTGGTTGAATCGTTCATCGCATCCGGCAACCGTCCCGAGTGGATGGTCATGACCATTCTGCCGGTACTGCCGCCGGACCTGCGTCCGCTGGTACCACTGGACGGTGGTCGTTTTGCCACGTCCGATCTGAACGATCTGTATCGCCGAGTCATCAACCGCAACAATCGTCTGCGTCGCCTGCTGGAGCTCAATGCGCCGGATATCATCGTGCGCAATGAAAAGCGCATGCTGCAGGAATCCGTGGATGCACTGCTGGACAACGGTCGACGTGGACGAGCCATCACTGGCTCCAACAAGCGTCCTCTGAAGTCGCTGGCCGACATGATCAAGGGCAAGCAGGGTCGTTTCCGACAGAACCTGCTGGGCAAGCGAGTCGATTACTCGGGTCGTTCGGTCATCGTGGTGGGGCCGACCCTGCGTCTGCACCAGTGCGGTCTGCCGAAGAAGATGGCACTGGAACTGTTCAAGCCCTTCATCTTCTCCAAGCTGCAGATACGTGGCATGGCGACCACCATCAAGGCTGCCAAGAAGATGGTCGAGCGTGAAGGTGCGGAAGTGTGGGATATCCTCGAAGAGGTCATCCGCGAACATCCGGTCATGCTCAATCGTGCGCCAACACTGCACCGTCTCGGTATCCAGGCGTTCGAGCCGGTACTGATCGAAGGCAAGGCGATCCAGCTGCATCCTCTGGTTTGTGCAGCCTTCAACGCTGACTTTGATGGTGACCAGATGGCCGTGCACGTGCCCCTGTCCATCGAGGCACAGCTGGAAGCGCGCGCCCTGATGATGTCAACCAACAACGTTCTGTCGCCAGCCAACGGTGAGCCGATCATCGTGCCGTCACAGGATATCGTTCTGGGTCTGTACTACATGACGCGGACACGGGTCAACGCCAAGGGCGAGGGCATGGTGTTCAGGGATATCGCCGAGTGTCATCGTGCCTATCAGAGCAAGGTTGCCGATCTGCACGCCAAGGTGACCGTGCGCATTACCGATTACGTCGAGAACGAAGCGGGTCGCTGGGTACCGGTACCACGCCGTGTCGAGACAACTGTCGGTCGTGCCATCGTGTCGGAGATTCTTCCGCCCGGACTGGAGTTCGCCAATGTCGATCTCAATCTGACCAAGAAGAACATCTCCAAGCTCATCAACCTGTGCTACCGACGTCTGGGTCTGAAGGAATCGGTCATCTTTGCCGATCAGTTGATGTATCTGGGTTTCCGTTACGCGACTCTGGCCGGTGTCTCCATCGGTATCGAGGACATGATGGTGCCGGAAGACAAGAAGAAGCTGATTGCCGCGGCGGAAGCCGAGGTCAGCGAGATTCAGGACCAGTATTCCGAAGGTCTGGTGACCAAGGGTGAGCGTTACAACAAGGTTGTCGATATCTGGTCTGCGGCCAACGATCAGGTGGCCAAGTCCATGATGGCAAGCCTGGGTACCGAGAGCGTCGTCGATCGTGAAGGCAAGACGGTACAGCAGGAGTCCTTCAACTCGATCTTCATGATGGCCGACTCGGGCGCTCGTGGTTCTGCGGCGCAGATTCGTCAGCTGGCGGGTATGCGTGGTCTGATGGCCAAGCCGGATGGTTCGATCATCGAAACGCCGATCATCGCGAACTTTCGTGAAGGTCTGAACGTGAATCAGTACTTCATCTCGACGCATGGTGCGCGAAAAGGTCTGGCCGATACGGCTCTGAAGACGGCCAACTCCGGTTATCTGACGCGTCGTCTGGTGGATGTGGCTCAGGACATGGTTGTCGTGGATCCGGATTGCGGTACCACCAACGGTCTGACCATGAAGCCGATCATCGAAGGTGGTGATGTGGTTGAACCGCTGCGTGAGCGAGTGCTGGGACGCGTCATCGCGCAGGCGATCACCAGGCCTGGCGACGACACTGCTGTCTTGCTGGAAGCCGGAACGCTGCTCGACGAGCACATGGTGGACATGCTGGAAGAGGCCGGGGTCGACGAGATTCTGGTGCGCTCCGCGATTACCTGTGAAGCCGATTACGGTGTCTGTGCGGCCTGCTACGGTCGAGATCTGGCACGAGGCCATATCATCAATATCGGTGAGGCCGTGGGTGTCATGGCGGCACAGTCCATCGGTGAGCCGGGTACTCAGCTGACCATGCGTACCTTCCACATCGGTGGTGCCGCGAGTCGTTCGGCTGCTGCCAGCAGCGTGGAAGCCAAGTCCAAGGGGTCGGTACGCCTTCACAACATGAAGGAAATCACCAACAAGGAAGGCAAGCTGATGGCCGTTTCACGCTCTGCCGAACTGGCGGTCGTGGATGATGCGGGTCGTGAGCGTGAGCGCTACAAGATTCCTTACGGTGCGGTGATCCAGGCGAAGGAAGGCGAGGCCATCGATGCCGGTGCCATTCTGGCCACCTGGGATCCGCACACGCATCCGGTCATCACCGAGGTGGCAGGTTACGCGAAGTTCTCCGATTTCGTGCAGGGTGTCACCACCAAGGAAGAGACCGATCCGACGACCGGTCTGACGGACAAGATCATCACGGATCACAAGCAGCGCGGTGGTACGAACAAGGATCTGCGCCCGATGGTGAAACTGGTGGACAAGGATGGCAAGGATCTGAACTACGCCGGTACCGAAATTCCGGCTCACTACTTCCTGCCACCGGGTGCGATCATCAATCTGCAGGATAACGATGAAGTGCAGGTGGGTGATGTTGTTGCGCGTATACCGCAGGCGTCTTCCAAGACACGTGACATCACGGGTGGTCTGCCACGCGTGGCCGATCTGTTCGAGGCTCGCAAGCCCAAGGAGCCGGCGATTCTGGCCGAGGAGAGCGGTACGGTCTCCTTTGGTACGCCGACCAAGGGCAAGCAACGCCTGATCATCACGGGTCCCGGACCGAAGCCACACGAAGAGTTGATTCCGAAATGGCGTCATATCAACGTGTTCGAAGGTGAAACGGTGGAACGCGGCGAGATGATTGCCGATGGAGAACCGAATCCTCAGGATATCCTGCGCCTGCGTGGTGTCGAGACTTTGGCTGCCTACCTGGTTCAGGAGATTCAGGACGTATACCGTCTGCAGGGTGTGAAGATCAACGACAAGCACATCGAAGTCATCATTCGTCAGATGCTCAGAAAAGTGGACATCACGGTGGCAGGGGACACGCGTCTGCTTCGCGGTGAGCAGGTGGATTACCTGCGAGTCAAGGAAATCAACGAAGCCTTGCTTGCCGAGAACCCGAATGCACAGCCGGCAGAGTTCGAGAATCTGCTGTTGGGTATAACCAAGGCATCGCTGGTTACCGAGTCGTTCATCTCTGCTGCTTCCTTCCAGGAAACAACACGAGTACTGACCGATGCGGCAGTTCGCGGTGCACGTGATGATCTGCGAGGCTTGAAGGAGAACGTTATCGTTGGACGTCTGGTGCCCGCGGGTACGGGGCTGGCCTTCCATAACGAACGCCGCAAGAGCCGGGCGAAGCTCAGTGCCGATCAGGCATTCGACAAGGTGATCGAGCAGGAGTCTGCGTTGTCTTCATCCGGTGTAGGCAGTCTGCCGGACGATGCAGCCATGCCGAGCTTGCTGGATATGGGGTCAGATAACGCCGCTGCGGGAGACGCCTGAGCGTTTGAAGACATCACCATCGCTCCGAGTTGATCGGAGCGGTGGATCTACGTTGCCGATACTGCGTGTTCATCGGTATCGCTGATGCTCAATGCCCTCCATCGTGAGGGCATTGTTGTTTCCGGGTCAGGCTTGTCCGCAGTGCGGGGGCACTGACACGGATCAGCCGGCTGCAACAACTTCCAGTGAGGTGACGGACGCCGTGGAGTGACGTTGCGCCATTGATGCCGGATCAGTCCGCTGGCGCATCGGGGTTACCCGTCGCCCGACGTTCGGCAATCCGGCGGGCATGGTATCGCTGAAAGGCTTCTTCGCTGTCATAGCCCTTCTCACGCACCCAGGTGAAGAGATCCAGAAAGGTACCCTTGCCAAACGCGCCCGGCATGGTGCCCACGGCCGCAGCGCCGACATCTTTCTCACCTTCTGCCTCTTCAGGCATGAACAGCCAGGTTGGTGTGAACATGATGTTCCATTTGGCGGCAGCCGATTTCTCGCTCAGTACTTCCCCATCAAGATCGATGACCTCTTCGTCACCATACAGATTGTATTGAACGACGATGTAGTGCTGTTTGATGTAGTCGACGACCTCAGGGTCCGTCAGTACGGTGTTGTGCATTTTACTGCAGTAAACGCAAGCAGCCTGCTCGAAGACGATGGCGAGTCGCTTGCCGTCGGCCTTCGCCTCCGCCAGGTCTTCCGCGACGTCCTTGAACGTCAGCGCAAACCACTCCTGCTTGTGCAGCCCGTCATCCCCGAGGGGGGCGGCGTCGGCCGTCGCGCTGCCGATCAGCAGTGCGACGAGGATCATCAGTCCAGTCGTTCTGATTGCCATTGAAAGGAGCCTCGAACGCGTCTCTAAACGGCTCCATGTTTCCACGAGTCTCCGGTTCGGGGCAAGTGTCAAATGCCGGAGAGGGCGGTGTAGGGCGGCGGCGGGAGCCTCTCAGCCAGTCCCTGCCACTGACAAGTCAAATAATTGACCGGAATTGTCCTCAGCGGAAGGTGGCGGGTGATTCGGGCGGTTTGAATCGGCTTCCTGTGTCTGACTGGAACAGGCGGTGTGACGTGGCAGAAAGTGACATGACGAGCGGTAATGCACTGCGATGTTTGTCCGGGGCCATCTTCAGGAAATGTAACCATCGGATTCCGACGACTGATTCATGCTTCGCCGACTGGGGCACACGCCTTGCTCCACTCAGGCTGATCACGGTAGGAGCCGAGATGAATAACTCAATCGATACAAACTCATTGTTGACGCAGCTTCGGGTGATGGCTCGGGATGCGGGAATACCCTCCTCGGAAGAAGTGTCTCCGGGGGCCAAGCCCGCGCCCGATGGCATCGATTTCTCGAAGGTACTCGAAAACTCTGTCAAACAGGTCAATAACCGCAGTACCGAGGTCAAGGCGCTGCGTGAGTCGTTCGAAGCAGGCAATCCCAATGTGGAGCTTGCGGACGTCATGATCGCCGCGCAGAAGGCCCGAATATCATTTGAAGCGATGACTCAGGTTCGTAACAAGATGGTGGCAGCCTACAAGGAAATCATGAGCATGCCCTTGTAATGCCAGCCATTGTTTCGAGCGCTTTTCCAATCCACACGCTTGCGTGTCTTTGATACTGCAGATAGCTGATACACCATGAGCGATGCCAACTTGATCAACGCCCAGCCTCAGGGGAATCCGGTGGCGGCGACTGTGCTGAGAAGTCTGGCTGCACCGCAGCTGGGTGCCTTGCTGGTCGTGGCAACGGCACTGACCCTTGGGGTCGGGCTGATCATCTGGACCATGCGACCGGACTACGTGCCGGTCGGAGGGCAGGGCAGTCGTGAAGATTCCTTGCAGATCATCGAGATGCTCAACAGTTCGCAGGTGCAATACAAACTGGATCCATCAACCGGCCTGGTACTGGTGCCTCAGGATCAGGCCATGCAGGTACAGATGAGCCTGGCTGCCAGTGGCCTGGTGTCGGATCAGAAGTCGGTCGGTCTGGAACTGCTGCAGCAGGAGCCGTCTCTTGGCACCAGCCACTTCACGGAATCTGCTCGCTATCAGCATGCATTGGAAACCGAGCTCAGTCGTACCATCAGCAGCATGCGTAATGTCGAGTCGGCGCGCGTGCATCTGGCCATGCCGAAACAGTCGGTGTTCATTCGCGACAGGGAAGAGGCGTCGGCCTCTGTCATGATCAAGGCCAAGCCGGGACGGACCATCGAAGACGAGCAAGTGGATGCTGTCATCAATCTGGTGGCTTCCAGCATTCCCTATCTGGCCAGTGGACAGGTGACCGTCGTGGATCAATGGGGACGGCTGCTGTCGACGGGCGATGATCAGACAGGCGGGGCCACTCGGGATCAGTATCAGTATGCCCGCAAGCTCGAGAAACTCTATTCAGATCGTATCGAATCACTGCTGACGCCCATTGTCGGAGCCGGGCGGGTTCGTGCGATTGTCACGGCTGATCTGGACTTCAGTCTCAATGAGCAGACGCAGGAGAGTTATGAGCCGGATGCTCAGCAGCTGCGCAGTGAACAGATCGATACCCAGATCAACCGCAATGGCGCAGGCGGCGCCGAGGGCATACCGGGAGCTCTGACCAACCAGCCTCCCGGCAATGGAACGGTGGATCCGGGGGAGGCTGCCGGTGAAGATGGTGCCAATGGCGGTATCGAAAGCGAAAACTCCAGTGCGGTACGAAACTACGAGCTGGACCGAACCATTACCCATGTCCGTCAGGTTCCGGGAAGCGTACAGCGGATATCGGCAGCGGTCATCATCGATGATCGTCTGGAAATGAGCCCGGATGGTGAACCGGTCAGAACCCCCTTGACCGAAGAGGAGTTGGCCGAGTACACCCGACTCGCACAGGAAGCCGTAGGCTTCAGTGAGCAACGCGGTGACAGTGTTGTTGTATTCAATCGCGCTTTCAAGCCGGTGGAAGAGATAATGCCGATCGAGCCACTCCCCATCTGGCAGCAGAGCTGGTTGTGGACCATGGTTCGTCAGGTGCTGACAGGTCTTTCGGTATTGCTGCTGGTGCTGCTGGTGCTGCGACCTGCGGTAAGACGTCTGGTGCCAGTACAGGACAAGGCTGCGCTGGCAGCACTGGGCGTTGACGGTGAGGAGCAGCCGAAGGGCGAGGTCACGGTTGAGGTCAATGGCAAGGCCGCACTGGAAGGGGGCTCTCCGGCATCGCTGGAGCCGCCTCCTGTCATCTACGGTGACATTCTCAACATGGCCAGAGCCATGGCAGCAGAGGATCCCAAGCGAGTTGCGAAAGTCGTCAAGGACTGGGTCGCCGAGCAGTAATGGCTGACGAGGAAAAAAAGTCGACGGGGGCGGGCGCGTCCCCTGACAAGCCCGCCCTGAGTGGCTCCTGCCAGGCTGCCATCCTGTTGATGGCGCTTGGTGAGGAGGAAGCAGCGGGCATCCTGCAGCACATGAAACCTGCCGAGGTTCAGGCTCTGGGTGAGGCGATGAGTGCCATCAATGGTGTGACGCAACAACAGATCGGGGACACACTCGATCAGTTCGTCAACCGGGTGCGCAATGAATCCTCACTGGGACTGGAGTCCGCCAGCTACTTCAAATCGACACTCACGCGCGCCCTTGGCAAGGACAAGGCATCCAGTGTCCTGTCTCGCATGCAGCCCCCGGATGAAGATCAGGGACTGACTGCTCTGAAATGGATGGATCCGCGTGTGGTTGCCAAGATCATTCGCAATGAACATCCGCAGATCATGGCTACGGTGCTGAGTCAGCTTTCCCGTGAGCAGGCGGGACAGGTTCTGGACCTGTTGCCGGAGGAACTGCGGTCGGACATCATCATGCGCATCGTTCAGCTGGACAAGTTGCATCCCGCAGCACTGGCCGATCTGAACGAAGTGATTCAGGAGCTGTTCGAGAACAACGCAACCATCGAACTGTCGGGCCTCGGTGGTGTACAGGTAGCCGCGGAGATTCTCAACGGGGTGTCGAAAGACTCGGAGGAGATGATTCTGGATGCCATTGAAACCGCAGATGCGGAAATCGTGGAGAAGATCAAGGAAGGCATGTTCATCTTCGAGAATCTGCTCAATGTCTCTGACCGGGACACTCAGACCATGTTGCGAGATCTGTCGAATGATGACCTCATCGTGGCACTCAAGGGTGCTTCCGAGGAACTGCAGGCCAAGATTTTCCGCAACATGTCATCTCGTGCAGCAGACTTGCTGCGGGATGATCTGGATGCCAAGGGACCTGTGAAACTGTCCGATGTCCAGGAGTCGCAGCGAGCCATACTGGTAACAGCGAAGCAGTTGGCGGAAGACGGCAAGATCTCGCTGGGTGGCAAAGGAGACGACTATGTTTAGAGTGCTCTCGGAGGATGAGGCGAAGCAGGTCACTCGCTGGCATGCACCTGAACTCAAGGGCTCGGTGCCGGTTGCCAATACCCGGCAGATCGCAACACCGGTGCGTCTGGGTGAAACCATGCCGGGCAGAGCTGCCCCTCCAGCGCATGGGGCAGGTGCTCAGCTGCAGTCGTCAGTGTCAGCCTTGCATTCATCGGACGGACAGGATCGGCTTGATCAAGGCATCGGATCCGCTGGCATGGCGCCGGAACATGCGACAACGACAAGCATGCCCATGGCCGGTCAATCGGCTGACATGCTGCAGGCCAGTTACGACGAAGGCTATACCAGTGGTTATGCAGAAGGTAATGCACAACTGCATCAGCAGTCGGTACAACAGCTGCAGGCCATGATCGATACGCTCGGGAAGCCTGCCTTGAAGGTGCCTGATGCGGAGCTGGAACAGGAAGTCATGGCACTGTCTCTCGAGATAGCCCGGCTGGTACTGGGTCGGGAACTGCAGATGGACAACGAGACCTTGGCCTCACTGGTCCGTCGTGGCATCGAGCAGTTGCCCAATGCCGGCAAGGCGAACGTACAGGTACATCTGAACCCGCTCGATGCGGCCATGCTGGAGGAGGTGGCTCAGCTGCCCGACAATGTCGACATCGTCGTGGATGGGGCCGTGAAACGCAGTGATTGCCGGATAGTCTCGGGTGCCAGTACCGTACACGGTGGTCTGGACGACTGGTTGGCCATCGTGGGAGCCGAGCTGGGCGTGACCTCACACACGGGACAACAGGCCTGATTCGCATGACTGACTCGCAGGTGGCGCCCCCATCGGATTCCCTGTCGGCGCGTTTGCGCAAGCGCCGCTTGTCGCTTGCCGGTGCGGAGTTGCCGGTCGAGGGACGCTTGAGTACCTTGCGAGGTCTGACCCTGGAGGCCGAGGGTTGCCAGGCAGAAATCGGTTCACGGTGTCTGCTTGAAACCACGGGCGGTAATGATATCGAAGCACAGGTTGTCGGATTCAACCGGGGTCGGACCTTGCTCATGCCGACCGGCAGTGTTGCCGGTTTGCGGTCGCAGGCGCGCGTCAAGCCGATCCCCGGTCAGCTCGGCGCTCCTTGTGGTGACGAATTGCTGGGGAGAGTCATTGATGCCAAGGCCCGCCCGATTGACGGCCTGGGTCCCTTGCGCACCTCCTACACCACGCCTCTGATGGGTGTGCCGATCAACCCCTTGCAGCGAGCAGCCGTTCGCGATGTCTTCGATGTCGGGGTGCGCTCGATCAACGGGCTGATAACGCTGGGTCGTGGGCAGCGTGTCGGTTTGTTCGCCGGTTCAGGTGTGGGCAAGAGTGCCTTGCTTGGCATGATGACGCGTCATTCCGAGGCTGAGGTTACCGTTATCGGCATGATTGGTGAGCGAGGAAGGGAGGTCAACGATTTCGTCAGAGAGACCCTGGGCAAGGAAGGCATGAAGCGGGCGATCGTTGTCGCTGTCCCAGCCGATCAGCCGCCACTGATGCGATTGCAGGGAGCCATGATGGCGACAGCCATCGCGGAGAGTTTTCGGGATCGCGGACAGCAGGTGCTGCTTCTGATGGATTCCCTGACACGTTTCGCCCAGGCCCAGCGAGAGATCGGTCTGGCTACCGGCGAACCTCCCACCACCAAGGGTTACCCGCCCTCGGTATTTGCAATGCTGCCGCAGTTGGTGGAGAGAGCAGGCAACATGGCAAACGGCGGATCGATCACGGCAATCTACACAGTCCTGGCCGAGGGCGATGATCAGAACGATCCGATCGTCGATGCGGCAAGAGCCGTGCTGGATGGTCATATCGTGCTGACACGGGCGCTGTCGGATGCCGCCCACTATCCGGCAATCGACATCGGTGCTTCCGTCAGCCGTACACGGTCGGCTGTCAATTCTGCAGAACAGGAACGACGAATACGCCGTTGTCTGCAACTGTCCGCGGCCTACCGGGCGCAGGAAGACATGCTGCGAGTCGGGCTCTACAAGGCCGGTACCGATCCTCTGCTGGATCAGGCAGTCGCTTTCTGGCCTCGCTTGCAGGCCTATCTGCAACAATCTGCCGGCTCCGGAGTCAGCATCCGCAACGCCAGAGAGCAATTGGCAGACATTCTCGGTCCGTTGACGTCTACCCAGAACTGAGTGGGGATGCACGCGTGAGGCACGTGTGCTGAGCATCCTCCATCCCGCGGTTACGCAAATCTCTGCCGTTTCCTGAATCGGGCGGTGTTGCCGTCGGCTCTACAGGCTCGAGCGAGTCTGTCGATCTGGCCTGTTGCTGCCTGTCCTTGTCATTGTGACCTTTCGTGTCAACTAACCCCGGATGGGTAATTTGTGCTGTACCAACCGGTTTTCGTGCCGACATGAGGGTATGCAATCAACAAGTACCCGTTCATGAGCTCTGGTCAGTTGTCAAAACTCGAATCTCTCTCGCAGACGCGTGTCGACCAGGCACGCAGTGCTGTCGAGCAGCAACGACTGGAACTTTCCATCATGGACAGGCAGCACCAGGAGCTGAAAGCGATCAACAGGGAATATCAGGAAGGCGTCATCGGCGAGTCCGGTATCGCTCCTCAACTGCTGGCACAGCGACGCGCGTTCGTGGCACAGCTGACGGAGAAGCTCGACATGCTGAGTTTGCAGCGCCAACAGCGTGAGCAGTTGCTGCAGAGCAAGCTGGCAGAGCAGAAGCAACATACGGCTCAAACTGCCGCCATCGGCTCTCTGGTGGAAAAACGACTCTTGCACGAGGCGCATATTGCGGCAAGGCAGGAGCAATCACAGCTGGAGCAGGCCGTACAGGGCATACAGCATGTGAACAAGTTGAATTCGGAGGATGAGCATGTCTGAACCGTCCAATACGTCGGTGCAGGGTCTGATCGGCTCGTTGAGTGCCGCTGGCAAACCTGCAGCTGCCAAGGGCCAGATCGATCCGGGTAGTGGCAATCCGGATGGCAAGGCTTTCTCCCGCGAGCTGGGTCAGGCGCTGGAGCAGCAGTCATCGCAGACATCTCTTGCCGGTGAAAAGCCGTTGGTGAAGCCGGGCAGCAGGCCGGTGACCACGCCGGATCCTGCCGTGGCTGGCGTGGCCCCTGCAGCAGATGCTGATCAGGAAGTCCCGGAGATACTGGCAACTGTCACCAGCGGCGACGCTGAACAGGAAACCGTTTCCGCTGCCGCAAGCGTCAGAAAGATCGAGTTGCCTGAGCTCTCGCCCGAGACGGACCTCGTCACTCGTGATACAGGATCGGTGGCAGCGGCTGAACGTCTTGCCGATCGGGGCAGTGAAGCTGTCGAGGATCTGAAAGCGGCGCCGACCACCGAGCGGCCGGTCTCCGCCGATGGCAAGGCGCCGACGGTTCGACCGAGCGCAGCTGTCGAAGAGCAGAGCGAGCAGTTGCCTGACAGTCTGACTGAAGAGCTGGCCAGGGACGTGAGCAAGGCGGCAAGGTCAGCGACGGTGACCGAGACTGCCGATCAGGCCATGTTGCCTGACAGCCCGGACACCCGACCCAAAGTGTCCGACGCACCTGCGTCATCGGTGCAGACCACCGCTGTGGACAAGTCCGGCAGGACTGATCTGCTGACCGGCAGTGACGAAGCAGGAATCGACAGTATTGCCAGTCCGGGCAAGCGCCCCGGCTCAGTCGCAGCACCGTTGACTCCAGCGGTGCCAGCGGCCGCGACGACTCCCCCGTTGCCTGCGCAGACCGTCGGGTTGTCCCCCGGGCAGACGCCGCCATCACCGGTGACGCCGGAAGTCGCCTCAACGACGGGCATGATCAGTGATGTCGAGACTCTACCGGGAAGCAAACCGCTGCCTGTCGTCTCCGACGAGGGTGTTTCTCTGACGAGTGAGTCAGGTGTTCGCAGTCCGGCAACGCTCAAGGCTGACCAGCGCCCTGTCGCGCAGGTGCCAGGCGCGACCGCTGGTCCGGCAGTCGCTGCGGCCCCCGACAATGAAGCGTTGCCAGCGACCAGAACGGTTCGCAGTACGGTAGCGACGCAGCCTGCAGAGGTGGGCGAGGTCATCTCGCAGGCCGCTCTGGCCGCCCGCTATCGTTTCGCGACGCAAGAGACAGGTGGTCGCCTGGCGACACCCGCTGCCGACGACTCGCAGACTCCTGTGATGTCTGCAGGTATCAGTGTTGATGGCAAGGCAGTCGCTCCTGGTCAACTGGTAGCGACGGCAGCACCGGCCGGCAATTCATTGACGGAGCAGAGTGCCGAAAGGGGCGGGGAGGCCAGGGCCGTGCAGCTATCGGCGGCCGAGATGACACTCGATGATGGCGAGCCCGTCTTGCGTCATGCCGATCTGCTCAAGGAGCTGAACAATCAACGGGCTGCTCTGAAAGACTCGATTGCTCCACCGGGAGCGCAAGCGGCGACCAATCCGGTCGATGTACTGGTCAAGACTGCGTCGACGGATAACACGTTTCTTCCCGTGACCGGCGGCATCGTTACTGCTCCTGTGATGCTGCGTAGCGACGCGGTGTCAGCCACTCCCGTCAGTGCACCCTTTGATCTGCCGGTTCTGGTCGACGACGCGGATGCCACGATGGCAAGCAATGTCAAGTGGATGGTGAAGGAGGGCGTCCAGAATGCAACCGTGACGGTGTCGCCCGCGGGGATGGGACCGATATCGGTCAAGGTCGGAATCGAGCAGGATCAGATGAGTGTGTCGATAGTGGCTTCACAACACACGACTCGAGAGGCGCTGGATGCCATGTTGCCACGCTTGCGTGAGCAGTTGGCCGGCCAGGGGCATGAGAGTGTGAGACTGGACGTGAGCGATGGTCGGGGTGAGCAGTCCAGGGGTGGCAATGGTCAGATGTTTGCAGGTATGCGTAACCCGTCCGATACATGGGCACAAAGTGAGCAAGGTAATGGTGGTGGCAACGGTAATCAGGCGGAGTATGGGGATTCCAGAGATTCGACAGGGAACACGGACGGATACATGGCTGAAGACTTGCAGCGTGTTGTACCTGGGATTGCGGGAGACGGACGAACGTCTTCTGCATTTGATGCCTATGTCTAACGGAGTTCTTGCATGAAGAAGATGATTCTCATTGGTGTGGGTGCGCTGGCGCTGGTGGGAGTGAGTGTCGGAGCATCCCTGTTTCTGACAGGAGCGCTGAACAAGGAGCCTGTAGCAGCTGCGGCAGTGGAAGAAGAACCTCTGCCCGAGGAAGTCTACTACTACAACGTGCAGCCCGAATTTGTCGTGAATTTCAAGGGCAAGACTCGGGTCAAGTTTCTGATGATCGAAATGGTGGTTGCCAGCCATGACGAGGAAGTTCCGGTGGTTCTGAGCGATCACGACCCGGAACTGCGCAATTCCCTGCTGATGTTGCTGGCAGAGCAGGACAGTGAAGTACTCAAGACAGCCGAAGGAAAGCAGGCCTTGCGTGACTCTGCGATGGCACGAATCGATGAAGTGGTCAGTAATCACTACAAGCCGGAACGCATCCTGGACGTGTTCATAACGCGTCTGGTCATGCAATAGATCAGGTAGCAGATCAGCCTTGCAGGGCTGGCAGGTTCGACAGCCGAGATAAACATGGAACAAGAGAAACAGTCGGCCACGGTGTACGATTTCGTACACCCGGGCCACAAGCTGAACCGGCAATGGCCGGTACTGGATTTGGTCAATGCCCGAATTGCCACGGCATTCGGCACAGCCTTGAGTGAGCGGCTGCAAATAAACCTGATCGGGCAGTCGTTGCAGACGACGCGTGGCACGTACATGGATTGTGTCGAGTCGATGGGTGAGACCTGTGTCGTCCACGAACTGTCCCTGAGCCCGCTCACTGGTGTCGTCTGGTTCTGCATCGATATCAGTATGGTATCGGCGCTGGTCGACAGCTACTTCGGCGGAAAGGCGACCATCACACCGCTCGAGAAGTCGCGTCAGTTGTCACGAACCGAGCAACGGGTAGTGCAACACGTGATTGCAGCACTGGCCGAATCCATTACCTCCGGTTGGTCGATGGTGCTGCCATTGAACACGGCAATGGTCGGGCCGATTGACGCGAGCAGGCTGAGTAATGCTCCGCTGGAGCAAGTCATGGTTACCAATGAAGTCAAGTTGCAGCTGGAAGAGCTGGAGCTGCCGTGCCAGATAATCTATCCCTTCGAGATGCTCAAGCCACTGAGTGCACAGTTGCAGCATGACACACCGAAGGCCTCTGCTCAGGACATCGAGTTCAGCAAGGCACTGCGTTCGGAGCTGATGAACTGCGAGCTGGACATTCGTGGCGTGCTGTCCGAAACGAAGATCACGCTGGGAAAACTGCTGGAGCTCCAGGCGGGGGATTTCATTCCGCTCAGGGACGTACGCAATGTCTCCTTCAAGACTCAGCAAATGCCATTGTTCGATGCCCGTATCGGCAATAGCAATGGACGTGTTTCCGCCAGCCTGTCTCGCTGGCATCTACCTGGTGGTCAATGAATCATGCCTGAAGATAATACAGCTGAGAACATGCATGACGATGATACCGGTAGTGCGGCAGAGTCGGAGAACACGACATCGGTGGATCCGGCCGCGAACGCTGAAGCGGCCGGTGAGCAGGGGTTCGATCAGGTGCAATCGGTAGAGACGCCGAACATGTCCAGTGATCTGACCGGTGACCCGGACAATCGGCCAACTGCCGATATCTCGATGATTCTGGATATACCGGTCACTCTGTCAATGGAAATCGGCCAGACCCGTATCTCCATCAGTGAGCTGCTGAAGCTCAGTCGGGACTCTGTCATCGAATTGCAGCGCATGGCGGACGAACCGATGGATGTATTGGTAAACGGCACGTTGGTTGCTCATGGTGAAGCAGTGGTCGTCGGCGATCGCTTCGGTATCCGTCTCACGGATGTCATCAGCCCGCAGGAACGGTTGAAGAAATTCGGCTGATACCGTTCACGGTACCAAAGCAGATCGGCAAGGGATCCAGAGCAAGACAGTAGCAAACCTGCCTGCAAGAGCGACAGGTCAAATCTGAAGGAGAAATTCATGTTTCGACTGCCCACGGCAAGTATTCTGCTGTTGTGTGGTGTCTGCCTCGGCAAAACGGCTATTGCTGCAGAATCGAGCCGTCCGGTGATTTCACCACTTGCCACACTTGGCAAGCTCGCCATTGCGCTGTTGCTGGTATTGCTGGTTTTCTGGATCTTCGCCCGAGTCATGCGGCAACTGCAGGGTACGCGAGGTGCGCTGCACAGTGGGTTGAAGATTGTCGGAACACTGTCCCTGGGCCAACGCGAACGGGTCGTTGTGGTGCAGGCTGGCGAAGAGCAACTGGTCCTGGGTGTCACTGCCAGTCAGGTCAACACACTGCATGTGCTGTCCAGACCACTGGCCGCGTCCGCTCAGGAAGAGCTGGGTGACTTTCGTCAGAAACTCAGTGCCGCACTCAAGCGTCAGGTTGCCGACTGATGCGAACCCTCCATACCGCCGGAACGGGCAGGGCAGGATGTCCACTGAGCCGAGTCGTGGCAGCCGGCAATCCATGGTGCCCGGCACTGCTGTTGCTAGCCCTGGCGTTGATGCCGGATATCGGTCATGCCCAGGCGGGCATCCCCGCCATCATTGTCGATGGTACCGAAGGCGGAGGCGAAACCTGGAGTCTGAGTCTGCAAGCGCTGGCTCTGATGACCATGCTCACCTTGCTGCCGGCAATCCTGCTGCTGATGACGTCGTTCACGCGTATCACCATCGTACTGGGCATATTGCGCACAGCCATGGGCACCCCGACCACGCCGTCGAATCAGGTGATGATCGGTCTGGCACTCTTTCTGACTCTGTTCGTCATGCGCCCGGTGTTCACGGAAATTCACGAGAACGCGGTCAAGCCGTTCATGGCCGAGCAGATCAGCGCTGAAACCGCCATCATGGCGGCTGCCGTACCGTTCCGCAAGTTCATGCTGCAGCAGACACGTGACAACGATCTCGAACTGTTTCTGGAGATTTCCGATTCGGCGCCACCGCAGGGCGTCGAGGATATTTCCTACTGGGTGCTGTTGCCTGCCTTCGTTACCAGTGAACTCAAGACCGCTTTCCAGATCGGTTTTCTGTTCTTCATTCCCTTTCTGATCATCGATCTGGTGGTCGCCAGTGTTCTGATGTCCATGGGGATGATGATGCTGTCGCCGCTGATCATTTCCCTGCCATTCAAGCTCATGCTGTTCGTGCTCGTGGATGGCTGGAATCTGGTGCTGGGTACACTGGCCGGCAGCTTTTTCATCTGATGTGTCGAACAGCTATCAGGAGGCCATGAGATGACACCGGATACGGTTATCGATCTGGGGCGTGATGCGCTGACGACCACGGTCATGCTCAGCGCACCGCTGCTGCTGGCAGCGCTGTTGACTGGTCTGGTGGTTGGTCTGTTTCAGGCGGCAACACAGATCAACGAGCAGACCTTGAGCTTCATTCCGAAACTGCTGTCGATGGTGATTGTGCTGATAGCCACCGGCCCCTGGTTGTTGCAGACAATCCTGGACTTCACTTCCCAGCTGATCGTTGAAACCGTTCCCAGAATCATAGGTGGCTGATGTCAGCCCTGACGATTACCGCAGAGCAGATCAACGGCTACGTGGGTCTCTTCATGTGGCCACTGTTCCGCGTTGCGGGATTGCTGTCGATCATGCCGGTGCTGGGTGGTGGGGAAGTACCGGTCAAGGTGCGGGTCGGGCTTGCATTCATGATCACCCTGCTCATCGTGCCATCGCTGGATTCCATGCCACAGCTGGACCCCTTGTCCGCGGACAGCGTACTGGTATCCGTACAGCAGTTGATCATCGGTGTGGCCATGGGATTGATGGTGCTGATCGTGTTCAATGCGGTGACCATGGCAGGTGAGAGTATCGCCGTAACCATGGGACTGGGTTTTGCGATGCTCAATGATCCGCAGAACGGTAGCCAGGTGCCCACGGTTAGTCAGTTCTATCTGATCCTGGCAACCCTGTTGTTTCTGGCCTTCAACGGGCATCATGCCATTCTGTTGCTGCTCACTGCCAGTTTCACGTATCTGCCCGTTGGTCAGCCCCTGGGTGAAGATGCGATATGGACCTTGCTCACCTGGGGAGGAATAGTCTTCAAGGGTGCGCTGAGCATCGCGTTGCCGGCTCTGGCAGCCATGCTGACGGTCAATATCATCATGGGTGTCATCACCAGAGCCGCACCACAGCTGAATCTGTTTTCCGTGGGTTTTCCGATAACCATGACTGTCGGGTTTCTCTCGATCCTGTTCACTCTACCGTCCTTCCAGGTGTCGTTCGAATCGCTGCTGACCCTGGTGCAGACGACCATTGTCGCTTTTCTGAGGGGCTGATACCTTGGCAGGAGCACCTGATAGCGGACAGGATCGCACAGAGGACGCGAGTCCGAAACGCCTTGCGGATGCACGCAAGAAAGGCGATGTACCGCGCTCGAAGGAGCTCAATACGGTACTGATGCTGCTGGCGTCGCTGATCGGCTTCGCCGTACTGGGCAGTGGCGGGGTCAATGCCTACCGGGATCTGGCCAGCCATCAGTGGCAGATCGATCGTGAGAGACTCTTCTCCGACCATGCCGTACTCAACGGTCTGTTGACCCCCTTCATCGAGGCATTGTGGATAGCGGGTCCGTTTCTGCTGCTCATGTTCCTGGCCGTTTTCATCGGACCCTTGTGCATGGGCGGATGGGTATTCAGCGTCTCGTCGTTGAAGGTGGACCCCGGCAAGCTCAATCCATTGAAGGGACTGAAGCGCATGGTCGGCTTGCAGGGGCTGATGGAGTTGCTCAAGTCCCTGATGAAGGTCATTCTGCTTGGCTGGGTGGCTGTCATTCTGCTGGAAGGGCATATCGATGAGTTTCGCAGCCTGGGAGTGCTGCCGCTGGAGGAAGCCGTCGACAGGATGTTCGTTCTCATCTTCACGATTCTGATGATACTGGTGCTCTCGCTCAGCCTGGTGGCCATGGTGGACGTTCCGTATCAGCGCTGGAGTCATGCCCGTAAACTGCGCATGACCAAACAGGAGGTGCGTGACGAGAGCAAGGAGCAGAATGGTAATCCGGAGGTCAAGGCCAAGGTGCGGCAGATGCAACAGCACATGGCCAACAAGCGCATGCTCACTGATGTGCCGGACGCCGATGTCATCATCGTCAACCCCACACACTTCTCGGTAGCACTGAAATACAGCGAAGATGCCGTGGCGCCCGTGGTCGTTGCCAAGGGGGTGGACCATATGGCCTTGAAAATCAGGGAGATCGGCAAGGAAGCCAATGTCTCCATCTTCCGTGCACCACCGCTGGCAAGGGCACTGTATCGGCACAGTGAAGTTGGTGAAACCATACCGTCCGAACTTTATCTTGCCGTAGCTCAGGTATTGGCCTATGTGCTGCAAGTCAAGAAGCTGAATTTCGCAGACCAGCGCCGACTGGTGCCACCGACCGATCTGGAGGTGCCACCGTCGATGCAGGACAAAAAGGATCAGTAGGCCGGACCACCCATGAAGAACATCCATGTCGAGCCAGAGGTTGACGCATCAGCGCAATTGCCTGGTGTTTCCCAGACCGGCGGGCGTCGCACCGCAGCATGTTGGCGACAACGGCGGCTTGTCGGTGCAGGCCGATGGGTGACGGGTGAGGAGTAATTCATGAGCATGCAATCGACGAGAACCTTCTTCAGGGAATTGCAGCTGACCGGGCTCGGGGCACCATTCCTGGTGTTGCTGATGCTGGTCATGATGGTGTTGCCGATACCGGCCATGGGGCTGGATCTGCTGTTCACCTTCAATATCGCCTTGTCTCTGATCGTGTTGCTGGTCACTGTCTATACCAGTCGTCCGCTGGAGTTTTCCTCCTTTCCGACGGTTCTGCTGGTAGCAACGATGCTGCGACTGTCGCTGAATATCGCCTCAACCCGGGTCGTGCTCATCGAAGGGCATACCGGCACCGCCTCGGCCGGCCAGGTCATCGAGTCGTTCGGCAATTTCGTCATCGGTGGCAACTATGCCGTCGGCTTCGTGGTCTTCGCCATACTGGTCATCATCAACTTCGTGGTGGTAACCAAGGGGGCAGGGCGTGTATCCGAGGTGAGTGCACGCTTCGTACTGGATGCCATGCCGGGGAAGCAGATGGCCATCGATGCGGATCTCAATGCAGGCCTGGTTGATCAGGAAGAGGCCCGACAACGTCGTTCGGATATTGCTCGAGAGGCCGACTTCTACGGTTCCATGGACGGTGCCAGCAAGTTCGTCAAGGGTGACGCCATTGCCGGTTTGCTGGTGCTGTTCATCAACATACTGGGAGGCCTGGCGGTGGGTGTCGGTCAGCACGGGCTGAGCTTTTCGGAAGCGGCACACAACTACACCTTGTTGACCATCGGTGATGGTCTGGTGGCACAGGTTCCGTCACTGCTGCTGTCCATGGGGACGGCCGTCATCGTGACTCGCGTCTCGGCGGCAGAAGACATGGGTGAGCAGATCACCATGCAACTGTTCAAGGATCAGCGGGCCTTGATCATAACGGCCATTCTGATCGGCTTGCTGGGCGTGGTCCCGGGAATGCCCAATCTGGTTTTTCTGACGCTCGGTGCCGGTCTGGGAGCCTACGCCTGGTATACACGCAACTCCTACGCGGAAAAACCCGAGCCCGAAAAGGAAGAAATCAGACCCGAAAAACCGGCGGAACTCAGTTGGGAGGATGTCCAGACGACCGATATCCTGGGGCTGGAAGTCGGCTTCGGACTCATCCCTCTCGTGGATGCCCGTCAGGGCGGTAAGTTGCCTGACAGGATCAAGGCGGTACGACGCAAACTCACGGAAGAACTCGGCTTCCTGATTCATGCCGTGCATATCAAGGACAACCTGGATCTGCCGGCAACCCGCTACCGCATTTCCATTCTGGGTGTCACCGAAGGGGAAGCCGATCTGCACCCCGACAAGGAATTGGCGATCGGTAGTGGTATCGAAAGCAGCATGTTGCAGGGGATCGCTACCAAGGATCCTGCCTACGGGATGGATGCAGTGTGGATTCGTATTGATCAGCGAGACAGTGCACAGGCCTTGGGTTACACGGTAGTGGATCCGGGCACGGTTATAGCGACACACATGAGCAAGTTACTCATGCAACACGCCGGCAGTCTGCTCGGTCACCAGGAAGCTCAGTCTTTACTGGATACGCTCAGCAAGAGCGCTCCACGACTGGTTGAGGATCTGGTTCCAAAGATGTTGCCTCTACCGACGGTGGTCAAGGTGCTACAGAATCTGCTAGACGAAGGAATACCGGTCAAGGACATGCGGACGATTGCCGAAACGCTGGCCGAGAAGGGCACACATACAACCGATTCCGAGGATCTGACGGCGGCCGTGCGAGTGGCACTGCGTCGACAGATTACCGGACAGTTGACGTCGTTCGAGGAAACTCTGCCAGTGATCACGCTGGATGCCGAGCTGGAGAAATTGTGTCTCAGCTCTGTGGAATCGGAGAACAGCGGCGGCCTGGGTATCGAGCCCGGACTGGCCGAGCGTCTCTATCAGTCACTGGCTGACAGTGTTCATCGACAGGAAGTCAATGACGAGCCAGCGGTGCTGCTGGTCAGTCCGAAGCTGCGGCCATGGTTGGCCGGAATGGTGCGACACACCATCCCTTTGCTGAAAGTACTGGCTTACAACGAAATTGCTGAAAACAAACGGTTGAAGGTGATTGCGAATATCGGCGGCGAAGCTGTCGTCTGATCCATCTGTCGCTGAAAACTCTGCCGCCAACCACATGCGAATCCTGACATGCAATTGAGACGATTTACTGCTGATACGACCCCTGAAGCCCTGGGAGCAGTGCGAATGGCATTGGGCGATGATGCCATTATTCTGGCGAATCGCAGGGTTGGGGATCAGGTCGAGATCATAGCGACGGCACAGATGGATGATGTGTCCGCGATGGCTGAATCCACGACCGCTGAAGTTCCCGCTGCTCTGGCAGCGCGACCTGCCGAATCGCCGCAGATGCACGCGGATGGTTCCCTGGCCGCCTTCACACCGTCCAGCCCTGTACGAATCGATGCCGACGCCGTGCCTCGGCACGACAGTGGCCAAAAGGCGGAACAGGCGATCAGATATTCGGACATCAAGGACTATGGTGATACGTCGGATATCGAGGACGACAAGGTCTCGATCTCGGGGCGGAGCACGACTGCCGGTTCCAACTCCAATGGCAGTTCGCCACTGTTGTCCGAGCGGCGCGGCGACGTCCAGCATTCACGAGACAGCCATCATGACAGTGCCAACAGCCATGTCCATGGTGGCAAGCCGGTCGTCAGGGAAGCGCCCAGCACGAGAATTGCGCCGACTCTGGAATCCGTGGCAGCGGCGCTGACAACACAGTCTCAGGTACTGGAGCAGCATTTCCGTGGGCTGGAAGTCAATCTGTGGGGCGTCAATGCGCCCAATCGCAGCCTGCATCTGCAACAGCTTCTGTCCCTGGGGATCGGAGCCGAACTGGCCGTTCGTCTGGTGGAACGCTGTGCTGCGGAGATGTCTGCCGATACCGCGATCCGGCAATCTCTGGCAACGCTCAAGTCATCGCTGAACATAGCAAGAGACAAGACCTTCGACGTGCCGGGTGTGACGATCATGTACGGACCTCCCGGCGCGGGCAAGACCACGGCGCTGATGAAGCTCGCGACCGAACATGTCAGACAGAACGATAACCAGTCCATTGTCATCATCTGTGCGGACACTCGGCGCATCGGCGCCTTCGAGGAACTTCAGGCCTACGGCAGGTTGTTGGGGGTTCCCACCGTACACGCCCACGACATGGCGGAACTGACCAGTCTGGCAACCGCTTTCCAGCACAAGAAGCTGGTTCTTGTCGATCATACATTGCCACAGGACCCCAGGGCCGTGCCACTGCCTCAATCTCTGCTGAGACCGTCCAGTGTGGATTCGGTCAGGCATCTGTTTGCCTTGCCGGCCACGATTCAGGCATCTACCGCCGAGGCACTGATCAAGGCCCATTGCGGTGGTCAGTGGCGAATGAACCTGGTACTGACGAATCTGGATACGAGTGCACGCTTCGGTGAATTGCTCAATGCCATCATCCGCCACGAGAGTCCGGTGGCCTACTGGTCGGACGATGCCAGTGTGCAACGACCACTGGAAAGGGCAGATGCCTCTGTGTTGATCGCAACGGCGGTTGCGATGCGTAAGCGTATCGAGCAGTCAGCCGACGATCAATGGCTGCATCGCCTGATTCAACCTTCGAATCAGGTTTTCCCGGGGTCAATGGGGGCTGCTGAGGGATCAGTACAGAACTGCGCATGAACGTATTGTTTCTAGTGAGTACAGGCCTGACCGCTCTGGTTCTGATCATGTGCGTGGTGCTCCATACCAGGTTGACCAGGGTGCAGGTTCAGGCAAAGGCGCAACGTGAACAGCTGGATCGCATCGAGGTCGGCATCCATTCGCTGGCGGATCTGCATGATGACATGCGCAAGCGCATGGATCAGCTGGCGACCGATGTGCTGCAACGCGAGATCTATCAGAATGCGGACGACCGCCATGAGAATGCCATCAAGGATGCACGAGCCGGCTGTGATGTGATCATGCTGGTTCAGAGGCACGGCCTGTCCTCTGACGAGGCCGCCCTGATTCACGCTCTTCACGGGAGGCCGCAGACAGCGCCACCAGTTGGTGTCGAGATGGAAGATTCGTCATCACATACCTGGTCCGGAGACATCTAATCCATGGATATCGCAACGCTACTCGGCCTGTTCGGTGGTCTCGCAGTCATTGTGTCCGCGATCTTTCTGGGTGGAAGTGTCAGCACATTCGTCAACGTACCCAGTCTCGTGGTGGTTATCGGCGGCACCTTCATGGTCACGCTGTGCCAGATTTCCCTGTCCCAGTTCCTGGGATCCTTCAAGGTGACCTTGCGCGCATTCATGCACAAGTCGATCGCTCCAGAAGCGCTCATCGAAGAGGCCATTACTCTGGCTGATGTCGCGCGCAAGGAGGGCATACTGGCATTGGAGGGACATGACATACAGGACCCCTTTCTCGACAGTGGTGTGAAACTGTGTATAGACGGACACTCGATCGATGTCGTGCAGAAGATGTTGTCCAAGGACATCAATCTGGAACTGCAGCGTCAGAACATCGGAGTCATGATGTTCAAATCCATCGCCGAGGCGGCGCCCGCCATGGGCATGATCGGAACCCTGATCGGTCTGGTGCAGATGCTGTCCAACATGGATGACCCCAAGGCCATCGGTCCTGCCATGGCGGTCGCACTGCTGACCACCTTGTACGGCGCCATTATCGCCAATGCCGTTGCCTTGCCCATCGCGGCCAAACTGAAGGCTATCAGCTCGGAGGAACGTCTCAACAAACTGCTGGTTCTGGAGTCGGTGTCAGGCATCCAGGAAGGCATCAACCCTCGGGTTCTGCAACAGCTTCTCACCGCCTATCTGCCGGAGAGCAAGCGTGAAGCAGCGGCCGCCGCGAAGTGATGCTGGCGAGACAGGGTTCATAGACAATGGATGACGATAACGAATGCGAGGAGTGTGAATCGGGGGCACCGGCATGGATGGCAACGTTTGCCGATCTGATGTCCCTGTTGATGTGCTTCTTCGTGCTGCTGCTCTCATTTTCCGAAATGGATATCCAGAAATACAAGCAGGTGGCAGGTTCGATGAAATTTGCCTTCGGGGTTCAGCGCGAAGTCGAGGCTGACACGATACCGCGAGGCACCTCGGTCATCAAACAGGAGTTCTCTCCTGGCACGCCGTCGCCATCGGCCATACCGGTCATGAAGCAGCAGACTCAGGATGATTCTCGCGATGAGCTGCGGGTCAATGCAAGTGTGTCTCCTGAACTGGATGAGCTGCTGGCGAAGATCGAAGAGGGAATGAAGGAAGAAATCGATGAGGAGGTGGTAGAGCTCGTGTTACTCTCTGACAGCGTCATGTTGCGAATTCGTGAATCGGATGCCTTCCCTTCGGGGAGCGCAGAGATGCAATCGGGTTTCCTGCCGGTTCTGGACAAACTGGAGACTCTGCTCGAGGGAGAGGAGGCTGACAGCAGAATCATCGTGTCCGGACATACGGACAATGTTCCCATTTCCACCACGCTGTATCCGTCAAACTGGGTGCTATCGGCAGCCAGGGCCGCTACTGTCGTGCATTATCTGTCCGAGGTGCGTACCATTGATCCGGATCGGATAGAGATACGTGCGTTTGCCGATACGCAGCCCGTCGCCGACAACGATACTCCGGAAAATCGAGCCAGAAATCGCCGTATCGAAATCAATATCAGTGTGCCTGAGGAGGAATACTGATGGCTGGAGATGAAAACCGCAGGGAAGGCTTCCGCATGGATGACCTGCTCAAGCTGCAGGTCAAGACTGTCGACAAGGAAGACCCAGAGGGAATTGTTGCCGACTTCGATTCCTACCGGATTCGAACCTGTCTGCAATCACATCTGCGCAATCAGAAGGAAAATCGATTATCGACGCTGCAGAGCATACGCAAGCGTGATTCGGAAATCGCTGACTACCTTGAGCATCTGGAGTCCCAGATCGCTCAGCTGGCCGCCCGTCTGTCAGACGATGACGATATGGAGCTGGGTGATATGCAGCAGGAGACACAGGTCAACATGTCTGCGTCCGGGCTGCGTTTTACCACGGATTTGCCTGACCTGGTACAAGGGCAATTGCTGGAACTGGGCATGTTGTTGTCGACAAGCGGAACCGAAGTAGTGGCTGTCGCGGAGATTCTGCGGGTGGAGCCTGCACACGAGGAGTCGCCGGAAGAGGCGGGTGCTGCCTTGCAGATATCCACGCGGTTTACCCAGATACATCCTGATGATGTCGAGGCGATCATACGTCACATGACGAAGCTGCAATTGGTGCAATTGCAGGCCAGACGCAACGAAAACGACTCACGCCGCCCGGAATGAAATGACGAGCTGCGGGGGATGACCTGGCTGAGCGGCGCCTTTCAGGGGCGCCGGGCCAAGACCGCTAGAAAGGGCTTCCGAATGAGGCCCTGAAAGGATGCGTCAGGCGTCCAGCGGCATCTGACCGATCTGTGACAATGCCACGAATCGTGCATCACGCCAGTACCCGGCAATGACGTCGGGATGCAGGGCTGTCGCCTTGCCGTCCGGATCTCGTTCAACCACCCAGTCGTCCGGCAGTCCGGAAAAACCGTACTCGAGAGCGGGAAAGCCGTCTTCGGTCTGAGAGAGATGAGCCTCACCGGTTCGCTGGTTGAAGAAGGCGGGTTGCATTCCTGCAAGAAAGTCGGGTAACAGGCTCGGGGAAGGCGTGGTGGCGGCTGTTCGGGAAGAGGCTGTATTCATGATGATGCAGTTCCGTTATGCCTTGGTGGCATTTATTATTCTTGTTATTCTGGTTGCAAGCTGCGTCAGCTGTAGCTGCGGGGCTTCATGTTACTGGTCTTTTCGTATCCTTTTTTGGCATTGACTTGTGCACGCATTCCGCGAGATTCTGTCAGGAAGGCTTCCTTGGCTGCTTCAATGGCCTTCCTGATGGCAGAATCCAGGTCCATGACTTCCTGGCTCAGTACACGATACCTGTCATCGGCAGGTACGTGATTTTCAGGAGTGCCGGCAGGGCGGGCCGAGCTTGCGGTATCAGGCAGTGAGGACGCCTTCGCGTCTGGTGTCAGAGCGAAGGGTCGCTGCCCGGAGGAAATGGCAGGTTTGGCCAGAGCAGCCGTATGCTGCTCATGGGCGTTTTCGGGGTAATTGAGTACGACTCGCCGTTCACCGTCCAGTCGAGACAATTCTGGCCAGTTGGAGTTTCTCGCCTCAAGCAGCATCATTTGCATGATGCTCTTGAGTTTCTCCAGTTGGGCGAGAGACAGGCGAGATGTCATGCAGCTACTTGTTCCGGAGAGATCGCTTGCCATGCATCCTTGAGAATTTCAATCAGTTCCAGACATGTTCGCAGTGAATCATCCTCCTTGTTCTGGTTCGCCGAGATCAGCGTCGAGGTAATGAAGCTGTAGAGCTCGAACAGATTGCCTGCCAGCTCATTGGTTTCGTAGTCCTTGAGGCTGGCCTGCAGCTCCTGAACGATGGCTATGGCCTTGTCGATATGCACATGCATCTGATAGCCCCTGTTCTGCGCCAGATGCTTTCTGGCAATGGTGATATTACTCAGAGCACCGTCGTAGAGCATGGCTATCAGCTGGTGAGGGGAGGCCCCCTCTACCAGCGTTGAGCGACGTACGGACTGATATGCTTGTAGTGTCATGTTTAATAGGTGTAGGTGGTCAGCTGGCTGGCCAGATATCCGCTGGTGTTGTTCAGGTTCGTAACGGCCAGGTCCATGGCAGTGAACTGCGCTCGAGTTCTGGCGCTGATTTTCTCCAGGCGATACTCGAGTCTGTCGATCTGATCATCAATCGTACTCTTGCGTGTATCCACGCCATCTTCCCGAATGGCGATGACACCACCAGACTCGGTATACTCTTCCACCAGGTCGTTGAACCTGGAAGCAAGACCGTTGTCATCGTCGGCAAAAGCGCTCACATAACGGTTGACGCCTGCATCGAGCGCTTCCTTGAACACGGTGTCGTCAATACTGAGCGTACCGTATCGGTCGAAAGTGAAGCCCAGATCCAGGGCAGAGGTACTGTCTCCGTTTCCAAGGTCGATAGCGCCTTGAAAGGCTGCGCGCATGCGACTGTCGATGCCACGTGGCAGCTGATCACCTTGCAGGTCGGAAGTCGAGAGGTTGGTCAAGGTGGCTGCCATGGCGTTGTAGCTGGTGACGAAGGCATCCACGGACTCACGAAGTGAGGTGGTATCACGCTCCGAACTGACAGTGGCCTTGCCGACACCCGTCAGGTTCAAGGTGATACCTTCGATGGCATCGCTGATGGTGTTCGACGAACTGGTCACCGTGAAGCCATGAACGATCAGACTCGCATCGGTAGCCTCGGTCGCTTCGGTAAATCCCGCATCCGAGTCGCCCAGCGGAAAGGTGCCTGCTCGAGTGACATCGATGATGCCGGCAGTACCCGCTTCCTTGGCGGTCAGAATCAGGCGACTACCGCCATCGACCTTGATGATACTGGCAGAGACCGATGTATTGTCTTCAAGATCGTTGATGGCATCACGAAGGCCGGTCAATGTGTTGTTGCTGTCGTCGATGACGATATCGAACTGGTTGTCGCCCGCGGAGAACTGCATGGTGCCATTTTCCACTGCCGAGTCTGCCGACGCGTAGGCGGCGCTGGCCAGGCGATGATTGCTTGCCAGAGACAGCACTTCGATATCGAGATGTTGTGCTGTCTCTCCACCGTTGGCGACGGCGGTAAAGACCTCCTCGTCGCTGCTGCTCGCCACGAAAGCACCGAACTTCTGGTCGCTACCCAGCGTCGTAACGGAATCGTTGAACGAACTCAGAGCGCTCTTGACCTTCCCGTACGCACTCAGCTCGACGTCCAGCGCTGCGCGCTTTTCGTTGAGCGTATTGACTGGCGCTCTCTCCAATTCGTTGAGCTGCGACAAGATGCTTTCGACATCTATTCCTGAGCCTACCCCGGCTGCTGTAATCATGGCTGTTTACCCCTCTCCTGGCGAGTGGTGTGAGTACCTCGGGAGCATACTCCCGAGGCTGATCTTGCTACTTTCTACTTGCTTGTACGGGCAAGTCCATTACCCGAGAAGTTGCAGAACACTCTGTGGTGCAGAGTTGGCCTGCGATACCATCGCATTACCTGCCTGTTGCAGGATCTGCGCGCGTGTCATGTTGGCTGTTTCAACCGCGAAGTCAGCATCGATGATACGACCACGTGCTGCTGCCTGGTTTTCCATGCCAACCTGAAGATTATTGATGGCGCTTTCGAAACGGCTTTGCATGGCACCGAAATCCGCGCGTGATGCTGTCACCGTATCGATCATTGCATCGATGCTGTCAATCGCACTGGCAGCCCCGGATACATCCAGAATGTCAACACCTGAAATGGTAGCGATCTGCTTCAGCTCGATGGCCAGAGTGTTGGAACTACCGTTGTTCGCACCGATCTGGAAGACAACCTCTACACCTGAGGCAGCAGACGCGTCCAGTACGGCCTGACCGTTGTAGACGGTGGTCTCTGCGATTCGTCCTATTTCCTCGTTCAGGGCGGAGAATTCGGCATCCAGGTTTGCACGATCGCTGGTCGAGTTGGTACCGTTCTTGGACTGTACCGCCAGTTCACGCATGCGTTGCAGCATGTTGTTCACTTCCTGCAAACCACCTTCAGCAGTCTGTGCCAGAGAGATACCATCGTTGGCGTTGCGGATGGCGACGTTCATGCCGCGAACCTGTGTGTTCATGCGTTCGGCGATGGCCAGACCGGCGGCATCATCCTTGGCGCTGTTGACACGCAGGCCGGAACTCAGACGTTCCATGGACGTGGACAAAGAAGACTGTGACTTGGAGAGATTTCTCTGAGCCGTCAGTGACATGACGTTCGTGTTGATTGTTTGTGCCATTGTATTAACAGTTTCCTGAAGTGACGAATATCCCTGTTTTTATGAGATGTGGCGTCTTCTCCTGAAGTAGTCCGATAGACGAACCATGCGCACATGGAACTGATATCGGATGCGCGGCACTGCAACTGTAGGGAACTGCATCAAGAATTTGCAACTGGCACCGTTAGATCCTTCGCTTTCAGTCATCACACCAAGTCATTGTGTGGAAACGCTGTCGTGTTCGACAGGATCAGGCTGAGCCTGCGGGGATGATGGACATGGATTGTTCAGCGCATCCAGGCAGAAAGGCGTGTACCGGAAAGACGTCAGTCTGGTCCGGCGGGGCAGGGTAGCGGGCTTTGATTGATCGGGAAGGGGCGGTTTCCGGACCTCACAGCGATAGCTGGAACCGAGGGTACATGAGCCATGACAAGATGCATGGCGGCCCGGTAGGTCTGGCAGCGCATCGTTCGACCATGGGCTGGCATGGTGGGCTGGGCGATGCCTCGGGAGAAGACTCTCCCGAGGCTGCTACTAGCTGTACTTACTTACTTACTTACTTACTTACTTACTTACTTACTTACTTGCTTACTTGCTTACTTGCTTATCCTGCGTGACGGGGATTACCCGAGCAGTTGCAGTACACTCTGTGGAGCCGAGTTGGCCTGCGATACCATCGCATTACCGGCTTGTTGCAGAATCTGCGCACGCGTCATGTTGGCAGTCTCAACCGCGAAATCGGCATCGATGATACGGCCACGGGCAGCAGCCTGATTTTCCATGCCAACCTGCAGGTTGTTGATGGCACTTTCGAAACGACTTTGCATGGCACCGAAGTCGGCACGTGAGGCGGTGACATCATCAATCATGGCATCGATGCTGTCTATGGCGGAAGAAGCACCACCGACAGAACTGATCGTTGCGCTGGAGATGGCCGTGATCTCCGTCAGCTTGATCGCCAGGGTGTTGGAGGAATCGTTGTTTGCTCCGATCTGGAACACGACACTGGCTGAAGATTCGTTGAGAACCGACTGACCATTGTAGACAGTGGTTTCGGCAATTCGTCCGATTTCCTCGTTCAGTGCTGCAAATTCAGCATCCAGGTTTGCACGGTCACTATCGGAGTTGGTTCCGTTCTTGGATTGCACGGCCAGTTCACGCATGCGTTGCAGCATGTTGTTCACTTCCTGCAAACCGCCTTCAGCAGTCTGCGCCAGAGAGATACCGTCGTTGGCATTTCGGATGGCGACGTTCATGCCGCGAACCTGGGTGTTCATGCGTTCGGCGATGGCCAGACCGGCGGCATCGTCCTTGGCGCTGTTCACACGCAGTCCGGAGCTCAGACGTTCCATGGACGTGGACAGAGAAGACTGTGACTGAGAGAGGTTTCTCTGAGCAGTCAGTGACATGACGTTCGTGTTGATTGTTTGTGCCATTGTATTATCAGTTTCCTGGAGTGTCGTGGGTCCCTGTTTTTATGAGATGTGGCGTCTTCTCCTGAAGTGATTCGTGATTCGAACCATGCGCACATGAAACCGTTATCGGGCGCTCTGTGCGTCAACTGAAGGGGTGTGGCGAGAAAATCGAGATAATCGCGGAACGACCCCCCATTTCCCGAACTTGTCGGTCGGATGACTGCCCTGAAACCACGACTCTGTCGCTGAACGGGAAGCACTACATGGCGTGCCGGTGCTGAACTCGAGCCGTCCTGGGGATGTCCCCGGCCACATCTCTATCGGTGGCGGGCGAGTTCATCGGCAATGTCGCCTTGCGTGGACGAGGAGGGCAGGAGGGTCGTGAAGACCAGGAAGACCAGGAGGGCAGGGCAAGCGGATTCGGGCTTACCGTGTGATGATCGGAAGAAGGATGACTCGTCTCGGAGAGGAAATCACGAGGGGCAGCTCTTCGGATCGGGTGTCGCCGTGCGGCATTGCGAGTCGAAGTGATCGGAACCTCGGGAGAGAACTCCCGAGGTTCGGGTGCTGCAGCAGTGGCTGCGTAATGAATACAGCTGTCTATCCGAGCAGCTGCAATACACTCTGTGGAGCGGAGTTGGCCTGTGAGACCATGGCATTGCCTGCCTGCTGCAGAATCTGCGCGCGTGTCATATTGGCTGTTTCAACGGCGAAATCGGCATCCACGATGCGTCCACGGGCCGCAGCCTGATTCTCCATGCCCACCTGCAGATTGTTGATGGCGCTTTCAAAGCGGCTTTGCATGGCACCGAAATCGGCGCGGGACGCGGTGACATCGTCAATCATGCTGTCGATCGCGGAGATCGCACCGGAAGCGCCGGTTACGGTCGAGACGGTTGCACCTGCAATTGACGTGATTTCGGTGAGTGCGATGGTCAGGGTGTTGGCTGCACCGTTATTGGCACCTACCTGAAAGCCGACGCTGCCACCTGCGCTGTTGATGACCGATTGTCCGTTGTAGACGGTGGTCTCTGCGATTCGTCCTATTTCCTCGTTCAGGGCGGAGAATTCGGCATCCAGGTTTGCACGATCGCTGGTCGAGTTGGTACCGTTCTTGGACTGTACCGCCAGTTCACGCATGCGTTGCAGCATGTTGTTCACTTCCTGCAAACCACCTTCCGCAGTCTGTGCCAGGGAGATACCATCGTTGGCGTTGCGGATGGCGACGTTCATGCCACGGACCTGAGTGTTCATGCGTTCGGCGATGGCCAGACCGGCGGCATCATCCTTGGCGCTGTTGACACGCAAGCCGGAACTGAGTCGTTCCATCGAAGTTGACAATGAAGACTGCGACTGCGAGAGGTTTCTCTGAGCAGTCAGTGACATGACGTTTGTATTTATTGTTTGTGCCATTGTTTTCTATTTTCTCTCTATTCCTGAAGTCCTTTGAATGGGTGGATGTGGCGTCTTGTCGTGAAGTGGATCTGCGAACAGAACCATGCACACATGTGTTATTTATCGGAAGGCACGCGGCTCGAATAAACGGAACTACCACAAATATCAGGAAGAAAACGAATGACTTTTGTAAACCTGTGAGTTGTTGAACGTTGTTTGCCGGTATTACCGGGCGATCATCAGCCTATGTAATTGAACAGCGACAGACTTTCGACCTTGCCATAGGTCTGTTGCAGTACCTGCAGCGACGTCATTTGCGTCTGCAGGGACGTAATGGCCTCCGCGATGTCGATATCTTCGACTTCCGCACGTGTTCGTTCTATCTGCAGTGTGATATCGGCATTCTCTTCCCGGCTGCTGTCGATATTGTTCAGGCGAGTACCCACCTGGGCACGGACGGTATTGATATGGTCCAGGCTCAGGTCGAGGTTGCCGATCAGAACATCGATATCCTGTTGCATGCGCGCTCGCTCTGCCTCCGAGCTCGGTGAGCTGTCGAGCATGTCGACGAAATTCGATACAGTGGTGAAGATGTCCTGATTGCTGCTGGGTGCAACATGGAATACGTCACCTGTTTGCGGATTGCCCGAGATGCTGGTCGTGATGCCGTTGAATTCGATGGAACCTCCAGACTCGTATGCACCCGATTGCAACGTCGTTCCGGTGGAGGTGTCGATGATGTCGTAGGTACCGGGCGTAGAGAAGGTGATGTCGAATGGCTTGTTCTCATATTCACTGCGATTCAGTACCGATCCCTGGGCAATGGTGCCTGTGCCGGTGTTGGCCGCATCCATCTCGACCTGGAATGTGCCGTTGCCGTTGCGAATGCGCATGAAGGCATCAGCTCCCGAATCCCCGGTCTGAATCTTTCTGCCCAGACCGATGGACGTCAGTTGCGCGTCGTCGCTGCCGTTGTACCTGACCTCCGGATCGCGGGTGAAGGGTTGCGTCTGTGTATTGGATCCGCTGAACAGATAGTTGCCGAGCGTATCCTGCGCGTTGGCCATGTCGTAGAGCTCATCCAGCCGCAATTTGACTTCCGCATTGTGAGCGGCCCGCGTCGTATCGTCCACCGCGCCACTGTTGGCAGTCAACGCCAGTTCACGTATGCGTAACAGGGTGTTGGCAGTGCCTGTCAGAGCGGCCTCTTCCAGTGAGAGTTGTGATTCGGCGATCGATGCATTGCGCTGGTACTGACTCAGCTGGCTTTCCGCTTCCTGCATCTTGACTATATGAGCCGACTGCGCAGGATCATCCGAAGGGGTATTGATCCTCCTTCCGGTACTGATCTGTTCCTGGACACGCGCCAGTTCATTCTGTTTCTGGACCAGATCGGTGGCGATTCTCGAGGCCAGAATATTGGATGACATTCGTGTACTGATCATCGGACTGCTCCCAGTATGGTCTGAAACATATCGTCGGCTGCCGATATGATCTGTGCTGAAGCCTGGTACGCTTGCTGAAAGCGGGTCAGGTTGATGGCTTCCTCGTCAAGGCTGACCGATTGCGTTGCCTGCTGTCGTTCAATGGCGTTGTCCCTGAGCGATTCCAGTGCGGTGGCGCGGGTTTCTGCCGAATTCGTCTGAGCGCCGATCCGGGACACCATCGAGCCATAGGCTTCATTGAAGGTCTGGTTGCCGCCGATACTCAGCGAATTCTGCAGTTCGGCCAGGGCCATGCCATTGCTGTTGTTGCCGATTCCCGACAGATTGGCTTCCACACGATGGGAATCGCCCTCCTGGATGTCACCACTGATGGAGACTTGCCAGCCATTGAACTCGATGGCATCGCCTTCGGAATAATCCGTGGCGCTGGCGAGTGTCGCTCCGGAACCCGAATCGATGATGTCGTAGCTGCTGTTCGAGGTAAATACGATGTCGACCGAATCGGTCAGGGACGAGTTGCCTGTATCGACAACTCTGGCGCTGCTGATACGCGAATCCCCGAGATTGCTGATGTCACTGCGCGTGCTCAGCTGACCGGAGAGGGCGATATCTTCGGCATTGTTCAGTACCGTGTTCATCGTCGCGGCCACTCTGCCCGTTGCGGACAGCACGAAGGTGTCGCCGACGTCAGGTGAACCGCTCAGACTCAGGGACACGCCATCGAGTTCCAGTGGCATGGGCCCACTGACCGCCTTGCCGTCGGAATTGCGGGTTGCCGTGAAGTTCGCACCATCGAAGCGAAGCAGGTAGTCGGAGGCTTCCAGAGCGCTGGTGTCACTGATTTCAGCACTGAGTACGCCGGATCCGGTGTTTCTGCTGCTGGCGTATGTCTGTGGTGCGGCCAGTTCGAATATCGGCTCACCGGCTTCTCCATTGATGTCGATTCCCAGAGCGTGCTGCTGATTGACTGCGTCACTGATACTCAGGGCGAGTCGGCCCAGTTCTGCCATCGCGGGCTGCAGTGTCTGATTGGCAAACTCACTCAGACCACCGATTTCTCCGCCCTGCAAGCGTGCCGAAACGTTCTGTTCGCTACCCTCGCTGCCAACCTGGATCTGCATGCGATCAGGGTAGGTATCATCAGGTACGGCCTTGACTTCCTGAGCGACGTTGTCGATGACCAGACTGATGCCTTTGCCCATGAACACGTTGAGAGCGCCGTTTTCCTGCAGATTCGTGTCGATGTCGATATAGGCGGACAATTCCTTGACCAGTTGATCCCGTTGGTCCAGCAGATCATTGGCAGCCTCGGTATTTCTGGAATCGGAGATGCTGGTGATTCGCTTGTTCACATCCGCGATCGATCGTGCCAGGTCGCTGACTGATTCGGTCGCCGCCTGTATGCGTTCACTGACTTCACTACGAGTATCATCGAACTGGCCTTGCAGACTCTGGAATCGCTGCGCCAGTTGCTCGGCACGATCCAGTACGACCTCGCGCGTTGCCACGGAAGAGGGGTCGGCGTTGGCGTCCTGCAGCGCGTTGAAGAAATCGTTCATTGCCGGGGCGACGCTGCCGCTTTCGGATGCCATCAGATTATCCAGACGGCTGGCCATTGCATGATAGGTGTTCTGTTCCTCGAAGGCGCTGGTGCTGGAATTGACACGGGCGGTCGCGAACTGATCCTGCAGACGCTCTATGGAGACAATCTGAACTCCGCCTCCCGGTTGGTTTTGCAGGCCGGTGTTGGCAGGCACCGCCTCCATGTCCACTCTCTGGCGGGAATAGCCCTCGGTGTTGACATTGGCAATGTTGTGAGAGGTGGTCGCCAGTGCTCGTTGAAACGCGAACAGGGCTGATTTTCCGGTGTTCAGTAAGTCATTCATGGCTGTAATCTATGTTGTTCGACCTGATGCATGACCGAGATGGCCTTGTCGGCGTAACGGGGATCTGTGGCGTAACCGGCGTCATGCAGTTCCCTGAGAAAGCGCTCAGGGTTGCCGGCGTGTTGCAGAGCGGTCGAATAACGGGGGTTCTCCAACAGGAAATCCGCGAATCCTTCAACGGAATCGGCAGTCGTGTTGTAGGACTTGAATCTGGCTTCCACGTTTTGTGACTTGCCATTGAAGTATTCGGTGGTGGTGTTGCTGGTGAAGTTCTGGTCATCTGCACCAGCCTTGATGCCAAAGTAGTTGTTGGAGGACTGGCCGGAGGCGTCCTTCAGCATGGATTGCCCCCAGCCGGTTTCCAGTGCGGCGATTGCCAGTATGGCGCTGGGTGAGGTGCCCAGCCGGCGAGCGCTGCGTTGGGCGTGGGGTGCCAGTGATTGCAGAAACTCCGTCTTGCCGGAACCGCTGTCGGCCGGAGAATCATCCCCTTGTCCCCATAGCCTGGATAACAGCTTGAGGCGAGCCAGCCCCTTTTCCGGAGCGCTCATTGCCTGGGTTGTGGAAACGGCAGTCTGCGTCTCCTTGCCAGAGTCGGGCGGTGACTCCTTGAGTGACAGGGCCAGTTCACGCAATTTCAGTCGATCCCGCGTCAGGTTGGCATGATTACCGGTATGAACGCTGCCATCTGTGGATGACTTGCTGGTCTTGCCGCCCAGCTGACCCATCAGTTGGTCGGCAATGCCGAGACCACCGGCCTTGATCATGGAATCGGCAAGGTTCTTGTCCAGCATGTCGTCGTACAGGGCTTGCTGATTCGAGGTGTTCTCGGCCATGGTCGTCTTGCGCATGCTCTTCAGCATGCTGTGAATCAGCAGTGATTCGAACTTGTTCGCCGCGTCGCGGGCCTTGGCCTGCTCGGCATCGTCCGCCACCCGAGAGTCGGATGCCTGCAGTCTGCCGATGTCGGCAGAGCTGCGCTGAACCTGTATCAATGCGCTCAGATCAGTCATCAGATGATGATCAGTTGCGCCCGCAGCGCACCTGCCTGTTTCAGGGCCTCGAGTATGGCGACCAGATCGCCGGGGGCAGCGCCGACACTGTTGATGGCCTGTACGATATCCGACAAGGTGGTACCTCGCGGGAGCTCGAACATGCGGGACTGTTCTTCAACCACATCGATTTCCGTGTCCGGAACCGCAGCAGTGACACCGTCCGTGAAGGGTTCGGGCTGCGAGATCTGGGTGTCTTCCCGGATCGTGACGGTCAGGCTGCCATGCGTAACGGCTGCCGGGCCCACGGTGACGTGGCTACCGATGACGATGGTACCGGTGCGCGAATTGACGATGATCTTGCCTGCACCTTCACCCGGATCGATGGTCAGTTCTTCCAGGTAGCCGATGAAGGCAACGCGTTTGGATACTTCCATGGGGGCGTTGACAGCAACGGACACTGCATCCAGGGCCTCGGCTTCGGGTGTGCCCAGTGCGGCGTTGATGGCTTCGACAGCGCGACGGGCGGTCGTGAAGTCCGGGTCATGCAGATTGAAGACGACCCGCCGGGAGTCGGCGAAGGGGTTCGGAACAGCGCGTTCCACTGTGGCACCGCCGGGAATTCTGCCCACACTGGGTACATTGATGGCGATGGATGAGCCGTCCGCGCCGGAGACTCCCAGACCACCGACGGCCAGATTTCCCTGGGCGATGGCATAGACTTCTCCATTGGCTCCTCGCAGCGGCGACATGAGCAGGGTGCCACCACGCAGTGATTTGGAATTTCCCAGGGAGGATGCGGTAATGTCGATCTTCTGCCCGGGTTTGGCGAAGGGGGGCAGCACGGCATGTATCGATACCGCGGCGACGTTCTTCGAGGAGATATTGACTGAAGGTGGGACCGTGACACCGTACTGAACCAGCATGCTGCGCAGGCTTTGTTCGGTGAATGGCGACGTCGTATCACCCGTGCCATCGAGCCCGACCACCAGACCATAGCCCAGTAGAGGGTTATCCCGGACGCCAGCCACACTGGCCAGATCCTTCAGGCGTTCTGCATGAGCCGGTGCGCAGAGCAGCGGCAGGAACAGTGCCAGCAAGGCAAGGCTCAGGCCGCTTCGGGTACGGGCGCGCCGGGCGCAGTACTTGTATCGTTGTCGCGAATCCATCGTTCGTTTTCCTTGTCGTCTCAGGCGTTCAGGCCTTTGGTCTCCCGGTCAGCCGGGAAGGGCACCGCTTGTCGCTCTAGCCTCATTGAGGCTAGAATGGCCAGATCGGACTGGTAAACAGGCGAGTCATCCAGCCGGCCCGGTTACTGTCTGCCAGCAGACCCCGGCCACCGTAGGTGATGTTGGCATCGGCAATCTGGTTCGATTGAATGGTGTTTTCCGGGGTGATATCCACAGGTCGTATCAACCCGGATACCTGAACCACTTCGCTCCCCTGATTCAGAGTGAGGCGTTTCTGACCTCGGATCCACAGATTGCCATTGGACAACACCTTGTCGACGACGACGGCAATACTGCCGGTCAGCTGATTGCTCTGACTGCTGTCAGCGCTGCCGGCGAAGTCGGAACTGGCCGTTATCTCATTGGCCAGCAGGTCACGACCCATGGCGGTAACGGTACCGCCAAACAGTATCGGGCTGGGCAGGCCTACCGAGCTGCCCTTGGCGGCATTGGTGGAAGCCGTCTTGCTGGCGTTGGTCTGCTCATCCAGAATGACATTGATCACATCGCCGACACGTCGGGCGCGAATGTCTTCGAAGAAGAATCGGTTCGTTGCCGACTGGTAGATGGCCCCGCTGGCCTTTTCTTCGTGAATGACAACCGGCGGATCTGCCGGCGTGAAATCCATGTCATCGCCTGGCGTGAGGGAGCAGGCGGACATGCTCGTCAGTGTGAGTATTGCCAGCGCCTTGCTGATGTTATCCATGGGCAGGTACATGATCAGCCCCTAGAGGTTGTTGTTGATGTATTGCAGCATTCCGTCCGTGGTGGAAATGGCCTTCGAGCTGATTTCATAGGCGCGCTGTGTTTCGATCATGCTGACCAGTTCCTCGACGATGTTGACGTTCGATGTCTCCACCGAACCCTGTATCAGGCTGCCCAGACCACCGACTCCAGCCGTACCCTGGAGGGGGGCGCCGCTGGAAGCTGTCTCCTGGTACAGGTTTCCACCCTTGGCTTCCAGTCCTGCAGGATTGATGAAGTCGGCCAGACCGATGACTCCCAGTTGTTGCGGAGCGGCATTGCCGGGCAGGGATGCGGTTACCGTGCCATCCTGACCAATCGTGATGCCCGTGGCGTATTCCGGAATGTTGATTCCCGGTTGCAGGGTATAACCGATCGAGGTCACCATCTGACCTTCGGAGTCGATCTGAAAGGAGCCATCGCGGGTATAGGCCAGTGTGCCATCCGGCGTCAGCACTTCAAAGAAGCCACGGCCCTGGATGGCAAGATCCAGGGGGTCTTCCGTCTGCGACAGATTGCCTTGTGAATGCAGCTTTTCGGTACTGACCACCCGCACACCGGTACCGGTACTCAGTCCCGATGGCAGCTGTGTATTCTGCGATGACTGTGCACCTGGCTGTCGGACGGTCTGATACAGCAGATCCTGAAAGACGGCACGATCTCGCTTGAATCCCGTGGTATTGGTATTGGCCAGGTTGTTCGAGATGACCTGCATGCGCGTCTGCTGCGCATCAAGGCCGGTCTTGGCGGTCCAGAGTGCTCCGTTCATTGTTTATCCTTTCTCGTGTTCGGTTTTCAGCCGATGACTATCAGCTGATCTTCAGTAGTTGGGCGGCCGAGACGTCGTTCTCCTTGGCCGTGCTCATCATCTTTACCTGCGTCTCGTACTGTCGTGACAGCTCGATCATCGTCACCAGAGCCTGTATGGAGTTCACATTGCTGGTCTCCAGTGACTCGGTTGCCAGTTTTACTTCGGCATCAGCAGGTTCTTCTTCGTTCGGCGTCGTGAACAAGCCGCGCTCGTTGCGCTTGATCTCGTCGCGTTCCGGGTTGACGAGCTTGATTCGGTCAAGTACTGCAAGTTCGCCACCATCCTGACCCAGGGGCTGAATCGTGACGGTTCCATCACGACCAATGAGGATGCTGTCATAGGGGGAGAGGGTGATCGGACCCCCTTCACCCAGAACCGGTTGACCGCTGGAAGTCACCAGCAGGCCCTGTTCGGTGACACGCAGGCTACCGTTTCGGGTATAGGCCTCCGAGCCATCCGTGTCCTGAACGGCGATGAATCCATCACCGTCCAGGGCCACGTCCAGCGGTACTCCCGTGCTGATGAGTTGCCCGGGTGAATGATCGATCCCCGAGCGATGATTCTCACCATAGACGCGACCGGGCATGCCTGGTCCGTAGACGGGCATTGCCTTGAAGTTGTCGATATCGGCCTTGAACCCATTTGTGTTCAGGTTGGCGAGATTGTGGCTGTTGCTGGCTTGCTTCAGCATCACCTGCCGCGCACCGGACATCGCCACATACATCATTCTATCCATCAGCGTCTACTCGTATTAACGTCGAATGTTGATAACGGTCTGCGTCAGAGTGTCACCGGTACTGATGACCTGTGCGTTCGCCTGGAAGCTGCGCTGGGCACCGATCATGGACACCAGCTCTTGCGTGATATCAACGTTGCTGCCTTCCAGCGCACCCGATTGCAGCTTGCCAAGACTGGCACTGCCCGGGGCACCCGTTGCAGGTTCACCAGAGGTGAATGTTTCCGTCCAACTGGTGGTGCCAACCTGACGCAAGCCGGATTCATTGGCAAAATTGGACAGGGTTACCTGACCCATGGTCTTTGCCTGGCCATTGGAGAATCGACCGAAAATGATGCCGGTGGAATCCACATCGAAGTCTTCCAGACGACCCGCGGAAAAACCATCCTGGGAGATGCGATTGACACCGAATGCGTCATCGAACTGTGTGATGTCACCGAAGTTGAAACTCAGGGTCATTGCCGCAGCGCCGCCGGAAGCCGGCGTGTACTGATTGGACTCGAACGTGGTGGAACCACCATCGATGTTGGTCAGCATGCCTGATTCATCGAAGTTCAGTTGCACGCCACCAGCATCACTCACTTCCTGGTCGCCGACAAAGGTATAGGCATTCCAGCTGGTGTCGGTTCCTTTCTGAAAGTAGACGTTGGCCACTTCAGCCGAACCGAGGGAGTCATATACCAGCGTCGATGTCGAGAAGTTGTAGGTGCTCGAGTCGTTGACGTCGAAGGGCACGAGTGTCTGATTGCCCAAGTCGTCCGTGATCACGGGTGCCTGCGCCTTGGAATCCAGGTTGGCAATCAGTTCGACATTGGTCGAGCGGTTGGGTTGCAGATCGGTGTAGTCGATCTGCAGATCCGTGACAATCGGCACGATCTCGGCGTTCGAGTCAACACTGTAGCCCTGCAGCCGGTTGCCCTGTGTGTTGACGAGATAGCCATCCTGATCCAGACCGAAGTTTCCCGAGCGGGTGTACAGGGCAGTGCCATCGTCATCCAGGCGGAACATGCCGAGACCTTCAACCGCAAGGTCGAGATTTCGTTCGGTGAACAGCATGTCACCCTGAGTATGTTCCTGTCGGATGTTGGCAACACGCACGCCCTGGCCCACGGTCGAGCTGCTGGAACTGGAAGCGCTGGTTGCATAAACATCGGCAAATTCAGCGCGAGAGCGTTTGAAGCCGGTTGTGGCGTTGTTGGCGATATTGTTGGATATCGTATTCAATTCGGTCGACGCGGCATTGATGCCGGTCAGTGCTATCTGGAAGGTCATGCTGTTTCCTCAACGTTTATTGTTCTGATTCGCTGGCCGTGTCGGGCGCGACGGAGCGAATCTGTCTGATGTCAGCCAATGTCAATATTTCTCCTTGTCTGGTGTTCAGGGTTGCCGCACCGCCTGCACCGAATTCGACTGAATCTATGATTCGTGTCGACAGCACCGAAGCGGATACGAATTCTTCTCCTTGTTGAGCAGTTACCACTGCCTGATAGGAACCGGGCGAGACACGCTCGCCGAATTCATTCAGGCCATTCCACGTGAAATCATGTCGTCCAGCAGGGTACTCACCCAGGTCGATCTGTCTGACCACGGTGCCGCTGGCATCCGCGATATCCACCCGTACCTTGCCGGAGCCGGCATCCAGTTCAAAGGAGCCACCAATGGGACCCGAATCGGGCAGCTCCATGTAGCCGCTCTCGATCATGACTTCCTGACCAACCAGCTGCACTGACTGCAAGGTCTGGCCGGTGGCGTAGGTGGCACTCAGATTGTCGAGTGACTCCTGCATGGCCTCGATTCCCGATACGGTACTGAACTGCGCCATTTGTCCAAGAAACTCACCGTTGTCCATGGGAGCCATGGGGTCCTGATTCTCAAGCTGTGCAGTCATGAGTTCCAGAAACTCATCCTGACCCAGCTCCTTGGTGTGGTTCGTGGTTGTCGCTTGGCTGAGCGTGTACTGATCATTCAGCGTTGCCGCGGAAACGGTAGCCATCAGGAGTCTCCCATCTTCAGCGTCTGCAGCATGAGCTGGCGTACGGTCGAGATCATGTCGACATTGCTCTGATAGCTGCGAGAGGCGGACATCATGTTGGCCATTTCCTCGACGTTGTCTACATTGGAGCCGAAGACATAGCCCTCTTCATTGGCCATCGGGTGACCGGGTTCGTAGCGCATTTCAGGGTCGCGAGTGGATTCCACAACCCCGCGACTGCGTACTCCGCCAATCTCGTTTTCAAGTACTGCGGCAAACACCGGATGACGCGCACGGTAGGCCTCCTCTGGTGTACTGGCCACAGAGCTGGCATTGGCCAGGTTGCTCGCGGTCGTGTTCAGGCGCAGGCTTTGCGCGCGCATGGCGCTGCCGGCAATATCAAATATGCTTTGTGCCATGATCATTCACTCCTGAGTGCGCGAATCAGACCGTTGACTCGGCTTTTGATGAATTCCAGACTGGCCTGGTAGCGGACATTGTTCTCCGCAAAGCGGGCCTGTTCGAGGTCCTTGTCCACGGTATTGCCATCCAGAGAGGCCTCCTGAGGTTGACGATACATGAGGGGGACTGATGTGCCGCCTGTCTGGCGGGTGGACAGATGCCGAGCGTTGGTAACCGCCATCCTGCCGTTACTTCCGTTCACGCCCTTCAGGGCCAGCCTTGTGCTGGAGAAGCGTTGTGTGCCACCAGCGTCCCGCAGTACCTCAGCGAATGCCATGTCACGCGCCTTGTAGTTCGGTGTATCGGCATTGGCGATATTGCTGGCCAGCACCTTGGTTCTCTGTGATCGCAACTTCAACGCGTTTGCGTGAGTCGACAGGTAATCATCAATCATGAGAGCTTCGACTCCTTTTTTTCGAATGCCTGATACAGATCTCGGCCTGCCTTCTGTATTCGTGAGACCGAATCGCGGTTGTTACCGTTAGCTTGCGTCGTGGTGTCATGGTTGCACCGGAATGTTGACGAATCTGGGGTTCCAGCGTGGCACGGGGCTGTCCTGATAGAGAACCAGCGAGAGTTCGTTGAGAGTGGTTGGAGTGGCCGCGTTCTTGGAAAAGATGACTGATCCGTTCACGGCGTAGCCGCCGTAGGCCTCGTTGATGATTTTCTTGTAACCGATAACGCTACCGAGAGTATGTGTGCGGCCCTGGAACCGTACACCTGAACTGCTCATTGCGACGGCACCTTCATCCAGTGCAATGAACATCGACTCCGAAGGCAGCACTGTGAAGGTCGTGCTCAGCTGACCGTTGGTCGAGTAACCACCTGCGGTGGTCAGCGTGATGGTGACGTCGCCATCGGGCGTATTCCACACGCAGGGGAGGACGTCTTCACAATCGGCGTAGGCGCTTGTCACCGTACCCACGGGAATGTTCGTGAATGCCGGCTGACGGGCAATTCCACCGTCGAGTACCGTCAGGGACCATTCACTGAGCGTGTTGCTGCCCGATTCCTGGTCAAAGACGATCGAGCCGTCCATGGAAGCACCCGCCATCAGCGTTCTGGCGGTGCCACTGGCACCTGCGCCAAGCAATTGTTCGGAAGGCTGGTACTGGTCACCGCGACTGTCCACCGCCTGACCGCCGCCGGTGACGGACACCTGAGTGTCATGCAGGGTGTCGATGGTGTAGTTGAGTTGCAGTCGGTCAAGGGATCCGATGTTGTCTGCATTGGTCACCGTGAGCGAGAACTGTGAGTCCTCACTGGTCCAGCTGCAAGGAACGGTTCTGTCGCAATCCACCGTGGCACCCGGATCGCCGATCACCGAATCTCCACCAGATTGCACCGGATCCTCAAGCAGGTCGGAATCTGCATCTGCATCTGCATCTGCATCCGTGTCCGCGTCACTGTCCGCGTCACTGTCCGAGTCGCTATCCGAGTCGCTATCTGAGTCGCTATCTGAGTCGCTATCTGAGTCGCTATCCGAATCCGAGTCACTATCCGAATCCGAGTCACTATCCGGATCGACGTCAGCGTCTACCTCTGTGTCGGTGTCCGAATTGGCATCGCCGGTTCCCGTGTCGGAGTCGTCATCCGTATCCGTATCCATATCGGTGTCGGTGTCGGTGTCGTCAGTCACCATGTTGGAGTCGCCATCGGTATCGGCGTCGGTATCTGTATCGCCGGTTACCATGTTGGATTCGTCATCGGTATCGGCGTCGGCATCCGTATCGCCGGTTACCATGTTGGAGTCGTCATCGGTATCGATGTCGGTATCCGTGTCGCCAGTCACCATGTTGGAGCCGTCGTCGGTATCGGCGTCCGTGTCCATTTCACCACTGTCCACATCGGCCTCGCTCTCATCGGCGTCGGTATCCGAACCGTCGGTCGTGTCAGGGGTGTCCGTGGTGATGCCATCATCCAGTTCATCCTCCGAAGAGCCGGATTCCGATGACGCTGCAGGAACTTCTCTGATAATCGTTTTTTCTGTACACCCACCGATGGCCAGACAGCCAATCAACAGGATCCAACGTCGCTTGATGCGTATAGACATGATGTCTCTCCTTTCCGAAATATGTCCACGTTGTCGACCGCCATCGGGTTTAGTGAAGCACCTCTCAAACTTGTTACCGTTAACTACAGTTTGGAGTGCCGTGATTCCGCTGTATGGACCGATGCTTGCGCTAACGGAAGAATGGATATACGAATCAACCGGCTTTGCAGCTGGCACAGCAGTATTCTGTGCAGCCTCTTGTTGTTGGCACTGCCAGGTACAGGCGGTGCGGCAGAACTCCAGTCCCTCGAGGCGATATCCCAGGCCGTCAGGGAATTTGTCGTTGCCGAGCAACCTTCGGACAGAGGTATCCAGGTTGAAGTCAATTCCGTTGACAGTCGACTCCGACTGGCGCGTTGCGAGGGTCCGTTGCAAACGTTCTGGTCGCCCGGTAGCCGCAGCATCGGACGGGTGACAGTACAGGTCGAATGTCCTGGTCCGAAGCCCTGGCGTCTGCATGTTCAATCAACCGTGACTCTGGAAGGAGAGGTGTGGGTACTGTCCCGAGGTGTGCAACGCGGTGACTTGCTGGATGAAAGCGTGTTGGTCAGGCAGGCGGTGACACTGGGCGCCAACAATGCCGCATTCACTTCCCTGGGAGCCCCGATCACGGATCTGGCGCCCTGGATGGGTTATTCATTCACTCAGCGAGTGTCTGCCGGCAAGGTTCTGAACGAACGCATGCTGAAGCCGGCCAGGCTGGTGCGCAAGGGGGAGGCAGTACTGATTCGAATGGAGACTGCGGGCCTGAAGCTGCAAACCAAGGGTGTCGCCCTGAAAGATGCTGCGGCCGGCAAGGCTGTTCAGGTCAGGAACAGCAGGTCAGGCAAGGTGATAGACGCGATTGTGGTCGGCAAAGGCGTCGTCGCCGTTCTGAACTGACGACGGGAAATTCTACTTTCAAGCTAATCTGAACATCACGAATATGAAGAACAACAAGTCGATAGCCACTGTCCGTGAATTTGACAGGCCGGATATTCAGTCACGTCTTGCCGAGGTGCAGGACAGGATCGAGCAGTTCAGGAGACTTCTGGCCGATGAGGCTGCCTTGATGAAGGTGCGCAACGCTGCCGACCTGCCGGTTCTTGTGGAGAAGAAGAATCAGGCCATTGCCGAATTGTCGCGAAGCGAGGCGTTCCTGATTCACCTGTTCGAGGCCCACATGGATGAACCTTCGGTGGTGGAGCTTCGTGAGCAGTTGAATGCCTGCCGCGAGTTGAATCGAATCAACAAGGCGGTTGCGATGTCAGAGCTGAATGCCACGCGCAAGAGCCTGGACCTGCTGCGTTCCCTGCAGAGGATGGACGATCTGCCGCTGTATGGCGCGGCGGGCAAGATCAATGTCGTTCGCGAAAAACGCAGGCTTGGAGAAGCCTGAACCTCAAGCCGGAGACGTCATTGTGAGCCTTGCGGACAGGGCTCATTGATTGTACGGGTTGAAGGGATCCACAACGGCTGTTGCTGCGGAATGTGTCGCGACCGGGGCATCCGGTCCGCCATCCCGACCTGCCAACCCGTGACGCTACAGAGTGTTCGCCGCTTGCGCGAAGACGTGGACGAGACTCCGGGAGTCAGCAGGTTGGCTTTTTCGTAGGCAATCGGGTCGGCCTCAGGCTACCTTCGAGGCAGTCTTGTATGCCTGCCAGAGTTGGTTGATACCGGTGTTTCTGTCCGACTGATTCTCGGTGACAGCGTCATTGGTTTCGCCTTGTGGTGCAGGACTCGAGGTAGTCGTCGAGGTGTGTGGGGCCGTGTCCTGGTAGCTGGGTGCTTGCTGGGCGGTTGGTGATTTCTTCATTTCGCTGCGCAGCAGAAATTTTGGCACGTAGGAGCCCGGCTTCATCTCGATGAACACGGTGGTGTCCGGATTCTGCACGTAATAGGTCTCCAGAGAAGAGCGCAGGCGTTTGGCCAGCACACGAACTGAAGGGTCGGTCTGGGGGTCGAAGCTGGCTGGTTTTCCGAGGGCTTCGATTCCGACAGTGAATGCCTTTATCCGTCTGGTGTTGCCAATGAGTGTCTGTTCGACAACATATTTCAGGAATGCCGACATTTGCGGGGAGGCCGCGAACTTGTCGGTGGTCAGTATGCCGTTGAGTGCAAGAGTCACTTCTTCGGCGCTGATAGGGGATACGGCTTGTTCGCTGTCTTGAATCATCATGGTTTCGCTTTGCTCCCTGGTGAATTTGCCGAAATTGGCACGGGTATGAAGGAAGGAGCAAGAATGGGACGCAATCGGCATGTTATGTAACGTGGGAGGCGCAGTGGCCGGTAGTTTCAAGGCCATGAAACCCCGTTAAATGGGGCTTTGGCAGCCTCGAAAAGTAACAGTTACAAATTGGATAAATTTCGGATTGCTGCTTCGAGTAACGTGCCAAAACGTGATTTGTGTCTGATTTCTCACACGCCGACAAATACATGACGGATTGGTTCCCGCGTTGTGTTGGAAATTTGGCGTTTGCTCGGCGCGGTGTCATGGATCAGAGACACTGTACTGCGTATTACCCTATGTACGACGTCAGGGGTTCAGTCGTGGTCGCAGCCAGCCGTCAACGTAGGGAAGACGAAAGCATGCAAAAACCCACACAGAGAACGAGCAGATGCTGATATTGACAAGAAGGGTAGATGAAAGGATCTTCATTGGTGAGGACATCACACTGTGTGTGCTCGATATAGAAGGCAATCGTGTTCGCCTGGGTCTCGAAGCGCCCAGAGATATTGCCATACTGCGTGAAGAGGTACAGCAGCGTTATGATGTCGAGGCATCCAATGATGCCCACCATTCTGCAGAGATGGATTCCAAGCGATCAGCCTGACGTTCCATTCTGGCACTCGGAGTCGTCCACGCTGAATCTCTCCGGATTGTCAGATTCAAGGCCTTCCTCGTGGACTCTTCAAGAGACGCACTGGTGAAAATGGCACAACTGTGAGGAAATCCACCCGCGAGTAGCCACCCGATGTGAAAATCTCTTGCGTAGCTGTTGACACCCCAGCTCACCGACCTTACAATTCCGGAGCTCGATAGCAGGCCAATCATTTTGTTGGTCTGTCTTTCGTTCAGGCCCTCGAAATTTTCTCCGGATCAGCTCCGGGGTCTGATCAGTTTTCAACGGAATTCCCGACCCATGTCCGGGTGCAGGGCTGTGCTGCGAAGCATGCCTGACCAGGCCGGACCAACGACAGCATTGTATGGCGACGATCAATCAACTTGTCCGCAAGCCGCGTAAGCGCAAGGCGGAGAAATCCAATGTACCGGCTCTGCAAGCCTGCCCGCAGAAGCGTGGGGTTTGCACTCGTGTGTATACCACTACACCGAAGAAGCCGAACTCGGCGATGCGTAAGGTCGCCCGTGTACGCCTGACCAACGGTTACGAAGTCACTTCGTACATCGGTGGTGAAGGCCACAACCTTCAGGAACACTCTGTTGTGCTCATTCGTGGCGGTCGAGTCAAGGATTTGCCGGGTGTTCGATATCACACCGTTCGCGGCAGTCTTGATACCCAGGGTGTAGATTCACGCCGTCAGGGTCGTTCCAAGTACGGCGCCAAGCGTCCCAAGGGTTAAGCCAGTATGTCAAGAAGAGTTCAAGCACCCAAGCGAGATATCCTGCCAGACCCCAAGTACGGCAGTGTTCGATTGGCGAAGTTCATCAATATCATGATGCTGGACGGCAAGAAGGCCGTTGCAGAGCGTGTCATCTATGGCGCTCTGGATGTCATCAAGGAAAAAGGCGCATCAGAGCCTGTCGAAGTGCTCGAGCAAGCGCTTGAAAATGTCAGTCCTGCGGTAGAGGTAAAGTCACGTCGAGTGGGTGGTGCTACCTATCAGGTGCCTGTTGAGGTTCGTCCGGTTCGTCGTAGTGCTCTGGCCATGCGCTGGATCATCGATGCCGCTCGCAAGCGTGGTGAAAAATCCATGATGCTGAAGCTGGCCGGTGAGCTGAGCGATGCGGCGGAAAAGCGTGGAACCGCTGTCAAGAAGCGCGACGACGTGCATCGTATGGCGGAAGCCAACAAGGCGTTTTCTCACTACCGCTGGTAAGCGGATCTGGTGTGAAGCTAATTTAGTCTGGACCCGAGTCTGTCTGTGGCACGCATCACGCCTATATCTCTGTATCGCAACGTCGGCATCATGGCTCACATCGATGCCGGCAAGACGACCACGACCGAACGTATCCTGTTCTATACGGGTGTGTCTCACAAGATAGGTGAGGTGCACCACGGATCAGCCACCATGGACTGGATGGCGCAGGAACAGGAACGTGGAATCACCATCACGTCTGCGGCGACAACCTGTTTCTGGAAGGGAATGGATGGTTCGCGCCAGCAGCACCGCATCAATATCATCGATACACCCGGCCACGTCGATTTCACCATTGAAGTCGAGCGTAGTCTGCGCGTGCTCGATGGGGCGGTGGCTGTGTTCGATTCCGTCGGTGGGGTGGAGCCTCAGTCGGAAACGGTCTGGCGTCAGGCGAACAAGTATTCGGTGCCCCGAGTCGCCTTTGTCAACAAGATGGATCGTGTTGGTGCGGATTTCGATCGGGTGCTGAAACAGATCAGGGAGCGTCTGGGTGCGAATCCGGTTGCCATTCAGATTCCCATCGGCGCTGAAGAAACCTTTGCCGGTGTCGTGGACCTGCTCGGCATGAAGTCCATTCTGTGGAACGAGGCGGATCAGGGGCTGACTTTCACCGTTGGTGACATTCCACCGGAGCTGCTGGAGAAGGCGCAGGCGGCCAGAGAGTTTCTGGTAGAGGCAGCCGCCGAGGCCGATGAAGCTCTGATGGACGAATACCTGGAATCCGGCGAATTGTCGGAATCCGATATTCGTCGAGGTCTGCGTCAGCGCACGCTGTCCAACGATGTCGTGCCGGTGCTGTGTGGCTCTGCCTTCAAGAACAAGGGTGTGCAGTCCTTGCTGGATGCCATCATCGATTTCATGCCGGCGCCCGACGATGTGGCTGCCGTGGAAGGTGTGTTGCCCGACGAGTCGATCGGTGAGCGACCCGCCAACGACGAAGCGCCATTCTCGGCGTTGGTGTTCAAGATCGCCAATGACAGTTATGTCGGCTCATTGGCGTTTCTGAGGGTGTATTCCGGGGTCGTGAAAACCGGGGACATGGTCTTCAATCCGCTGCGCGGCAAGAAGGAGCGCATTGGTCGCCTGTTGCAGATGCATGCCAACAACCGCGAAGAGATCAAGGAAGTGCGCGCTGGCGATATCGCCGCTGCGGTCGGTCTGAAGGAAGTAGGCACCGGTGACACCTTGTGCGAGCAGAAACATTCCATCGCCCTGGAGAGAATGGAGTTTCCCGAGCCGGTCATTGCAGTGGCTGTCGAGCCGAAGACACTGGCAGATCAGGAAAAGATGGCATCTGCTCTGGGGCGACTGGCGAAGGAAGACCCGTCGTTTCGTGTTCGAACCGATGACGATTCGGGGCAGACAATCATCAGTGGTATGGGTGAGCTGCATCTGGACATCATCGTTGATCGCATGAAACGCGAGTTCAATGTGGAGGCCAATGTCGGCAAGCCGCAGGTGTCCTATCGTGAAACGATTCGCCAATCTGTCGAGGCGGAAGGCAAGTTCATTCGTCAGACAGGTGGAACAGGTCAGTATGGTCATGTGCTGTTGCGCATGGAGCCGCTGGAGCGTGGTGCCGGTTTCGAATTCGTCAGCGAAATCGTTGGCGGCAGCGTGCCGAAGGAGTATATTCCTGCGGTCCAGAAGGGAGTCGAGGATGCACTTGCCAACGGCGTGCTGGGTGGCTTTCCGATGGTTGACCTGAAGGTGACGCTGTATGATGGGTCCTATCATGATGTGGATTCGAACGAGATAGCCTTCAAGATTGCTGGCTCGATGGGATTTCGTAATGGTGCCAACGAAGCCAGTCCGGCATTGCTGGAGCCGGTCATGAAGGTAGAAGTGGTGACTCCCGAGGAATACATGGGAGACGTCATGGGAGATTTGAACCGACGTCGGGGTGTTGTCGTCGGTATGGACGAGCAACCGGGCGGCAAAGTCATCCGGGCTCAGGTACCATTGGCAGAAATGTTCGGTTATTCAACCGACTTGCGCTCTGCCACGCAGGGCAGAGCAGTGTATTCAATGGAATTCGAGAGTTATGAAGTACCACCTCAGGCGGTGGTTGATGCAGTACTGCATCGTTAGCCTTACTAAATGTAGTCATTAATACTGTATCATCCGCAGCCCAGACCCGATTCAAGACCTGACGTCGGTCTGTGAAACCAGGGATCGCATGGGCGATCAATCGAAAACGAGGCCAGAACTTAAGTGTCTAAGGAAAAATTCGAACGTAACAAACCGCATGTCAACGTAGGCACCATTGGCCACGTCGACCACGGCAAGACCACATTGACCGCAGCGCTGACTATCTGCCA
>NZ_JBQYLE010000020.1:0-51772 GCF_052681095.1 Granulosicoccus sp. 3-233
ATTCGTGTTCGACCCACCCGGATTGCTGCCTCGCGCCTGAATCGGCATCACGCAGTGGTTATGCCGTGAACGGGTACCGTTTGGAAGTACCCGGTCCGGCAGCCCATTGCGGACTGATGGTTGAAAGGTGCTCGGTGAATGAATGTGTGGTGCCGCTACTATCGGCTCGCGCTACCAGCTGTATGAGCTTTGCCGGTAGATTGGCTTGGGGGTTTTCGGCAACGATCAAGGGGTCATCCCAACGATCCACCGTTCCCAGAAAAATGCCTGTGTAGGCTTCGCGCGACAATCTCAGGGGTTGCGTTAGCTGTGGCATGTTGTAGGTGATACCGATCATGCCGGCGGTCAGTGGTAGCTGCCGAGTGCCCTCTGCCAGCTTCAGCTCTTCTGGGTTCAATAGCGCATCGCTAGCCCCGATATCAACGCCTGATTCCAGATAACGCCTGATTCCCTCACCGCTGCCGACAGCATCGTAGTGGAGTGCGATTTCACTGTCGACATCGGTATAGCTGTCTATCCAGGACTCGATGATCGGTGCAGCGAAAGTCGAACCAGCACTCTTTATTTCCACCGCTGCAGCCGGGCTTCTCGGATCTTTGCCGTCACTATCTTCTCTTTCATTGGCGGCTGATTTTTCACCTGAGCTGCACGCTGCCAGTATCAGTGTGATCGTTATCAGGAGTGGGGCGGTGTAACTCAAAGCGGTTCGAAATTTCATGGGGATTCCGGAACGTCTGTTCAGCAGGGGGATCGAAAGCAGAGTTGATGCCGCACATATATACGTCTACCCATATGTAATTTCAAATGAACATTGTGTGACATGAACCCTTGACTACTGAGTGGCGAGAGCTCAGATGGACGTTCGTGGTGCTACGTGGCATTGCATCCTGTTTTACCCTTTTGGTGATTCAGAGATAAAGGGGTTGTCTGCCGGAACACTGCCGTCATCGTTCAATCTCACAATTCTCCATCCGTGAGCTCGGATCGCTGACCCCATCGACGGTGCTCGTGGGGCGCTGGGAATGAGTTTGCAATGTCTGGCAGGAGCCGTCGGCAGCGCCCTGTTTGGCTACCGTATCGCCCGGTTTCACCACCCAGAATGGTTTGCTCGACCATAACATCCTTGATTGTGGTCGGGTCTACGGTCAGCGGGTCTTCTGACAGAACGACGAGGTCTGCCAGCTTACCGACTTCAATACTGCCTTTCCTGTCCTCTTCGAAATTGGAATACGCCGCATGGAGGGTGGTCGCCTTGAACACTTCCAGATGCTGATGACCGGGGAGGTGACTCTCATTATCAGCTACGAGACTGAGCTCAATACTTTGCGCACGGCTATTGCTCAAGGACATGTCAATGAAACTTCAAATAGGTTTATGTATCCATGAGATAACGTTAAATGTGATTGCGACCCGAGTATCCAGTCACCCCCCATCACGCGACAGGCATTGACCTTAATGTCTTCTCAGAAAAACAAAAACGGCGACAATGTAGTCCGGAGATTCCCTTATGGCCGTACCCGTCAAAGTACCCCGAGCGGCTCGCAAGGAACTCGTGACGCTGGGGAGAACATTCGCATCGCACGCCTGCGTCGACGGCTGACGGCCGAGATCGTTGCGCAGCGCGCCGGCACAACGCGCCAGACCATCGCCAAGGTCGAGAGCGGAAATCCGGCTGTCAAGGCCGGCACCTACGCGGCGGTGTTGCAGGCTCTCGGGCTTTTGAAAGGCTGGGGTGATCTGGAGGACCCGGTGGGTGAGCAGATGGCGCTCGATGACCTGCCTCAGCGTGCGAGATTGAAGGATGGTTGAGGTCTGGATCGACTGGAAGGGGTTGAAACGGGTCGGCAGACTTCACCGCCATGCCGGGCGGGGCAGAGACGGGTGTGCCTGTTACGGTTATCCCCAAATCCTGTGGATAAGTATGTGGATGAACCACGTATAGATCGGTGAGGCTGAGTCCTTGTCATGCTCTCGTCATTCTGTACAAAGTATGCGCACCCGGAGAGTGTGCTTTTCTGCTAAAGCGCGGAGTTATCCATTCGCCTTCGGCTGGCAGGCTCGGTTTGAGCCAGTCTTCAAGCCACCGCCGCCCGATACTCGACAAACACATCACCCGGCAGAGGCTGCTGTAGCCGCCAGGTGATCTGCATGGGCCGCTCTGATTGATGTTCGACATAGCTGGCCAGGCCTGCGCAGAAGTACGGCATGGTTCGGCCATTGGGCTGCTTCTTGGCTGATCGAATGAACAGGACGATGGAGCGATTCCGCTGTTCATGATGGAGGTAGTTCTGGCCTTGTGCACTGTCAACGGTGACCTTCGCCTGAGTTTCCCAGTGGAACAGGCGTTCGCTGATCGCATAGTCCAGGTAGCGGGTGGTGGGCGAGTAGTCCTTCTCGGTTTTCTGCAAGGTGATGAACAGCAGTTCCGTCTGTGTGGGGGCGTGCCAGTAAACTCCGGCCTGAAGCGGCAGGGGTTGCTCGACCGTGGAGGCGCCGAACGCTGCCAGGATCTCCTCGCGCGTGTAGCTGGCATGAACCTGCAGAGGGATGGGATGCAGCAGCCCGAGTGGGTGGTGCAGGTGGGTGATTTGCGGCTGGAGCAAATCGAGTACGGCCAGTAGCTCGGTTCGCAGGCCCTCGTGCTGCCAGAAGGTGGCCGATGCCTGGTCGAGATTCTGGTAGTGATTTTTCCTCGGACTGAGAACGGTCAGTAGCAGACCTTCGAGTTGCCGACGGGTTCGCTCATCCAGATCGTTGGCCTGCGGTGGAAGGGCTGAACTGAGCAGCTTTCGATAGGCACTGATGCGCTCCTGATCATCCAGATGCAACAGGCGGGCAATGCCACGACCGATCATGGCTTCACCGTCAAGGGCGTCAGTCTTGTCGATGCCAGCTGCACGGCGCAGTTCTGTCCAGGTGTGGTTGCCTCGATAGAGGTCATCCAGCTCCAGGCCGGTCTCCTGCAAGTAGTTGGCAAGCGTGGTGTCACCGATGGTACGAAGCTCCTGAATACGCTGGCGCCAATCCGTGGGCAGAGATTCCCGGATGTTTTTCAGCACCACTCCTCTGGCAACCGCGTCGAGTTCCAGCAGGCAACCGGCTGGCAGAAACGGGAATCCCTGTTTGATATCGCTTTCCAGTTGACGTCGGCTGATACCCAGCATGGCGCGATAGCGCAAGTCAAAACGAAACTCCTTGCGGTGATGACCCACGAAATCCAGTACCGTGAGCACCTCCTTGCCGTCAGCGCGCCGCAGGCCTCGTCCCAGTTGCTGCAGGAAGATGGTGGCACTCTCGGTGGGGCGCAGCATCAGCACGACATCAACGGTTGGGATGTCCACCCCTTCGTTGAAGAGATCCACCGTGAACAGAATATTCTGCTTGCCTTCGCGCAGTTCATCGAGTGCGGTGCGCCGATCGGTCGAGCTGTATCGGGAGGTGACGGCCAGGGCCGCGATACCGGCGCGCGCAAATCGCTCGGCCATGAAGTGGGCATGTTCGATACTGACGCAGAACCCCAGCGCTCGCATGCGTGTCGGTTCGCCGATCTTGTCGGTCACGGCTTGTATTACCTTGGAGGCTCGCAGATCATCACCGGTGTACAGGTTCGTCAGCTCCTTGAGGTCGTAGCCGCTACCACGTCGCCAGGTGATCTTCGACAGATCGGTGGAATCATGAATACCGAAGTAGTGGAAGGGGGAGAGCAGGCCTTGCTCCAGCGCATCCCACAGTCGTAGCTCCACGCTGACCTTGCCATCGAACCACTTGAGAATATCCAGCCCATCGGTACGTTCCGGCGTGGCCGTCAGGCCGAGCAGATGACGAGGTTTGATGTGATTGAGCAAGGCCTCATAACTGTTGGCGGCTGCATGATGAAATTCATCGATGATGACGACATCGAATTGCCTGGGGTCGAGCGTGGTGACATCGTTGGCGGTAATCGATTGGATGGAGGCGAACACGTGCTCCCACGATGTGGGGGTTTGTCCGTCCACCCAGAGCTCACCGAAGGAGCCGCTACGTAGTACATGCCTGAAAGTGGTCCGGCTCTGCACAAGGATTTCACTGCGATGGGCGACAAACAGTAAGCGAGAGCGGGGAAGGTCGGCTTTCAACTGACGGTAGTCGAAGGCCGCCATGATGGTCTTACCGGTACCGGTTGCTGCGACCACGAGATTGTTCGGATAGCCCTTGGCCCGTTCTACCTGCAAGCGCTCGAGAATCTGACGCTGGAAGGGGTAGGGCTGAATGTCGAAGGGCGTGACGATGGATTCGTCGGTGGCGCGAGCCGTGGCCTTGATGAACTGATCGCGATTGAACGGCTCGAAATGCGCATCTTCCCAGTAGGTGGCAAAGGTACGCTCGAAGGCAGTGATCAGTTCCGGATTGAGTCGCTGGGAGGCGCGTACATTCCACTCCAGGCCAGGCGTCATGGCAGAGAAGGTGAGGTTCGAGGAGCCGATATAGACGGTAGAGAAGCCGGTTCTACGCTGGAACAACCAGGCCTTGGCGTGCAGGCGAGTGGTGGAGGTGTCGTAGCTGACCTTGATCTCGGCGCCCAGCTCCTTCAAGACATCCAGTGCCTTGAGTTCCGTGCTGCCCGTGTAGACGGTCGTGATGATGCGGATCTTTCTACCGGCCTCGCTGTGACGTTTCAGGCTGGGCAGGAGTTGCCGAATGCCGGTCCAGCGGATGAAGGCCAGAACCAGATCGATCCTGTCAGCGGACGCTATCTCGGCTTCAATCTCTCTACCAACGGCAGGCTGGTCTCGCGCGTTGGTCATCAGCACGGTGTCTCGTAAAGGTGTCAAAGGCTGACGAATGGAGATGGGTTTGTCCGTGGGCGAGAGAGGATTGACAGCCAGCAGACGGCTCACGGGATCTGCCAGTGCACTCAACGATGCGTCAGCGTCATGCTTCTCGGGAGTGAGCGCATTGATGATGGAATGCGAGAGCACAATGGCCGCTGCGGCTCTGTCATCGGGTGTCACCGAGGCCAGGGTCTGTGAGACCCATTTGCCGACGATCTCTCCGACTCGGTCGGGCAGTTCTGCAGGGTCTACCTGCTTGATATCCGGTGCCAGGCGTGCCTGAGTCAGTTCGGTGAGTTGTGCCTGCAGTTGCTCATCGATCAGCTGATCGTAGAGACCGGGTTCGGCAGGAAGTGCGGTGAATCCATCCACTTTGTTGGCCATTGTGGGCGGGCGTCCTTGGGATTCTGGTATGAAGGATTGTAGGCTACCATTTGCCAATCGTTGGCTGGATTGCTGGGGCAGCTTGCATGGCTGCGATAGCTGAAGTCATACAGAGTACCGACGGTTAGGGTGTCAATCTGTCCCGTCAGGTTCAGTAATGTACTCATCGCGTAAAAGTTTTGCAGCTTCGAGGTTCCTGGGGTCTCCGGTTGAGATCAAGTCGGCGTAGACGATTATCGGAGGAGCCAGCACGTTGGTGTCTATCGCGTTCCCTTTTGGATAAGCCGGCGCGTCTTCTTTCAGCTCGTGATGTCTACTGTCAGCGAGACTCGCGAGATAGGAGGTGTTCCAAAAAGGTGATCTGTCATCCACTGCGTGGATGAAACTGGCCGAAAACCTGACGGCCTATCACACGGCCAAGGCCGGTATTGTCGGTCTGACCCGGGGGCTGGCCTCGGATGCAGCGCGCATGGTAACTGGACAATGTATTATTGTTGATGGCGGGGTTGTATGACGATGGGGTTGACTCTTCCTGATCGCGCCATCCTTGTTGAATCTGCACAGCGCCTGACATACAGGGGATGATGCGGGAACTCGGGATTCCGACCGGTGGCAGTCTGGATAGTGATCTGTGGCCGGTCATATGGAAACGTGCAAGATGGACTTGCCGATGGCGTGAGTTGACCGGTCTGGGCTTTGACTCATTCCACAGCGGCCCGCAAATCGGTCATGTTGCAAGTTTTTTTCACAAACGCCCGCTTAGCTCACCCATGAGCCCCGTGATAGTGACAACTTCCACGCCATCTCTGATCGTGTAGCTCTCGTTACCGGGGTAGACGACGAGCCGTCTGGTGGCTTTGATGTCTTTGCACCCTTCATGGAATCCTCGACTGGGGGAGGGTGCGCTTGAGTGCTTGATTTCGATAGCCCAGCGTTCCAGGCCGAATTCGAGAACGAGATCTATCTCCGCGCCAGCGGATGTCCTGTAGAAGGACGTGGCAGTATCGGATGACGTAACCGAGAGCAGTTGTTCCATGACGAAGCCTTCGAAGCTATCGCCCAATTTCGGGTGACCTAGCAATTGCTCTCTTGAATCAATGGCCAGTAGGGCATGAAGAACGCCCGTATCTCTCAAATAGACTTTTGGCGATTTGACCAGTCGCTTACCAAGATTGCCGTGCCAGGGTTTTAGTTGACGTACCAACAACAGGTCCACCATCAAATCCAGGTAGCGCGATATTGTGGTTGCATTCACATCCAGACTCCGCGCCAGTGTGGAGCGATTCAGCAGTCCACCCGACAAATGGGCGAGCATGGTCCAGAAGCGACGCAGTGTTTCACTGGCAATGGCAGGACCGAGATCGGGAATATCACGTTGCAGGTAGGTGGTAATGAAATCGCGTCGCCATAGCAGACTGTTACGATCCGTGTTCGCTAGAAATGAATCCGGAAAACCGCCACGTGTCCAGAGCTGGTTCAGTATGCTCGTCTGCTCACCGGACACACCGTCATGGTGCGTGTTCGCTTCCAGCAAGTCTATGCCGTAGAGCTCTGTGTAGGCAAGTCGACCTGCGAGGGATTCACTGGACTGGCGAAGCAGCTCAGGGCTGGCAGAACCCAGTATGACGAACTGCGCGTATCGTCTGCCTGCCCGCCGGTTGGTATCGATGACCGCTCGCAAGGTGCTGAAAAGCCCGGGCACGCGGTGAATTTCATCCAGAATGATCAGCTTGTCTCGGTGCTCGCTGAGGTAGGGTGCAGGATCGGCCAATTTCGCCCTGTCACTGTCCAGCTGCAAATCAAGGTAGAGCGAAGAGTGTCTGTCCGCGATCTGTAAAGCCAGCGTCGTTTTGCCAGCCTGACGCGGTCCCAGTATGGCAACGGCTGGCATGTGCTCCAGCCGCTGATTGACTTCCTTGAAGAGTCTTCGTTCTATCATCCTTGCAATTCTGGCATTGAATACAGAATTTGCAAGGTTATTTCACGATTTGATGGATCGTGACGAGTGGTTGAGGTCTGGATCGACTGGAAGGGGTTGAAACGGGTCGGCAGACTTCACCGCCATGCCATGCCATGCCATGCCATGCCATGCCATGCCATGCCATGCCATGCCAGGCCAGGCCAGGCCAGGCCAGGCTAGGCCAGGCCAGGCTAGGCGAGGCAGAGAACGGGTGTGCCTGTTACGGTTATCCACAAATACTGTGGATAAGCCTGTGGGCGACGAGCGTATAGATTGTCAGAGCGGTGATGGGGCGTGCTCCTGGCGTTTTGTTCGGTTCATGCACATCTGCGCGTTGCGAGCGGTAGCAGGTTCAGTACTGCAAGCAAAGCTGCTGGAACTCGTTCTTGCAGTGCGGTCGATCAACGGCGTGCCTGAGTCAGTTCGGTGAGTTCTGCCAAAAGGTCGGGCCATCATTGATGTGGCGGAGGAGCCTACTGATTTGTGCAAGCTCGGTAGATTCGGTTCGAGCGGAACCGCACCCTCGGCATTCATCCTGGTAACTGCAATCACGGTACCCGATGGCGGCCTGGAAGTCGCCAGCTGTCACTGTTCCAGCTGCGCTCGCTCCAACTGCTCTTGCTCCATGCGCTCCTTGTGGGCCTGCACCATGTCGACAAATTCTCCCATCCAGTGCTCGAGCTTGCGCAGCTCGTCTTGATGATTCTGTTCGCGAATTCGACGCTGCTGCTCGGAGTGAATCGGGAAATCGTGTGGTGAGAGCAAGCGTGGAGCCAGGTCGTCGAGTTGCAGCAGCTCGTGAATCGGCCGCCAGTTGCCATCGATGCGCAGTTTCAGCGTCGGGTTGATGATGTAGTGACCACGCCGGATGCGCATGAACAGCTTGCGATTATAGGGCCCGTCGCGCGTCACTTCGTTTTTCGACAGTACACTGCTGATATAGCTTTGGCGTTTGCGCTTCTTCGGCAGCAGGCTATCGGGAAGCCCTTCCACAATTGATGCGATGTCCGCGGCGGTGAAGGCACATTCATAGGGCGCTTGATCGTCAAGCACTCGGTAGAACAGGGCGATCATCAGATCCAGCAGAAACGACTCCATCAGGTGCCCGCCGAGCTTGATCAGACGATTGTCGGCCTGCACCGAGCAGCTGGTCGGTTTCAGCAACGGGGCGCAGTTCGCTGCCCGATTGTCGAAAGCGGCACTGGGGGAGGCTGTGGCTCGATTCAACAGGATCTGCCAGGCATTGAGCCCATGGTTGGCAACCAGGCTGGTGTTGGCTCCGCGGTCGAGCAAAGCCTCGATCAGTTCGGCATGGGCAAGGCGGGCCGCGATCATCAGCGGCGTCAGATTGTGAGGACTCCGGTGATCGATACCGTAGCGTTCGCAATCGCGGATCACCGCTTGCGGATTGGAGAATTCGTAGTTGGCGTAGTGCTGTCGCAGCAGCTTCTTTTCAGCATTCTCCAGTGGCTGCAGCGCTGGCTTGAACTTCAGCCGTTCAAGCTCGTTGAGACTCGCCTGGTGCTCCATCAGAAGAGCGGTCTCGAACACTTGCAACAGCTTCTTTCTATGGTTTTCGGCAAAGGCCGATTGCCGCAAGTCGGCAAAGGACTCGCGGTCGAGCACCGGCCAGGGCACCGGCTTGACTTCGAGAATGTCGCGATGGATCGCCTCGGCCTGCTCATGCTTGCCTTGCAGCTCCAGCTTGCGTGCCTCACGTTGCCATTCCTCGATGCTGGAGCCCGAATCCTCGACATCGAGCTCGCCGGTGAAGCGTTCCAGATCGAGCAGGCGAATCGCCGGATGGTCAAGTCGCTCCTCTATCAGGTAGACATTGCGTATGGCGCGGGTTATCGCGACATACAGACCGTTGATGTAGAACTTGTAGATCTCGAGCGATTTGTCGTTCTTGCTCTTTGCCCGCGCATAGGCGAGTTCGTCGACTTCGAGTTGCTCCGGATCGACATCGCGGGCTATGTCGCGAAACACCTTCTCCTCACCGGCAATGAAGTTGTAGAGAATGATGCTTTCGTATTCGAGCCCCTTGGCTTCGTGGATCGCGAACACCAGTGGTGTATTGAAATGCCTGCGCGCTGCCGCCTTGTCGGACGTATGCATGACCAGTACCGCGAAGCGGGTCGAGCGCCGCGTCTTGCTGTCCAGTTCGCTACATACCTTTTCGCTGTGTTCCAGCAATTGCAGGCTACCGCTGGTCTGGCCGCGGCTTTCCACCAGATGATTGCTTTCCCGATCGACCGAACCGAAGCGTGCATGTTTGAGTTTGAGGATGCGGTTGGCAATACCGGTAACCAGTGGTGAATTACGGTAGTTGCCGCGAAGTATGTGCAAGGTATCGTGTTGGCCGGTGAGCTCGCGTTGTTCGAAGAACAGCGATTTCAGCGAGGACCAGGAGAAGAAATTCGGGTGGACGATCTGGTTGGCGTCGCCGCAAAGCAGGAATTCACCGGGCTGATGCAGAGTCGAGAGCAGCAGATAGAGCTGGATGTTGGTGAAGTCCTGTACTTCGTCGACAACCACGAAGTCGTATCGCGGAGTGACCTCCTTGCGAATGCGATGACAGACGATATTCGGGTCGAAAAGCTCGGACTGTTCGAGAAAGTCGAGATAGCGTTCGAACAGGGTATAGACAGTATCACGCTGTGCCTCGGTAAAGATGGACTGACGGATACCTAGCTCGAGGTACTGTGCCCGGCTCAGCCAGCCCTTGTCACCAACAGGGCTGGTGATGACACCACGAAATTCCTCGAACAGGGCATGGCCGTCGCCTAGCCCGCTGCCGGATCGATGCCGTGCAAACCAGCCATCGAAGTCCTGCTGGGTGACTTCGCGCCCCGCCGGTACGCGAACCGATTCGAGAAATTCGTTGAAGGACAGGAAATCGACCGATTGCTCGTCGTTCTCATAGCCATTGGCAGAATACAGTGCGCGAGCGCTTTCGACGAGATAGGGCGAAAGGCTGACATACAGTACATCGCCCCGGGCAAGTTTCAATTTCTCCAGTGTCAGTGCGGTCTTGCCGCTACCGGCCGAACCGACGATGACCAGTGGAGCAGGCAGGTCGAAAATGGCCTGCTGCTCGTCATCGAAGGACAGCACCTTGTCAAGCACGTGAAAGTGCTCGCCTCGGGGATTGAGATATACCAGAGGTGTCGCTTCGGCGTCGATGGCTGCGAGGTCGAGCGTCGTGTCGTCACCATCAACGGAATTCTCGGCCAGCACCTGGCCGGCAGCAGCGCGGGCAGGGTCGATACCCACACCGCGTGTCAGGAAGCGCGACTTCTCGTAGTCGTGGTTGGGCAAGTGTTCAAGAACCAGACACTCGGTCTGTTCACCGGCCCGGTAGAAGGCGAATAGCAAGCGTGCCGCCTTGCCGAGCCGTGCCCGGTAAAGATTCGGACCAATCTTGGCGATTTGTGCACGGCTGAAATCGTTCTCCTCGATGGCAGCGCGAAACTTGTCGAGAGCCGGAATGCGATCAGGGTCCAAGCCTTCGTAGCAGCGTAGTTTCAAGAATTCCTCGGTGACCGAAAAAGTGTCATTGGCAGGGGTGGATTGACTACTGATACTATATGAATTCGGGCAGAGCCTTGCTGAATGGCGCTCCCAATAGTCACGTGGGCCTGCGAGGCGCGCGTTGATCAGGGGGCCAGCGCCAGCTCGGGCCAGCCATGGCAGAAGGAGCGATGCAGTGGATCTTCATGCCACATGGCTCGTGACACGGAAGACAGTCGCAGACTCCGCTATCTGTGGGTTATGCCGGAGGTGAACGCTCCCCCAGCTCTGTGGTCAGTTCATTGATCAGCAGGCTGACCGCGCGTGTACGCAAGCGACTCGGCGAACTGACGAGATAGATGCCGCCAGTTCTGAGCTGCCAGTCGGGCAGCAGTTCCACCAGTCGGCCTTCGGCCAGGTCCTGCTTCACGCTGTAATCGGGCAGAACCGCCAGACAGTTGCCGGAGCGCACGGCCTCGTGCATGGCCGATGTCACATTGATCGACAGAGCCGCTGTCAGGTTGATCGTGCGCTGCTGGCCCTGACGGGTGAGCGTTCGGCGCGATTCATCGAAACCACTGAACGCAATGAAAGGCAGCGAGCTCAGTTGCTCGGGTCGTGAGACCTGCCAGCGTCTCGCTGTCCGAGCCTCGGCGACGAAGATTTCACGAAAATCGCCGAGTTTTCTGGCCAGGTTGGAGGAATCGTGCAACCAGCCAACTCGAAACGCCAGATCAAAACGCTGTTCGAGCAGATCGACTCGAGCATCGTTGAGGTCCAGTTCGATCTCGATCTTCGGCCAGGCTTCGCTGAATGCCCGCAACTGCGGTGCCAGTCGGTGGATGCCATAGTCGGTGGGTGCGCTGATGCGTACCTGGCCGGCGGGTTCAGCGGTTTCGGCGGACAGCGATTCAAAGGCCTGCTCGGCCTGGATCAGCACAGCCTTGCTGCGCAGGTAGAAAGCGTCTCCGGCCTTGCTGGGGTACAGCCGGCGCGTATTCCTGACCAGCAGATTGACACCAACCTCCTGTTCCAGCAATTGCAGGTGTTTGCTGACCACGGCCTTGCTCAGCCCCAGACGCCTCGCGGCACCGGTGATGGTCCCTTCCTCGACGATCGCCACGAAATGCACAAGGCGATTCAGGTTGTGAGTGAGGTGCATTGATTGTCCACTTTTGGTTGACTGTAAGTTTTCATGATCAATCTTTATCTTACATCGGCGCTGCCGTAGATTGCTCTCCGTCAACTCCCACACAGACAACGGAGACACACATGAAGATTCTTCTGATCGGCGCCAGCGGCATGATCGGCAGCCGCATCCTGATAGAGGCCACACAACGAAAGCACGCGGTTATCGCCGCGGCCCGCAACCCGGAAAAGATTGCAGCCGGTGCCGGGGTCAGCATCGTCGGCATGGACATCGCTGATGAAACGGGTCTTGCCGAACTGGCTGCCGACAGCGATGTGATCATCTCGGCACTCAGCCCACGCAATACCGGCAATGCGGTCGAAGAAGCCGCTGCCTTCACCCGCTCCCTGATCCGAGTGCACGAACAGATCGGCAAGCGCATCCTGATGGTCGGCGGTGGCAGTTCGCTGCAGATGCCCGATGGCACCAGTGCGCTGACACTCACACCCGAGGCCATCCTGGCCGAGGCCACGGCCATGCGCGAGGCCTATGCCTTGCTGGTTGCGGCGGATATCGATTTCGTCGTGCTGGCACCGGGCGGCATGATCGAACCGGGCGAGCGCACCGGGCACTTCCGTCTGGGGGATCGCACCATGCTGGTCGACGAGCAGGGTAACAAGAGCCGCATCAGCGCCGAGGACTATGCCATCGCGATGCTCAATGAAGTGGAAGAGCCGAGGCATTTCCGAACGCTGTTCAATGTGGCGTACTGAGCCACCTGTCGAGAGTCGTTCGGCAGGATCGTGCGGCTCTCCTTCCAGACTCAACAAGTCTGATATTTTCAATACAATTCTGGTACATCGACATGAAACTGACTCGACGACATTTCCTGCTCGGCAGTAGTGCGCTGGCATTGAGCACGAGCCTGCCGCGCCTTGCCCAGGCACAAACCTCGACCATCAGCTGGTCGGCCCTGCGCGGCGATGACAAGGATTTCTTCCGCGCACCGGTACTGCTCAGTGGCGAGAAGCAGGCCATCCTGATTGATGGCAGCTTCAACCTGCCGGCTGGCGAACAGATGGCGGCACTGATCAAGGACAGTGGCAAGCAGCTGACCACGATCTACATCAGTTGTCCTGATCCTGACTACTACTTCAGCCTGAAGCCGATCAAGGCGGCTTTTCCCGAAGCGCGCGTGATCGCCGCCAGAGAGACGATCGAGGCCATCGATGCCAGCGTTCAGGGCAAACTGGATACCTGGGGGCCACAGCTGGGCGAGTTCGGACCGCAGACACAGGAGGACATCGTGTTTGCCGAGGCCTTCGACGAGAAGCGCCTGATGCTGGAAGACCAGCCCATCGACATCGTGACTTCACAGCGTCTGCATGATCGGCGCTATCTCTGGGTGCCGTCCTTGAATGCGGTGGTTGGAGGTGTGTATGCCTTTGATGGGCTGCATGTCTGGACGGCCGATTCGCCCACGAAACAAGACAGACAGCACTGGATTGCGGAGCTGGATGAACTCATCGCCCGTGATCCGGCCGTGGTCGTCGCCGGCCATGCCGCCAGCGGCACCAACAATGGCGTTGCCTCGCTGCGGTTCACGCGCGAATACCTGCTTGCCTTCGAACGAGCATTCGATGAGACCGGGAACAGTGAGGAGTTGATCGCTGCAATGCAAGCCCGGTATCCGGATCTTGGCCTGATGCCGGCGTTGGAAATCGGTGCGAAGGTCAGCAAGGGCGAGATGGACTGGTAGCAGACTGTCCTCGAACGTTGTGTATCGAGATCGCTGCTGGTGAATGCGTGGCTCGGATGGCGAATGCCGAAGTGATTCGCCATCCGGTACAGTCTATCTGCTGCTGTAGCGGCATGACCCCAGTGTCCACTAAAACGGGTGAACTACAGATACACCCGCAGCAGCGGCAAGAGCAAACGCGACAGGCCGGCGCCAATGTGCGTCGTTGAAAATGTCTGTTTTGTCCAGAAGCACGATTATCGGCAAGATGACCAGGTATACCGTGAACTGACAAAGTTCCAGCCCGAAAGCGAAGGCCACCAGGGTGGTGACATTGACTTCGCCGGAAAAAAGCGCCACATTTGCCGCGGAGGCGAACCCGTACCCGTGGATCAGGCCTATGACGAACATCGTCACCCTGTTCAACGCGTGCGACATTCTCAGCGCGATGGCCGTTCCCGCCGCCACGATGGAGAGTATGATCAGCAACTCGACAGAGTTTATGAACCATCTGCCTTGTGGCACAAAGCCATAAAGCCCCAAGGCCAGGGTCAGAACGTGGCCGATGGTAAAGGCTGATGCCCAAAGCAGAGCCTGACGCCAACCGCTTGCGGCGATAGCGATCAGGACAATCATCGCCAGATGGTCAAATCCCAGGTATATGTGCTCAGCCCCGATCAAGGCACTATTCAAATAACGAACCCAGCCAGCTTGAATGCCGGGGAAATCGGCCCGAAGCAGGCCGATCATCGCTGCGGTCTCGGTACCGCTATCGCGATGCAGTTTCACGATCGATCCGAATTTGTCGATAACCTGGAAGTTGGCACCCAGGTTCGAGCTGATCCGGATTGGAGCCGTCAGGCTGCCGGCTGGCACAATGAACTCGACATCCAGCGTTGCATCCAGGTAGGGCAGTGCGGTGGTTGACGCACTACTGTTCAGGGAATTCAGGGCGGATTTCACCGTGCCGAATGAGGGCCTTTCAGTGTCCAGCCAGAATCGGGATCTACCCACCAACAGTTCATGCGGTTGATCGGACAACCAAACTGTCAAGCCGTCCAGGAGAAGTTGGTGGAATGCATCCTGATTGGCTCGAAGTGCGTTGAGGTCCAGGAAAAGGTACTCTGCGTGGTGCATGGCGAAGGGGGGCAGACGAGTGTCTTTGGAGCCTTGCCAATCAGCGGGAAGCAACGCCAGAGGTGCTGGCATGCGCAGCAGAATGACCAGAGCATGCTTGTCCGATTCGGTAACATGTACAATGCGTGGGTCCGAATAGCTGAAATGCGCGTCGACTCGCTGCGGCAGAAGCAGAAGACAGACAGCCCAGAGTTGCAGAACAATCGCGAAAATCGTGGTCGATCGTCGTGTCATCGACATGCATCCTCCTCTTGAGTTGGGCCCGACCAGGAGCTGGCCGAGCACTCGCTTGGCGTCAAAGATCAGCGCGTGGATCCCAGAAGCTGCGGTCGTTCTGCTGTTCATCGATAATCCCGTCCGGGGCGCTGACTAGTTCCATCTGCATGCCCCACGGTGTCAGGAAGTACACCCAATCCATGCCCTCGAGACCGGTCCCGGTAAGAGGGTGTGGGCTTTCCAGAACCCGAACTTCATTGTCGTGCAGATATTGCGTTGCTGCTTCGATGTCATCAACATAGAAGGCGACATGGTAGCCACCGATATCACTGTTCTTCGGCGGATTGGGGTTCTGGTCCGGAGATGTATATTTGAAAATCTCGAATGCCGGGCCATTTCCACAGCGAACCATTGTGATGACTTCGATGACAGCACGTGGATTGACGTTGAGATTCTCGGTCATCCAGTCATTGTCGAAAGGTCCAAAGGGACCGAATGAGAAGAATGACTCGCATCCCATGACATCTACAAGGAATTCAACCGCCTCGTCAACGTCCGGAACCGTGATTCCAATGTGCTGCGTACCATGCATTCCAGGCATCTGTGCGTATGCGGTCATTGGGGCACAGAGTGCGCACAGTGTGGCAAACGCGAATGTCGTTGGTTTTTTGATCATGTTTTCCTCCAATTGGATCGGGAGCTGAAGTTCATTCTTGCGGGAACAAGCAGGCATGAAGATCAGAGCGTGTTTGAGCAAAAATCGAACTAGATATTCCGGGCGCTCATTTCCCGGGCGATGTATTCGGCCTGACGTATCGCCAGCGCGACGATCGTCAATGTCGGATTGCACGCGCCCGATGAGGTGAACTGGCTGCCGTCCGATACAAACAGGTTGGCGATGTCGTGCGACTGACCGTGCGCATTGACGACACCTGATGACGCCTTGGCGTGCATCCGGTTTGTTCCCATGTTGTGGGACGCCGGATAGGGGGGAAGTTCGTAGATATCGGTTGCGCCAACGGATTCGTATATCTGAGAAGAAGTTTCAAACATGTAGTTCGTCATGTTGACGTCATTGACGTGTGGCGTTTTGGCAACGATGGGTACCGGCAAACCGTACTGGTCGACCTCGCTCTCGTGCAGACTCACGCCATTCTTTTCCTGGGCCAGGTCTTCGCCAAGTGCCCAGACGCCCGACATATGGTCGTACTTTTCAAGTGCGCTCGAAACGCTTCGTCCCCATCCGGAGTTGCCCGGCTCCAGAAATGCGGCCATGAAAGGCAACCCCAGAGACAGAAACTCCAGATAGAATCCACCAGAAAAGCCGCGCGATGGATCGTGTTTTACATCGTCGCCCACAATACCGGCAACAGAGGTGCCGCGGAACATATGAACCGGCTCCGGCATGGCGGCATACAACCCGCCGGTTGAATGAACCATATAGTTCTTTCCAACCTGTCCCGAGGAATTGGCCAATCCATCGGGAAACATCGAAGATGCAGAATTCAAGAGCAAGCGCGGGCTTTCAATCGAGTTGCCTGCCACACAGACAATCCGCGCTTTCTGCCGTTGCTGCTCGCCATTCGAGTCTGCATAGACCACGCCGGTCACCTTGCCGGTCTCGTCGTGCTCGATTTTCAGGGCCATGGCCTCGGTTCGAATTTCGCAGTAATCGGTTTTTTCTGCCTGCGGAAGCTCGGTTACCATGGTCGACCATTTAGCGCCTATCGCGCAGCCCTGCATGCAGAAGCCGATCTGCCGACAGGCAGGACGACCATCTCGTACAACAGAGTTGATAGCCATCGGTCCCGAATCGTAGTCGGTTCGGCCTGTGCGACGACAACCTTCTGCGAGTACCCTGAACCCGTTGTTCCAGGGAAGATGGGGCATTCCGGTTGTCTTGCCGGTAACGCCCATCTTGATCTCGGCCTTTTCGTACCAGGGAGTCATCTCTTCCAGAGTGACCGGCCAGTCCTCGATGTTCGCATCCGCGATGTCGCCGTACGTGGACTTGGTCTTGAATTCGAATTCCTTGAAACGCAGAGCGACGCCGGCCCAGTGTAGAGTTGATCCGCCATAACCCTTGACGATCCAGGCCGGAAGATTCTTGTGATTGACAGCGCCATGCCAGCCACCGGCCGAGTATCGCTTGTCCAGCCACGACAGCTTCTGAAACTGCGTCCATTCATCGTTCTCCATATCGCTGGAATCAAAACGGGGTCCCGCTTCGAGCACCACCGACTTGATTCCCCGTTGTGCCAGTTCGTTGGCTACGGTTCCACCGCCAGCTCCCGAACCGATGATGACGACGACACCGTCGTCATTCAGATCAAATGTAGCCATTTCTGTGTTCTCCTAGTGCTTGACTGCGGCCATTCGTTCTTCAAGTGTCGGACCTTGCGGAACAAAGGTGATGTCGGAGAACCCGCGATCCACGTAGCCGGCATATTCAATGGAAGAACCCTGGTAACCGAATTTCGACCACACATCCGGATTGTTGTAGATGCCGAAATAGGCAGCCCAGCGAATGCTCTGGAAAAATGCATCGTTCTGAAACTGGCGAAGGATGCCTTCGCGTGCATCTGCATTGTCGATATCCAGATACCCTGCGCCAAACAGCGCTCTAGCCTGGGCGTCAATCTGGCCGACTCCCGTACGCAGTTGTTCGGCGTTGGCAGCGTCGTCATCGGCACCAGCGATGATGCTGCTTGTCACTGCCTGATAGACGTCAATGGGAACCAGTTCCGGGTGCGGATAGATGTCCTGCGTCATGCGCAGGATCAAGGCCGTCTCATCGGCGTTCAATGCTGAGGCAAATGCCGGTTTTACACCACTGAGCAAGGCACTTGTGGTGACTCCTGCCATCGCTGCGGTCATCAGAAACGTTCTGCGGTTGATGTCCGGCAGGTCTTGACTCGGTGGTGAATACTTGTGAAATCTTATCGTCATGAACTCTTCTCTTGTTGAAGTGGCGGGACAAACGGCGTATCCCCTCGAAAACACCGCGGATGTAGCGCGAGGCTCTGTCCAACTCCCTTCGATTCAGTGCGTATCGATCAACATCGTTGCAGTGAAAACCATGTAAAGCGATTAAAGTCTGTTGAGCGTTTGATGTAAGCGGGATTCCGTCCAGTGAGTGATTCACAGGTGAATGGGTTGCATTATTGGAACGCTGGACAACAACTTCAGTCACCGGTGCAAGGTAACGATCGGTAAAGGCTTGCCCAAAAGAGGGTTTGTCTACCCGCGACATGAATCGTCGCCATGGTCTCATTCGACGCATGTTCCTGATCCCGTTGCCATGCATGCGATGTTGTGCAATGCGCAGTAATGACATGAGTTCCTCCTTTCAGCGATGGCATTCTCGGGCCGCCTGCTATGTTGGAAGAAACGTTACGGGGAAAATCCTGATTGAACAATACTGCGATGCTGTAGTACAGCCATGAAGTCATAAAGTGTCTCAGTGTGAGACAGTTTGAGACACTCGGGTCTTCCCGATTGGCGTGAAAGCGCGCGTTTCACTGCATTTTTTCGGGCGAGGTGAAAAGCTTTTCGAGAAAATGAGAACACTGACTCGGGTTCAAGGTGAAGGCCGGTTCTTTTAGAGGGTGAATGATTGTTCCGGTTTTTCGGCGCCGATGTTCACGCCTATCGAAGCTCTCAGGCGAGCATTGAGCTTGCCGGGACAAGCCAAGAGCAAGAGCAAGGGCAAGGGCAAGGGCAAGGGCAAGAGCAAGAGCAAGGGCAAGAGCAAGAGCAAGAGCAAGAGCAAGGGCAAGAGCAAGGGCAAGAGCAAGGGCAAGAGCAAGGGCAAGAGCAAGAGCAAGGGCAAACAGTTGCCAGGGTAGGCTGGCACGCGGGTGCCCTCGCACGGTTTCCAATGACAAACAGCCATACTGTGATCGGCATGCGCGCTGTCGAGGATAACTGGATCCTGAGTCCGCCGGTTCAACAAGTCAATCATGGATAAGCTTCAGAGACTGGCTGAAGGCCTCTTGTCGAGCAATGCGCCGCGGCTGATGCCAGATGACAGTAATACAAGGTGTGTAGCGGATTATCTCCGGCGTCTGTCGCAATGTGCTCAGGGCCAAACTGTACGGGGTCGGTTCGCCCGCATGACAGTCTCGGGCAAACCAACCCCTGCCGCAATCAAAGTTGCGCGGGATAGGGTCGCTGCCAGTAGCGATCATGAAAAACGCCGTCGGCGGGCGATTTTGCGTCAGGCACGTTCTTGTCGGCGTGTCCGGCGGCCATGCCCTCGAGCAGACTGCGCGTCAATTCGGTATCTAGCCGCTGGCGAACATCTGCGTGCTGATCGATGACATTGCACTGCTCCTGTGGGTCGGCCTGTAGATCGAACAGTGCTTCGCAGCCATTGGCATAGCGCACCAGTTTCCAGCGCGGGTCTCGCAGCATGACGCCGCCGGTGGTCATCCCGGCGATGCAGCGCTCAGGATCAGGCTCCGACAGTTTACGGCCCTGCGCCTGTCTTTGTGGGGCGGCCCCGGACCAATCGAGAAAGCTGGGAAACAGGTCCAGCAGCGAGGCGGGTGCAGTTTCTACCCTGGTTTGCGGTGCCCGATAATCCGAGACGATCAGCGGAACTCTAACACTGGGTTCGTGGAAAAAACCCTTCCCCATCAAACCGAAGTCGCCGAGGTAATCGCCGTGATCCGAGGCAAAGACGATGATGGTGTTGTCGAGCCGACCTGTCTGGCGCAGCGTGTCGACCAGCATCGCCACATCTTCGTCCAGTCGCTCTACCGAGGCGGCGTAGTGATGGCGAATGGCGCGAATCTGCATTGCCGACAGCTCGGTGTAGTCCAGATCGGCCCAGTCTCGGCGATAGCCGGCAATGTGGTGCGGCAAATGCGTCTCGCTTTCCCTCGTGCGGGGGCAGGCCTGCGGTATCGTGGCAGGGTCGATGCGCTCCAGTGCCTCCGTCGGCGGATCGTAGGGGCAATGCGGACCGGGAAAGCCCACCATCATGGCGAAGGGCTGGTTGGCCGGCAAGCTTCGCAGGTGCTCCGCCGCTCGGTGTGCGACCCAGCGGTCCGGTTGCAGATGATCGGGCAGTGGGTTGATGCAGGCCCCCTTGTTCTCGTAATAACCCTGCATCTGATTGCCATGGCGTTTCTCTTCCCCTTCGGCGAGCAGTGCGAGGTGGTAGTCATCGCGCACGTGGATGTGTCGTTTGTCCTCGGCAATGGTGCGGTGTTGAAAGCCTTCCGAGAGATCCCAGGGATAGAAGTGCATCTTGCCGATCGCCGCCGTGTGATAGCTCTGCTGCGACAGGATTTCCGGCCAGGTGCGAATACCCATCTGGCGGCGGTCAGGGCGCAGCCAGCACAGATTGTGGGTGATGCCGGAACTGTGAGCGTGCTGGCCGGTCAGCATCGAGGCTCTGGCCGGTACGCAGATGGGTGATGGTGAGATGGCTGTTTCCCAGCGTGTACCGCGTGCTGCCAGCGCATCGATCGCCGGTGTTTGCAGGAAGTTTGCGCCATAGCAACCAAGGAAGTCCGGGCGCAGCTGGTCGGGGAGAAGGAACAGGATATCGGGTCGTTTGCTCATGGGGCGACTTCCGGTGCTTTTGGTGAATCGGTTTGCAGTTGAATGATTCCGGCGCTCAGGATCAGGGCGATGCCGCAAACCCCTGCCAGGTCGGGTAGGTAGTCCCAGAGCAGTGCATCGAAAATCAGGGACCACAGGATGCTGGAATAACGCAGCGGTGCTATCCGGGAAAGTTCGGTGCGGCGCAGGGCGATGATGATCAGTACGTTGGCGGCCACAAAGCCCAGGGCGGCAATGGTGATCAGCACTACATGCATTGCCTCCGGGCAGATCCAGGGCTGATCGGAAGACAGGACTGCAGCAGTGACACCGACCATGATCAAGGACAATTGCGACAGGCGTAGGGTGTCGGTGTGCGCCGGCAGCTTTCTCGTAAGCAGATCGCGACACGCATAGGCGAGGGTGGAGATCAGAGCCAGTGCCACGCCGTATGGCGAGAATGCCAGCTCGGGCTGAATGACCAGCAGCGTTCCGGTGCCGGCGAGCAGCAGTGCCAGCCAGTTACCCGCTTGCAAGCGTTCCTTGAGCACGACACCCGACAGGATCACCGATAGCACGGGTAACGTGGCATGGATGCTGGCCAGCATGGACAGGGGAATTTCGAAGATCGCCAGCGAGAAAGTCAGCGCTGCCAGAGCATCCAGAGTGGCGCGCAGGATACCGGGCAGCCCTGTGATGCGCGGCGTCTTGCGCGGTCGTGCCATGGCTATGCCGGTGATAACGAGAAATGCCAGGGCCGAACGCAGGGCGATGGCTTCACCGGCCGGCATCGTGTGAATGCGCTTCAGTGCAACGCCAGAGGCCACACCGCCGAACAGGGCGACGAGTGCGAGCAGCCGACCATCTAGCAGGCTCAATCGTGACATGGGCTCGTCACCTCGACGCGATTGCCGGCAGGATCTTCGAAGAAGGTCCACAGCACACCGGATACGCCCCGCTGCACGGGGTGCAGCGGCTGGAGGCCCTGAGCATCCAGGTGCTGCAGCAGCGCATCAAGGTCCGCAGTATGCAGTCCGAAATGCCCCGGTGCCATTGCATCCTGATCGGCCAGCAGTTCGACAAAGAACTCACCTCGCCGCATCTGCTGCAAGGTGATCTGTCCCGCTGCGTCGCGTTTTGCGAAGTCGGGTCTGAATCCGAAGGCGGCGTAGAAGGCCATGCTGCGTTCGGGGTCCGGTGCCGCGATGGCCACATGGTTCAGTGACAGCTCGGGACACGCCGTACGCGAGGTGCTGATGACACTGGCCTTGCGGGTTTCAGTGGAGGAATTGCGCTGCACGTCGGATCTGCCCCTTGACTGAAATCAGTTGACAGCTTAATCTCTCACCGACTATATTTCAAATATGAAACAGCAGTTGCAATTATTGGGAATGGATAATGACTAAACCGTTGACAGGTGTTTTGCCGATCGTTCCGACTCCTTTCGGGCATGACGGTCTGATTGATGAGCTGTCACTCAAGCGGGTGGTCACACACGCTATCGAGGCAGGTGCCTCGGCGCTGGTCTATCCCGGTGTGGCCAGTGAGGATCTGTTTCTGAGCGCCGAAGAGCGCCGAACTTGTCTGGCACTGGTCACCCGTCTGGTGGCGAACCGCGTCCCAGTGATTGCGGGAGTGAACTCGGCGGATCCGGCGGAGATGGTCGAGATCACGCGTATGGCGGTGTCGCAGGGTGCCGATGGCATTATGGCCATGGCTGTGCCGGGGATGGAGGATCAGGTCGGTGCCTGGTTTGCGCGCATTGCCGCGGCCTTGGGCCCGGAGCGCCCCATCATTCTCCAGAATCTTTTCAAACCGCGTGGCGCCGATCTGGATGCCGATGACATGCTGGCTCTGGCGTCCGAGATTCCGGCCATCCGCTATGTCAAGGAGGAAGGCATACCCTCCGGTCCCAAGGTGTCGCGACTGGTCGCCGGTTGCGGGCCGGATCTGGACGGCGTGATCGGAGGAGGTGGTGCGCGCTACCTCCTCGAGGAGCTGGACAGAGGGGCTGTGGCCACGATGCCGGCCATCGAACTGTTGGAACTGCACGTGGCCCTGTACCGTGCTTATGTGGCTCACGATCGCGCCGAGGTACTGAGACTCTACGAGCGCAGTCTGCCACTGCTATTGATTCAGGCACCGTACCGAATGCGTCTGACGAAGCTGATCCTGAAGAGCCGCGGACTGATTGATTGTGACGATGTGCGCGAACCATTACCGGAAATGGATGAAGAGCTGAAGAAGATCGCACTGGAACTCTACGAGCGCGCCACACGGATGGTGGAGGCGGTCGATGTTTAAGAAAATCGAGCGTATCGAGATCTTTGTCTTCGAGCGAGCACGCAATGCCTCCTATCTGGGTGATCTGGGTAACGGGGAATTTGCGTTGGGTGAACACCACATCGTGCGTCTGTTCAATGGCACGGTTTATCCACGCATGGACCGCTCGGTGGTGTTACGCCTCGTCGACAGTGATGGTGCTGAAGGCTGGGGAGAGACCTACGGGCTCGTGGCGCCTGGCATTGTGGCCGAACTGGTTCGGGATCTGCTCGGGCCCTATCTGAAGATGCTGGATCCGGCCCGCCCCGATGAAATCTGGGACAAGCTGTACGAGCTGCAGCGGGTGCGGGGGTATTGGGGCGGCTACCTGGCGGATACGCTGGCCGCCCTGGACATCGCCTTGTGGGATCTCTATGCGCGAAGCCGCGGCGAGAGTCTGCAGAGTGCTCTGGGTCATTCCGGAGCGGGTGAATTGCCGGCCTATGTGTCCGGTCTGCCTGAATCCACGAAAGCGGGACGTCTGGCGCTGGCCCGCGACTGGCAGGCCCGCGGTTTTGACAGGCTCAAGATTCCCGTCAGCCACACGGACAATGGCGATGTGGCCGCTGAATTCGACAGCTTGCGCACAGGGCTCGGCGAGCAGCAGCACATTGCTCTGGATCTGCATTGGACCTGTACTGCCGATGAGGCGATCGCTCTGGCCGCAACCCTGACTCCCCACGACCCCTGGTTCATCGAAGCCCCGGTGGCTGCCGAGGACATCGATGCGCAGCTGGCCGTGGGGGAAGGCATCGCCTGTCCGCTGGCCCTGGGCGAGGAATGGCGCACGAGTTGGGACTATCGGCCAAGACGGCGTGCCGCGAAGATCGTACAGCCGGAAATGGGTCACACTGGCGTCACGCAATTCATGCGTATTGCCAGCATGGCCAGTGAGCAGGGTGCTGCCGTGATGCCTCATGCCACGATCGGTCTGGGTATTTTCGCCAATGCCAGTTTTCGTGCCGCACTTGCAGTAGGGGCCGAAGCGCATGAATTCCAGCACACGATCTATCCGGCCAATGCCAGCCTGCTCGATGGTGCGGCCAGCTGTGAACAAGGTCGGTTCGCGATACCGGATACACCAGGTCATGGCGTCAGGCCGAACACTGATGGCATGGCCCATCTCACACCCATGATGACACTGTAGAAATCACCACCGGAGGAAACCTGATGAAAATACTGAAGAAAACGGCTATCAGCGCATTGCTGGCAGCCAGCACCGTGCTCAGCGCAGTGCCTGCGTCCGCCGAGACATTGAGCTTTGTCAGCTGGATGAAGGACGAACCGGGCTATGGCGATTGGTGGAACGAGATCATCGCCGAATTCGAGGAAACGCACCCAGGCGTGACCATCAACATGTCGCGCGTGGCGCGTGCCGAATACGCCAACACCATGTTCACCATGTTTGCCGGTGGAAATCCGCCGGACATCGTTCATCTTGCCGCGTTCGAGTTCCAGCCCTTTGCCAACGAAGGCTGGATGGAACCGCTGGACGAGCGCATTGCCGAAGAGGGGCTGGATCTGAGCAACTGGGCGGGCCAGTCTACCTGTGAATGGGACGGCGATACGGTCTGCCTCATGCTGCTCTATACCGGTTTTGTGCTGGCCTACAACGAGCAGATCTTTGCCGATGCGGACATCCCCGTGCCCACGGACTGGGAAAGCTATCTGTACGCAGCACGTGAGCTGCGCAAGGATACCGACGGTGATGGCATTCTCGATCAGTACGGAACCGCGCTGCCCTTTGATGACCCTGCCAGCGTCATGCAAGAGGCTCAGAACCACGTGCTCGACACGGGCGGCGCCTGGACCACCGATGGCGAGCCTGACTTCGATCGACCGGAAGTGATTGAGGGCCTGGCGCGCTACAAGCAGCTGTTTACTGAAGGTCTGACACCGAAAGAGCTGAGCTCGGCCGATGTACGCCAGCTTCTTCTGGAAGGCCGCCTGGCCATGACGGTCGATGGTGGCTGGATCAACAACACGTTTCGCAGCGCCTCCCCCGAGGTTCAGCAGCATCTGAAAATCACCCAATCACCTTTTTCACCACCACTGGGTGGCACATCGAATGTGCTTGGCATGCCATCGGACATCTCGGACGAGAAGAAGGACCTGGTCTGGGATTTCATCGCCTTGACGGCCTCGGAAAAGTACCAGCAGCGATTCGCCGAATGGGCAAAAACGCCAGCACCACGGCCGGGACTCGACTACACGCAGCTGATGGCTGACAACCCGTCCTTCCAGGTTCTGGCCAAGGCGGCGGAGAATGCGGCTGCGGCCAATGTCGATCGATTGCCCAAGGGACTGGAACTGGAGAACAACGAGGTCGTCAAGGTCTTCTACAAGATCGCCCAGCAGATGATCCTGCAGGACCTTGACCCGGCCGATGCGGCCAAACAGCTGCAGGAGCAGGTGTCACGCATCAAGGACTGAATTCTCAGTCGAACCGGCCGGCTCATTCGGGAGCCGGCTGAACCAGGGTCAGAATACTCATGAGCGATACGACATCTTCAGCGGACAGGGGCGCAGGCACGCGCTTTCCGTTCATCGACTTCAGCGCGCCGCGTCATCGTGCCAAATTCGGTTATCTGTTGCTGGCCCCGGCCGTGCTGCTGATGGCCGTGATCATTGTCTACCCGATATTGCTGTCGGTCAGCATCAGTCTGCAGGATGTGCGCATCGCCCGTATCGGTGATAGCAGCGAACCGTGGACACTGGAGAACTACCAGTGGCTGTTCGGTTCCGGGGAAACCTGGCAGGCACTGTGGGTCACGTTCAAGCTGGTGGCAGTGGTCGGTGGCTTGTCGGTCATCATCGGCTTTGCCACGGCTATACTGGTGAACCAGAAATTTCATGGTCGCACCGCTGCGCGTCTGTTCGTTGCGTTGCCCTGGGCCGTGCCGGAAGTTGTGGCGACAGTGATCTGGGCCTGGATGCTGGACAGCTCCTTCGGGCTGGTCAACTGGGTACTGCTGACTTCCGGCATGGTCGCCGAGCCGATTGCATTCGGTTCGGACCCGAATGCCGCCTTTGCCGCCGTCTGTTTCGTGATGATCTGGAAGGGCTATCCACTGATGTCGATCATGCTGCTGGCCGGTTTGCAGTCCATTCCCGAAGAACAATATCAGGCCGCGAAGGTCGATGGTGCTGGTGTGTGGCAGCGTTTCTGGTACATCACCTTGCCAAACATGCTGCCGGTGGCAGGCGTCACGATGGTCATGACGACACTCTGGGTTTTTCGCGATTTTGCCATCATCCACGTCCTCACCCAGGGCGGACCGCTCGGCGCGACCACGACCTTGTCGATTCTGACCTTCGAACAGAGTTTTGAATTCTTCCGTATGGGGCAGGGCGCGGCGGTAGGCGTGCTGACAATGGTGCTCTGCGCGGTGATCAGTCGTGCGCTGGTCGGGCGCATGGCGAAATCGGTGCACTGAGGAGAGAAACATGGAAAAGAGAAGCCCACTGGGCACCTTCGCGCTCTACGCAACCGTGATCACGAGCTGCGCGCTGCTGCTCTTCCCGATCTACTGGATGGTGGTGACAGCCTTGCAGCCTGCATCCAATCTGCGAGCCTATCCACCGCAGTTCTGGCCCACAGATCCGCAATGGAATGTCTTTGCCGATCTGCTGGACAAGCATCCCTTCGTGTTGTGGTTCAGCAACACGATTCTGATCGCCTTCGCCACGATGACCATCTCTCTGGCCGTGTCCATTCTGGCAGCCTATGCACTTTCGCGTTTCCGGCTGCGTGGTGGACAGGGGCTCGGGCTGTTCATTCTCACATCCAAGATGCTGCCTGCCACGCTGCTGATCATTCCGCTGTTTGCGATCTTTCGATCCACCGGACTGGTTGGATCGCTCTGGTCAGTGGTGATTGCCCAGGCGACCCTGATCGTGCCGTTCTGCACCTGGATGCTCAAAGGCTATTTCGACACCATGCCGCCCGAGCTGGAACAGGCCGCACTGGTGGATGGCTGCTCGCCACTGGGTACCATCTTTCGTATCGTGCTGCCGGTGGCGGCCCCGGGGCTAGCCGCGACAGCGCTCTATGCCTTCGTGGTCAGCTGGTCGGATTTTCTCTTCGGTCGTACCTTTCTGACCACCAGCGACGAAAACTGGACGCTGCAGATGGGCATCGCGTCCCTGAAGGGCGAGTTCGTGACCGAGTGGAACGTTATCATGGCCGGCTCGATCATGGCCTCCATTCCCATCATCATTGTCTATCTCTTTCTTGAGCGTTTCCTGGTCGGCGGTCTGTCCGCCGGATCAGAGAAGTAGCGGAGCACAAATTCATGGCCACTGTACAATTCAACCAGATCCGGAAAAGCTATGGCTCGGTGGAGGCTATCCGCGACTTCAATCTGGACATCGAAGATGGTGAATTCTGTGTCTTCGTCGGTCCGTCGGGTTGTGGAAAATCCACCGCACTGAAGATGCTGGCAGGGCTGGAGGCGACGTCGGGCGGCTCCATCAGCATTGGTGGACGAGACGTCACCGAGCTGGGACCGGGCAAACGGGACATCGCGATGGTGTTTCAGAACTACGCACTCTACCCACACATGACGGTACGCAAGAACATCGGTTTTGGTCTGAAAATGCACGGCATGCCCGCCAACGACGTCAACAAGCGCGTCGAGGAGGCCGCCAGGGTGCTGGAGTTGACACCCTATCTGGACAGAAAGCCACGTGCCCTGTCCGGCGGTCAGCGACAGCGTGTAGCCCTGGGCCGTGCCATCGTGCGCGAGCCCAAGGCCTTCCTGATGGACGAACCGCTATCGAATCTGGACGCCAAGCTGCGGGTGCAGACCCGCTCCGAGATCGTGAAGTTGCAGCAGCGACTGGGTGTAACGACGATCTACGTCACGCACGATCAGACCGAGGCGCTGACCATGGCTGACAAGATCGTGGTGATGCGAGGCGGCGTCATTCAGCAGGTCGGCACCGCCGAGAATCTGTTTCATCACCCGAACAATATCTTCGTCGCCGGTTTCATCGGCTCACCCGGCATGAACTTCTTCCACGGCAAGGTCGAGGCGGGAGCCGATGGACCGGTGATGCGCTTCGGAGAGTCCATCGTTGCCTTGCCGGCTCACTGCACTGCAAGGGTGGGGCGCGATCTGGTGTTCGGCATTCGTCCGGAGCATGTGCGCATCGGCACGGACGGACCCGCTGTCGATCTGTCGCTGGTGGAAAACCTGGGGACAGAAAAGATATTGCATTTTCATACGCCCGATCAGAATACACTGGAACTGGATCGCTCGGCGCTGGCAAACGATGAGGAGCGTGATGCGCAAACATTGCTCATTCGCGTGATCGATGACCATCGCTATCGCCAGGGCGATACCTTGAATCTGACATTCCCGGTGGACAAGATTCATGTGTTTGATCCTGACACCAACGAAATCGTGAATTGAACCTTGGACAGATTTGACAAGATAGCGGAACGATTCCCCGGTGCTGGCACATTGGTCAAGGGTATCCAGATTGTCGAGATTCTCGATGAGATCGGTCACCCCGCCACGTCCACGGAACTGCTTTCCGCCACCGGCCTGCCCAAGGCCACGTTCTATCGATTGCTTGGTGCGCTGATCGAGTTCGGCTATATCAGGCACGATGCGCGGCTCAAGACCTACGCACTGGGCCATCGACTGATCGAACTGGCCAGCCGCTCGATGGCCAGTTTCGACCTGCGCAACGCGGCAGAAGGGGAGGTCATGCGGTTGTCAACCGAACTCAATGAAACCGTCAGTCTCGCAGCGCTTGAGGGCGATCGCATCATCTATGTGGATGTACGCCGACCGCCCAACCCGCTGGCCATCGGGGTGGAAATCGGTCGCGAGTTGCCGGCACTGCAGAGTGCCTCGGGACACGCGATTCTATCGGCCATGCCGCCACACCAGGTCAATGGCATGATCAGCAAGCTGTCATCTGAAGAACAAGCCTCACTGCTGGCCGATTTTGCCATCAGCCGCGCACGTGGCTATTCACTGGCCGATTCGCGCAACCTGGAAGGCGTCATCGTGATAGCGGTGCCAGTCAGCGGACCACCGGGCATGGGACGTGGCGCCATCGTGGTGACCGCGCTGGCCAGTCGATTGCTCTATGAACGCCGCCATGTCATTGGTCGCGATCTCATGGAAGCGGCACGTCGGGTGATGGGGAACATCGGCAGTGCCCCGGTGAGTATCACGCCCAATCCGCGGCGCACGCCGCACGTGGAAGAGGGGCTGGAATGTCTGTCCGCTGTGGGTGCCATCGTCGGTGAGGGACCTGTGTGGGACGCACGTGAAGGACTGCTGCACTGGGTTGATGTCGCCGCACCTGCCTTTCATGTTTTCGACCCGAAGCGCGGTGAGGGTCGCATGATCCCGGCCCCCTATCTGGTGAGTGCCGTTCTGCCGGCCAGCGGCAATGCCATGGTGGCAGTCACCCAGAACGGGCTGGAGCACTACGATCCGGTGACTGGCAAGCTCAAGACGATATACAACCCCGAGGCTCACTTGCCGGCAAACCGCTTCAATGATGCCAAAACCGATCCGGCCGGGAGAGTCTGGACCGGATCGATGAGCCTTGATGCCTCGATGCCTTCCGGATCGCTCTACCGCTTCGACTCGGTGACCGAAGCCCGGGCCGTGGATGGAGGCTTTCAGGTATCCAACGGCATGGACTGGAGCCCGGATGGGCGTACCTTCTATTTCACGGACACGGCGTTGGGCGTCGTCTTCTCCTATGATTTCGACCCTGTCACTGGCGCGCTTTCCAATCGCAGCAGTTTCCTGAGTTTCGATCCGGCTGACGGCAAGCCGGACGGGCTGTGTGTGGACAGCGAGGGCAATCTGTGGATTGCCATCTGGGACGGCTGGCGAGTGGCCTGCTATGACGCGAACGGCCAGCTGAAACGCGTGATCGATCTACCGGTGCCGCGGCCCACCAGCTGCTGTTTCGGTGGCGAAGACGGCAAGCGGCTCTTCATCACCTCTGCCTCGATTCGTCTGCCTGCCAGTGTGCTGGAAGAGGCGCCGTTATCCGGGGCCTTGTTTGCCATCGACGTGGATGTGGCTGGGCAGCCGGTCACGGAGGTGGTGCTATGAACACAGACTTCGATTTCTCCGGGCGTCATGTCATGGTCACCGGTGCCGCAGCCGGTATCGGCCGCGCGACGGCCTTGAAGTTTGCAGCTGCCGGAGCGCAGGTCAGCGCGGTCGATATTGATGTCGAAGCACTGCAGCAGACGGCTGCAAGTTCGGATCGTATCCACGCGCTGGGCTGCGATCTGGCCGACAGCACCGCCATTCGCGCCATGATCAAGACGGCTCTGGCGGACAGCGGACCCGTTACTGTGCTGGTCAACAACGCCGGCGTTGATCGGCGCATCGCCTTCGAGGAGCAAACCGAGGAGCAGTGGCGATGGATGCTCTCGGTAAACCTGGATCATCATGCATTGCTGTCGTCATTGATCGCGCCTGGTATGGTCTCGGCAGGAGGAGGGGCCATCGTGAATCTGTCATCCACCGCGTGGATGAAACTGGCCGAAAACCTGACGGCCTATCACACGGCCAAGGCCGGTATTGTCGGTCTGACCCGGGGGCTGGCACGTGATCTGGGAGCGAAGGGCATTCGGGCCAATGCTATTGCACCGGGGCGTGTCGTGACCGAAAGGGTTGCCGGACAGGTCAGCGAAGAATGGGTGGCTGACACACAGGCGCTACAGTGCATTCCCGAACTGATCCTACCCTCGGATATCGCCGATTGCGCCCTGTGGCTGGCCTCGGATGCAGCGCGCATGGTAACTGGACAATGTATTATTGTTGATGGTGGGGTTGTTTAACGCTGGGCTTGAGCTCCGTCTGATGTTCAGTCGTGAGACCACGGCAGTAGTGTGCAAATTCTCGACAGTTGTCTGATCAACCTGTTTCTCCGGATCACAGCCAACAGCACTGGAGACACTTCAGAGAGGCATGAAGTCGACATTGGGTTCGACCCTGCCAAGGTTCGAGTCACCAGAGGCGTGTCGTCGGTCAGAAGCACACCAGGCGTTGTCAGAGCGGTTGATGGAGCGGCTGGGTGAAGGGGTTGATGTCACTAACCTACGGAATATGTGACAGTTTTGTGGGGTTTTTCCAATTCGCGACGCACTGCGTCTCGAATTGAGCTGGACGCATTATCGTTGACTGTTTCGCATTGAAAACAAGCAGGCTCACGCCTGGTATTGGCAGGAAGCTTTCAAGTAAGGCTGGAGTTCCCGTGCGCTCGACCGACAGATCTACAGTCTCAACCTGGAGAAGTACAGGCAATCGCTCTGTAGGCTAATGAATTGACACGATAACCTAATAATCGTCTGACACGATAACCTAAAAGCTATCGGACACGACGACCTGATTTCATCCTGACTGACAATCTGAAGGAGTCCTGAAAAGATAGCGAATCCAAGGTAATGACAGCTTGAATCACTAGCTGTTCTGAAACAGATCGTTCTTTGCTTTTGCAGCTGGTGTACCAAGCTGGTTTGAATTGGGGCGCGTTTACGGCGCATAGCGCCGTAGAATACGCAATGTCTAAACTGGATAAGGATTGCTACCTGTCGCTGATCAGGAAACCCAACGTCCCATGTCGCCTTGCGAGGCAGCCTTCCTGAAGCGAACCATTATCCACAAATCCTGTGGATAACCCTGTGGGTGACTGGCGTATAGATGGCCAGGAGGGTGTTGCAGTCATGCTCTTGTCATTCTGTACAAATCATGAGCACCAGGCTGACGTGCTTTTCTGGTAGGGCTTGACTCTGCAGGCAACGAGACCGTAAAGCCGGCTAGTGTCTCGTTTCGCTACAGGGGCTGAGCAGACGCTATCAGGGTGCAACTACTGAATCTGCAGTCTCCGAGGTCGCCATCCGCTCCTGCGTCAACCGCGCCAGCTCCGCCACGATAGGCTGTATCTGCGCATCCGCATTCCTGAACCAGTCGGTGGACCAGATTCTGCGAATCTTCCAACCCAAACCTTCCAGCACTTCTTGTATGAGCCTGTCTCTGTCTCGGGCTGATTTGGCGGAGTGGTAGGTAGCGCCGTCGCATTCGATTCTCATCAGGAACTCACCGGGTTTGTCGGGGTTGCGCACGGCCAGGTCGATGAAGAAAGCGGAAACACCGACTTGTGGCTCTAACTCGTAGCCTGCGGCTGCCAGTTTGCGCATCACGGCTACTTCAAAGGCGCTGTCTGGTGGCTTGTCGGTCTCTATGGTCGAATGCAGATTCTCATCAGGTCCCTCTATGCTAAGGGTGATGTGGTCACTCAGTTTACAGCTGAGAGACGGGTGACAGCTAGACCAGAATCGTCTCCATTCGGCGCAGGTTTCACCGGCGCAGCTTCCATATTCGGAATCAGTTGCGTGAAAGAGGGGGAAACACTCTGAATGTTCTCCGCGAGGTAGGGTAGCCGAAGGAGTAGAGATGCTTGAATCATTGCCAAGGTTCAACCGAGCGTCTGCTAAAATGGGAAGTACACGTGATGATCAAATGAGCCCACCACTCTCGTACTGATGCCGCCAGCCGACTCACTGAAATTGACACAGGCGTAGGTCAGTGTTTGCAGTTGCTGTGGTCTTGTGTGGCTGTCAAAGAGCAGGGTGCAGAGATTGCGAAGGACTCCTGGATGATGGTTGTCGAGCGCGCCTGGCGTGACTTCGTAGAGGACCAGCAGCTCGCTTAGAGCCGTCAAGGTGGCCGCAATGGCACAAATACCTTGAGATTTGTTCGACATTCAATCCGTTGGCCGCTAATCTCCAAAGCAGAACTATAATGTTATCGATGAGGGCAGTTGGAAATGAAGTTTCCGAGGTTTGGCGAGCTGTCGGAGCGTGCGTTCGAAGCTATGGTGTGCAGAAACACTTAACATGGGGTTGCATGCGTAACACTAGTGAGATCTCACCCTAGCTGCAAGGCATCGGTTGCATAGGGTCTATAGCACGGACCTTCTTCAGTCCTGCCTCGTTGGTCACTAGCTGTTGGTTGGAGATCAACTCTATTAACTCTCTGAATTATAATGAAAAATAACATAGTTGAGTCGCTCGCTGAGCTTCGGTTGTTAGTCGGGTTCCTCGGTGAAAAGACCCAACACAATTGGTGGGGTAGTAGCTTTATCGGTGCAACTAGTGAAGCATTTTTGGCCCCAGTGTTCCCCCGAACAACCATGCTCGCCCGTTATCACGGTGTCAGCGAGGCCGCGATGCTTGTGCATGATGAACACATCGGTGTGGGCGCTAATTTTCATTTGTATCGATTGCCGGATTCATTGGAGCGCGCCGCCGCTAAAGTAGTCGCGACCGACTCTAGCAAAGAGCTGATGAACTCCGTGTTAGGGAGCAGTGAAGCTGCGTTAGCACGACTGAGTGAGCTGTGTGTGATGGATGCCGAAAAGGTTGAGGGGCCAGTTGTCGTTGGTAATTATTCGGATGCGGCCCTGAATGACATGGTCCAACTTTCTACTAGTCACTACTTGAAAGCATTTACGGGCGCTTACAAGTGCTTCCCTTATATGAGGGAAGCTTAGTGAACGCGAGTAGGTCCACATACACAACACAGTTGCAAGCTGGGCTAGGCCTTGTAAACGAGACTAAGTTGCTGTTGTCATTGTATGAAAAGGATTTGACTGCGAATTTTCTTTATGAGAAATCTCTGCAGTCGGGGCTGTTTCCCCTCGTCTCAGCGAGAAGATTGCGCAATATCGTAATTGAGTGTTTTGCGCCTCGATATATCAAGACAAAAGCGGCAAACTATCTGAAGCCTTTAGCAACGTGCTTACCGTCTTCGACGATGAATCAACTGTTTCTGATTTATACGGCAGGGGCCAATGAGATTCTGCAAGACTTCATTCAAGAAATCTACTGGGACCGTTACACCGGTGGGCGCGACTCGATTCAGACTGATGATGCAAAGGAGTTTGTGGTTCATGCCGTGAGAGAGGGTAAAACGCAAAAGCCCTGGTCGGATTCCACGATTAAACGTATGGCATCCTATCTCATGAGTTGCTGCGCAGATTACGGCCTATTGTCTTCGAGACGTGGGGCAAAGCGCGCTATTCAACCAGTGCGTATTCAAGAATTTACTGTGCTTTACCTTGCCTACAAACTCCACTTCGAAGGCCTGGGTGACAGTGCGATGATCAATCATAAAACTTGGGCACTGTTTGGTCTCGATGCCTCCGACGTGCGTGAAGAACTTAAAGGCTTGGCAAAAAACGGCTGGATTATCGTTCAATCTGCTGGCGAAGTAACGCGTATCGGTTGGCAGTTAAAAACCATGGAGGACGTGATTGATGTCATCACTCAAAGCTGATTTCTATGAGTTGATTGATCGAATTAAAGCAGGCCGGGATTTTGGCCATGCTAGCTTCGAGCCCATTTTCTACATGGTTTTTTCGCCTGCCTCGATCTTGGAGGTAAAGAGGCAGATGCCAGCGTGGGAGGCGAAACTTCGTAACGAAGGCTGGATTGTGCATAAGTTTTCGATTGCGATAGAAGTCCAGCAGATCCTTGATGCGGCACCATTGAGAAAAATATGGATAAAGGCTGATGGCAAAGCTCCCCAGCAATGGGATAAGACCAATAAATCTTTAGCCAATGCACTCAGCAAAGGTGCTTTGCAGAACCGACTTGAAGAGGTACTTCATGAGTTGGAGGGTCAGCCCAATACCATTCTATTAGTGACTGACGTTGAGGCGCTTCACCCCTATATGCGCATTGGATCAATTGAGAGTCAGCTGCAGGGAAAATTTCATGTGCCTACAGTCTTTTTCTATCCTGGTACGAGAACCGGGAAAACCCAGCTCAAGTTCCTGGGCTTCTACCCAGAAGATGGTAACTATCGCTCTGTCCATGTGGGTGGGTAGGTTGAGCTTAATCTGTTTCAGGAAAAACGATGGAAATTAAACAGCTATTCGACAGCAATAAGGATATTTATCGCTCCATCGAAAAGGTTATTACTTACAGTGCGTCTCAGGAGAGACGCCTAAAGGCTGAGATATCCGAGTATGTGGTTACCGAAAGCATAGAAGAGCAGTTTGAAAGACTGTTGGGTAAAATGCAGGCGTCTATGGAAGCCGGTGGCGAGAATGAAGTCGGTGTCTGGGTGTCGGGCTTCTATGGCTCTGGTAAAAGCTCATTCACTAAGTATCTCGGTTTAGCATTTGACGAAACTGTCACTATTGATGGCACGCCGTTCATTCAACATCTGCATAATCGTTTCAAGAAGCAGAAGACAAAACAGTTGTTGTCTACCGTAGCCAAGCGCTTTCCTGCGGCGGTGGTTATGCTGGATTTAGCCAGCACTCAGCTCGCCGATGCGAGTATGAAAGAAGTGTCAACAGTTCTTTATTATAAGATTCTTGAGTGGGCTGGGTATTCGCAGAATCTGAAGGTCGCCGCTTTCGAACGCAGATTAAAAAAAGAAGACCGGTATGAAGAGTTCCTCAACATCTTTGCAGAGCAGCTAGATGGTGAACAATGGGCGAACTATCGTAACGATCCTCTTGTGGTAGACAGTGTGGTGCCTGAAATTGCTCACCAGATGTACCCCAACTTGTTCAAAACTCCGGAGTCGTTCTCAACTGTCACGGAAGACTGGGTCGTATTTACGGACCAGCAAGTGGAGGAGATGTTGGCCATCGCTCGCGAGGCAACAGGTAAAGAATACATCATCTTTATCGTGGACGAAGTCGGGCAGTATGTGGGTTCTCGCCAAAACCTGATTTTGAATCTGGACGGTCTGGCCAAGAATCTGAAGAACATTGGTGACGGCAAAGTCTGGATTATCGGTACTGCCCAGCAAACGCTGACTGAGGATGACCCTAAAGCCTCTCTTAACTCCCCAGAGTTATATAAGCTGAAAGATCGCTTTCCGATACAGATTGACTTGGAAGCCAACGATATCAAAGAGATTTGCTATAGCCGATTGTTGGGCAAGTCTCCAGCGGGCGAAGCGGAGTTAGGCAGTCTTTTCGACAAGCATGGCCAGGCACTGAGGCATAACACCAAGCTGGTGGACGCACGTGTCTATGGCGCTGATTTCGACAAACAAACATTTATCAACCTGTACCCGTTCCTGCCAGCACATTTCGATATTTTGCTGCACCTGTTGGGCGCTTTAGCCAAGTCAACTGGCGGCATAGGGCTGCGTTCTGCGATAAAGGTGATTCAAGACGTCCTGGTTGAGGGGCCTGATCACAGTACGCCTATTGCCGACCAACCTGTGGGATGGTTAGCCACCACGGTTACGCTGTTCGATGCGCTCAAGAAAGACATTGAAAAAGGCTACCTGTCGCTCTACCAATCGGTGGGGAAAGTGGTCAATATTCACTTTAAAGACTCCAAGCTTCATCAGGACATTGCAAAGACGATTTGTGTGCTGCAAATCCTAGGAAATTTGCCGATTTCGCTACAAAACGTCACCAGCCTGATGCATGGCGGTATTGCCGATGCGTCGGCCGCAGATCAAGTAAAAAAAGCGGTAGAAGATCTCATTAGCGATGCATTTGTGCCATTGGGCGAGCAAGACGGTCAATTAAGATTTCACAGTGAAAAACTAAATGACATCGAACAAGAGCGCGGTACGATCCCATTACGGGCGGTGGAGCTGCGCCGCATTCAGAACGAAACACTCGGCGAAGCCTATTCACCGCTGCCGTCCACCCAGTTGAATGGCACCTTATCGGTACAAACAGGCCTCAAAGCACAAACGGCTGGTGGCGTGCCAGTTACCCTGGCAGGTGAGCGCAACCCCGTGCAGACGGTTGTAGAGCTGGTTGACCCCACAGATTACGCAGCTGCAAAGGCCAGGCTGACCGACGAGAGCCGCCACAAAAGTTCAAATTACACGATTTTCTTATTCGGTCGAAAGTCGCCTGAGATGGAAGAACTAACCGCAGAAATATACCGCAGTAAAGAAATTGTACATAAGTACCGAAATGAACCAGACCAAGAGGTTAAAGAATATTGTAAAGGGCAAATTGATCGCGCAAATCGCCTGATGGGTGAATTGGAACGGTTGATAAAGCGGAGCCTGGTACAGGGTTCGTTTATCTTTCGGGGAGAAGTTACCGCGGTAGAGACTATCAATCAAGATCTTATCGAAGCCGCTCGCAAACAGCTCGCCAGTGTGGCCGAACAAGTCTTTGAGCGTAACGACGAAGCGCCCGTGCGTGCGAGTACTGATCTAGCTGAGAAATTCCTTCGGTTAGGCAACTTGAGTGGCGTAACTGCTGCGACTGACCCCCTGAACTTAGTGCAAACACAAGGTGGCAGGCCTTCTATCAATACTGGCCATAAAGCCATTACCAGTATTCGAGACATGATCGAAAGGCAGGGCTCCATCGAGGGTAAGCGCCTGATCGACCTGTTTACCGATGCACCTTTTGGCTGGTCGCAAGATACCCTCCGCTACTTGCTTGCGGCCATGCTGGCTGCCGGGGAGATCAAACTCAAAGTTGCAGGCCGGGAAGTCACAGTCAATGGTCAGCATGCTATTGATGCGTTGAAAACCAATAACGCCTTTAAACCAGTGGGTGTATCGCTGCGCGAAGAGAGGCCGAGCAACGAGTTGCTGGCGAAGGCGGCCGCACGCCTGACAGAGCTCAGTGGTGACATGGTCGTGCCGTTGGAGGACGATATCAGCAAAGCGACCACCAAATTGTTTCCACAGTTGCAACACCAGTACGGCCCGCTGGCAGAAAAGCTGAAGGGCTTGAAATTGCCTGGGTCTAGTCGCTTGGAAAGCCTCAGTCAGGATATTAACGATATTCTCTTCACCGATGCCTCCGATGCCCCACAGCGATTGGGGGCTGAAGAGTCTGAGCTCTATGCGAGCCTCAAATGGGCTGCCGAGCTAAAGCGAGCATTGGAGCATGGCTTGGAACAGGCTCTGGCAGAGCTACAGCAGCATCGCAGGGAGATAGAAAACTTACCTGCCAGCGGTCTACCGGGTCAGCTTAAGAGTGAATTAAAGGAAGAGCTTGCGGGATTGGTGGAGTGGTTAAACCATGCGAATTTCTTCAAGTACAGCACCGAGTTTGCTGGATGCTTAACCACCTTGAAGTCCAGCGTGCGAGATATCGCCATAGCTTTGCAAAATGAGCAACAGCAGCGCATAGCAGACGCCGAACAAGACTTGCGTCGATTGTCTGAATGGACGGAACTGACTCAGCAGGAACAAAACAACCTGCTATCTGATCTGGAAAAACTGATCGTGACTGCCAGTGCAGATTTAAGTGGTCTTCGTTCGCTCGTAAATCAGGAATACGCCATCCAAAATATGGTGCAGGAAATCAAACAGCGTATCCAGCGTATTGGCCAGCAGCGCATGCAAGACAAATTGCGCGCGGAGCAAGAGCGGGCGGTCAAAGAAGGGAAAAAGAAGATCACCAGGACACTTAACCCCAGGCATCAGATTACCTCTCTCGAAGATCTGGATGCCCTGATCGCTGAGCTGCAGAAGTTGCGGGGCGAGCTGAAATACGCCCACGAGTTTGAGCTATCAATCAAACTTGATACTGGCGCTGATGGTAAAAATGACGATGCTTAACATACCCAATGAACACTTAAGAAGAGTCACTTACCTAAATGGCCTTTGATCACAGCACGCGTAATCGCTTGCAAAAGTTTGTCAATGACGCACGCGATCTGCTGACCGAAGAGTTTACTCGGCAGTTGCAGGCAACTTACGGCCTAGACCCAAAAGCCGGGTCTGTAGCAGTGGTTAATTCTCTGACTCATCTGGATAACCGTCAGCGTCAAACAGCGCTAATTCTGCGCGATACGCTGGCACACTATCTCGCTTCAACCCATGGTAGAAGTGAAGCGGATCGTTCCAAGCAGGCACTGACTCGCATAGTGCGCGAGCAAGCATTTACTGTATTAAATCGCTTGGCGGCACTGAAAATGGCGGAGGCACGCGGCTTTTTATTGGAATCCATTACCAAGGGTTACAATTCCAAAGGGTTTCAACTTTATAAGCAGTTAGCTAGCACTGCCCAGGGTGATACCGGGGACGCCTATAGCAAATACCTCTACAGCGTGTTCGATGAATTTAGCCTGGATCTGAAGGTGTTATTCGACCGTCACAGTGCTCAGGGTAGGCTGTTTCCAAGGGAGCCGGCGCTATTAGAGTTAATTGCTCTCATCAACCACCACGAAATCGGACCACTGTGGGCGGAAGACGAAACCATCGGCTGGATATACCAATATTTCAATTCACAGAAAGAACGGAAAATAATGCGAACCCAGTCGCAGACGCCGCGGAACAGCCGTGAGCTGGCGGTTCGCAACCAGTTTTTCACTCCGCGCTATGTTGTTGAATTTTTGACTGACAATACACTAGGGCGAATTTGGTACGAGATGACACAGGGCAATACGCAACTGGTTGATAGCTGTCGCTACCTAGTGCGCCGACCTGCAGAATGTTTCCTAAAATCAGGAAAACAAGCACCAGTAAAACATGAAGATGCTGAGAAGGAATCCCTAAGCCAGGAAGAGTTGCTAAAGCAGCCTGTCTACATTCCTCACCGCGCAATGAAAGACCCACGCTGCATTCGCATGCTGGACCCTGCCTGTGGTTCTATGCACTTCGGTCTTTATGCCTTTGATTTATTCGAGCGAATCTACGAGGAGGCCTGGCAGATAGAAGCTGAATTGGGTGCAAAAAGTTTATCCCGTGAGGGTGATTTAGAACCTCTTCAGGAAACCTTTGAAAGCTTTGAAGCCTACAAGAACGAGATCCCACGACTGATTATTGAGCACAATATCCATGGGGTGGATATCGATCCACGTGCAGTGCAAATCGCCGGGCTTTCGCTTTGGCAGCGTGCCCAACGCGCCTGGCAACAGCAGGGGGTTAAATCACTTCAGCGCCCCGCAGTTAGAAGATCCAATATCGTCTGCGCCGAGCCAATGCCAGGTGAAAAGGTGCTACTCCAAGAATTCGCCAGTTCCCTTACACCACCTGTGTTGGGCCAATTACTGGAAGCCGTATTCGAAAAGATGCAATTCGCCGGAGAAGCCGGCACTTTGTTGAAAATTGAGGAGGAAATTCAGTCATCAATTCATCAGGCGCGAGACCAGTGGCAGGCGCGGTCTGGGTCTCACGTTGTCGGGGATATGTTTCAGGCAGAGTTGGATGAGTCTAAACCACAGAAAAAGCTGAATTTCGATCTAAGTGGAATTGATGATATATCGTTTTGGGATGGAGCTGAGCAGTTGATTCTTGGCGCACTTAGCGATTATGCGGACAAGGCCGAGTATAACTCCGATCAAAAGCGACTTTTTGCTGAAGATGCAGCTGAGGGATTCGCTTTTATTGATCTGTGTAGCAAGAGATTTGATGTGGTTTTAATGAATCCTCCTTTTGGGAAGGGAAATAAGTCAGTGTCAAAGTACCTAAATAGTGAGTATCCAGGCTCAGGTGTGGACGAACTAGGCTCATCGTTTTATACACGGGCTTTGAATATTGTAGTGCCCAATGGCTTGTTTGGTGCGATATCCTCTCGCACTTGTTTTTATCTGTATTCCTTAGCCGAATGGCGGAGAAAGTTCTGTTTAGGAGAAAGTCAAATCGTATTCATGGCAGATCTAGGTGAGGGAATTCTTGATGATGCAATGAATGAAACGGCATGCTACGTAGTTAGAAATGAAAAAGGTTTAGATTCTAATGCTGTTTTCGGCATGTTCCATGACATTGAAGATAAGGAAGAGGTTTTAAGCGATCTCGCAGCATTGAATTTTGATAATACAAGGGTGAGAATGAGAAAATTGGTTGACTTTGTTAAGTTGCCTGACGCTCCGCTATGTTACTGGGTAAGTAACAAATTCCTAAATGCCTTGCCTTATCTAAAGCCCTTAGATAGCACGTACGCAAGCGTGCAAATGGGCCTAGCTCCAAGAGATGAGTATCGTTATTCCAGAGGGTGGTGGGAAGTTCCTCGGGATGAATCTAGATGGAAGCCATATGCAAAAGGTGGGGAGTTGACGGCATATTATTCTGATGTTGAGTTAGTACTAAAGGATATTGATAATTTATCAGAAATAAGGGCCAACTTGACTCAGAAATACCCTTACTTAAAAGGGAATCTAGATTGGGTTCTGCATCCTGAAAACAGCTATTTCGAACCGGGCTTGACTTTCGGGCAGAGAACGACGTTTTTAAGAACCAGCGTTATTCCTGCGGGTGGGTATTTCAGTGTTGCTGGCAAGGGGATTTTTGGTACCGAAATTGATAATTCTGCTTTAATGCAAGCCATCAATACGCCTATATGTCAATTCTTGGTTTCGTTGAGAAAAGAGCGTTTAGCTATCGATCCTCAGTATCAAGAAGGTGATGTTGCGAGGATTCCTTTTCCTGAATTAAACTCTGAAGAGCAGTCTCAGCTTTCGAAAAATGCACACATGAACTATGCGAATGTACGAAAGCTTGCGTCATTTGATGAGGTTGATCATGCGTTTCTTCGTCCGTGTTTGAGCGTTTCAGAATATGAAAATACTAGGGATGAGGCATTAACGGCGATTATTTCCAGTGAAACTGATGCTAGCGAAGTTCTACTGAAAGAACTAAATCTTGATCACTCGGATTTAACATTCATTGAGGAGCAGATTAATCCAAAATGGAATTCAAGACGGACGACGAACTGGTACCAGTACGACTTTCAAGATGGATTTTCTTATCTTTTTGGCTTGGTATTTGGGAGATGGAAGCCAATTAATGAAGATGCCGCCATGACTAATTTGGCTGCGATAGATCCATTTTCGAAAGAATCACTTTGTCCTGAAGCGGTTTCTATTAGCAATCTATCTGAGCCTGTTATCGCGATTGATGCGGGTAAACATCTGAATGTTCTGTCCGAAAAACTGCTTCAATTTCTAGATAGTGTAGCCAAAAAGAGAACTTCTGTTGATCCGCAGCTTATAGCGCTGGTTTCATCGCCAAGTGCCTTACAAGATTATCTCACTAATAGTAGTAAATTTTTTGATTATCATCTAACACGCTACACTAAAAATGGACGGAAAGCACCCATTTACCTGCCATTGCAATCCCAATCCAAAAGTTTGACTCTCTGGTTTTATTATTCGGCGATGTCAAAAGAATCGCTCTACACTTGTGTAAACGATTTTTTAGACGGGCCAAGTGGAAGCCTAACGATAGCTTCGGAAGAGCTAATTGTATTGAGCGGTAAGTCTCATCGCAACAGGCATGAGGAAGCGGAGCTTGCACGCGTAACGGATTTAGTGGAGGAGCTTAAAGATTTCCGCGACGAGTTATTACGCATTGCGAAATCCTGGAGCCCTGACCTAAACGATGGGGTTCAAATTACTACAGCACCGTTATGGAGGCTTTTCAAGCATACAGCGTGGCAAAAGAAGCTTAAAGAAACCTGGGAGCGCTTGGAAAAAGGCGACTACGACTGGACACATTTAGCATGCAATATTTGGCCTGAACGCGTGCTGCGCAAATGCCATCAGGACCACAGTCTGGCCATCGCCCATGATGTGGAACATGTCTTCTGGCATGAAGTTGAAGTTCCAGTTAAAAAAGGTAGAAAGACGACTGTCGAAACCAAACTAGAATGGAAGCCTAAGGAGTTGTCCGGTGCTGAAGTGAATGCTCTGGTTCAGGCGAAAATCGCGGAAATGAACGCATGAGCATCATGCAGCAGTCCAGTAAAGCTCAGGATCGAGCACTGGGTGTGTGGTTCCAGAATATCCAGCAGGGCCAGATCAAACTGCCGCGTTTCCAGCGCTACGAAGCCTGGGATCGTGGTCGTATAACAAGCTTCCTCAACACCATCATCAATAATTTACCTGTCGGGGTAACGTTGGCATTGGAGGTGGCGGGGGAAGAAAAATTTATCTCGCGCTATATTGTTTCTGCTGAACCTGCATTGCAAGGTGGCGTGACGCAACATTTGCTCGATGGTCAACAGCGTCTTACCGCTTTCTGGCGCGCTATGCACAACAACTACGATTCGGAGGATTACTTTATATATCTGCCGCAATTCGATCAACGCGAATCGAAGCAGTCTGAAGAAATCGAAGTCAATTGCCAGAGTCGTTGGACTAGCAAAAAAGGTTCTCGTCGCCCAGTATGGACTGATGATCCTTCGAAATGCCTTGGGCGCGGATTGTTCCCAATCGACTTGCTATGTCCAGGAGATAATTCCGCTGCTGTCGATGCATGGATAGGAAAAGCAACACAAGAGCTGGAGCCCGATGAGAACGACTCGGAAGCACTAAAGAAGTATAAGGTTTACACCGCGACTAAAGAAAAGCTAAAGGAAGATATCTCTACTTTGCGTGAGAGAGTCACTCATTTCAATCTACCGTATCTTTCTTTGCCATCAAACACCCCTAAAGATGTAGCGCTGCAGGTTTTTATCAATATGAATACCAGCAGCAAGCCATTGTCGTTGTACGACATTATCGTCGCTGAAGTAGAGAGTGTGGCTGGTAAGTCCTTGCATGACCTCGAGGAGCACCTCGTGAGTAAGTGTCCCAAGGCAGCCCGCTTCGGCGATGTGAGAAACTTGATATTGGCTACTTCTGCATTGTTGCAGGAGAAAATACCCAACAACAAGGGCATGGTCGAGATGGATAAGCAGGTACTGCTCGATAACTGGGAGAAGCTTGAGCTTGGTTTGGAACGTATGGCCAACCTGCTGGAAAGTCAGGCAATCTTTGATGAAGCGCGATTGCCTACGAGCAATGTATTGGCTGTCGTCGCCGCAGCCTATGACTTGGTGCCAGAACATGGCGATTTTGTTGCCAAGGCCGAAAAATTGTTGCGTGCCTATCTGTGGTCATCTTTTTTTACCGACCGATACGAAAACTCTGCTGCATCCAGAGCTTATGCTGACTTTATTGGTGTTAAAGATAAGCACCGGGGAATCAAAGCCTTCTTGAATAAACAGGGTTTTGATGAAAATACCTTATCCGAAGTCCCGGTCTTTAATCGCAAAGAGCACGAGCTGGCGGATGTGGATGCGCTGATGGCAGCTGGTTGGCCGAAAAAGGTTGGCATTGAGGCCAGGGGTATTCTGGCGGTGTCGAACTATTTTGGTGGCCAGGATTTTGCCGATGGCAGGCATGCCTCGTTTGAGAGTATTCAAAAGCGGGAATACCATCATATCTTCCCTGATGCCTTGTTGTCTGCCGCGGGTATCGATAGCTACCGCGCCCTTAATTGCGCTCTCATTACGTGGAAGACTAACCGTATTATCGGTCGAAAGGACCCTCTGGATTACCTGAAAGAGCGAGTTCAATGGGCCGATGAAAAGGCGGTATCCAATCGGCTGAAAACCCACTTGGTATCCTTCGAATTATTGAGTAAAGCCCATTACAAGGGGCTAGAAGGTGAAGCTCTGAAGTCCAAACTGGTCGTTGATTTCGACTCTTTCATGCGTAATAGAGCGCAGCTCGTTCATCAGGCAGTGATTCATCTTGCCGCAGGTGAACAGCCATCACTGGATTCGATCTGGGCGGCATTGTTAAGTACGGACGGAACGCATGACCGTTAGCTATCATTACGGGCATTTCCCACCTAAATCCATTGACTGGTCAAAGCTCATTCCACTTATTGGCCCGGCTAATGCGGCTATTGCTCGGTATGACGGCACCTTGCAGGCGATTCCCAATGCGTCGGTGCTACTTAGCCCATTGACTACCCAAGAAGCGGTTTTGTCGTCTCGCATCGAGGGCACGCAGGCTACCATGGGCGAGGTTTTGCAATACGAAGCTCAGGGCGAGAATGACACTACGGAATTTGCCGCTGATCGTAAAGCCGATATTCAAGAGGTACTGAATTATCGCTCTGCGGTTAGGCAGGCAGAAACGATGTTGAAAAAACTTCCGCTGGGACAACGAGTCATTCGCGAAACCCATGAAGTGCTGATGAGCGGTGTGCGTGGGGCCAACAAAAGCCCTGGGGACTACCGCAAGATTCCCAATTGGATTGGCCCGCACGGTTGCACGATTGATAACGCTCGTTTTGTGCCCATTAGCGCCGACAAGTTACCTGACGGTATGTCAGCATTTGAGAAGTACATCCACAGTGAAGAAGCCGATGTTCTTGTGCAGCTTGCCGTGCTGCATGCGGAGTTTGAAGCCCTGCACCCTTTTTTAGACGGTAATGGTCGTTTGGGTCGTATGCTGGTGCCACTGTTTCTCTGGCAGCGTGGACTGATTCAGGCGCCAATGTTCTATATCTCCGCGTTCTTCGAAGCCAACCGTGACGAGTACTACGACCAATTGCTGAATGTCTCAGCTAATCAGGACTGGACGCAATGGTGTGTGTTTTTTCTGAGTGCTATCCAGGCACAGGCAGAACTGAATCAGTCTAAAGCCAACAGTATATTGGGGCTGTACAACACGATGAAAGGCCGTGTAGTGGAAGTAACCCGTTCGCAATATGCGATTCATGCCCTCGACTGGATTTTTGAACGCCCCATTTTCAAGTCCACTGACTTCGTAGGGCATGCAGGTGTACCAGAAGCCACAGCGAAGCGTTTGCTCAATGAGTTGGCTGCTGAAAAAATTACCAAGCCATTGCGTAGGGGGGCCGGTAGACGGGCCACTGTGTACTGCTTTCCCGAGCTACTGAATCTTGCTGAAGGAATTGATACTTTCTAGATCACATATCGTGAATAATGATCGACAACTGGTTTATCTGCTCGTAGAATAACGACAAACCATTTTGTGGCTCATTTATTTCTCTATATGAGCTACAAATAGAATTATCGCTCATCCGTGAGCGACAACGCGTGAACGGGATAAAAGCGTAATAAATTCATGAGCATACGGAAATTTATCCAAGAGAAGGTCTTCGAGCCTCGCTTAGAGAAGCAACAGGTTCTGGTGGTTTATGACCCAGAACGACGCTATCGTGATAGTTGTCTGGAGATGGCAACAGACAAAAGAGCTGTGGTCGACAGCTCAGAGTCCAGCATAAACAGTCGGGCGGAGGCTATAGCTTCCTTGGGGAAATTAGGAAGCCATCAGATCGAGCAGTTATTGGTTTACGTGCCAGCTGCCAAGCCTCTGGAAGATGAAGACAAGCAAAAAGATCCCTTCGCTCTGTATGGCGCCTGCGGCGATGTATTTCCTAGTGGCGATGGTGACAACTATCTCAGCCTATGTCTCAAAGCAAAACCTGATCACACGACACAGGTGCGCGAGGTTTTCAATCAAGACTCGAACCCCAGTTTTGCGGTGATAGACGCCATTGGTGGTGGCTTGAGCTGGCCCAATTTGCGAGCGTTGCTCAAGGTAGAGTCGACGCGAGATATCCTTTTCGCTCTGTTAGTGCCTGATGAAAAACAACAGTTATCGCTGAAGGAAAGTGATTCATGGGTGTCCGAGGCTAAGGCCTTGCTGCAGGGCAGTATAGGTTTAGGCTTGAAAACCCGTGGAAAGTCTTGGTCGGCCATCGGGGATGAGCTATGGCGATTTGTGCTGTTCAGTGAGTTTGTGTTTGACTTGCCCGAAGAACTGCCTGCCGAATTGCAAGATGTGCCGCGCGCAGCGATTGCGGCAAAACCACTCATAGAAGACATGTGCGAGCAGTTGCGCAGTGATCGCCGCCGTCAGAACATCTACATTGAGCGAGCAGAGGCGATTGAGGCCGAGTTGGACTTATCCAGTATCTGCGGTCATATCGGTGATTTGGGTGAGCGGGATACCTTTCCCTTTGAAGAGCGTACATTCTTACTGCGCGCCATGGAGGCCTTGGCACGAGATGATACGGATAAGGTAAAAATAGTCCTGGGACGTCAAGCCCACTCGGTTTGGACAGGTAAGGGCGAAAGCCAGGCGCAGTGGGATCTGGTTCGAGCCGCCTTTGCGTTGACTAAATGCTGCCAGGATAACGATCGAATGTTGAGTGATCATGCCCGCAGCATGGAAAGTCTGATTGATTTTTATGTCAGCCAACTGCGTGAGATTGATCGCCTGCACCGTGAATTTGAACAAGCCGTTAGTGACTACGATTGGCAGGACGCCCAGGGCATTATGCAGCCCGTACAGCAACAGGCGCGCAAGCAGTACGGCAAGTTGATTGAAAAGGTACAACTGCTGTTTACCAGGCACTTTCAACAGTCGGGCTGGCCGATCACGGGGCGGCTGGCCAACGGCGATGTATTTGATAAGCTGGTGGCTCCCAAGCTGCTACAAAATGGAATCAAGGTCGCTTACTTGATGATCGATGCGCTGCGCTATGAGTTGGGTGTGGCACTGGAGAAGCAGTTGGCTGAGGATGGAAAGGTAGAGCTGACACCGGCTTTGGCCCAATTGCCGAGTATCACGCCAGTGGGCATGGCAAGTCTGCTACCGGGTGCAAGCACTGGGCTGCGCTTGGTAAAAAAAGAGAATGGATATACCCCTCATCTGGGCGATCAACCGGTATCGAACGTCAGTCAGCGCATGGAGATTCTCCGGAAGCGTTACGGACAACGTTTCCAGGAAGGACGTTTAGAGGAGTTTGTACGTAATCGATTCGAGGTGAAAGGCGATGTTGAATTGCTCGTCCTACGTTCGGTAGAGATAGACAGTCATTTTGAAAATCATCCAGACACAGCGCCGACCGAAATTATCAATGCACTAAAGCGCATCCGGGTGGCTGTGCATATGTTGAAAGATGCCGGTTTTAACGAAGTCGTGATTGCCACGGATCACGGATTTTTCATGAACACTCATGCTGGAGCTGGAGATACGTGTAGCAAACTCCCCGGTGATTGGCTAACCGAACACCAGCGCTGTCTGCTGGGCGAAGGCAGTAACGATAGCCATCACTATCTGCTGAGTACCGAGAAGGCGGGCATTCGAGGTGATTTTGCCAGTGTCGCAGGGCCATTGAGTATGGCCTCCTATAAAGCTGGAATGCTCTACTACCACGGTGGTGCTTCGCTACAGGAATGCGTTCTACCAGTTATTACTCTGCAGCTAAATGCACCGGAGCGCGCGCCCGTCTCGCAGGCAACGGTTTCCATAAATTACAAGAATGGCGCAAAACGTATTACGACTCGCTTACCCGTTGTCGAAATAGGTCTCGATACCCAGGATCTTTTCTCAGTGGGTAGTGACTTTGAAATTTTGCTCGAGGCGCACGACAAAAAAGGCAATGTCGTGGGTGAGGCTAAACCCGGTGGGATGGTTAATCCGGCTACCGGCACAATTACGCTGAAGCGTGGCGACAAAGTCCAAATTACTTTGAAGATGCAGATGGATTACGAAGGCAAATTCAAGGTTAAAGCACTCAATCCAAGCACCATGGTTGCTTTCTGCCAGTTGAATTTAGAAACCGACTACACAGTGTAGGTTATGGATGAATTAGACAAAAAGGTAACAGGGCTATTTGACGGCAAAGTCGTCAGAAAAGATCTGCTTCACCGTATCAAAAAGGGAACAAACGTCCCTACATTTGTGCTGGAGTTTTTGCTGGCACGGTATTGCGCTAGTGATGATGACGCCGAGATTCAGGGCGGATTGGAGGCAGTCCTCGAAACACTCAATGACAACTATGTGCGGCCCAATGAGGCAAACAAGGCACAGTCAAAAGTTGCCACTAAGGGCAAGTACAAATTTTTAGATAAAGTACATGTGAATTATGTTGAGAAAGACAGGCGACATTGGGCAGCGTTGGAAAACTTTGATTCGCGCCGTGTTGCAATATCAGAAAAATTCTACCGTGATCATGATCGTCTTTTACAGGGTGGGCTTTGGTGTGAGGTCACGATTTCCTATAACGAAATTGAGGACGATGATTATGCTTTCTATATCGAAGACCTTCGTCCTATACAGCTCAGTCGTTTTAAGTTTGATCAATATTGCGAAGGCAGAGAACAGTGTTCTCGTGACGAGTGGCTGGATATTGTTCTTCGGTCAGTCGGTTTGGAGCCCAGTAAACTAACAACTCGCGTCAAAATGCATTTTATCGCTCGGTTAATGCCCCTCGTAGAACCGAACTATAACTTTATCGAACTTGGGCCTCGCGGTACGGGTAAGTCCTATTTCTTCAGTGAATTTTCTCCATATTCCACGTTGATTAGCGGTGGCCAGGCTACAAAAGCGACACTTTTCTATAATAACCAGCGTAAGAAGATTGGGTTAGTTGGTTACTGGGATACTGTTGCTTTTGATGAAGTCGGTGGCATCAAAGTAAAAGACCCTGACACTATTCAAATCATGAAAGACTTCATGGCGAATGGTCGCTTTTCTCGCGGCGTTGAGGTGATTGCGGATGCATCAATGGCCTTCGTTGGAAATCTTGATCTTTCCGTCAGTCAGATTGTGAATTCCGAGGTCTATGATCTTTTTCAACCGTTGCCCAAAGAGTTTGATCTGGCTGTCATGGACCGTTTTGCCTGCTATTTGCCTGGCTGGGAGATGCCCAAAAACAGTAGTGAATTCTTAACCAATAATTATGGATTTATTACTGATTACCTGGCTGAGGCCTTTCATCATCAGCTTAAGCAGACCAACCGGTTTGAAGAGGTCAACCGGCGAATACAGTTAGGAGCATCCGTTGAAGGGCGGGATGAAAAGGGCATTAAGAAAACCGTTGCTGCTTTCCTAAAAATACTCCATCCATCAAGCGCGCCCTCGGATGAGGAGTTCAGGCAATATGTAGAGTACGCAGTAGAGTGCCGTCGACGTGTGAAAGAGCAGATGAACAAGCGCAAATCGGACGACGAATTTGCCAAGATTAACCTGTCATATATTAGCTCTGATGGTAATGAAGTTGTTGTTCACTGCCCGGAATCTCGTTCCGCCTTAGCGACGCAGGAACCAATTCGGCGCGATATACATATGCAGGAAGGCTCTGGGCATAAAGATGGAGAAAAAGCGAAACCTTCGTTGTCTCCGGAGCCTGCAATTGAGGAGCCGACATCTCTTGGAGAGGTCGTTGTCGAGTCTCCAATTGAACCAGAAATAGGAGAGCTCATAGAGCAGCACTATACCATTCATTATGGTGCAACCGGCTACAGTTACGAATCACTTGTAGGGCCATATTTGGTTGGCGCTAAATCAATAGAAATTGAAGATCCGTATATCCGAGTGACTCATCAAATACAGAATTTTGTTAGGTTCTGCGAGGCCATCGTTAAGACGCCTACAATTCGCAAGATACGCTTAATAACCAGCTACGACGAAGATTGCGATGTAAAGGCGATGTCAGATCGGTTCAGCGAGCTAAAGCAAAGCCTATTGGAACTTGATATCGAGTTGGAAATTAATGTGAATGAGCACCTGCATGACCGCGAAATCCGCATTGATAATGGTTGGACCATTAAAGTCGGGCGAGGGCTGGATTTTTTCCAACGGCCCGATAGTTGGTTTGGCATTGGAGCAAGTGATTTGACTTTGAGAAAGTGCTTGGAGACTAAGGTGGATGTGTTTGAGCGCTGATTTGTGAATGGTTGCGTATTTAGGTGAAGTTGATCTCGCAGAGCAGAATCGGCCGATCAACTTCGGCCTGAGCCGGTATTTAGAGTAATGAATTACGAAAAGTGTTTGCTACGCTGATGTGTTCCACAATTGCGATCTCGGTATGGGCATCAGTTTCAGTTCGAGCCGTAATGTATGCAAAGTTTTGTAGTTCCATCATCAACCAAAATTTGGTCGCAATTTTATGTTCGATTTCTTCAGTGGGCTCTTCAGTTTTGTCGTCAAGGCTGCGGAAGCCGTCGTAAGCATTGCTGCGAAAGCGATTGCAGGTGAGATGTTCTCAAGCGCCCCAAGCCGCTCAGAAGCCTCTGCTAAATGTGTAATTGACAATCTAAAGGATATAGACAGGGAGATATCGGACCGGGAACGATCGATAGCAAAATCGAAATCTCGACTAGATGCTGAGTCTTTAGCCGAATTGTTGGATCTCAGGTCGGCAGAATATGATAAGTACGAAAAAATTAAGGCTGCAGACGCTGTAGATGATCTTGAGAAGAACGCGGATAAATATTCAGAGTCAAAGCTGATACTGGGAACGGAGCACAAACTGCAGTATCACTTAGGGGTAGCGGTGATTAATCGCAAATGCCAGCAATGCTACCGTCCGATGAAGCTTCAACACCGTACCGTTGATGATCCGAAGTTTGACGATTTTTTCTGGCAATGTACAGGCTTCTATGACTCTAATGCGCAGTGCAAAAATACGTTGCCATTCAGAGCCAGAGATTTGTCGCTTTTGCACAATAATGACGCCATTGAATTGGAGATTAGTAAAGATGATTTAATCACTATTGCCAGCCAAAAGACAACGCAAGCCCAAACGATAAAGCGACTCACAGGGCATCTTGGAGAGGAAGACCAGGATGTTCCGTGCCCTATTCACTTTGTTCCCATGTACCTCAGGGAAAAAAGAGGAGGAGAGAGTCTCCCAATGCTTGATCGATATCATTTGGCCTGCACACATAAGGGGTGCGGTCAAATAGCAAAATTGAAATCGTACCCGCAGTTAGCTGCATTCTTGAGGCGCAAGGAAGGGCAGGGCATTATTCACTAGACGCAGATGTCTTGTTTAAGAATTCCGATTACTGTGTTAATAAGGTGTCAACTAGGCTTTGATGTGGGTAGGATTTTGGCACCAGTACAATCGTCATGGCGTTATGGCGAGGGAGGGATAGAGTCGTTGTAATATCTAGATGTGGAGTAATAATGTCGATAATCATGCCCCTTGGTACCGCTCAAGAATCACTACTTGCCTGTGCCTCGGGCGATGGTCACTGGCAAGCATGAAGAAGACAACGCCGCGACCAATCCAGAATCAGCCAGCATCAGGATCTCGCCGAATACCGAGCCAGTACCTCCGCCACCCCCGGCGTAGCCAAACCCAACGACCTGGCGCGGTCCAGTTGCAGATCGATACGTAACGGAATGCCCCGGTCTGCTGCGGTGTTTGTCAACATAGTTGCGTGTGCCGCAGTAATGCGGATCGGTCGACAAGAAGTCTACCGAGAAGTACGAGAAGCTACGAAAGCGATGGAGGTTG
>NZ_JBQYLE010000021.1:0-47188 GCF_052681095.1 Granulosicoccus sp. 3-233
GGGGCTTTGACTACCTGGCCAAGGTCCTCACCGGAATCAAATTCAACGACGGCGTTGAAGTGCAGGAGGTCAACCAGAGCGTCGCTTGATTCAACTGGCTGGACACTACTATTGACTATATCTCCTACAATTTGTCCAACAGGAGTTTCTTGGCTGTATTCACTTTCGCCGCAAGGTAGGTACTACCCCCTTTGTCGGGATGCAAACGACTCATCAGAGACCGATGCGCTTGCACAATGTCTTGTTTTCCCGCAGATGCGCTGACTCCCAGAATTTGCCTGGCTTCGTCTACCGACATTGCCGCTGTTGAACCTCTGGGGGATTCATTGCCATTTTGTTGCGCATCTTCATCTTGCCATTCTTCTGCATGAGTGCGGCTGACATACGTCTGGACCAGGCGCAGTGCATCGATATCGTGCTGTTGGCAATGGGCGTATACCGATCTCAGCTCGTTGATCGATAGTTGGCTCAGGTGTCTACCCGTGCAAGGTCCGCATTTCACGAGTCCGTCCATGGTCCCGGAGCCATGATCGAGTGTCATGTCTATGGTAGCCGTTGCCACCCTGGAGACGCCTGCGTTCGCATTGCGGCCGTTCGCACCCGCTGAGCTGGTTCCCCACAAATTGCGCAGCGCTGGTGCGAAACGTATCAGTAATGGGGCTACTCTGAAGAGCTGGGTCATTGCCGCACCAATAAGGGCGAAGAGTGCGGGAGCTCTTCCTGTCACAGCCATCAGCAAGAATATGAGCCCTAGCAGGATCAGGGCAAGCTTCAACTTGCCTGGGCCGCTTTGCTGCAGAAATTTCTTCAAGTGGACGTTGTAAAGTAGCCAGCCAACGACCACCAAGGCGATGAAGAACAATAAACTCACTTGTCAGGTATCTCTCTGCAGACAGGTCGTGAAAGGGGTAGAGGATATCACTCCCGCTGACGTACAGGATTCGGGTGCTGTGTGGCGTTGATAGCCTCTTGCTCCAGCGATTTACCTCGATAGTAGACCACGCATGGTGTGGAGTAAGGCAGCCGCTGGGAAAAGTTGATCGTTTGTGCTTGGTTGGCTTTGAAACAGCCCGATACACGCGGATCATTTCAGTTCGGAAGCCCTTCTCTGCAAGCTAACCTGGTTTGAAGACGGTACCGTTGCGAAGTTTTGGAGTCTATCGCTGCACAAGCACGATACTTGCGTCGAGTTTGTAAAACATACAATAACACCCTTGTCAAGAATTGACCCGAATTAGCGGTACCAATTCGGCGCAGCATCATCTAGTTTAGATCGTGTGGTGTTCGACGTGCGAGGCTATGGGGCGTGCTCAGGTTTCGGTAACAGTAGGTAAAGAAATAGTCTGACAATTCGACATCACAGAAGGTAAAATATGTGATTTAGTTCACAATAAATCTCTAAAGAGGTGATTGTATGATACCTGTGATCGTGTTGTGCACGTTGACCTACCTTGCATTCGTCTTTTTCTCCGAGAGCGTGAATCCCTTTGCCAGGCCAGCGGTTTCCATGAGCCGGCATCGTTGGAAATATGGCCGTCGCATGGCTCTGGCCGTCCTGATAGGTGGTTTGTGTGCTTTGATTTTACTGGATCTGGCATCCATGCCCGTACATAACGCGGTTGCGTTCGGGGTCGTAGTAGCCGTGATACTGGGCCTATGCTTTTCAGCAAAAAAGATCGGATATTTTTTGAGACGCTAGAGTCCGCATGGTCAGGTAATAGTGCGCGGTGATTCTCGGATGCGCGAGATGACGCGTATCTGATAGCTGGAAATGTCCAACTGTTCCAGTGAAGTTCGCAGACATGACTGTGCTGGTGGTGCCAGTCACGCGCTGGTCTACTTTTAGTCAGGACGCGATACTTTATCTTCGAGGACCCGGCCAATCGACTCAGATGATTGGATGAAAGCCGGTGCAATGTTCTACCTTGCCAGATAAAGTTCAAGGCAAGGAAAAGACGTCGTTTCGCTATTCGGGCTAGATTGTCTTCATTGCCAGACCAGTAAAAAAATATTTCGCTCGAGCCTGATCCGGGGTCCGAAAATGGTAGATGGGCGAAAGTCAGAGTATGGGGTGGCGACCTTTCGCGCCGTCTATACCTCAACCGAACATGCATAAGATGCTTGATTGGTGTTGTCTGCGACGATAGTCTGGTGACCAAGTGAAGATCGATTGACTATTACGCGGTTGAATCGGGTAAGGGTGGCTTGCTGTGTGGTCAATTGGAGTTGCAACGTCAAGCAGAAGCTGTTGTTGATTTCCCGCGACTCAAGCGACGCACATTCGGTCTACTGCCGCTTAGGCGTTCCTCGACAGGTTCGCGCGTATTTGTTGACGGATCTGCCAGTCAAGGCAGCGTTCGCATTTTGATGTTTGTTATCGAGGAACCAAGCGTATGGGCTCATCAGTGTTTGTTTTCGGTGCCGGTGGTTTTGCCAGAGAGGTTGCATGGTTGATTGACAGTTCGGCAAATTCTCCTTTCAAAGTAATAGGCTTTATCGACGACAATCAACCGCAGCCTGCCGACTGGCCTGATAGCCGTCCAGTAATGAGCTTTGAGGAGGCTGTATCGATGAACTCCCAGGCCAGTTTTGCGATCGGAGTGGGTAGTCCTGCTACCAGAAAAGCCATTGCGGCGAGGTTGATTGAACGAGGCCTTTCATCACCGGTTCTGGTGCATTCTAGCGTGGCGGTCAGTAGCAGGGTGCGAATGGGGAGCGGCAGCATAATATGTGCTGGAAATATTCTTACCGTCGATATCGAAATTGGTGAACACGTGCATGTCAATCTGGACTGTACGGTAGGGCATGATGTCGTGATCGGTGATTACACAACAATATCGCCCGGGGTTCATGTCTCAGGCAACGTGACAATGGGCGAGGGAGTCTTTGTGGGGACGGGGGCGAATATCCTGAACGGTAGTGCAGGCAATCCTCTGGTTCTGGGCGATGGCGGGGTTATTGCCGCGGGGTCTTGTGTCACGAAATCGACGGAGCCTTACACCTTGTATGCTGGCGTACCAGCTGTTGCAAAGAAGAAATTGGCGTGAGCTTGGTTTTTCACGTGAAGTCGAAGTCTACGGTGTGTGACAGGGAGGGGAGTTATGCGGGGTTAGGATTATTGCTTGAGCCTCCAGACAATTTGTATTGATAAACTGCATCTATCAGATACAGGCAGATGTTTGCACAAACAAAAATCCACAGTACAACGTCTATCGACAGCTTGAAGCTGTATCCCAGTAGCCACAATGCGGAGAAGCATGAAAATCTACCGATGTTCCATGCAAGGTCGTAGCGTTTCGCTCCAACCACAATTGCGCCCTTGTTGAGAGGAGTGGTGATGAAAGAGAAGAAAGTTGAGACTACCAGTATTTGTGCATAGTCACCTGCCACTCGCCATTCCTCGCCGAACACTACAGCGAACAGAAATGGAGCAAACAGGTATAGCGCCGTGAAAGGTATTATGGAGGCCAATATAGTGATCAGCAGCGTCCGTTTGTATATATGTCGATAATGACCGTGTTCGTTATATGACTCCGAAATTTTTTGTCTGTAGACATTGCCAATTGCGTTGGCAATAATGGATGTTGGTAATGCAACTAGCTTGTACGCTATCGAGAAAAAGCCAACGGTTGAGATAAGAAACAGATTGGATATCATAAGCACTGGTATCTGCAGTGCAAACGTATTGATCAGTCGAGATGGTGTAAAGTATGTAGGGTGGGCAATGTAGCGCTTTGCCAATGGCAACACCTTGGTTCTGAATCCCAGTATCAGAATTTTCTTGTCCGTTTTGTATACGACGCGCATCATGCAAAAGGCCGAGCTTATTCGGCCCAGCGTGACGCCAATAATCTGGCCGCCGGCAATTGAGGCAAAGCCAAGAGCAATGCTGGATGTTACTGTCACAGCACTGAGCTGAAAAGTCTGTTTTGCAATGTGTCCATAAGCCGCGCGTCTATTACACCAGAAAGTGAAAGTAGAGAAGAGCCCGGACGCAAATACGGAAAAAGGTATCAAGTAAAGCCAGGAAGCGATTTCTGGGTGTCCGATCCACTGCGCCAGAGTATGATTGAACAGTAAAACCAGAAGCAGCAATAGAAGGCTGAAAATGCCACAAATTCTGATACAGAGAGATACTATGGTTGCTGCATCTTCATCTTTTTCAGGCAGTGTGATGGCCTGATCATACTGTGCTGATGAAACGCTGATAAGAATACTTGCCACAGAGGCAAAAATCGCTAATACGCCGAAATCTTCAGGCTCGTACAATCGTGTCAGTATCGGGCTTGCGGCGATTGGCAGAACCTGAGCAGCAGCTGTACCCGATACTAGTATGGCGACTTGTTGTCGGTAGGAGCCATGCTTAAAGCTTCTTAACATTGATTGTAAAATTTTGGCGATGCGCGTATCAAGACGTCGGAGCAATACGCGCAATAACCTCCAATGCCGATTGGATCCAATCAGTCCACAGTCAGTGAGCTCTGGAAATTTTTCAGTGAATGCTGGGGGCGCTACTGGCGTGAGCGGGTCGAATTTTATACGATTGTGTCGAACATGGCAATCCGTGTTTCTCAAGTGCTTTAAACTATATTTTCTTGGCAGTTGGGTGGGGCTCGATGCCACCGATCCAGCGACTTACTCGTTTTGCAATCTCTGACAGCTTGTAGTGCTATAGGGGCGAGGATGTCGAGTGCTGAAAAGCAATGATCATCATTCTTGTCGAATTGCCACAGTTGATGAGCAGGGGAGTTGGAGAATATACGGTTGGCCAGGTTTTCTGGAATATCAATGTGCCAAGATTGTAGTAACAAGCACTTTGGCTTGGAGTTCTTAATTCGCGTTTCAAATTTTTATGCATGCAAATCAGTGGGCCCAATGCTCGTATGTGGGAATAAGAATCGATTATAGAAAATGACGTCGTTCGGTAGCTATATGTTGTGGCTTTTGTTATCGGCTTGGATCGATTGGAGCAGGCGTGTTCGCTGGGACAGGGCATAACACAACAGGTCGTGGGTAACGGTTCATGTAGCTTGCATGAAATGATGGCCGATAGAATAGATCAAAGTCGAGAAATTTCGAGCAGAAAGGCATCAATGTCGGAGAAGGATCGAGTGAGCTTCAACTGGTTCTTGAAGCTTTGAATCTCATACTTGGCTCATGGCTCGAGAACTCTTATGTGCAGTACGGGTTAGCCTCGGCCCTGGCTCAGCGTGTTAGCAGCTTGAGTCGATCTCTCGATTGGCGAGGAAGCTGGTCTACGTGCTTCAGTGGTCTCACCAATCACAAGTGCTGTCCTCACTGCCGCGTTTGTCCTTTGTGAAGCCCTACTGAAAAGAGCGCTAGCGGGTCATAGGCACAGTCACGCCAGCTGGTACTTTTCAGTTACAATTCAACGTTGCGTTTGCTGCGGGGCGATGGCGAGGTTGCTACGCAAGTTGTAAGTCATGCGTTATTGAATTCGGATTCGGAGGCCCATCAGGTGCCTCGTTCGAGAGAGGCGCTGGTTGAGAGTGCCTATCGTTGCAAATTATCGTTACTCGTTCTGATTTAGCAGGCGAGAACAGTTTTACAGGAGATGTATGAAGCGTTTAGTAGTGCAGTCGGCGCATGGCTCGATTCATGTGCCTTTCGGGATCATGCTTAGGCTTTACAACTCCACAGTCTTTTTTTTGAAAACTATCAAAACGCCATCTGGTTCTGGCCTCGGCAGGCATTCCAGTGTACGGCAGTATGAGTCAGTCTGCGCATGAAACACCATATTTGTCAGATCACAACAGTACACAGACGCAAAGATGGTCGAATCTTCTACAAGGAATGTCTGAGTCTTGTAGAGGCGGGTTATCGAGTGACGCTGATCGTTAACGATGGCTTGGATGACGAGCAGGATCAGAATGTTCAGCTGATTGATCTTGGCGGATATACAGGCCGTGTCAAGAGGATAGTCTTCGCCCAGCCGAAAGCATTGCTGACGGCTTGGCGACTCAAGGCGGACATCTATCACTATCACGATCCGGAGCTGTTTGGTATTGGTCTTATCTTGAGCCTGTTTGGCAAGAAAGTGATCTACGATGTTCACGAAGACTTGCCTAACGACATCATGTTCAAGCCTTGGATAAGGCCTCGTTTGCAACGGTATATCGCTCGTATTTCTGCCTACCTGGAAGGTGTATTAGCGCGACGTCTGGCTGCCTGTGTTTGCACAACTCAAACCATTCTGGATCGATTCAAGTCGGCTGGTGGACGAGACGTGGTGTTGTTGCGTAACTATCCAGTCATTGAGGGTTCGAAACAGCCTGTTCCCTGCAATGATGATTGTTCAGATAGGATTGGTGCGTTGAGACTCTGTTACGCTGGGGGTATTTCTGACTCGAGGGGGTTGCGCCAGATGATCGAACTTGCTGGTGCGACGCAGACTCGTTTCTGTCTGATGGGACCCCTGCGAGGAGTAACTATTGAAGAGCTCGAAGTAATGCCGGGATGGCAGTATGTTGACTATCTCGGCATGCTGACCAAGGAAGAAGTTGAATTTGAGTATTGTCGACAGCCGGCAATCGGGTTGGTTATCTTGTTGCCTGGCTACGGGTACGACGAAGCACTACCCATAAAGTTGTTCGAATACATGCAATTTGGTTTACCGGTATTGTGCTCGAATTTCCCGCTTTGGCAGTCCATCGTTAGTGATGACGAATGTGGAATCGCGGTTGATCCTGAAGATATGCCTGCTTTGTGTGCGGCAGTGCAAGAGCTGAAAGAAGATCCAGATCGGTTCAAGGCAATGGCTGTCCGTGGAAAGCAGGCGGTAAGGGAAAAATACTCATGGGCCGCTGAGAGAACCAAGTTGTTAGATCTTTACAAAAGTCTGCTTTGAGTTTCAAGGCATGGTTGCGTAAACAGCTAGTGCATGAGTAGTTTGTCAGGCCGGCTTGGTATGACAATTGGAAGTAGTGCCTCAAGCGAGCTGCGTTAACATGATCGTAAATTTGTTGGTTCGGTAGTGATCTCCGTTTAGGCTAGGTCCTATCAGCATGCGAATTGAGTTCGTTATGGTGCTACGTCACACGTCAGGGCCAGTTCGCAACAGAGTTCGCATTTCATGTATTTTCGGCTTTGATGCCCTTGTTGGTTCATCAACAAAACGGTGTGATATGCATTACAATTTCAATTAGGAGGCGTAGTGATTTTACACTGCAAATTATGCAAATTATGCAAAATATTGCATTGCTTGTCTGCAATGTAATGCGTTAAAAAGATTGTTTCGTCGCGACGTCGACAAGGTGCGGACGGTGGGCGCTAACAGTATGGGGATGATTTGCAGGGCCGCCCATGCCAACCTTGCATACTATCGGTGAGGTTGTTTTTCAAGCAACCAAACTGGTTGAGTTAGCACCACAGTTTGAGAGGCAGGGGCGTAGCGTAATTTTACAGCCACCTGTAATGAGGTTTAATCTGCTCTTGTGCGCCGTCGTGCTCGAAACTCAAAGCCCACTCGATTGCTGCAAATCAAATCTTGATGGCAAGAAATACGGTTCACGACAAGCGATAATTTCGACTCTCCAAAGGATGTAATCATGAATTTTGCCAGAGCTATGTCGTCTTACGCCATACTCGTATTTTTCTCGCTATTCGTTTATCTGAACACAATAAATATAGAAGGATCGCACGGATTCGTGTTTCTGTTTGCAGGCATGGCTGTATACGGAATTTTGATTGTGATCTCTGGAAATCTCAGCAATTTCTTGATGTGGCGCATCCCTGCCATTTTTTTGGCCACTTTTTTCATTTACTTTGCTACGAAGTTGTACGTGGAATCCGGCACCACGTGGGAAGTCAGGCGGCATATGCTCAGTACGACTTCCGGGGTGCTGCTGACTTTCATAATGGGGCTAATGGTTTCTCAAGCCTTGTCTGCAATCTATGATCTGAGAAAGGACACTCAATCTTCGGCTGTTTTGTACCTTATGACGACCCTTTACGGAATACTCGTACTCGTATTCGCGCTGCTGGTATTCTTCGCGAACCGGGAGAATGTATCTAGCGATGTGTTCCGTACCGAAGAATTAGTGGGTTACCAGCGAGTAGGTGATTATTTCTCATTGCAATTTCTGGCTCTTGCCGCACTTGTCTGCGTGATCGCTGTAACGTCGAAGCGAGATGGGGCCAGGTTGTTACTAATACCCTCGCTTATTCTGATGGCAGCCTGTGGGATATTTGCGTTCACATCTCAGTTGCTGGGAAGTAACAAGGGGTTTGTCGTGCCAATTGGCATCTTGTTCATCTATTTCGCCGTAATTTTCGCCGCTCCCGCATCCGGGACGCGAGTCCGGCGTACGAGTATCCTCAATATTCTTCTCAGCGGGATGGTATTCAAGCTATTGTTTGCCAGTCTCATAGGGCTTGTTCTTGTTGTCGTACTAGGTGGAACAGTGCTGCAAATACTCGGAATCGATGCTGACGCATTGCGAATTACTGGTTTTGGAACCGGGGAAGTAACGTCTGTTACAGGTAGAAGCGAACTATTCAGTCGGAACTTCATGTTGCACTTTGCGCACAGCCCGATATTTGGTAATACTCAAGTGCATCTTTTAACAACCGGCGAAGGCACCTACGTGCACAGCACACTGTCGGTTCTTACGCACCTTGGGGTGGTCGGGTTTGTTATATTTCTTTGTATATTGGTATCTATCTATCTGGAAATATCACACTCATTCATTGCCCGACATTCATCGATCTATGGAAATCAGACTTATGGTTTGTTCAGGCTGCTTTGCATCTTTGCGGTTCTGACGATGGGTATGTTTTCTGCCTTTTTTACCTGGTCGCCATTGTGGTTTTCTCTTGGCTTGTTTGGTAACTGGTACCACCAATCACGTGTAAATTCACAATTATTCAATAAAGGGACTCGTTCAACTAAACGACGTCGGCATCGTAGGTCACGACTCGCTCCTGCGCACAAGTGATAGAGTGGTATGCAAGCTCGACTCGGTTAGTCTGTCGGGTCCAGGGTAGTTGGTTCAGTCCTGAACACAAGAATAGTTCTACCGATAGTTTCTTGGCACACTGAATGAGGGCATATCGTTGAAGTAAGTCTTATGATTGAGATGGAGAAGGTAGCTGATCGTGTGGGCAATCTACCGTCGTCATTCGGTACAAGGTGTTTGGACAGCTGTAACTCTATTGAAGGAATAAGCATTTCTCATCTTTCGCTCTGAGAGAAATACGTACAGGTTTCTCGTACTAAAGCAGTTCATTGTTACGTCTCTACGTATTTGCGTTTAAGTTATGCTTTCTTGCTATTTTGTTTATTCTGACTGTCGCTGATGAATTCAGTTAGCTCAGCATACTGAACGGTGTGCTTTTCTGAATATCGACTGTGAGCCTGCTTGTCAGGTTTCTCTCGTATCATTAGGGTCACATATCTGTTGCGATCATTGTCTCTTGTTTGCGTATTCGTGATGCTTGGAGAAGGCTGATAAGCTTTCACGCATACATGACAGGCCCCTGCCATTTATGGTATTTCGATTAAGCAGCTATATTGGAAAGCACACTTCAGGACTGTGAATAGTTTTATAAATGTTCTAACCGTCGGCATCGCGTACAGACAGTGCAGAAGAATCTGGAGCTGATGCTGAATGCTGACTTATCAAAAGCCATAATGGCGTAATCTTGTGGTGGTAATTCAAGCATATGCTGAGTCGTGCTACAGGGTGCAGCTGTCAGCGGCAACAGGCAAACTTCTGTATCATTGATCAGGCTGACGGCTGTCTCATCACAGCGTCGAAAGTACACTTAAAGACTCGGTAACTACTTAGTGAAATCAATTCCGTTGCAACGCAGTTTCTTCCTTTTGCCGCTGTTGACTTTTTTCGTGGTTCTATTCGTTTGCGCGGCGTATGTCTACTTTGTAGATGGTGTGCGTGGCAGTGATCAATTCTGGTATATGGCTGACACTGAAACGTTGGCTAGCGGTCTCCCACCGTTGACAAATACTGTTTTTCCCGGAGACGTACTTCGTGCTGGTACTCCAGATATTGACACCTATTTCGCTCACAACGGGCCACTCTTGTACATTAATGCGCAAGTAGCTCAGTTTACAGGCGCGTTCTACGCGTGGAAGTATACAAATCTGCTGTTCTTTCTGTTGGCGGCTCTCTTCACCGGACTAACGTTGGCATTCTTGACCAATGTAGCTTGGGGTTTGGTAGGTGTGATTGTATACCTGCTGACACCGATCAACGTTTGGTTGGCGGGGAATTTTTTGCAAGAAACATTTTTCGGTCTGCTTAGTGCTGCAGTGTTATACGCGTGTGTGACTGACGAGGGGGGGCGCATCAAGAGAGTCTTGTTATTGTCGGCCTTGTTTATCGGGTCGTTGTCGCACCCTTTATATGTGATAGTTGGCGTTTTCTATAGTATTTATGGTTTGACGGTGTGTCGTGTTTGGGTCATGCCAGTGCTGGCCACGGGGTCGGTTGTTGTTGCGAGTGTGTTGAAGGGAATATGGTTTCCTACATCGTTTCCGCCCACTATAAAGGATCTCATCGTCTCAACAGCCCCTGGTGTGACGAATTCGATCTGGCAGTTATCCGACGAAGTACCTCGGATTACTCTGGAATTTATATTCGGCAAGTTTCTGCATGCGCTACAGATACAATTTATACCCTCTGTAGAGTCGCCACTGTTTCTGGTAACCAATGTGGGGTTTATCGCCTTGATGTTGCTGTTCTTTAAACGGCATCATAGAGATTGGAAATTTCTTTATATTTCCACCATATTCATGCTGAGTTACGGCGGAATGATTGCGTTGATGCAAAACCAGGTGCGGTATCAGTTGTTCATCTCCTCGGTCGCCATTTGTTGCACTTTAGCGTGGTTGTCTGGTTGGAAGCGTGAAAATCTTCGTGCAGGTGTGATAATCGTTGTTCTGACACTATATTGTATAATTGATGTAAGGATGTTTCAGAAAATTCAGATTGAAGGGCGAGAAGGAAGGCAGGGGCTACTGGTATTTGAAAGGCAGTTTGAGTTTATTGAGCCCGAGGCTCGAGTAGCATTGCTCGGAAATACGTTGGGAGGGTGGCTGTCTGTGATTTCTGCATTGAGACCTGTAGATGCGATGCCAATCTTCAGAAGTGTATTGAATGATGAAAGCTTCAATAAGGTGATGAATATTTATAGTCCTGATTATCTATTTACACGAGAAGGCTATTTGTTGGATGAGTTGCCAGGGGCTGAGTACATCACGACGGTGGAGAATCCTGAGCTATTCAATGTCATGATATATCGATGGAAAAATAGTGAGTAGACTGTAGAAGTTTCTTCTATCGATAAGCGATGTGTATAGTCTGAAGTAATTATAAGCTAGTCCCGTTCAGAAAAACGCATCGGGGCATTCCGAGTTCAATAAAAAATGGTGTAAGCAATTGATTTAGTTTAAGGTGCAATTTGGAGTGACCACCGCGGTAGGGATAGGTGCTGGGGTCGGTTGTTTTGCAGCGCTCAGGAAGTCAAAGAGCGAGCTATGCTGCTTGAGCGCGGTAGATATTCCCGAGTGGAGTTTCTCGTTGAGCGTGATTTTGTATCGCTGTTATCAATGTAGTGATTGCAGGGCGCGCTCAGAGGATGAAGTGGCCTGCATGCTCTAGGCGATTTACTCGCAAGAAAGTCTTGAGACGGCTCAGAAAAAACCACGCGAAGTCTCTCAGACATAAAGCGATATGCAGTTACCCAAGGCAGCAGAGCTGTTCGAGAGAAAAATCGACGACCCATTGACCTACTATCGATTCCTGGTTAATCACTGGACGCGTATCGTATCTAACAACCCGCTGGTGAGACTGGTGCTTGAAATTCTACATCGAACGCAGGTAGTTTCAGCCCTTTCCTGACGGTCAACCGGCACTGATGCTGGTAGCGCCCCAGACTCAGGCATGTGACGAGTAGCAAAAATGGGGTACTCGCCGATACTTGACCATGGACGAGCTTTATGAACGGGACGAAGAGGCATTACAAACAGTCTGAGGCGATCGCCGAGAAAGTGTGAAATAAAGTTGGCGTTATCCGCGGCCGCTTGATCTCTTGTTGTTGCGTTGGTCAATGCTGTTCAAGTCGGACGCTTATCCTGGTAAGCGGTGTTTCTGATCTTGACCATGAGTCAATCAACTAGAGGAACACCACTTACCATAGACGCAGATAAGAAGTCTGTTACAAAGGTTAGGCTATTATTGGCTGCTGTCTATTGCATACCCATACGCTATGTGAGCAGTGGTTATCCATGAGCGATTGGAATTTCCATATTCAGAAGGCAATGCGATATGCGAAGCAATTGCGCTGCTGAATTTAACCAGCTCGCCATAGCTCTCAGTGTAGGGAGATACACTGGCGCTATAGTTGCTATTGTTCATTCTCGTTGCCGCACCGCGTGCAAGCGCAGTAATCAGGCTATTATCGATGGAAGATAATTCAGGCAAACTCAAGCCTCTCCGGTTGGATTCGTAGACATAAAACATTGCTTGTTCTGACTGTGCCGCATGGCTGATGTCTGTCAGGTCCCAAGGATCTACCTTTGCTGCTGTGATATCTCTCAATGAAGTTACAACTCTGTCCTGAACCTCTGCCATGTATCCACCAATTCTTCCCAACATGAGCCCAGCTAATGCAGTGTGCGCTGCCATGTGTGCATTTCTATTGGGTGCAACTCCGGAATCAAGATATGGCTCCATTATTGTTTTGAGTCTATCAGCGTAGCCCGAGAATTCTTCTGCATAGCTGCTGTCCGCATAGAGAATGCTGTCCATCAAATATGCCATCCAGGCAAGGGCTCGAGAAGCATCAAGAAATCGCCATCTGTCAGTTGCGGCGTAGAATATACTGCTTCCTCGATTCGGTGCATTCTCTAGCCCTGTGTGGCCGACAAATATTGCGTAATGCTCACGTAATGTTTTCAGAGCAAGTGTCTTGTAGTCCTCGTAATGTGCCGGTTTTTCAATATGAGTCAGACGAATAACCTTGCCCAGTGAAAACATTTCGTCATACAGGTGGTAGAAACGAGCGCCGTTGACTCCTGAATAACCTGTCTCGTACAACTTGGCTTCGTTATGGTTTTTATATACCGAATCTACATACGACTCGATGGAATCTAAGTAGCTATAGAACTTGTCTTCGTACTCGAATGCCTTTGCTATATCGTTTGCATTGTTGGTAAAAGCGATATCGTTATTCAGTCGTCCTGTTGTCTTTAAGGATGGTTTGTAAGCTGTGTATTCGAAAAGTACTTCTTTTCTAAACTCGGCATTATATGTGGCGTCTGGCCACTGCACTAATAGTCCGTACCTCGTAGTTCCGTCTGATGGGTCATCCGTGAAAGTATGACTCGTTGCTGTTCGTATGCCTGCAGTATCGAAAATGACACCATTTGTTCCCACAATTTTCTGGGTTCTTGCAGCATCACTGTAAACGTGCAAATCGTAAACAGCATCCGAATTGCTCGGATCTTCCCATGAAAAATAGACTGAGGGTGAGTCAGCAACATGGTCGGAAGCTGGCGAAAGTATGCGCAAACCTTCTGTGGTCTCCACTACAGGATTTACGTCTAGTGTGAAAGAGCTCTTGGCAAGATTGGTACCTGAGTGTTCTCCTACCGATGAGATATACCAAACGTTATCGCCTTCAGGAACTGGCACATCTGCACTGTCTAGCTCGTAGGTGCACAGTCCGCTATCGCTGCAATTTGACACGCTAACCAGGTTGTTTCTATAGAACACATCGCCTTCAGGCGAAGTTACCATCGTGATATCAAATCCGGTTACCGCTCCTCCAAGTAGCGTAGCTGGAATAGACCATGCAAAACTTATCGTGCTTCCAAATGGCACAAGTTCACCCATTGCAGGAGATTCAATTACTGGTGTGTAGTCTACACTAGCCGATTCGGACTCGTCGGTGACTGGCGGTGTATCAGCCTCTGACTCAGAGTCTGTCTTTGGAGGGGGCGGCGCTAAAACCTCGTCTACATCTGTTTCAATTGCTGGTTCTGTAGGTACTTCGGGATCCGTTTCTGTTTGTGCGTCGGTATCCACTTCAGAATCGATTTCTGTCGGTGTATCGGGAGATGCTTCAGGGGCGGCTTCTGACGGTACGTCAGTGTCTACTTCCGGTTCGATTTCTGTCAGTGTATCGGGAGCTGCTTCAGGGGCGGCTTCTGACGGTACGTCAGTGTCTACTTCCGGGTCAATTTCTGACGGTGTATCTGTAACTACTTCGGGGTCAATTTCTGCTGGCGTGTCAACGTCGGGTGCACCAATAGGCGTCGAATCGGGCTGCGTTTCCTCATCTGTGATTGATGGTGGGGGAGAGGATGGCAAAAGAGTTATGTTGTTGACTATGTAGTTCGATATGGTGGCAGGGGGCGTGGTTTCAGCGTTGGTTGGATTTGCTGCTCCAATGGAGATTTCGGGAAGATCAGTAACTTCTGCAGAAGCATTTTCAATTGCCTCTTCTGCCGAGTTGATACCTTCTGAACAAGCTTGGAGCGCAAGCGTCGACGAGATTGCTGTCAAGACAGCGAACGATTTTGATTTGGCCATTTTTTGTTTTTATTTGCCCCGCAAATCCAACCGGGAAGGTCGCAATGCGTTTTTTTATTGTTGTAAGCTTACTTCGTCTTGTTTTCCGATTTTCTTGAACCGTATCGTCGTGAAGGTAGGGAATACATGAACCTGGTTGTCAAAAAGGCTTGCTCGCTTGACATATCTGCTGGCTGTGTCCAAAAAAAATAAAGAGTGTTGGCGTGAACTATCTACAGGAATGGAGGCGAACCTGAATGCTGGCTTGTGATGGGGCGCTCAAAATAAGTAAAGCGGTGCATTGGCACACAGTGTTGCCTACACAGCCTGACGCTGAACCTTGACTCTAGCCGTTACCAGCTACATGGGCACATGAAAATAGACAGGCAGTGCCACCATTGTAATAACATGGTGGTAGTAGACAGGTCTGTGGTGGCTACTGCTTGAGTGCAGCCAGGTTCGAACGTAGGATACATCCACATATTCGAATATCCGCAGTACAGCCTCGGCAGGATTCGCATAGTGGTGACGGTTTATATGCTCTTTTTCGAAGTCGCGAAAAAGCTTTCTGCACCTTGTTATCCTTACGACTCATGCCGCCTACGATGCCATGCTTGTCAGGGTTCTCAAGTTATAAGTACTACTTCGGTCTGAATGGTGTATCAGCCGCTTGAGAGGCGCCGTGCATCGCGATAGCGACCTCCAGTGCTATCAGCGTCAGGTTTTGATTGATCTGCTCACCGCAGGCCAAACTGATCACTTCTGGATTGAACGGATCTATCATGGGAGCGACAACATGCAACCGGCCCTCATCACGTGGACGGTCCGACGCGGCAGGGGGAGTCCCATGTCGACTCATTGGCGACGAGGCCGCCTTTCCCATGTGTTCGCGCTCCTGCGACAGTGCGCGGTTCTCAGCCCACAACCGCCTGAACGCTTTGCTCCGGCCTCGTGCGTAACCAGTCTACCCTTGCCACTTTACTCGGCCAGCTTCATTCAGCGTTTGACTGCTGTTTCGGGCAAGCCCAGACCCCGGCTGGCTTCGTTGGAAGACTTCTCACTTCGAGTCACCCGATCTAGCCCATTCTATTTGTACTCTGCGGTGACATTACGCCGTGCTCTCTAGCTTTTCAGGTTTTTGATGGGGCATTTTTGAACACTAACTATCGCTCCAACAGGGTGTCCACGAAACTGGGTGAAGTCCAGTTGGATCCTCACCAAGGGGCGCTGACAGCAATTGCTCTCGAATCAGGCACTTCCCGATGGTGCGAATCGAATTGGCTCTCGAGATCGAGAGCGTCTTGCTATCGAGTTTCATCAGCCTGCTGATGGTAACTTGGTGGTCTGGCAACTATCAATCACCAGAAACGACACCTTTTTCAATTTTGCTTAGCTACCACTTTCAACCATGCCGCGGGAGTGACTTCTGGGCCCTGACCTAGCTCTCGAATCCACATGTGATGTGATATGCTTGCGCACTGATTTCAGTCAACATCAATGGTTGAGAAAGGCCATTTGCAAGCTGAATATACACATTTTCTGCGTAAATCAACTTTCTGTGAATTGATCGAGTGCAGGCGATTGATCATCATCACATTTGTAATATAGGGAGACTGGCTTGCTAAAGGTAGCTTTGGTCGGATGCGGCAGGATTTCGCAACGGCACTCTGAGTTGTTGGGCAAGAAACAAATCGATGGGATGGAGCTAGTTGCCGTATGCGACTTGAAACCAGAACGCGCCAAGGCGGTTGCTGAGCTGCACGGCGTTCCCGCTTACTTTGACATGCATGAAATGATGCAGAAGGAGCAAGTCGACGTTGTCACCGTACTGACCGAAAGTGGCAATCACGCTCGCCATGTTATCGAGTTGGCACCCTATGGAAAACACCTGATCGTCGAGAAGCCCATGGCTCTCAGATTGGATGATGCTGATCGAATGATCGAGGCTTGCGACCGCAACAGATGCAAGCTGTTTGTAGTCAAGCAGAATCGATTCAATGTCCCTGTAGTCAAGCTGAGAGAGGCTCTGAAGGCAGGTAGATTTGGGAAGCTGGTGATGGGCACCGTTCGAGTAAGATGGTGTCGTACTCAGCAGTACTATGATCAGGATGACTGGAGAGGCACTTGGGCGCAGGACGGTGGCGTGCTCGCAAATCAGGCAAGTCATCATGTGGACTTGTTGCAGTGGATGATGGGTGATGTGGAATCCGTTTCAGCCATTAGCAGCACCGCGCTGGTCGACATAGAAACAGAAGATACGGCAGCTGTAATTCTGCGCTTTACCAATGGCGCATTGGGCATCATCGAGGCTACTACAGCGACACGCCCCAAGGATCTGGAAGGTTCCCTTTCAATTATCGGCGAGAGCGGATCGGTCGAAATTGGCGGGTTTGCGGTTAACGAGATGAAAATTTGGAATTTTGCCAATCCAGAAGTTGGCGACGATACGGTGCTGGAAGAATTCTCTGTCAACCCCCCTAACGTATACGGGTACGGACACAAGGCGTATTACGAACAGGTTGTTCGGTCTATTCGCGAAGACACTCGGGCTCTGGTCGACGGGTTGGCTGGGAGGCGTAGTCTGGAGCTTATCAACGCAATCTACGAGTCGATCGAAACTCGTAGGGAAGTACCGCTGCGATTCATTCCTCATCGCAGTCGACTCGGCTATTGACGGACAATAAAAAAGAATGACAAGGATCGAAACCGTGGACTCAGTTCCGTTCAACGATTTGTACCGACAGTATCAATCCCTCAAATCCGAAATCGATAACGCAATTTCTTCGGTGATTGCCCAATCAGCATTTGTTCGAGGCAGTCAGGTTGAACAGTTCGAAGAAAGCTTTGCTGCATTGATTGGCGTGAAGCATTGCGTCTCGTGCGCGAATGGTACCGACGCAATCTATGTGGCTTTACGTGCGCTGGGCGTGGGTCCAGGTGATGAGGTCATTACTACGGCTCACACATGGATCTCTACTGCAGAGACGATTTCGCAGACAGGGGCTAAAGTGGTTTTCTGTGATACGCAGCCTGACAGCTTTTTGATGGATCTGGAAGATGTGGCTCGCAAGATCACTCCCAAAACAAAATGCATCATTCCAGTGCATTTGTTTGGTCAGCCCGTGGACATGAATGCCCTGATGCCTCTGGCCAAAAAGCATAATCTACGCATTATCGAGGATTGCGCACAAGCGCATTTGGCTACCTTTCGTGGGCAACAAGTCGGAACTTTCGGGGATATTGCTACCTACTCATTCTATCCTGGCAAGAACCTGGGCGCCATGGGGGATGCAGGTGCCATCGTGACCAACGATTCTGAGCTGGCTGATTGGATGGCACTATATTGTCGTCATGGCGGCAAGGGCGATCATCAGTTGGAAGGCATCAATAGCCGAATGGACGGAATTCAAGCAGCCATTCTGTCTGTCAAGATTCCACGACTGGAAGCCTGGACAAAACGTCGTGTAGAACTGGCCAAACAGTACGACGATGCATTGGCAGATGTCAGTTCAGTTGTCACACCTGCTCTGTTGCCGGAACGGTCACATGTCTATCATCTTTATGTCATCAAGGTAGAAAACAGAGATGCGGTAAAGGATTTCTTGACTAAGAAAGGTATCGCGACAGTAATTAACTATCCGCTGGCTTTGCCCAACTGCAAGGCATATGCATATTTGGGTAATTCGGCAGGCGCCTTCCCCAATGCGACCGAAAACCAGGGAAAAATACTGTCACTACCCATTTTTCCGGAGATGGAGGATACAGAGCTGGACTACATTGTGGATGCTTTGAAAGCGTCGAGTGCTGAAATCTAGAACATGCATGTTTGGCTTGTCAAACTGGAAGATCCTTTGCCTGCGGATGAGGGCTTCCGTGCCTACCGCATGCACATGCTGGCCGAAGCTCTTGTCAAGAGAGGTCACAAAGTAACGCGCTGGTGCTCGGACTTCGATCACCAGAATCTGGAGAATCGTTTTGGGGGCGATGCAGCAATCGATATAGCTGAAAATTATCATGTCAGGCTGCTTCACTCGCCGGTCGTTTACACCAAGCGAGTATCACTGGCGAGGCTGATAAACAATTGGATTCTCGCCAGTAAATTTCGTAGAGTGGCTGCCAAAACACAGGAGCGGCCTGACATCATTGTTTGTTCCATGCCGACGCCTGCTCTAGCTGCAGCTTCGGTGAAGGTTGCCAGGCAATTCAATGTGCCGGCAGTGGTAGACGCACGCGATCTGTGGCCCGACATCATTTCAGACGAGCTTTCACTTGGAAAAAGGCTGCTAGCGGCACCTGTTCTGAGCATGATGAAGCGCGAGATCACCTATGCCGCTTCAAACGCGACAGGCTTGGTCGGAATAACATCTCATTATCGTGACCATCTGCTTAAGTACGCTAGCAGAAGCAAAGGGCCTGAGGATAGCTATTTCTACATTGGTTATGAACAGCCGCCGTGTTCGGAAGGTGCTACAGGCACTGATACCATCAAGGCATTTCTTTCGGAGAGCTTTCAATATATATTCTATTTTGCTGGCCGGATGAATTCGACCGTCGCCAATGCTATTGACCCTGTCATATCGGCTGCGAGGCAGCTGCAGTCGGTGGCACCGGATGTCGCATTCGTAATGTGTGGCGATGGTGACCAACTGGAAAGCCTGAAATCTAGAACGACAGATCTGTCGAACATTGTCTGGCCTGGAAAGTTGTCGCAACCGGCCCTTGCCCAATTGAAGAGCAGGGCTACTGCAGGCCTGTTACCTATTGAGCGTCGGCGTGACTATCAGATAAGTCTTTCAAATAAAATATTTGAGTACATGAACGCCGGTCTGCCGATTCTGAGTTTTCTCGATGGAGTACCTGCGGATGTCATCAGGGAGCACAACTGCGGAATGCTGTACGACGATGGAGATGAGCTTGTGCGTTGTGTCATGCGACTGAAGGATGATACCGTTCTCCGAGAGTCGATGTGCGAGGCTTCCAGATCTGTGTTTGCATCCACGTTTACGGCGAATGCTGTTTATGGCAGTTTCAGTGATTATCTGGAACGTCTCTCTAGCAATTATTTGCGTAAATACAATTGATAGAAATCGACCTTTAGCGCTTGCTTTGGGCGTTGATTACTTCGATGTCTGAAAGTGGAGGCGGTAAATGTGAGTGATGATCTTTAGTGTCCATCGCTAGGGCTTACAGGGTTTTCAAAGGTTGGCTGCCATAGGGACGAAATAATCAATCAGTACCGAATTTGATTGACCTTTACCGCTCTAGCTTGCTCTATGTCGTTCTAGTGTGAAAATTCTGTTTTTCATCGGTATGAGCCACGGGTCGACTGCGCACATAATTTCCAGTTTGACGAAAGGGCTCGGTCAGTGCCTGTGTTTTCTTGTCTTGTGTCTGGGAGTTGGCCCGATGCTGAAGCGAAATTGCCGTGCATCTGCAGATAGCCTTGCATCTGGCGGATCGTCAAATGATATCGTCCCAAGAGAGGGCAGCCGGCTGATGCACTGACGGTTGGTTAGGTGCCTGAGAGCGCACGCCTGATGTCGTGAACGGTTATACTGAACATCCCCAAACCGGTTGAATCACGTCAGTTATCTCTGTTTCAGTGGCAAGTTGTAGTCGAACTTCCTATTTGTTCAATAATTTTCGTCGTTTTCTGTCGAGCTCGGTTGTGCTCTGGTAGGCATCAGACAGGTCAAATGCTTAGGTACTTCTCTTGCCAAAATTCGAGTATGAACCCTGAGTCAACGCGTGATCAACATCGGTACGGTGGTACTGAGAAACACGCGCCGAATCGAGCTTCGACTCAGCAGCGTATGCCTTAAGAAAATCGACTTTCTACCCGCCATTCAATGACCTCAGGCAACATGTTCATAGACCAGCGGAACGAGCTGACTGCCTATTGAGGAAGGTAGGTCGTGGATGATTGATGGGTTGCAGAATGGTATAAACAAGGTACAAAATCACGACAACCAATCAGGTCGAAGGAACAACACTGTATTGTCCAGTGTGGTGAAATATTCAGGTTGGCTCACCTTTCTCTGACGGTCGAAGCTATTGATCGCGAAAATTTTCATAGACAGAAATCAGATTCTTCTCTTGCTCATCCCAGTTGAATTGAGAAAGATGGAGTTTTTTCATTCTCCCTTTGACGATGCCTAGTTTCTCGTTGTCCCAGTCAAGAATTATCTTTATTCCTTGGGCGATGTCGACTGGGTTCTCGGGACTAACTGTAACACCAATCTCCCCATCCGGGCTGTTCTCGACTATTTCGCTCATCGCTGGAAAGTTGCTGGTTAATGGCGGCACTCCAGCAGCAATATAGTCGAACAATTTTGTTGGGGTAGAGTGGTAGTAACTCAAACATGTGTTTTCATAAAGACACAAGCCTATGTCAGCAGAAGTTGTATATCTTATCAATTCCTTGTACGGAAATGGTCCGATTGCAAATACACGATCGTCAAGTCCAAGTTCATTTTTCGTTTTATTGAATACACCATTATCTTGAACAGTGCCTATTACTACCAATATGACTTCTTTCGGAAGGTGTAAGAGCGATTCCAGTGTTTGAATCGTTCCTCTACCAGGCCCTATGTTTCCAACATAAAGCAAGATTCGTGAGTTTTCAGGGACTCCAAGTTTTTCCTTGAGGTTGATCTGGATGAGGTCTTTGTCCGTGACTCGTGGTGGACAATTTCTGACGTAGGTTACTGGCGCATGTAGCCTGTGCACGTCATGCATTACCTCTGCTCTAAATGCGCCTTCTGAAACAATTATTTGAGACGCCTTCCCGATTAATAACTTTTCATAGTAGCGGTTGAATAATTTAAGAGCCTTGCTTGATAAGTTTCGGTCGTATTCCAGTTCGTGTGAATCGTACACGATAGGTATCTTCTTTCTTAGAGATACCAGCCAGGCAACGAACATCGGACTGATGTCGTGGCAGTGAATAACATGTACGTCCTGTTGCATCAGGAATTGGTAGTTTCTGAATATCAATTCTGCAAACTTCAATGGCAGGAATATTTTAGAACGATACTTTCGTGATTTCAGGTGAATCAGTGAAATATCGAATGAGAAATTTCGAGAAGGAATTTCACGAGAGTCTTCGAGCCCAAGAATTGTAACTTCACAATCGTTCTTTTCAAGGCTTTCTGCTTCCTTCAATACTCGGCTGTCTCTATATACACTGTTGAAAACCAGCATAGTTACATTAATCACGCATTCTCACCGTTGTGTCGTATTGCTACCTGCTCAATCCAGTAGTGTACAAGATTTATTTATGGAGATAAGCGTGTGGTGAGCCAAAAGTCGGGGGATGGACCGCCTGTTTTATATCTGGAAGAGAGTTCGCCACGTACGTGAAGGCAGGTTGCTTGATCAGTGATATGCACAGAGATGGTTGGTTTAGTCTCAAAATTGCAGCGCGCCGTGCATAGGTGCTACTTATCAGAGCGGTGCCAATCAACGTAGTTGCCCTTCATCTCGGGACACTGCTTGCACCTTTTTCTCGGTTGAATCCGCTTTTCGCAACGATTTCGTAGCGGTATCGGGTAGTTGAAATCGAATCGATGCATCGGTTTGTCTTGACAGTGCGAAAGCGTCTCGATGCAGTGATTGCCTACAGCGACTTGTGGCCGACGAACGCGATCAGCGAAGGTGTCAGCCGCACAGCCGGGACCCTGAAGAATCGCGCTAGTGGTTTCCGTCACTTGGGCGCCTTGCCGACATGAACTTCCACTCCATCGGTGACGTGGATATCCCTGCACAAGTCCCTCGTCACTTCCCAACCTGCTGACTACATCGATAAGTCCTTGTCCAGTAGCATCAACCGGCGCTCAAATTGCTGCAAAATCAGGATATAGCCATGCAAATGCTCGCGTCTGTTAGTGCCAAATTCAGGGATTACTTGAAGTCTTTGTGCAACAACAACTTTGGCGAATCCATACGATCGAGTTCCGGTCTTTTCCTGGGCTGTCCAATGATTGGGGTCCACCTCTGCATGTGCTTGCTGCTTCGAGATTGTATATCGCGCCTGCAAGCACTCATGACAGCATGCAAAGCTACGATTGCTCGTGGTAGCTATTCGATAATTTTACCGCCTATGCGTCTGCAAGGCCGCTTGGATTTTATGGCTAGTCTGGCTCGATAGCTTTTGTTCAGACACTAATCATGTGCTTTTACAATCCAACTGATGTCACCCTGTAGTCATCCATACCTCGATGCCTGAGTTTGTCTCATCCATGAATGAAACCGCCATCGGTAAAATTGTTTGCTTTTGCAGGGGCAAATTACCACTCTGACGCGTGGAGGGTGCTACTGCAAGGTTCAAATGCAGCGCAAGTCAAGCTGGGGGACGTTTTGGTAACGTCTTCCACGATTGGAAGTATGCAAGCTTCGAGTATTGCGAAGAGGGAGAACTGCGTCTGAATTCTTGCTCTGGCAACAACTTCTGTAGCTTTTGTCAAGATGGCAGATCCGTACTTGTCGCTTGTGCTGAACAAACTTCATGGAAGTGTGCGTTCGCAGGCAGGCTTTTGAAGTCATTATTCTATACAATTTGCGTCCTCAAAAAGGAATACTCCACTGTTGGATGACAGTGGCGCTGCAAACAACGAATGCTGGCTTCACACTCGGCAACGTTGTAACAAAGGATCATATATTTAGTGAATACCGGGCAAGAAACTGTCGATTGGAAACAATCGGTACTGAACAACAAGCTGCTGATGTATTTTCTCATCGGTGGCGTCGCATCAGCAATCGACGTCGGTCTGTTCATCCTGCTATACGAATGGCTCGGTACTTCCGCGTTGGTCGCGCACTCCATATCGATACCGGTATCGGCGCTGTACAGCTTCACGTGCAACGCAGTCTTCAATTTCCGCACTACCGACCGAATCCTGAGCCGCCTGCTGTCGTTCTCGACAATCGTTGCACTGGGCTATGGTCTGGGCGCACTAATCATCTGGCTAGTGGTCACCTACACCGGATTCGGTGGAACGGTCGGTAAACTGCTATCGCTGCCAGCCGTATTCTTCTTCCAATTTTTCCTGAATTCCAGAATTTCCTTCAAAGAGTGAACATGCAAAAGTCAATGACCGGCACTCGCGTTGCCATCGTGGGCGGTGGTTTTACGGGTTTGACCGCGGCCTGGAAGCTTTCGCAGAAAGGGGCAACCGTCACGGTGTTGGAGGCGGGTGATACCGTTGGTGGTTTGGCGGGAGGCTGCGAATTGCTCGGCCAACCGGTGGAGAAGGCGTACCACTTCCTGTACAAGACAGACGAGTACATGCTCAAGGCGCTGGATGAGCTGGGATTGCGCGATCAGCTGACGTACCACAAGTCGTCAGTATCCACCTATTACGATGGTGTGCTGTATCCAATGGAAAGCCCACTGGATCTCATTCGATTCAAGCCTCTGAGTTTCATCAACCGTATTCGTGCGGGCGTCTCGGTCTTGTATCTGCAGAAGGTGCGCAACTGGGATGGGCTGACAAAGATCAGTGCGATGGACTGGCTCAGGAAATTCGCCGGCCAACAGGTGGTGGATGTCATCTGGGAGCCACTGATGCGTGGCAAATTCGATCGCTACTACGACAAGGTCACAATGTGCTGGCTCTGGGGCCGTATCAAGCAGCGAGTGGAAAGCCGCGACAAGCAACTCGGTGGTGAAGCGCTGGGCTATATCGAGGGCGGTTTCATCACACTGAGCAACGAGCTGGAAAAGCGCATCAACAGCGCAGGTGGAAGCATCGAAACCTCGTCGCCCGTGTCTAAGCTGAGCAGAAACGAAGCAGATGGCACGGTGTCCATTACCGTCGGTGAACAGACCCGCGAGTTCGACCAGGTATTGATGACCGTTCCGTGCAATGTCGCAGACCGGTTGCTCGGTGATTTCAAGGCAGACGCGCCGGAATACTTCGAAAGGCTCAATTCCATCGACTATCTGGATGCGGCTGTGTTGCTGTTCGCGACAGACAAGCCCATCAGTGACTACTACTGGCACAACATCAATACACCCAACTCGCCATTCGTCGTCTTTCTGAGCCTGACCAGTCTGATTGGCACGGAAAAGTTCGACGGAAAACACGTCTACTACATCGGAGACTACATCCCTGGCGAACACCCTTACATGAATCAATCCGAGGATGAACTGCGGGAGCACTGGTTCAAGGCGTTGGGGGAGATGTTCCCGGCTTTCGAGCGGGATTCAGTCATTGAAAGCCACGTCTTCCGGTTCAAGAACGCACAACATATCGTCGATGTGGGATTCGAGAACAAGATTGTCGACTATCAAACGCCATGCCCCGGCGTTTTTCTATGTAATTTTTCGCAGATTTTTCCCATGGACAGAGGCACCAACTATGCGGTTCGAGACGGCGTGAGGATGGCTGATCTGCTGGAAGAATCACTGGCCTACAAGGAGAGCTGAGAGCGTGACTCAACCGGCCGCTCAATCCTGCGACCTCAGCGTCATCATTCCGACCTACAACGAGTCGGAGAACATTCAGTTGCTGCTGGGCCGATTGGCAGATGTTCTGAACGGAATAGACTACGAGATCATCGTGGTCGATGACGACAGTCCAGATCTGACCTGGAAGGTAGTCGAGCAACTCGGTCTGAAAGACAAGCGTGTACAGGTGATTCGCAGGCTGGATCGCAAAGGGCTGTCCAGCGCCGTGACCACGGGCATGCTCGAGTCTCGGGGTAATTGCCTGGCTGTGATGGATGCGGATCTGCAGCACGACGAAACGATCCTGCCTACCATGTTCAAGCGAATTGCAGGTGAAGACTACGATATCTGTGTTGGTAGTCGAGAAGCCGAAGGCGGAGGCTACGGCGACTGGTCTGCCAATCGCAAATTGGTCAGCAGTGGGGCCCGCTGGTTGGCGAATGTGATGATGGGTGAGCTGGTACTCGATCCAATGAGTGGCTACTTTGCCGTGTCGCGTCACTACTTTCAGCAGACCATCGACAAGGTGAACCCGCAGGGTTTCAAGATCCTGCTTGAATTTCTGGCGCGTGGAGAATCGCCTCGTGTCTGCGAAGTCGGCTATGAATTTCGCAACCGTATCCACGGTGAAACCAAGCTCAATGCGTCGGTTGCGCTGGAATACTTGTTGGCGTTGGTGGATCTGCGCTTCGGTTGGCTGGTACCGAACCAGTTCGTGAAGTTCGGACTTGTGGGGATCAGTGGATCGCTGGTCAATTTCTTCGGCTTTGCGCTGGCACAGGGTCTGGGCATGTCCATCCCGTTGGCGGTCGTCCTGGGTGTGGAACTGGCCATCGTGTGGACGTACTTTGCCAACAACTTCTTTACCTTCACGCCCATGACTTTTCGTGGTCGAAACTTCTTCATGGGTCTGCTGTTGTACCAACTGGTGTGTTGCTACGGTCTTGTGGTGCAACTGTCGGTCGTGCAGATGCTGCTGACCAATTTCCCTTTCATGCGAGAAGGCCTCGCAACTCTGTATCTGGTGTACATGGTTGGTGTCGCCTTCGCTGCGGTAGGCAACTACTTCCTGCACTCGTACTACACCTGGAATCGCCTCGGATTTTCCCTGTCAAAACCCAGCAAATCGGCACCAGTCGCTATCGTGTGAGGCCTTCATGACAACTCAATCCCAACTGACCGTGGTAGTGCCCGCATACAATGAGTCGGCGAATATCAAGCCGCTGATGAAGGCGTTGGTACCGGTTCTGGAAGGCCTGGGGTTGAGCTGGAATATCATTTTCGTCGACGACGGTTCAAAGGACGACACCGTCGGACAAATTGAGGACTTGCACGCAGCGGAAGCGCGTGTCGGGCTGTTGAGCTTCAGTCGCAATTTCGGCAAGGAGATTGCCATAGCCGCCGGTCTGCAGCGAGCTACCGGTGACGCAGTCGTGATCATGGACGCAGACCTGCAACATCCTCCTGAATTGATTCAACAGTTTGTCGGTCTCTGGAAGGACGGTTACCAGATGGTCTATGGGCAGCGAGTGGATCGGGATGCCGATAGTCTTCTGAGGCGTTCTTCCTCTCGCGCCTTCTACAAGGTTTTCGAACGCCTGTCAGGCACTCATCTGCCGGAAGGGGCAGGGGACTATCGTCTGTTGGATAGAAAGGCTGTCGATGCACTGAACAGCATGCCGGAGCGCGCTCGCTTTACCAAAGGCCTGTATTCGTGGATCGGTTTTCGTGCCATTGGGGTTCCGTTTCATATTCCGCCAAGGGAAGCCGGGGAGTCCCGGTTCAACGCAGCCACCTTGTTGAGGTTTGCCACCGACGGTCTGGTCTCCTTCTCGACGCTCCCTCTGAGGGTATGGTCATACCTGGGCCTGGTCATATCCGTGATCAGTTTCATCTACGCCGCCATTCTGGTGTTCGAGACTCTGGTGTTCGGTATTGATGTGCCCGGCTATCCCACCATTGTAGTGTCCATCATGCTGTTCAGTGGTGTGCAGTTGATGTCTCTGGGGATGATCGGTGAGTACATCGGAAGGATTTACGAAGAAGGGAAGGCAAGGCCCTTGTATATCGTTGCCGATGAGGTTGGTGTGCCACCGGCAAACGAATCGAGTGCTGACAGAGAAAAATCCGCATTGAGTGTCGCGGAAAGCACGGCTCTTGAAACAGGCCTTGAGCCTGGCATCGAGTCTGGTCAGAGTTCGTCCGGCAGGGCAGCGAAGAGCTCTGAGAACAGGTCGAAAGGTCGGGAAACGGGTAGCTCCATCAGCAATTCGGAGCGGGCGTCAGGATCAGGCAAGAGTCGGAAGGAACAGGAAGAAGTGACATGAGTGGAAAAATGGATATGACTTGCGTAAATGATGTCAGCTGATCGAGGCACCGCGCCTCAGGAACCTGCGAGATCGTTCTGGCGCCAATTGATCTCATTGCAACAGTCGGTGTCTGATCGCCCTGCTGACTGGCTTCGTTTCATACTGGTCATGGTGCTCCTGAGTGTAATCACCCACGTACCGCTACTCGTTTCCGGCTACCCGCGTGGACATGATGCTTCTTATCACCTGAAGTGGTTGTATCACTTCTCCACGCAGCTCAAAGGTGGTGACTTGTACCCACGCTGGCTCGCGGAGATGTCTGGCGGCCTGGGTGGTCCATCGTTCTACTATTACCCACCTGCGTCATATTATCTGGCCTCCGCAGTCAGCCTGTTCATCGACCCGCTGACTCACGGACACTACGTGATGGCTGTCAATGCGTTGCTGATGGCCGTGATCGGTGCGCTGGGAACCTTCCTGTTCTGCAGGGCTTATCTGTCAAGAGGGGCGAGCCTGTTTGCGGTCATCGTCTTCCTGGTAGTGCCATACAGAATCGTGATTGATCTGTACCTTCGGGGGGACATTGCCGAGCTGGCGAGTATTTCGGTCATACCTTATCTGTTTCTGGTGGGTGTACACCTGGGTCAGTCGGTTCGTCGTGTATTCGTGATCACTGCACTCAGTACGGCGCTGATAGTGCTGACACACCCGTTGGTTGCCATGATCATCCTGCCGTTTTCGTTCTCCTTCCGCTTGCTCGATGCGCTGCGCAGCCTTGAACGTATCAGGTGGCTCCTGGTGTACTCGATTGCCACGTTTCTGGGGCTTGCTCTGTCCTGCTTCTATATCCTGCCGGCTCTGCTGGTGGAGAACTCTGCCAGTGCAGGGTGGGACCTTTTCGTGGTGTACGACAGCTTCCTGTTCAAGCGACCGGTCAGTCCGGTCCCACAGATTGCGTTGCTGGCGTTGGCAGCCATTCTCGTCTCGGCAGTCATCTCATTGCTCGGATGGCTGGTGGTCGTGTGGTTGTCAGGCAAGGACAGGATACTCCCCATGTTCTTCACCGCCTGCGCTCTGGTTTGTACGTTCATGCTGTTTGAGGTGAGCGCGCCTGTATACCGCTTGTTCTCTCCCTTGGAACGCATGCAGTTTCCGTGGCGTTACACTACGGCGCTGACGTTCTTTGCCTGCATAGCCATGGCCTTCGTATTCGATCGCGTGAGCCATCGTCTGAACAAGGGGGCGGGCGTGATCAGAAGCGTGATGCTGGTAGTGGTCCTGGTCTGGCTGGTTCTGGCATCGGTAGTCGGTGGCAGTCGTGCGCAGAACGGATTTACCACAAAGGGCAATCTGGCCAGCATTCAACGCTCACATGACGCTCCGGAGTACCGTCTGTCAGAACTGGCTAAACTCCTGCCTGATAGTAAAGAGCCATTGGATTTCGAGAAGGTGACGAGTGATGTCGATGTCGATTACTCGGTTATCCAATGGACAGAAAACACGATGGAAGTTACCGCGCTGTTTGAGGCGGGTCACGAGTATCAGTTTGCCCGGCAGTACTTCGGCCATTGGCGGCTGGCGACTGCTGACGGTAATAATGCAAGTGGTTCCGTACAGAACACGGAAGGATTGGTTACCTATGTACCGCTACAGAACACGAATAGCGTCTTGCTGGTTCGAGACGAGTTTCAGGCAGTGACGTGGGGAAATCGCATAAGCCTGATGGCTGGCATTGTTATCCTGATATCTCTGATGCTGATATCGCGTGGAAAGCAGGGTGGGCGAACGCAGACCATCGAGTCGTAAACCGTAGGTTTGCCCCGAAAGCTAACGAGCTAACGAGCTAACGAGCTATCACAAGCTTGCGAGATGTCAGTTGGCATTGCGAAAGACGCCGAAGCGCATGCCCAGGTAGGACACGACCATGGCTACCGCCGATGAGAAAATGATGGCGACCGAGCCGGGTAAGCTCGGAATCAGGTACAGGGCAAACAGAAAGCACACATAATTGACACTGACGGAAATCCAGGCCACGCCGGCATAGGTGATGAATTCACGCAGGACAGGCGGAGTCTTGATCTCGAATGTGAACCTGCGATGTGCCAACCATCCCACTACCATGGCAAGCCCAACGCTGAACAATCGAGAGATTGAGGGCGGCGTCTGCAGAACACCGTGCAACAGCTGATAGATCAGGATATCCGTAGCGGTGGCCAGCAGTCCGCAAGATAGAAACGCTGCCATGTGGCGCGCACGCGGGGTGAGATTCATGAGACTGTCTTCATCGCTGATACGGCTGAGGGGCTCATTGTCATGACTGCTTGCTACCACGGCTATCGCTGCAAACGTCATCCCACGCAATAGTGCCATTCGTCGTGTCTCGCACCGGGTACCAGATGTCATGTTCCAGAGGCATGGCCATCATGGCGGCTCTTTCATCCTCGCGTCGTTCTACCACGGAATCATACAGAGCGATCTGGTCATCAATGTAGCCCGGATGGCACATCACCATATGCAGCCCCTGTCCTGACGTGAGTGCCTGTTTCAGTTCTTTTTCGAACGGTACTTCGGTATGAAAGGAAGAAAACCCGGCGAAGGAGTCGTTTGTATGGAATCCCGCCGCCGCTGCCGCATTGCCGGTTCCGGTTGACAGCGCCTTTATCAGCGTCGATTTGAGCCTTGAACCCGGCGAATTCACGACAGCGCGCCAATCGGGAGATGGGTTGCGGAACAGTATCGGGTGATTCCCGTAACGCTCCTGCAGGCATTGCAGGAATATCGGACGCACAACCGGAAATATGTGAACGTGCTGGTGACCGTCAACATGGTCGGGCGGGTTGCCGGCCGCTTCTTCGAATCGTTGGAGTTGCGCCTGGATTTCCTCGCGCAGCAGCGCTTCATTCCACCGTCTGGCCAGTGATGTCAGCAGTACAGTGTTCAGAGATTGAAAGCGACCCTCGGGTAATTGCCTGCGCAAGGATGACAGTGGCTCACCGGTTGTGAGGTTCAAGTGCAGGCCGACAGCGATGTCATTTCGAAGAGTCGGCAGTTGAGTTCGGCACTCGTCCCAGTCGGGCAGGTTGGTCATGACGCTGGTGGCTGAGAGCTTTCTGCTTCGTGCCAGTTCTTCAATGGCTCGCGACACTTCCGACGTCAGTCCGAAATCATCCGCACACAGAATGGTGCAGCGTTTGCTGGGATTCAAGCTGACACTCTCCGGATAAAGTCGAAATACACGGCTGTTGCATACCGCGCTAGCGCTCGCCAAATAGGGAAATTTTACCACTTCAGGCAATGATCGCTTTCAGGCGCACGCTCATACTAGACAATAGTCCAGTATCGGCAAACTAGTAGTGCAAGCAGTATCACAGTTAGTGTCCTTCGTAGTACGTTTACACCAATTCTGCTCACCTGCCAAGTCTGGTTATGAGAGAATCTGGTTACAGATTGTGAATGTGCAGGACAGGTTCAAAGCAATCCACAATATTGAGAAATAACGTTGTCAATGACGGGTAGACGCTCAATCAATCAAGCCACGACGATCAGCAGTCGCTTACGGTCGCCTCTGGTATCTCTCATCGTCCCCGTTTATAACGAGGAGGCTGCGATCGGCTTGTTCATGGCGCAGGTCAACGCCATGGTGCGGAGAAGTGATACACACTTCGAGCTCGTCTTTGTCAATGATGGCAGCAGCGATAATACGCTGTCAGTCATCAAGGCCTTCCCATCGAGTTGTCCAATGCGTTTGGTCGACTTGTCCAGAAACTTTGGTAAAGAGGCTGCGATGACAGCCGGGCTCGCCATGTCCAAGGGTGATGCGGCTGTGCCGATAGATGTCGATCTGCAGGATCCGATCGAAGTGATCGATCAGTTCATTGTCGAATGGAAAAACGGCCATGACATGGTGTACGGAGTTCGTGAGAGCAGAGGCTGCGACACCCCGATGAAGCGAAATACATCGGTCCTTTTCTACTACATATTCAACAAGCTTTCTCGCGACAAGATTCCGGAGAACGTGGGTGACTTTCGCCTGATGGATCGCAAGGTGATCGATGCGGTACTCAGTCTGGAAGAAAAGAACCGATTCATGAAGGGCATGTTTTCCTGGGTTGGTTTCAAAACCAAGGCGGTCCCCTACCACCGAGCGCCGCGCGCAGCAGGCAATACCAGCTGGAACTACTGGAAGCTTTGGAATTTCGCGCTGGACGGCGTAATCGGTTTCTCCTCGCTACCACTGCGTGTCTGGACGTATATTGGTGCGTTCATCTCGCTATTCAGTTTTCTGTTCATTGCCAATATCGTTTTCCGCAAACTGGTGTTCGGGAACCCGGTCGATGGTTGGTCTTCACTGATGGTGACTGTACTGTTTTTCGGCGGGATTCAACTCATCTCCCTCGGCATCATTGGTGAGTACCTGGGCAGGTTGTTCATTGAATCGAAGAATAGGCCTGTTTATCTGGTGGATACGGTCGAAGAGTTTGAAGCTCATGCGGAGAATGTCGATGAAGCAGAAGCAACCGAGTTCAGTCGTCGTTCTTGCAGGGAGACTGCCTGACGAATCGTCAAGGCCAGGCGTTGAAGATGCTTGTCACAGGTATGCGCCGCTCCGGAATTACTGCTCTGAACTGCTCGTGTCGTAAATGAATAGCCAAATTGATCACCATGAAAAGCTTCGTTGTGCCATGACTTCGTCTGTTGTCCGGAATGGAGCACTGGTACACGCGGGTCCCTTCAGAATCTGCATTCTGCTGTTTCTGGCAGTAGTTGCATTGCTGTTGACCTGGTTCAACGGCATCAGTAACGCTCTGCACCAGAGCATGATGGACTTCAATACCCTCTATGCCGGCACGCGCCTGTTCATGGAGGGGGGCAATCCGTACTTCGCGGCGCCACTGCATGATGTGCTCGGGCCCATCGTTCCAAACAGAATGGGTGTTCAGATTACGCTTCCGGGCGTTTTTGGCGTGCTGACTCCCATAGGCTTGATCGAGCATCACACAGCCTCGATGATCTGGTTGGCGATGAATATCGTCAGTATTCTTCTGTCCATCGCCGTATTGCTGAAGCTGACCAAGTTGCGCTGGGATTCCTACTACGGGGCCATGTTGATCGTTGCTTGCCTGCTGCTGGGGCCAGCGCGCATGGGCATCAGACAGGGTCAGCTCGACAATATGGTGTTGCTGCTTGTGTTGTTGTCGGTGCTGTGGGTCTGGTCTGTAAAGAGGCGTGTCGCCTCGGTTGTCATGCTCGGTCTTGCCATGACATTGAAGCCGACCAGTGCCGGACTGTTCAGCATCTACCTGTTCTGCAGAGGCAGAAAAGTGCTGGCTATTGCTTCTCTGGTACTCAGCGGGCTCATCATCCTGGTATGCGTTGCGCTTCTGACGCTACGGGTCCCGGAGTGGTGGGTGGTGTGGGCTGAAGTCGTGGCCTCGGAGGAGAATAATTTCAACAAGATCAATGCACTCAACCCCAGTCTGAAGCTGTTGACACATCTGGAAGCCGGTTTCTTCGCAGCTTTCAAGTCCACCACCTGGGCCAGCCTGGCAGGGTACGCAATCTGCCTGCCCATTCTTGCCAGAACGTTGTTTTCGAAACCCGTTGGACAGGATGATTCTCGGGAAACCTTTCTCAGAGAATTGTCCATCATCGCCATGGTGGGGCTCCTTGTTGTATACCACCGTTTTTACAGCGCCGTCTTTCTTGTCTTTCCCGTTGCCTGGGCGGTCTATGTCATCAGCCGGGATAGAGCGTCGCTGACATCCTGGTTGATGCTGTCAGTCCCCTTGCTGACGATCGTGAACGGGCAAGCCGCTTTTGGTGCAGTGGTGGATCGACACCTGGTTCCCTTCCTGACAGGTGAGACTTGGTTTGAGCAAGTGCTGTTGCAATTTCACTTTGTGTGGCTGCAACTACTGGTTTTATTGGTCTTGTTTGCCGAGCATGTGCGCAAGACGCGTTTTACACTGCATGTGTTTGACAGGTAGGGCGCATCGTTCGCTCTACGGGGTGATGCATCGGTATGTCATCTGCAATTCCCTGTCAACGCAAACTACAGGGTGAATGCGCTCGGTGCATTTTACGGAAGAGCAAACAAATTCTTACATCATCTTCTGCCTTCAGATAGTCTGGTTGACAGTCAAATCTCGATAGCTATCCCAGAGGGCTTCAGATACCGAACAATTGATGTCGTGCCCTCAATCATCGATGAAAATATACTGCACTCTACTGTTGGTTAGTCCATCAAAGCTATGCAGATCATCGGCACCGCTCTCGGCTCGGTCAAGATAATTGAACCGGACGCGTATGGAGATGACAGGGCCAGTGCGAAATGTTTGACTCGTAGATTTACTCGTCAGTTGCTTCAGTTGCTTCAGTTGCAAAAATTCGTCTGATTTGTGAGAGACTGCAGAAATCCGGTACTTGCGGTGGCAATTGGAAAACTCAGATGCATGGGATAACAACGTTGCAATCAATTGCTTGTCGCTACCTTCTGTTCATGCTGCTGGCCTGGCCAGGCATATCCTCTGCGATGACTCTGACGGGAGGCGATGGACAGCTATCCTCGTCGATATCTGTCGTTGGTGAGATCGATACGTATGACATCAATCTCGACGCGGGAGACAGTCTGTTTGTAAATGTTGCAGACACCGAAAGCACAGAGTTTGTCTCCTCGCCGTTTCGGCCACGGGTCGAGCTATATGATCCTTCAGGCACCCTTATCGCCTCTGGCGAAGGTTCGTTGGTAGGCAGTCTCTTCAGGCGCGCTGTTGTGTCTGGCGACTACGAGATACGTGTATTCGATGATAGTAGTGGCAATGACGAAACCGGCTCATACGATCTGTATTTTGTAGTGGCCCCCGGTGCAGACGAAGGCGGGAGTCTGCCTGACGATGGTGTGATTACTGACCAGATAGATCTTGGTGATCTGGACTCCTATGTTGTCGAGCTGGATGCTGGTGACAGTCTCTACGTCAGCATGGCAGATCTGGACACCGATGATCTGGTGTCATCGCCTTTGCGGCCCAGAATCGAGCTGTTTGCACCCAATGGGGAGTTGCTGAGCGGTGGGGAGGGCAGCCTGGCTGCCAGAGTCTACCGTCGTGCCCAGGTTTCCGGCTCGTACACCATAGTGGTCTATGACGATAGTACCGGCAACGATGCAACTGGCAACTACAGCCTTCATTTTGCGAAAGCGCCGGGAGTGGCTGATGGTGGCTTTTTGCAGGACGTGACGGAAACCAGCGGCTTCATGGAGAGAGCCGAATTGGAGGTATTCAATGTGTTTCTGAATGGCGGAGACAGTCTGTATGTCAGAGTCGCAGAGACGGATACCAATGAACTGTTCAATTCGCCTTTCAGGCCTCGAGTCGAGCTCTTTGGTCCAGATGGTTCCTATCTGGCTGGCGGGGAGGATTCGGTGGTGGCAAGCCTGTACCGCCGCGCCGTTGTCACCGGCAATTACACGGTGATTGCCTATGATGACAGTACCGGAGATGGCGAAACCGGTAATTTCGATTTCTATGCGGCCAGGATGCCTGGCGCCAATGAAGGCAACGGGATCAGTGGTGGGCAGACTCTGGCAGATTTCATCGATCTGGGGGACCTGGATACCTATGCATTTCAACCACTGAACGCCGGTGTCAACATTGCAGTAACCGTAGCCGATCTGGACGATGGTCCACTTCGTCCACGTGTTGAATTGTTCGGGCCTGACGGAGCCTATGTGACCGGGGCGGAAGGCTCGTTGACGGCCAGTTTCACGAGCACACTGAACGTTGTCGGCCGCTACACATTGATTGTCTATGACGACAGCACCGGAGATGACGCGACAGGCAATTACCAGCTCAGTCTGGTTGGAAACGTGGTCGGTATCAATGATGGCGGCACTACAGCCTTGTGCAACGGGCTGACAGTAACGGTCGACTTGTCGATGGGGCAGTCTCCCACACCGGGGAATGACGTGATACTCGGCACGCCCGGCAATGATGTGATCAGGGCCCTGGGCGGAGACGATACCGTGTGCGCCTTGCAAGGGAATGACGAAGTCTACGGTGCCAACGGTCAGGACTGGATAGATGCCGGGCCGGGTGCCGATTTCGTGACCGGAGGGGCGCATAACGACACGATTCGCGGTGGCAGCGGCAACGACCGGCTGGTGGGCAATGGCGGCGACGATGATATCGACGGAGAGGCCGGTGACGATGTGCTCTTCGGCAGTGCGGGCGATGACGTGCTGATGGGCTCTGCCGGTAACGACCGACTGAATGGCGATAACGGCGAAGATACGCTGGTAGGCGGTGATGGAAACGACATTCTCAAGGGGTATGCGGGCAATGACATGCTCTATGGCGGGCCCGGTATAGACAATATGTCGGGAGGCTCAGGCGATGACTTTCTGTCCGGAGGTCTGTCGAATGACACCATGGGAGGCAACACCGGAGTGGACATATTGAAGGGCGATCAGCAGAACGACAAGATGTATGGCGGACCGGGCGGACCCGATGAATGTGACGGTGGTGTAGGGGGTTCGGACTTTGCGGGTCCAGATTGTGAAATCGTGGCAGGAGTGCCCTGACTCCTGCCAAAGGCCTGTGACTATCGACTCTCGGACTGTTCTGCCCCTGTCATCAATGGCACTTTCCGAATCCAGCGCAGCATTGCGTCGATTCTGCAAATTTTCCGGGGACGGCTTGTGAACATCACATTGCCTGATGACCTTTTTGTCCCGCAGTAACAAGTACCATTTTATTTGTGGTTACGATTTATGCGAGACTGCAACTCTGAGAACTCTCGCAACGTGAAAAGGAGTATGCAGATGGACGCTGGCTCATCAAAAAAGTTGACTGTCCGTTGGTACGTTTTCGCCCTTTACGGAATCCTGTCTTTCTGGCCACTCACCTCGGCGGCCGTGACGCTCAATGGTGGTGATGGACTCATTTCCGCGTCAATCTCCGTCATCGGAGAGATTGATGTCTATGAAATCGATCTGGACGCGGGAGACAGTCTTCTATTGCGGGTCGCGGAAACCGAAAGTACAGAGTTTGTCTCCGACCCCTTCTATCCCAGAATCGAGTTGTATGATCCTTCGGGGGCCTATCTGACCGGCGGTGAAGGCTATCTGGTGGGCACTGCGCATCGGCGTGCCACTGTGTCGGGTGAGTATGAGATACGCATATTCGACGACAGTTCGGGCCAGGACGAAATCGGAACCTATGACTTCTACTTCGCAGTTGCACCCGGTGCGGACGAGGGCGGTAGTCTGTCTGATGATGGGGTCATCACAGATCGCATCGATCTGGGCGACGTGGATTCGTATGTCGTTGATCTGGATGCTGGAGAGAGTTTCTATGCGGCGGTTGCAGATCTGGATTCCAACGAATTTGTTTCATCGCCTTTCTATCCAAGAATCGAGCTGTACGCGCCGAATGGTGAATACCTGACGGGCAGTGAGGGGTATGAGGCCGCACGCCTCTACCGGCGTGCGCTGGTGTCCGGTTCCTATACCTTGGTGGTCTTCGATGACAGTGCCGGTAGCGATGCCACCGGTAATTACAGTCTTCACTTTGCGAAAGCGCCGGGGACTGCCGATGGCGGTTTCCTGCAGAGTGTCACCGAAACCAGCGGGTTCATGGAAAAAGCCGAACTGGAGTCATTCAATATCGCGCTGAACGCTGGGGATAGTCTGTATGTGAGAATGGCGGAGACCGATTCCAACGATCTGGTCAGTTCGCCTTTCTACCCGCGCGTTGAATTGTTCGGCCCAGATGGGGCTTATCTGACAGGAGGGGAAGGCTATCTGGTTGCGGGCCTCTATCGGCGCGCGCAGGTGGCAGGTAATTACACGGTCATTGCCTATGATGACAGTTCCGGAAGCGCTGAGACCGGCAACTTCGACCTGTATGTGGCGAAAATTCCGGATGCCAATGAAGGCAATGGCATCAGTGGTGGCCAGAGCAAAACGGGTTTCATCGATCTGGGGGACCTGGATACCTATGCATTCGAGCCGGTGAATGCCGGAGTCAACATTGCGGTAACCGTTGCCGATCTGGACGAAGGTCCCCTGTATCCCCGTGTGGAGCTTTTTGGCCCCGATGGCGCGTATATAACGGGAACAGAGGGCTATTTGACAGCGAGTTTCACACGGACGCTCAATGTGCTTGGTCGTTACACCTTGATCGTCTACGACGATAGCTCGGGATACGATGCGACGGGCAACTATCAACTCAGTATGGTTGGCAATGTTGTCGGCGTCAGCGGCGGCAATGCGAACCTGTGCAACGGGCTGACAGTAACGGTCGACTTGTCGATGGGACAATCTCCCACACCGGGGAATGACGTGATACTCGGCACGCCCGGCAATGATGTGATCAGGGCCCTGGGCGGCGACGATACCGTGTGCGCCTTGCAAGGGAATGACGAAGTCTACGGTGCCAACGGTCAGGACTGGATAGATGCCGGGCCGGGTGCCGATTTCGTGACCGGAGGGGCGCATAACGACACGATTCGCGGTGGCAGCGGCAACGACCGGCTGGTGGGCAATGGCGGCGACGATGATATCGACGGAGAGGCCGGTGACGATGTGCTCTTCGGCAGTGCGGGCGATGACGTGCTGATGGGCTCTGCCGGTAACGACCGACTGAATGGCGATAACGGCGAAGATACGCTGGTAGGCGGTGATGGAAACGACATTCTCAAGGGGTATGCGGGCAATGACATGCTCTATGGCGGGCCCGGTATAGACAATATGTCGGGAGGCTCAGGCGATGACTTTCTGTCCGGAGGTCTGTCGAATGACACCATGGGAGGCAACACCGGTGTGGACATATTGAAGGGCGATCAGCAGAACGACAAGATGTATGGCGGACCGGGCGGCCCCGATGAATGTGACGGTGGTGTAGGGGGTTCGGACTTTGCGGGTCCAGACTGTGAAATCGTGGCTGGGGTGCCGTAGAAGTCTGTTGTTACTGCGCCTGAATAGACTTCAGCAGCAACTGGGATATCTCACGGCTTCTCATCGCAACAACGTCGTCTCGGTGCAACCCTACTGGAGCTGACCGGCTCCGCCATAGCTGGGGACCTGTGCAAAATCTCCTCAGGGGAGCAGCCACCGGTGTCCTCTGTGGAAAGCCCCCGCCGGCTGCTGGACAGGCAGGTTTTCCAGTCGGCGGCCGAACGCTGCGCGACACGGCAGTGGGAGGGTTTACTGAGCGATTCCCATGGCGGGTTGGTGTGGGAACTGGAAGTGCGGCTGACGGCTTGGCCTGAAGTGGTTATGTCAGCCCTCGGGTGTTTGCGAATCTGATTGCCAGGGTGATGAGGATCGATTGATAGCGAAAGGCAATCGTGGCAATCCAGGGAACACAATCAAGAGTGTGATGTGTTTCACAACAATCTTTCCAATTTGACATGGCCTAAATAAGTGTTTATCTGAAATGGCACAAGTAGCTGCTTTGATCTGTACTTGTTAAAAACGACAGGCTATCCACTTGTTGTCTATTTACGTTCGTGAACAGGGATTCAGCAATTTGTTGCCACTGCGATGGTACTGATGCACTGCATGCATATGAGCTCGGAGAGGTTTGGGCGTAGCTGGTTTTCCATGTTCTGGTGTTCTGACTTCATGTATTATCCAGCAGCTTATCTCGTGGTTTTCTGGTTGTCGTTCGTATCATTTGGGTGCGGCTCAAATCTCTTCTGGGTCCGGTAGCTTTCCTGCACGTCCACGCTGGCTCGCTGGACGGTCAATGAATTGTTCATGTGTACAACCTTGTTCTGGTCGAATTCGCTGCGATAGTCGGTTGTTTCAGAATGTATCACTGCCATCAGCGTGAATGAGACAATCATCTTACTTGCTGATATCAGTTCTCATCATTGAAGAGTCAGAGTGCTTGGCGCATTGGCCATGGGGCTGGCTGAGGAGTGAGGAACCTGATCGGATATTCTGAACACTGGATGCTCTAGCATGTTCATTCAGTCCCTCATCAAAGGCTACTGTGCAGTCTTGCTGCTGGCCTTGAGCTCATCCGGCTGGCGTAGTTGATGACATGAGCTCAAACCTTCCGAATCGCTGCAGAATCTCGAGGAGGTGTTGACCTTCCTTTTCGTTACCAACGCTCCCCAAGGACTCTGCCCTGGGATGGACAGAGCTGCTGCTGTGTGGGGGGGGGGCTACACGATTCGAGAAAAAGTTGCTACCTAAGGATAGTTATATCTGGCAACATCTTTCACCCGCTTCGGCAACGCCATTTTTGATAGGTAAGAATGCCTACCTTGATGCTGTGGGTAGGCCTCGCTACCCTCGCCAGCAATTAATTCAGATCGTGTTGCAAAGTCCTTGTGGGCATAAGACTTTGTTTCGACTTGAGTTTGATTTTTTTCACGTGTTGATGGAATCTGAATAGAGATATTCAGCTTTCTCCCTGCGTGTCGAGCGAGCGTACCGATCGAGATTGGTCGTTTGTATAGTTTTCTGATTTTGTATTTTGCAGTGCAAGAAGCCTCGGTCATCCACAAGTGACCGGTACGCCATTGGCCTCATTCAGGGGCCTTGAACGACAAGGGAAGTCTTTGAAATATGGGATTACAGATGCTGATTGTTGCCTTTACGACAGTGTTTTGCGTGGCGGTCATTCCCTTCCTGGGCAGACTTGCCATAGAGCATGGATTGACTGACAAGCCGGATTCCCGAAAACGACATGTCGGAGAGGTGCCTCTGGTGGGGGGTATTGCCATCTTCCTGACCCTGGCTGTGGGTGAAGTGCTTACTCAAGGACAACTGATGCCGCCGCTATTGCTGGCGCTCTGTCTGCTTCTGGTCGTTCTGGGGGTGGTAGACGATCTCAAGGATTTGTCCGCCAGGTGCCGATTGTGTTTCCAGATTGCTGTTGCCCTGCTGATGGTGGTGCTGGGTGATGTGCGCATTGAATCTGTTGGCGCGGTACTAGGGGGCACAGACGTCGAATTCGGATACGTTGCGTCGGTGCTGTTCACCGTTGTCTGTACGGTGGGAGTGATCAATGCCATCAACATGATCGATGGGCTGGATGGGTTGTCCGGTTCACTGCTTTCGATGACTCTGTCTTCCATGGGGGTCCTGGCCCTCGTGCACGGCGATACGAGCACGGCACTGACACTGTTTGTTGTCACTGGAAGCTTGCTGGCCTTTCTCTTCTACAACAGCCGAGTGGTAAGACGTAAAGCCGCCGTATTTATGGGAGATTCCGGCAGCATGATGCTCGGATTGATTCTGGTCTGGTATCTGGTTGAGATGACTCAGGGAAGCGCTAGATCGCTTTCACCCGTGGCCGCTGGCTGGATGTTCGGATTACCGTTAATGGACACGGTGGTGGTCATGATGGGGCGAGTTCTTGAAAAGCGTTCTCCCTTTCAAGCGGGTAGGGACCATTTGCATCATCGGTTGAGAAATCGGCAGTTGACAGTGAACTCGACTGTACTGGCGATGTTGGCCATGCATTCTGCTCTGGTTTTGGTAGGCACCATCAACGGCTCCAATGCGGATAACGAGACCTGGTTGTTCTGGGCGTTTGTGGCCTTGGTTTTAGTGCACTTTGTTATCGGCAAGCGATATTTCAAAGCTGCAACGGGTGGGGTGCTTGAGGCGGACTAGATGTTCGCACTCGGTTTTGTAGAGGTTTCGCAGTTGCTGATCGTCATAGCCGTGTCATCGTCTGGGCAGCACACTCCATGAGTGCCATCAACCGATAAGTCAGGGCAAATGGCGTAACAGATTCCTGATTGTCTGTATTGCTGAATCGCGGCGATTATTCAACACGTTCATACAGCTGTTTCGGCTCGTACTTGGGAGGGAATTCATGTCTCAGTGGTATGTACTGCAGACAAAAGTGAGGCATGAGGTAATCGCCGTTCAGAACCTGTCGAACCAGAGTTTTGAGACTTTTCTTCCCATGTTGTGTACTCGGCAATCGCGAAAGGGGATATTGAGCCCGGCATGCGAGCCACTGTTCCCGGGTTATCTTTTCATCAAACTGGATCTGGAGCGTCAGAACACAGCGCCCATTCGGTCGACACGTGGCGTTATTCGGCTCGTTCGTCTTGGTGCCACACTCCAGGCATTTCCGGAGAAATTGTTGAATTCGCTGAGGCAGGAGCAGGAGCGCGGTAACGGTGCTATTGATCCGGCTACGGTATTTGTGCCTGGCGAAGACGTGCAATTGATCAGCGGTCCCTTGGCAGGCATGAAGGCGATATTCAAGGCGCGTAATAGTCAGGAGCGCGTCGTCTTGTTGTTGAATGTGTTGGGCAATGAAACGCAAGTGAGTGTATCGCCGAATCTGATCAAGAAAGTCAGTTGATGTGCTTGTGTTTGGCAGTGTGATCGTGGCCTAATAGCCGCTGTGTTCATTATTTGAACGCAGTAAGACTATTTGGCGAAAGACCTTTTGATTGAAGTAGGTCAGCAGTGATATCCCAACAGCCTGTCCGGTTAGCTTGTGCAACGGAAGGGCGGTAGCGTGTGTTTTCCGCTATTCGAGGCAACGGAGTGATTCAGTTTCTCGTCGTGTACATCTCACTGTGAAAACCCCTGCGAGGTGCTGTATCCGCATGGTTAGTCGACAATCCAAGTGCTTATCCGCAAGGTTGGAGGCCCAGTTCAACGTATTGAGGGCTATTGAGGCCAATCCCTCGTTAAGTCAGAGGGAGATATCCAGGCAATTGGGAATGAGTCTGGGCAAGGCGAACTACTGCGTTCAGGCCTTGTTGAGGGAAGGATTGATCAAGAGCCATAACTACAAGAATGAGAACAACAAGATTGCCTACAGTTACACAGTGACGCAACGTGGAATGGAAGAAAAGCTGCGACTGGCTGTGGCTTTCTTGAACGAAAAACAGAGAGCGTTTGACTTACTGCGGAGTGAAATCAAGCAGCTTCAGCAGGAGACTATTGAGAAATGATGTGCGAATGGGAAGTAGCAAACAATGAATAAAGTCGCGTTAATCACTGGTATCACAGGGCAAGATGGGTCCTATCTCGCTGAGTTGTTGCTGGAGAAGGGCTACGAAGTGCACGGTATCAAGAGGCGTGCCTCCTCTTTGAATACTCAAAGGGTTGATCATATTTATGAAGATCCGCATACCAGTAATCAGCGATTCCAGCTGCATTATGGAGACTTGTCGGATTCATCGAACTTGACTCGAATCCTGAGTCAGGTGCGGCCTGATGAGGTCTACAATCTCGGTGCACAAAGCCATGTGGCCGTCAGCTTTGAGGCGCCGGAGTATACGGCAGATGTGGATGCGCTTGGGACGCTGAGATTGCTGGAAGGTATTCGGTTTCTAGGGCTCGAGAAAAAGACACGTTTCTACCAGGCATCCACCTCTGAGCTGTATGGGTTGGTACAGGAGACGCCGCAAAAGGAAACAACGCCCTTCTATCCCAGAAGCCCTTATGCGGTTGCCAAGATGTATGCGTATTGGATTACGGTGAATTACCGTGAGGCCTACGGGATGTATGCCTGCAATGGCGTATTGTTCAATCATGAATCTCCGAGGCGTGGTGAGACTTTCGTTACGCGAAAGATCACTCGCGGATTGACGAATATTGCGCAGGGTCTGGAAAAGTGTTTATTCATGGGCAATATAGATGCTCTTCGGGATTGGGGGCATGCGAAAGACTATGTGCGTATGCAGTGGATGATGTTGCAGCAGGACGTGGCAGAGGACTTCGTGATAGCCACAGGGGTGCAGTATTCGGTGCGTGAGTTCATCCAGTGGTCCGCCGCAGAGTTGGGTGTGACGCTACGTTTCGAGGGTGAGGGCAAGGATGAGAAGGCAGTCGTTGCAAGAGTCGAAGGTAACAAGGCGCCAGCGCTGAAGGAAGGCGATGTGATCATGCAGGTTGATCCGCGTTATTTTAGAGCGGCCGAAGTAGAGACGCTACTGGGAGATCCTGCGAAGGCCAAGACAAAGCTGGGTTGGGTGCCTGAGATAACGGCGCAGGAGATGTGTGCCGAGATGGTTGCGGAAGATCTGAAGGTGGCTCAGAGACACGCATTTCTCAAAGCGAACGGGCTCGACATTCCCTTGTCGGTGGAGAATTGAGAGAGTCCATGAGTCACGAGAAGAATATTTTTGTTGCTGGCCACAAGGGGATGGTAGGTTCGGCGATAGTCCGGCGGTTGCAGAAGCTGGGTTACGTAAATGTTGTTACAGCTACACGGTCTGAGCTGGATTTGCTGGATTCATCAGCAGTACAGACATTTTTCGCGGACAGGAAGATTGAAGAGGTCTATCTGGCTGCGGCAAAGGTAGGTGGCATTCAGGCTAACAATAGCTACCCGGCAGAATTCATCTACGAGAATCTGATGGTGGAGGCCAATGTGATACATGCCGCTCACCTGTTTGATGTACAGAAATTGCTGTTTCTAGGTTCCAGTTGTATCTATCCGAAGAATGCAGAGCAGCCGATGCGCGAGAATGCATTGCTGACAGGGATTTTGGAGCCGACCAATGAGCCCTACGCGATCGCCAAGATTGCTGGCATCAAATTGTGTGAGAGCTACAACCGGCAATATGGTAGAGACTATCGGAGCGTGATGCCGACCAATCTTTATGGCCCGAACGACAATTTTCATCCTGAAAACAGCCACGTGATACCGGGCATGTTGCGCCGCTTTCACGAGGCGGTAATCAATCAGTCGAGCGAGGTTGTCATCTGGGGTAGTGGCAAGCCCATGAGGGAGTTTCTCCATGTGGATGACATGGCGGCTGCCAGCGTGCATGTGATGGAACTGCCGCTGCAAACCTACAAGGCCAGCACGGAGCCCATGCTAAGTCATGTGAATGTTGGCACAGGTGTCGATTGCACGATTCGTGAGCTGGCTGAGACTATTGCTGATGTGACGGGTTTCAAGGGCTCGTTGGTCTTCGATACGTCGAAACCCGATGGCACGATGAGAAAGCTGATGGATGTAAGCCGTTTGAGTGAACTGGATTGGCGAGCTGACATTGACCTCAAACAGGGCTTGACTGATGCATATGCCTGGTATTTGCGAAATCTGAATGATGCAAGAAGCTGAATCAGCACCTGAGAAGAAAGTACTGTTCATCAACAGATTCTTTTATCCCGACCATTCGGCGACCAGTCAGCTATTGAGTGATCTTGCCTTCGACCTGGTGCGCGAGGGATACCAGGTCGAGATTGTGACCAGTAGGCTAAGATACGATGATTCCACAGCCCGGCTTTCCAAGTCAGAGACTGTAAATGGAGTGCTGGTTCACCGAGTCTGGACGAGTCGTTTTGGTAGAGGAAACCTTGCCGGAAGGGCAATCGACTATTTGACGTTCTATGTAACAGCGGCCTGGACGCTATTTGACCGAACGGACAAGAACACGATAGTGGTTGCGAAGACAGATCCCCCGCTCATTTCAGTAGTTGCTGCGATTGTCACTAAGCTACGAGGTGCATTGCTCGTCAACTGGCTGCAGGATGTTTTCCCGGAAGTTGCCGCAGAGCTTGGGGTGAAGTTCATGCGAGGTCCAGTTCTGGCTCTGTTGAAGCGTATAAGAAACACAACTCTTCGAGCGGCCTACATGAATGTTGTGCTGGGTACACGAATGGAGCAATTCATTCGTGAGGAGGCGGGTGATGATATCAATATACGAGTCATACCCAATTGGGCTGATGGTCAGGCTCTCAAGCCGGTACCCAGAGAAGAGAACAAGCTACGAAGTGAGTGGGGGCTGGACGGGAAGTTCGTGGTTGGGTATTCCGGCAATCTTGGGCGAGTGCATGAATTCGACACGATTCTTGGCGCCGCAGAGATTCTTTCTCATCGTGACGATATTGTATTTCTCTTTATCGGGGGCGGTGCGCAGCGCGAGGTTGTGGAGAATGAAGCGAACCGACGTGGTTTAAGTTCCATAGCATTTCGACCTTATCAGCCGCGAGAACAGCTGAGCGAAAGCCTGAGTGCTGCTGATGTGCATTTGGTATCGTTGAATCCGAAACTGGAAGGTTTGATTGTTCCTAGTAAGTTTTACGGAATAGCGGCTGTCGGTAGAAGCTCAATATTTATTGGTGCCTCGGATGGAGAAATCGCCACAACGGTTCTAACTAATAATTGTGGAAACTCGGTAGAAATAGGTAATTACGCCAGCTTAGCTAATTCAATTGTGCTTCTGTCAGAAGATTCAGAGTACAAAAAAGAGCAGGAGTATTACGCTCGTTCGATATTCGAAACTCTTTACGATCGTGATAAAGGTCTGCAGCAATGGGTAAATATAATTCGTGGCTGAACGCTTAGGTGCTTTTGCATAGACAATAACATGTGTGGTGATATTTATTTCGTGATTCGCGGATGCTAAACTGCGCTGTTGGGGCTACAGAAAAATTTTGTTTTAAGTCGGTCGGCCGAAATCGAGACTAGTCATGTTGAACATAATATGGACTCTAGTAGGCGTGTTTTTCATTATGTCTATGTTGCGGTGGAGTTCGCCTTTAATATTTCTCGCCCCAAATATAATCATAGCTACACTATTCACAGATTTTTCTGGGGGGAATGGCGATTTAGTGGGCATGATAATGTTTGGTTGGTTTTTCACTCTGCTTCTGGTGACTTTGTATTTTCGAAAGAGGAGAATCAGGATCGACCGTTATTATGCTTCAGGTATTGATAACGCTAGATTCGATAAAAAAGGTAGGCGATATTTTTATCTGGCTACGGTAGTTCTAATGGTGATTATTGTGTTTTGGATCTCGCAGGCTGGCGTTGATTCGTTTGAAAGCCAGAAGCGATCTAGGGGGGGGGGGTTATGGTTGAATGCGCTCAACTATGCTTTGAAAATATATACGCTTCACGCTGTTATAGTTTTCTCTTTTTCAAAAATAACTAGGTCGAATCCACATGTGGTTCTAGCGATGCTTTCATTGCTGGTGATAATGGTTATCGGATTTATGTCTAGCAGTAGAGGTGTTTTTGTAGTGCCGATACTCACGATTTTGATCTTTAGATTCATGCGTGTGAAGGATCTGAAAGGCAAATTATTTCTAGCAGGGAGAAGCATAGTCGTATTGGTAGTTTTGGTACAGTTGATGTCCGTAATTTCGGAGGTTCGCAAAGGCAAAGGCGAGCAGAGTGGCATATCACTGATTATAGAGCAGCTAAATAATAACGAAGCTGGCTATGGCCTATCCCCTGCGAAGGATGCAAGAATATATGATTATGGCGAGAGAGATACAATCCCATCCCTTAGGACAGTGATATTCGGGGGTTTCTACGGTTATATTCCCAGAGTTTTTTGGTCCAATAAGCCTAATTTTGTTTCTTCAGGTCCACTCGTGGGTGCGTTTGTATTTAGGGAGCAGTATTTCATCACCGAACTCGGGGCAGGAATTCCAGCTTCATTTCCGTCAGAAGTCGCACTTGGGTTTGGAAGCGAATGGTTCTTCCCTAGTTTTATTCTGGTTATGATTATGATGATCTTAGTGGGTGAATTCTCAGTTAGGTATCCATATATAATTACTTCTTCGTTTAGTTTTTACGCCGGCTTGCCGGCCCACGGTCTACCCAAGAGTCAGCTTGAGCTGATAATGAGTATTGTTATTATGGCCCTGTTATTGAGATTGACGGGTTTCAAGGTGATGTTTCGCTGAGTGAAATACACATTTATAGTTCTATAGCGAGTTGCTTTGGTGGTAACCGTTCACGACATGGGGCTGGCGTTCTGGCGCATGTAGTCTATCATCAGTGCATCATCCGCACTTGCTGCCTGCCCGAACGTGGTCGACTTCCTGCGCCCAGCTCCGCCTAAATCGTTCGACCTGTATAACTCGTTTGAGCCTATAAAACTAGTGGTTCTGGCGCTAATCGTCTTCAGGAAATTGCAGCTTT
>NZ_JBQYLE010000022.1:0-35052 GCF_052681095.1 Granulosicoccus sp. 3-233
CCGAAAAACGAAACAACTTTCCAGTCAGCCAATCTCAACGAAAACACTGTCTACGCAGATACTTTCAGCAATTTGTCTCTGAAAATGACCCACACGAATCCGCGTAGACCCACCCATGTTTTCCTTCACGTATGCCATGAAGCCCTGCTTGTCGTTCTGCATGAGGGGGCTTCCACCCACAAGCAGATAGGTTCTCATGTCTCGGTGATACACACGGTCGAGAATCTAGAAGGCATGACAGTCGGCAAGGTTGACGGCGTTGCAGAACGCATGGAAAAGGCCATCAAGGATACGGATGCACGTCTGGCCAAACGATTCGACGAGGAGAAGGCGAAAGGCGAGCTACCCGCCGACTTCCCGTCCATGGCCCGAGCCAGATTGTTGCACGACATGCGTCAGGGCTGCGTCCATCGAAGCCGTGCCGGCTGGTCCGCGAAAGACCTGAGCCAAGACCTGGAAGATCGAACACGGATGATTCTGTTGCACTGAACAGCGAGACCGCAACGTCGTTCGGGACGAGCAAGGGGTGGGCCTTCCAACACGTCAATCCACTGTACATTCCTTGAACAGATTCGTGATCGTACCGCGCCATGGCTGCTTTATCGATCTATACGCGGTTCATCCACATGCTTATCCACAGTTTTTGTGGATAAGCATCATTTGCCTGTTTTTCAGTAGAATTACGGCTTTCATGTAGCCTGTCGAGTATCCGCATATCAACGGCGTTCAGCTGCATTTGACTTTGATCGACCGGAGCGTCAGCGTAGAGAGATAAAAGTCACAATGTCGGCTGCAACGTACTGTTCGATTTACGTGCAACCCTACACATCCCCAATCTATCACTCGCGACTATTATGCACAGTTAGCGCATTTGTTTCAGCTATCGCAATCTGCGCTTCATTATTTCCTCGCGATAACAATATAATGAGTTATAGAAAAGAAGAACTGTCCACTTCTCGCTAGATCATGCTGTTCATCACGCCATTGTATTATGTCTTCCGCACGGATCAACTTATTAGTGATGCAAAATCGTTCCATAAGCGTTAATAGCATATTGGCGATACCATCTGGCTTGAGCTTATAATCACAAAAAGTATGAGCCTGTATTTTGTCGATATAAAAGCCTTGTTCTCGCATATGAGGGGATATAATTGCCGGCACACAGCGCTCAGATAGGTGTTCGTCCCATGCGCGAATAACTCGATCCATTCGACCAGGGTTCTTGCTAAACCAAACCCAACTATCAAAATGCATGTCGCCTACTACTAGCTTTCCATTTTTTCGGAGGATTCGATATGACTCACTAAGCGCATTCGGTATATCATCTAGATACTCAAAAACTTGCAATGATACCGCTTTGTCAATAGAGTCATTTTCAACGGGTAATTTGGTAGCGGTACCTTCTCTGATATCAATCGATGGTATTTCGCTGCAACGACGTATAGCAGCATCACGCATCGCAGTGCTCGGATCCACTCCTATTACACGTCCATCGACTCCAACAGCCCGAGCGAGCTCAACTGTAAGCATTGCATTCCCACACCCGATATCGAGGATGGACTCTCCTGGCGCTGGATCCAGCGCTTCGAACGATAGCTTTCTACGCTGAGTCACATCAGCGCCGAGATAGCACCGCTCAAGTGTTTGGGTAATTTCAGCATCAAACTCCACTGTGAATCCTCCAGGGAATCTCTAAATATTACTCGCAATGTACGCAATTCTTATGACATAACACTAGTTATCACAGATGTGCTAGAACAACCAAGAACTCATCGTATCGTATCTTGATTGAATGAGGTACTCCAAGTAAATCGAACGTGTGATGTGACGAAAATCAAACCGACTGAAAAACAGTCATTTCTCAGAAGCCACTGTTTACGCCATCGTTCCGGAAACGGACTTCAGTGAAATTCGGACCGTCTTTTTTTCATCGATCGCTTGTGCTTTCATAGGGGTCAATCGCTTCCAAGACGGAAGCCTCCACTTTGAAGACACCACCCGTATGAACATCGAGCCCAAGTCACGCCAGCAGAAACTCGTCGAGGCCATCTATGCATACTTCGGCGACATGACTGATCCTGCGGCCGAAGACGCACCCACACTGCGCATCTGCAAGCACCTGCTGACACTCGGCGACGAACTGATGAGCCATCAGCACACCCTGTCCTTCATCGATCTCTGGAACGCCGAGTACGCTGAAGAGGAAGCAATGACCCGTGAAGAACTGCTATGGGCGCTGACGATATTCGACACCAACATGACTCGAATAATACAAGAGCGGAGAAAGTCTCGCCAGGTTTCCGGTAGCAACCGTCCGAGGCTGCGGGTCATCAACGGTGGCTTGAGCGACAGACCAGACCGGCCCCCTGTCGCCACTGAAGTCATCAGGGAAGAATACGATCTGGACTTCTGACCCTGCTCCCCTTCCCCCGCGGTTTTCAACCACCCCAAGAGAATGTCTCATGAACAACTCCTCGAAACCCGTCTCCCGCGCGCAGAAGATCGTCAATCATGTGTTTCCGTTCTTTGGCGAGCTGGCCAGACAGCACAGCAGCGATATCCAGGCCTTGTCCATCTGCAAGCAACTGATCGGGTTGAAGGGAACCGCTCTGCTGGAACCCGTCGTCCTCCCCTTGCTGCATACCTGGCATGACGAATGCCCTGAGGAACCCCCTTTGCAGGAACACGAGCTTCATTGGGCATTGCACGAACTCGAAGCCCATTTGTCCAAACAGTTGCATGACCTGCATACCCGTCGGGCCGAGCCTGTCGAAACAAAGCCTGCACGGCCGAAGCTTCGTCTGATTCAGGGGGGCAAGTCCGGGAAGAACCTCAAGGGCGAGCTGTAGCGGATGCGTCGGTAGATTCTCTGGCCTAACCGTCCAGCGCAGCGAGCGGATCCCTGTACGCATAGCCCAATGTATCTGCCACTTCCTGGTAGGTCACATGCCCCTTGCAGACATTGAGTCCGGCAAGCAGATGCCGATCATCCTGCAATGCCTGCTTGTAACCTTTGTCTGCCAGGGCAAGCATGTAGGGCAAGGTCACATTGTTCAGTGCATAGGTCGAGGTTCTGGGCACTCCACCAGGCATGTTCGCCACGCAATAGTGAACGACATCATCCACGATGTAGGTCGGTTCGGCGTGGGTCGTGGCGTGGGATGTTTCACTGCAGCCACCCTGGTCAATGGCAACGTCCACGAACACGGCACCCGGTTTCATTTTCGCAACCATCTCCCTGGTGATAAGCTTTGGCGCTGACGCGCCCGGAACCAGTACGGCGCCGATAACCAGGTCTGCCGTCAGGACATGATGTTCCAGGGCATCCGCCGTGGAAAAGACTGAATTGGTCGTTCTGCCAAACTGCTGCCAGTGCTTCTCAAGCATGTCCGGGTTGCGATCCAGCACCCAGACATCGGCCCCCATGCCCACCGCTATATGCGTTGCATGGCTTCCGACCGTGCCCGCACCGATGATCACCACCTTGGCGGGATCGACACCGGGGACTCCACCCAACAAAACACCCAGCCCCCCATGAGGATGCTCCAATGCGTAGGCGCCAGCCTGCACGGCCATCCGGCCAGCCACTTTCGACATGGGCGCCAGCAAGGGCAAACCACCCTGGGCGCCGGTGACGGTTTCATACGCAATGCAAATCGCGCCACTGTCAACCAGGTCCCTGGTCTGATCAGGATCTGGAGCCAGATGAAGATAGGTGAACAGTACCTGTCCCTCGCGCAGCATTTTTCGCTCGACTGCCTGGGGCTCCTTGACCTTGACGATCATGTCGCAGTCCGCGAACACACTGGCAGGATCATCGACTACCCTGGCGCCGGCGGCACGATAGTCATCATCCGAGCGACCGATGCCTTCTCCGCAATGACTTTCAACCGTGACCTCATGGCCATGATCAACCATTTCCCTGACGCTGGTCGGTGTCATCCCGACCCTGTATTCGTGATTCTTGATCTCTTTGGGGACACCTATGTGCATCGCAGTAACCTCGGTAAAAATGGTGGATTCCAATCACGTGGTGATAGTTCGCGCCCATGTAGATGCTCAGCTAACAAACCCGTGCGGTGCAGCTGGCTCATCATCAGCTTAACGCAAGTTGTGTTCTGTAGTCATGAGGTTTGCCATTGTCGATGCGGAGAAGGCCATTTTCAGTGTCGCCCTGCTGTGTCGCACCCTCGAAGCCGTGCAAAAGGTATCGTAATACCACCGAACGAAACAAGTCTCACCCGGTGGCGCCCAACGTGATCCAGCGCGATTTCACAGCCGCCGAGCCCGGGCGCAAATGGGTTGGCGACGTCACCGCTGTCGCCACCGACGAAGGCTGGTTGTATGTCGCTCCCATGATAGACCTGTTCAACCGGGAAGTGATCGGTCTGGCCTGCGGTGAGAAGAACGATCAGAACCTGACGCTGAAAGCGCTGGAGGCTGCCATCGCAATGCACGGTGCCTCCGAGGGGCTGATACACCACTCGGACCGAGGAAGTACCTACACGGCGAGCAGCTATCGTGAGAGCCTTGAGAAGCACGGCATCGTCTGTAGCATGAGCCGTAAAGGTGACTGCTGGGACAATGGGGTGGCTGAGAGCTTCTTCGCGACCTTGAAGTAAGAGCTGATATACCGTCACCACTTCGCGACTCGTGCGGAGGCTGCACTGGCCATATTCGAATACGTGGAAGTGTTCTACAATCGGATCAGGCTGCGCTCAGGCAATGGTTGCTGCAGTCCTGTTGACTATCACCAATATAATACAACGGTGGCATAGTGAACGTATTCAGGTGTCTATGAAACTGGGCGACGTCCAGATCTCGAGGCCGTGGAGACACGAACCAGCGTTGTACAAGCGCACCTGGAAACCATGACAAGTCATGTCGCGGAGGACGCGGCGGCAGGAGATCACTGAGCTCTGACCCTGAGTCTGCCGTTGTCGAACCGTGGCGCTTCCGTTGGAGTGGCGTGCTGACTATCGAAGATTCGCTATTCCTGTCGACAATCTGGCGACGCCATCTGGTGATTCCGGAGTCCGAGTCTTTCGAACTGGTGGATGGAGGGCAGGTTTTCAATGGCAGACTGGTCTCGATTGATAACCGTGAATGCGGTGGATGTCTATTGGTTTTCTTGAATCAGTCGCAGCTTGTTCTCGGAACCAAGTTCCGGATTCGATGTAAAGGCGCTGCCCAACAAGCGCCGATTATGCCTGCTATGCCTGCTCACGCAGTTCATGGAGTCGTAAGGCTCAAGCAAGTGGCATCCCCGCCTTTTCCGCACCACCCGTGGTTGCGAGCCGGAATACTATTCTGCCAAACCTTGACATAGTCCACGGCAAGCTTGGGTCCAACTTCATTCACGAACACGCTGCTATCAACGTTTCCTTCAAACCCATCGAGCCCCATGGCAAGATTGATGACAATGTACATTGTCGAATCGGTAATCGGATGTGTTTCCGTCAACCCTGGTGGCAAGACAGGTCCAGCCGAACCAACTTGGTGAATCAAGCGGCGATCGACATAGAAATTGATGCGGTCCTGCTCCCATAGAACACCGTAGGTATGATAGTCGTCCGCGTAGTCCACCACGTCTGGACCGGTTGAGTTACCAACGCCCACAGGATCGCAACGGACTGGATCGTACTTCTCCTGCGAGTTATATGTCCACTCGCTGCTGGTTCTGCCGCCCGGGTAGTGATAAGAGTTGAAAATCGTATCGTAACTGAGCCGGCCAACATCGTCTGTTCCTGCGCCAATCGTCGGCCAGAAACTCGAGTTCTGCTGCACAAAACATTCCTCGCCTTCCTGATCAACGCGAGTGTTTGGAATATGTTCCGCCACATCGATCTCGTAAATGGAAGAACTTCCATTCAATGCGTTGAAATAGGCGTTATCGGAATACAGCCAAATGGCTGAACGAAAGCCATTGCCTGCTTTCGGCATCTTCGCCCGCACTTCCATGTAGCCATAACGAAACTGAAATCCGTGCGTACCGTCAATATTCGCATCGGTCGTCGGACCAACATGGGAAGAGATCAATCCCGACACATAATTTCGCCGCTTATTGATGTTCTTTTTCCATGGATTCACGTATGAACCAATGACAAGGCTTTCATCGCCTCCGTCAGCGTTGACATCATCGGCATTGCTTCCTGTGCCTGCGTCGCTGCCGTGTGAGAAGATGTGTTTTCCCTCGCTTTCCAGAATTCCCAAGAAGGTATTCATATCCGAAAAGTAATTGGCTGGAACCCAACCAATGCCAGGCTCCAGGCCTGTAGTGTTGACATTCCACTGATCCTCATTCGACACCCCATTGATTTTCCAGTCGCCCCAAGGCACTCGGGAGCTCCAACGGGTCCAATCCAGCACACCCAGCGCATCCGGATTTTCTACAGTAGCGGGCGTAAAAGAGTCACTGAATACTTCAACCCAGTCACCGCTGCCATCAAATATTTCTTCTGGTGGGGCAATATTCACCAGTTCCGCGCTCGTCAACGTCTCGCATCTACTGTGTCGACTGTGTTTTTTGCCATCGTCCGAAGGACATTTGACTACCGGGGTACCGTTACCTGGCTTCGGTTTCCCCTTACCTGGTGGTGGAGCCGCCTGCGTAACTGCTGAGTGAAGCATTGCAGTCAACAGCGCAGAGAGACAGCATGTCGTCAACTTCATGAAAACTTCCCTCACAAATGACTGAAGAACACACAAACAAAATCCCATCACACCCAAGGAATGACATGACAACCATCAGAATCAGGACACATCACATCGACTCCTGATCATGCACGATTGTTCGGCAACATTCCAAATGCAAAGTGTGGAACGGTAACCGGAGGGGCCCTCGGTGTGAATATCCCAAACCACCAACTGCTGTTTTACTGCCCCTCCGGGGAAATTCAGATCATCAGACAAGCATCATACTTAACACTGTTCTGATTCGTATGTACAGCCAAACTTCGGTCTCAGTGGCAAATGGCAATTGACTACCGGACATGGGTGCATGAATGATCTATCAGGATTTTCAGCTTCCTGTCTGCATACTGCGGTAGTAGAAAGGTACGATATTGCACGTGCTACCAATTATCGGCTTGACGCCTGGCACGCATTACAACGAGAATCAACTCGTACGCCAAGGAGGTAAACAGGCTGACGATAAATAACGGATTACAGCCTACAGGGGTGAACAGTTGCACGGATTGGTAGCCCATTGCCCTCGGTGATCGGAATCATTTTCGAACAAGTGCCGCCCTGCATATTCACCGGAGTCATAATGCGCACACCTATGTTTCACCTACATACTGACATTCTGATTGCAGTATTTCTACTCATGGCAGCTGCTTCTGGCCCCATCCTCGCCAATCCGGTACGCGGACCCTATTTACAGCAGGGCTCATCCGACGGTGTCACTTTACGCTGGCGCACAGCTGGCAATCGGGATGCCCTGGTCCGTTATGGAACTGATCCTGCCAACCTTGACCAAGTGGATGGCGATGCTACCGTTGGAATCGACCATTCAGTCACTCTTTCGGGGTTGCTGCCCCATACACGATATTACTACCGAATTGGAGACAGCCTGGAAGTCTTCGAGTCCAGCAGTGATCAGTATTTTGATACTCATCCTGCGACGGGAACGTCCGCGCCAACACGAATATGGGTGCTGGGAGACAGTGGTACTGCCAATGCCAATGCAGCCGCGGTTCGCGATGAATACCTCACCTTCAATGGCGGACCGCATGCCGATGTATGGTTGATGCTTGGCGATAACGCATACAACGATGGCACGGACGCCCAGTACCAGGCTGCAGTGTTTGACTTGTACCCTCAGGTATTGCGCAATTCGATTCTCTGGCCAACCCTGGGCAATCATGACGGTTACAGCGCAGATTCCAGCACTCAGTCAGGTCCGTACTACGATATCTTCACACTCCCTGAAAATGGTGAATCCGGCGGTGTAGGGTCAGGAACAGAAGCCTATTACTCGTTTGATTACGCAAACATTCATTTTGTCAGCCTGGATTCCTACGACTCTGACCGGTCTGACACGGGTCCGATGGCTGTCTGGTTGCGCAACGACTTGTCTCAAACCAACCAGGAATGGATCATCGCCTATTGGCATCATCCCCCTTACAGCAAGGGCTCACATGATTCTGACAGCGAACTGGAATTGATTGAAATGCGTACGAACTTCTTGCCCATACTCGAGTCATACGGCGTTGACCTGGTGCTGGGTGGGCACAGCCATTCGTACGAACGATCCATGCTCATTCACGGCCATCATGGATCAAGCAACACCTTTGACAGCAGCTACGTGGTGAATGCCGGCGATGGCGACCCACAGGGTTCCGGTGCCTACACAAAGCCGATGGCACCGGATAGCGGTGCTGTATACACAGTCGCTGGCAGCTCAGGCAAGATCACCAATGCGCGGCTGAATCACCCGGTCATGATTTCCAATTGGGTGGAACTGGGCTCCATGATCATCGACGTGAACGCCAATCAACTCGATGCTGTGTTTCTGACCAGTTCCGGCATCTTGCGCGACAGCTTCAGCATTGTTCACCAGGCGCCACCCTCCTCTCCGCCGGTCGCACCTGACAACCTTGTGACCAATGCGATTTCATCAACAGACGTGTTACTGAGCTGGAACGACAACTCGGACGATGAAAGTGGCTTCGATTTGCAGCGATCCACAGATCAAACCAATTGGACGTCAGTTGCCACTCCTGGCACAAATACAAGCAGCGTTACAGACACCGGCCTTGAACCCGAGACGACCTATCACTATCGAATCCTTGCCGTGAACAGCGTTGGCCATTCATCGCCCAGCAACGTGGCGACAGCGACGACCGATGCGGTCCCCCCATTCGTGAACTATTCGGCCGTGGCAGAAACTGCGGTGAACGGTACGGTTTCCGGGAACTTCAGTGCCACTGAATTCAACGACGACAGTGTGCAATCCATCAGGGAATCCGAGTCCGGCGGTAAACCAACAAAGCGTCGGAGTCTGCTGGAGCATCGATGGCAGTTTTCAATTCAGGCAGGCGCCAACGTGAGCGTGCACGCTAATGCCTGGTCCAGTGGGTCCGATGATGGGGATGAATTTGCCTTTTCATTTTCCATCGACGGTGGAAAAAGCTGGCAGGCACTCTTCACTGTCGAGAGTATCGATCCAGATCACCAGATTTCGGCCTTGTTACCGTCTGGAACCGGGGGAACAGTACTGATTCGTGTGATTGATACTGACAGAACACGAGGCCACCGTGCACTCGATACAGTTTATGTTGACGAACTGCGCGTTCAGGTGAGCACAATGGCCGGCAGTCCGCCCACTGCACCTGATGTGTTAGTTGCCACGTCGGAGACAGCCCATTCTGTCGAATTGAGCTGGAACGACAATGCCACAGACGAAACCGGATATGCAGTGGAACGCAGGGCCAGTGGTGGTGACTGGATCACTCTCGGAAATCTGGCCGCGGACTCTACTGGCATGACGGACTGGACCGTTGCACCCGAGACAACTTACGAGTACAGAGTGCTGTCATTCAATGGATTCGGCAATTCATCGTTCTCCAATATCGCCAATGTCACCACAGGGTCTGGTACAGGATCCGGAATCGTGCTGACAGCGTCAGGACAAAAGATCAAAGGTGTCATACATGCCAATTTGTCGTGGGACTTTGCGGTCGGTGACACTGTGGATATCGTTCGCGATGGTAGCGTGATCGATACAGTGTCAGACACTACCTATACAGATAACACCGGAGCTAAAGGCGGGGCGACATTGGTGTACAAGGTTTGCGAATATGGCAGTGATATAGAGTGTTCAAATGATGCGACGGTTGCATTCTAGATTGCTGATTCGGGTATCCGGGCTGGCTATCGGGTGGCTGACCATCTCCATGCTTGCCATGGCGCATGACGACCACCAGAGTCAGATTGCCCGGCTTGGTGGCGAGCTGCAAAACAGGTCCTCACTGGAATCTGCAGAAACCATTCAGAAGTATCTGAGGAGGGCCGACCTCTATCGACGGGAACGACACTGGCAGAGGGCGCTGGCTGATTACGACCAGGTTAGCCGGCTGAGTCCGGGCAACCGCACCGCCATGTCTGGAAGGGCACAACTCTACCTTGACAACAAGCAATACCAGAGAGCGTTGCATTGGTCTGCGCTATTGCTTTCCGCGCAGGCAAATCACCTTCAGGCACGATTGATTCACGCCAGGGCTGCGCGTGAACTCGGACAATTCGACACTGCGCTCGCAGACTTCAAGCGTTGTATCGACCAACTGGAAAAGCCAACTCCTGAAATCATTATCGAGTATGCGGATACAATGCTCGACTCCGGCCGTACGGACGCACATCAACAGGCAGTGACCATCATTGACAAGGGGGCTGAATCACTGGCTCACCCAGTCAGCTTACACAGTCATGCATTGCAGCTTGAAACGACAGCTGGTGATCTTGAATCAGCGCTGAGGCGCATTGATGCGGTAATCAACCGCAACGACAATTTGCTGGTATGGCGGCTCGAACACATGGAGTTGCTGATCAAACTGGGCAGGCATGAGAGCGCCAGAAAGTCCGCGATCGAGTTCGTGAACACGATCGACAAACTGACAGCTCATCGTCGAAACAGCAGGGCGGTACAAGCTTTCATGAGTCGATATGACTACATTGTCTCGCGCTTGCCATAGACTCCGTTCCCGAGTGCCACGACGTCACAAGGAGGCTTTTCCTCGACGCAAAGGCAGCAGTACGTACTGCCAATCGAGCGTGCGAAGTGTCAATTCACTCGGGTTTTCGCATCCACCCAGGGTCGGGCAAAATCGTGATAGTCCTCGATGGAATTGGCGAAAGCTTCAGTGCCCGGCTACTGGCGGCTTCATTCGTTTGAACAGACCAGGCACAGGCATCTCATGACAGTCTCCTGCTGGTTGCAGGAATACAGGAATGGTTGAGTGACGCCCTGTAATCGAGAACAATCGAGGGTGCACCGGATCGACGTCATTGACACATGATGTTCTGACGTATTGCCGGGACCGCGTTGAAGTCATCGTCACGGAGGTGAGAATCAGCATACAGAACGCCACGCACAGCGGAACTGACCATCGGGCACATTATTGAAATCGGTGTGTTGCGGCTCAACCGCGCCCCATCACCTCAACCTCATATCCCTGCTCCTCCGGCTCATCATCAGTCAACTCCGCCGGAAATCCCTTGCCAAGTACTTCCACACCTGCCGACTCCTCGAGGCGACGGATAATGTTGGATGACCATTCACGCGGACCAAAACGCTCCTGGCCATCGCGGAAGATGTCCATCAGAAGCGGTGAGATTTCCAGCGGCACCTCCAGATTCCTGGCGAGGGTATCGAACAGACCGACATCCTTGAGCACCAGATCCATGGTGAAGCTGATATTGCGACTGCCGTTCAGAATCACCTGAGATTCGGTTTCGTGGACGAAGGAATTGCCGGAGGAAATCTTGATGGCTTCAAAGGTGGTGTTCATGTCCAGACCCGCCTTCTTGCACACGGTAAGCGCCTCTGCCACGGCGCACAGATTGGCGGTGGCCAGATAGTTGGTCATCACCTTGAGCACCGAAGCAGTACCCAGCTCGCCCGTGTGCAACACTCGGCGACCCAGCGTGGTCAGCACGGGCAACACCTGCTCGAACGATTCACGATCGCCGCCGACGAAAATGGAAATATTGCCGGTCGCGGCACGGTGACAACCGCCCGATACCGGCGCTTCCAGCGCCCTGGCGCCCGTGGCCAGCACGAGCGCGGCAATGCGTCGCAACTCACTGTCATCCGTGGTACTCATCTCCAGCCAGATCTTGCCGTCGCTCAAGCCGGCAATAACCCCATCGTCACTTTCCATCACGGCACTGCAGGCTGCGGGTGACGGCAGGCAGGTAATGATCATGTCAGCCGCTTCAGCCAACTCCCTGGGGGTATCGGCCCACTGCGCCCCTCGGTCGATGAACGTCTGTACTGCCAATGGGTCCAGATCACGGACAGTGACTTCATGCCCATTGCGCAGCAGGCTGCCTGCCAGCTTGCCGCCGACATTTCCCAATCCGATGAATCCGACTTTCATGTGCTGTACTCTCGTTGCTGTTGGCGGGTTGTTTCGCGGACCGCGTAGAGGGATGGGGCAACGACACAGACACCAGCACCTGCCCTTGGCAGCGACCATCGGCTCACTCTACGGATTGAGCTCTTCGGCAACAAGTCATCAGAATTTGGTGATTGGTAATATTTCATGTACATGCTGATGGCAACGCCGCCACTGTGCGTTGGCAAGCCGTGCCGCCAATGGATACCCGTGCTGGAATCCTGCCCGAGCTTACAATGAACACACCACCTCTCCGGTCTACTGAGCGGCATTGGGAAGATCAAAGCAGTCGACAGTAAGCCTGCCATGCATCATGAAAATATGTTTTCATGTGCAACCTATGTCAAAGCGATCTTTTCTATCCCGTGTGCGTAGCGCACTCCCACATCTGCATCCTGCCGAAAAAAAGCTGGGAGAGCTGGTGTGCAACTTCCCTGGCGAGCTGGCTGGCTATTCGGCTTCCGAACTGGCACAACTGGCCGGGGTATCCAATGCAACGGTAAGCCGTTTCATTCGCAGGCTGGGCTACCCGAATTACGAAGAAGCCAGGCTTCACGCGCGGGAAGAGAGCCAGACAGGCTCGCGACTCTACAAGGCCAAGACCACCGATAGCGACACCGCGAATGCCAATGCCTACGAAATCGCTGATATCGAGAACATCAGGACGACCTTCAGTCAGGTCAGTTTCGGTGATATTCAGGACCTGGCCAAAGCAATGCTGGATGCCAGGAAACTCTGGATCATAGGCTTCAGAGCAGGTAATTCACTCGCCAGCTATCTGCAATGGCAATTGACGCAGGTGATCGAGAATGTCGTGTCGATACCTGGAAGTGGGCACACCATGGGCGAGCATCTGGTCAGTATCGATTCATCGGATCTGGTTATCGTGTTCGGTATTCGTCGTCGCGTCGCGCAACTGGACGCCATACTCGCTTCCGTGGCAGAAACAGGTGCCAGACTTGCCTACATCACTGACGAAGGGGCACCCGTTCACGAACAGGCAGAGTGGCACCTTCGCTGCCAGACGGGGTCACCCGGGCCGCTTTTCAGCCATGTTGCCATCATGGCCTTGATCAACGCACTGGCCAATCAGACCATTGAACTGTCTTCGGAAGGTGGGAAGGTTCGCCTGGCGGAGATAGAAGCCTTCAACGAAAGTCTCGAAGAACTTCAATAACTTCGTCATTCCCTTGCGTATCCGGCTCTACGGCAGGTCATCGATCTCGACGCACTAACAGGGTGCGTTGCGCGCCCCACAATCGCCACTCTCAATTTTTCATGAAAACATGTTTTCTTTGATGTGAAAATGTGTTTTCATGAATCGGACAGTCAATATTCGTCCGTGCGACCGCATGAACGGTCACGACCAGAGAGAAATCATCATGAGCATACGCCTTGGAATTCTAGCGACACTTGCACTTGTTCAGACCAATGCCATTGCCGAAACCACCTCACTCAAGGTGTTAGGGCAACCCGTTGGTTCCGGACTCATCCAGCAACAGAAAGAGCAACCGTTTTTCGAAAACTTTGCTGAAAACTCCGGCATGGATGTCAAGATCGACTATCTGCCAGTGGATGTCGCCGGCATACCGGACAACGATGGCATGCGCGTACTGCGAACCGGGCTGTTCGATATCGTGTCGGTACGCGGCTCTCAGGTCAGTCGCGATGAACCAACCATCCTCGGACTGGATCTGGTAGGCCTGAATCCAGACTTCGATTCAGGAAAAACACATGTCGAGGCATTCCTCCCCACAGTAGACAAAGCGGTGCAGAAGCGATTCAACGCACGCTTGCTGGGTGTCTGGCCAGCCGGTCCACAGGTCATATTCTGCAAGCCCGAGATCTCGGGGCTGGCTGATCTCGATGGGCTCAAGGTTCGTGTCGGTGATCAGACGGCAGCAGCTTTCGTTGACAAATTCGGAGCTACAGGGGCTCCCCTGCCTTTCGGAGAAGTGCAGCAATCACTTGCCAGAGGCGTTGTTGACTGCGCCATCACCGGTCCAGCGTCTGCCAATTCAGGGGGATGGCCCGAAGTGACGACGACAGTTCTGCCCATTGCATTGCAACTGGCCATGAATGGTTACGCAATCAATCTGGACAGCTGGAACAAGCTGAATGAAGACCAGCAAGCGCAACTCGAATCAGCCATTGACTCACTGGTCGATGATGTCTGGACGTACTCTGAAGAACTTTATACCGATGCCATGAACTGCAATACGGGTGCCGAGCCCTGCACTCATGGAAAACCCTACTCCCTGTCTGCTGCAGAGGTGTCCGATGCCGACCTTGAATCTGTCAAGCAGGCACTGGTAGAGACATCACTGCCGGGCTGGTCGGCGCAGTGCAACAAGGTCAACCCCGACTGCGAAGCGGACTGGATGGCCACCGTGGGTGCTCAACTGGGCCTCTGAGTCCGATCGCCGGAGATAGTTTGTCATGCATACCTTTTCAAGATTGGCGGCCATCCTCTTCGGCCTGATGATGACGGTGCTCTGCATCGTCATCGCCATTGAAACCATTTTGCGAAAAGTGTTCAGCCATTCCCTGGCGGGCATAGACGAACTCTCCGGCTATGCGATAGCCATAGGAGCACCGTTATGTTTTACCGTCGCGGTGATCGAACAGGCCCACATCCGCATCAACCTGCTACATCGAAAGATGCCAGTTCGCTTGCAGGCACTCACCAATGCCATTGCAGCTGTGACCCTCGCCTTGTTGTCCTTGTTCCTGCTGACATTCACGATCAGAACATTCAGGGAAACACAGCTGTTTTCCTCGGTAGCACAGACACCCTGGGCAACACCGCTTGTCTACCCCCAGGCTTTATGGCTACTGGCTATGGCCGTGTTTTCCCTGGCAGCTGTACTGCTGGGTATAAAGGCGCTGCTTCTGTTGTTCAATCGCAACAGCGAGAAGCTCAATCGGGAATTCAGCCCGGATAGCATCGAAGAGGAACTGGCCGCAGAACTGTCTGACCTGGAGGATCGAGCATGAGCATGACAGTCATATTCGGCGGATTCGTCATCATGCTTGCCCTGATGTTTCTCTCCATGCCGGTTGCGGTGGCCATCCTTGCCGTTGGTGGCGTTGGAGGCTACTTGGCCTATGGAATGCCCCTGGTGGAAACCATGGGAGGTGTGGTCTGGGGAACGCTCAACAACCCGGTCATGACAGCCATCCCACTGTTCATGCTGCTGGGCGAACTACTACTGCGCGGCGGTATAGCAGACAGGATGTTCGATGCACTGGCCGTGTGGCTAGGGCGTTTGCCCGGCGGGCTTCTGCACACCAATATCGGCACCTGCGCGCTGTTCTCGGCGACCTCCGGATCTTCCGTGGCGACTGCCGCCACGGTGGGTACGATAGCCTTGCCGGCGTTGAACGAACGCAATTATCCAGTCCGGCCTGCATTGGGAACCCTGGCCGCTGGCGGCACGCTGGGCATCCTGATCCCACCTTCCGTCAATCTCCTCGTCTACGGCTCATTGGCCAATGTCTCGGTAGGTCAACTGTTCATAGCAGGTATCCTCCCCGGTTTGACACTGGTGCTGCTTTTTTCAGCCTATGTCGCTATCGCTTACCCGAATGCTGGCCGTTCTGGTCCGGCCATGCAGGTGCCTGCGAACGAGAAGCGCAGACTGCTGCGACATCTGATTCCACCAGCGATCATCTTCGGCATCGTCATGGGCTCGATCTATGGCGGTATCGCAACACCCACAGAAAGTGCCGCCTTGGGGGTGATTGCCGCTTTCTTTTTCGTCTGGCGCAATGGTCGTCTCAACTGGCGAGTGCTGGAAAATTGCTTCATCCAATCAGCCAAGACCAGTGGCATGGTCATTCTGGTCATCGTCTGCGCCCTGTTGCTGAACGTTACCTTGTCCATGACCGGAGGCACGCAAGCGGTCACTCGCTGGGTGACGGAACTGGGTCTGAACACATTCTCCCTGTTGCTGTTGTTCGTCGTGTTCTATGTCCTTCTGGGCATGTTCATGGATGCGATGTCCATGCTGGTACTCACCGTGCCTATCGCTGTGCCCATGATGATGTCCGTTGGCGTCGACCCGGTCTGGTTCGGCATCTTCGTCGTCGTCATGTGCGAAATAGGTCTGATCACACCACCTGTCGGCATGAACCTGTTTGTCGTGCAGGGTGTGCGCAAGGGGGGCGGCGATTTCAATGACGTGGTACGCGGCGCCTTGCCTTTCGTCATGATCATGATCGTGTTTGCAGGCCTGCTGATCGTCTTTCCGCAAATTGCACTGTGGCTACCTGAAATGGCCTCTGGACGCTGAACTCATGCAATTGCAAAGCGGAGAGTCCGCAACCGACATGCCAGACCAGAAAAATCATGGAATCCTGGTTATCAATCCGAACGGCAACACCCAGGTCAATGTGCTGATTCAGTCTGCAGCCAGACGTGTGCTGGAAGCGGACACCGTGGTCACGGTGATGAACCCTCTGAACAGCCCTCTGTCCATTGAAGGTCCGGAGGATCGTAGAGACGCCGAGCCCCGGGCAATCCGGTTGTTGCAGAACAACCCCGGCTACGATGCCTACATGATGGCCTGCTTCGATGATATCGCGATCGATGCCGGACGCTCCTTTCTCGAAGTGCCTGTCGTTGCATGCGTGGAGGCAGCACTCATCGCCGCACGCTTTCAGGCCAGGCGCTTCACCATCATCACCACCGTGGAAACCATGGTGCCCGGTATCAAGAAGCTGCTGGAACGATTCGGGTTGCATCGCCAATGCACGGTCAGGGCTATAGGTGTCGGTGTTGCAGCCAGCGCCAACGGCTCATCACACATTTCAGAACGAATCAACAGCTCGATCAGGGCTGCGCGAAATGAAGATGGTGCGAAAGCCATCATCCTGGGCTCGGCCGGATTATGCGGTCGAGCCAGAGAACTTTCGATACTGCACCGTCTGCCGGTCATCGACTCGATTGAAGCCGCTCTCATTCAGACAGAAACCTATTCGAGAACCCGGGCGTTCAGTGCACACCCTCGACACCTGTCCTCCAGTCGCATGCTGTCAGGCACATGACGGAAGACCGTCAAGACCCCTGCCTTGCCAACCGATACGTCCTGCCGCGCACGGCCAATGCCGCCAGGCATGCTCATCATGGATGGCAGCAACCCGATGATCACCCTGACCCGTAGGTCGATACCGTCCTTGTCTGTTATCCCGATGATCGCGCACAGGGCGCAGCTCAGCCGGGCGAGACCTGTGAGGTACTCGCCTGGCTCTGACAATGCAGCCAGTTCAGCAAGGTCGCCACTCGTGTATCCTCGGCAAGCTCTCGATGACAGACCGCCCCCCACTGTCCTTGACCACTCAACACCTGACCGGTCGGATTGATCAGACGACCGGATGCCAGATCGTCATCGGCAAAGGGACCATTGACCAGAGCAACGCCTTCTCCGCGCGCCGCCATTTCCAGAGCCACCACCAGGGTATCGACGATGATGCGGTTGCTGCCGGGACAAGGCCCCAACGACAGGGACTCGAAGTAGCTGTCCCAGCTCCAGGCTTCGGTGTATACCCCGATCAACGGCAGCGTGGTCAAACGCTCAGCCGACAGTGTGTCATGCGCCTCTGCCGACAACGACGGCCTGCCATCTGCCAGTAGCTGTGGACTGCACACCGGAAACAGACGCGACTCGAACAGCGGCTGCCAGTGCAGATGCTCGGCCAGGGGGCCATCGCGAAACACGATACCGACATCCGCATTGGCCTCATCGAATTCCCAGTCGGAACTGCACGTCATCAACTTGAGCTCGACCTCCGGGTGCGCACTCTTGAAATCCGCCAGCCTCGGTGCCAACCAGCGAATGGAAGTGGTGACGTACACCTGCACGGTCAGCGGCTGCGCGTGTTGCAGCTGACGCAGCACCTGCGCCCCCTGCACCAGACCTGCCAAGGCCTCGCGTACTACCGGATAGAAGCGCTCGCCTGCCGGTGTCAGCACGACATGCCGCCCGTCACGGGCAAACAACCGGACCTGAAGATTCTCTTCAAGCCGCTGGATCTGACTGACGATGGCCGGATGTGTCAGGTGTAGCTCTTCCGCCGCTGCACGCAGGCTGAGCAAGCGAGCCGCAGCTTCGAAGCCTCTCAGGGAGCTCAGCGGGGGCAGATCCTGCAGTGGCAATGGGCTCGGCATGACGAGAGTTCTCGGAAGGTTGCTACATCGCTGGGAGGTTCAGCAGCAAGCTGATCAGGTCTGATGGATACGAGGACCCGCCAACAGCAGCCCCTCAAGCACATGATGATATCAACCCCGAGGATGACAGCTTGCACAACCTCGCAACAAGCTCAGTCCGACAACCGCCGCACGCCCATTTTCGGAGCATTGACCCTGCAACTGCACCATGAAGTCGCTCATTTCCACATTGATAGCCTGGGCTGACAACGCCTGTGCATCAAACTGTAAATGATGCATCAATACGCTTGTTCAGGGCCTCGACCATCGAACGGAACAAGGCTATTCTCCATTCACGGCGTTGTATCTCTACCGCTGGGCGGATGATGCATTCAATCTCCACCAGGCAGATACAGCGTTGTTTCAGCCCCGAGCAGACACCGTTTTACTCATACCTCGCCTTCACACGGGCGCAACCCCAATCAGGAGAAGCACGTGACATTGAAAGATGCGCTGTACGGATTACTCTTGCTGGTACCGGCAGCAGCCAGCCATGCCGATACCTATCCGCTGGACGGACTCAGTGGCGAGGAGTATCTGCAGACCACCGAAATCCTGCGTCAGGCGGGATTGACTGACGAAAACACGCTGTATCCACTGATCGAACTGGTGGAGCCCATCAAGGCCGATGTGCTGGCATGGTCCGAGGACAACCCGCTGGATAGACGGGCGCGTGCCTACTACAAAAGCGGCGATGGGTTCGACACGGCCCTGATCAATCTGACGGAGGCGTCTGTGGAGACGTCCGGAGCCGCAGGCGGGCAACCCATGGTCCTGTTCTCGGAATTTCTCACCGCCATGAACAGTGCTCTGAGCCATCCTGACATGGTGTCGGGGCTTGAGCGGCGCAATCTGACACCGGATGACGTCTTCTGTCTGCCACTCACCGCAGGCAACTTCTTCACCGAGGAATACGAAGGCACTCGCCTCATGAAGGTGCCTTGCTATGAGAACCCGACCGGATCGAACTTCTATGCCAAGCCCATCGAGGGACTGTTTGCCGTGGTGGATATCGGCAAGAACGAAGTCATACGTGTGGTCGAAGATGACACACTGATACCGGTGCCTGACGACCCCTGGGGCTATAACGAAGAGGAAGTGGCCGAGCGTGTGCCGCTTCGAGAAGCGACGAATCCGGCCACGCTTTCACAACCCGATGGACCGAACTTCACGGTGAACGGTAGCCGGGTGGAGTGGGACATCTGGCGTTTCCACTATCGAATCGACAAGCGACCCGGAGCTGTATTGTCGAACATCGCCGTGCTGGACGGTGAAGAGTGGCGTTCGGTGCTGTACCAGGCACATCTGTCGGAAGTCTTCGTGCCTTACATGAACCCGTCGGACGGCTGGTACTGGCGCACCTACATGGATTCCGGTGAATACGGATTCGGGCTGTTCCTGACACCCCTTCGAGCAGGTATCGACTGCCCTGCACACGCCACTTTCCTGCCCGCCATGATGAATGATGACAGTGGTAACCCACTCGAGATACCGGATGCCATCTGCATCTTCGAGCGCGATATCGGCGATCCGGCCTGGCGTCATTTCGAGGTCTTTGCGCAGAGTGAAGACACATTCGTCCCCGCAGAGGGCAGACCGGCGACCGAACTCATCGTGCGCACGGCCTCGGAAGTCGGCAACTACGACTACCTGATCGATTACCGCTTCGCCCAGGATGGCCAGATGCGCATCATGGTCGGTGCAACGGGACTGGACGCCGTCATGGGTGTCGAGTCCACCTCCATGGGCGATCCGACGGCCGAAGCCGATACGCGCTACGGCACCTTGATCGCCCCCAACTTGGTGGCGTCCAACCATGACCACTATTTCAATTTCCGGCTGGATTTCGATGTCGATCAGCCCAATAATCGCTTCGGTGTCATGGAGATCGTCCCGGGCGAGGTGCCCGACGACAGCCCCCGACGCTCGCTGTGGCAAGTGAAGCATACGATGCCGGAATCGGAACTCGAAGCGCGCTACAAACTCAGTGCCATGCAACCCAAGCATTTTCATGTGATGAACATGGAGCGCAAGGGACCACTGGGACACACCCCCTCGTGGATGATTCATCACGGATCAGTCGCCTATGGCCCTTATGATTTCGAGAACGACCCACCGATGAAACGCAACGCCTATATCGAGTACAGCGTATGGAATACCGTCTATGACCCGGACCAGCGCTACGCGGGAGGCACCTTTCCGATGCAGAGCGATGGCAGCGACACGCTTGCTGAATGGGTCAAAGCCGACCGCTCGCTGAAGGATCAGGACGTGGTGACCTGGTTTACCGCAGGCTTCCACCACATTCCTCGCATGGAGGACTGGCCCGTCATGTCCACTGACTGGAAAACCGTACACATACAGCCGTTCAATTTCTTTGCACACAACCCGGCGCTCACCGTACGTATGCCAAAGTAACCCGCCCCCTTAATGCCTGATGGGCATGCCGACCCCACCATGGTGGTCAGCATGCCTACAGGATTTCTGCGGCGCTGTGAGCATGAACGGTGTATCGAAGCTTGCCTGGCGCCGTGGTATCTGCCAGCGAGCTGACCGACAAAGTAATTCCTGTGGCAAGAACCGCACCTCGCCCTACACATCCAGTCACGCCAGTCACGCCATTGGAAAGAAGATTCTGACTCTTACTTCCTCACACGGTCTATGGCGATCACAATGTCCTTGATGCTGACCGGCTTCTCCAGAAAGCCATCGATCCCGAATTCTGCTGCATTCTCGGCATTGACCTGTTCACTATGCCCCGAACAGAGAATCACTTTCAGATGGTGCAGGCGTGTCTTTGCCTGTAGTGCCAACTCCGTCCCCAGCATGCCAGGCATTGTCTGATCGGTAATCAAGAGGTCGAAATGCTGATCGGCATCGTGCAGCAGAAGGCAAGCCTCTCGACTATCCGTCAGAGCCACGACGGTCAGGCCCTGGTACTCCAGCGCCTGCTTCAGAAAATCGCACAATGCGGGTTCATCATCCACCACAAGAGCTCTTCCCCCTTTTATGGATGGGGTATCCTCCTGCTCCTGATACGGTTTGGCTTCTCGTGTCTCGAACTCCATCGGCGGGAACAGTAGCCGGAATCGAGTACCTTCTCCCTGACGGGATTTCATCAGAATGTGACCACCATTGCGCTCCACGGCACTTCTGACCATCGACAGACCGAGACCTGTCCCCTTGCCCACTGACTTGGAGGTATAGAATGGCTCGAAGATGCGGGAAAGCAGTTCCTGCTCGATCCCGGAGCCGGTATCCGCAATGCTGAGCTCCACCCAGTTGCCGTCCACCAGGGAGTGACAGACCTGACATTCCTGATCCAGGAGATGAGTGACTTGCAAGGTAATCTCGATGCGTCCTTGCCCTTCCATGGCGTCGCGTGCATTGACCAGCAGATTGGTCAGTATCTGTTGCAGTTCCCCTGGGTCGAGCTTTACATCGGGCAGGAAGGGCTCCGGACGATAATCGATTTCGATGCTACTGGGCAGACTGCTCTGGCTGAGCATGAGAGCGTTTCTCACACCCGCTGCCAGGTCCATACGTCGGGATTGTGTCTCGGTCGGACGGCTGAAACTGAGCAGCTGCAGCACCAGCTCCTTTGACCGGGTGCCAGCCACTTCGATGTGATCCAACCAGGCGAGCAGCGAAGGGTCTGCCTCCGGCCCCAGGCGGTTCTGTAGCAAGTCCTTGTAACCGAGGATGATGGCGAGCATATTGTTGAATTCGTGCGCCACGCCGCCACTGAGCTGGCCAAGCGCTTCCATTTTCTGCGCCTGATGCAACTCGCGCTCGGTGCGCTGGCGTTTCTGCTCCGCCTGACGCGCAACCGTGATATCCCGGGCAACTCCCAGGACACCTATCAACTTGTTCTGGGCGTTGAAGATGGGCTTCTTGGTGGTCTCGAAAAGCCCTTTATAACCTGTCGAGGCAAAGGTCAGCTGCTCTTCGTTGACGCAGGTTCTGCCTGCCGCGATGGCCTGGCGATCATGTTTACGGAACAGCCTGGCCAGATCGTTATCGACAAAGTCCGGGTCAGTCTTGCCCAGAATCTCGGATTCGGGTAAACCGAACAGGGACTCGAACTTGGCATTGCACATCAGATAGACGCCATCCGGATCCTTGAGCCAGACCAGGTTCGGCTGAGAATTTATCAGGGTACGCAGTTGTATCCGCTCATTATCCAGAGCCTCTTCGGCCGCCTTGCGATCCGAGATGTCCAGCACCTGAGAGATCATCACGCGGCGCCCTTGCAGTTCCAGCACCGCGGCGTTGAACAAGCTGGATACGATGCTTCCCTGTCGAGTGCGCAGAGGAGTCTCAATATTGTCCACCCGCCCCGAACTCTGCAACCGTTGTTTGATCTCTTCCCACTGGCGAGGGTCCTCGAACAGGCCAATGGAAACCATGTCATTGCCGATGGTTTCCTGTACGTCGTAGCCGGAGACGCGCACGAAGGCTTCATTGACTTCCAGAAAATTACCATGCGTCAGATCTGCGAGAAGCATGGGCATGGGACTGAGATGAAAGGCCTTGGAGAACTTCTCTTCCGATGCCGCGATGTCCGACATGTCACGGCAAACCATGAACAGTGCCGGTGAGCCGTTCCACTGTCCTTTGACCACCTGGGTTTCCACCGGAACCCGCTGCCCTGACCGCGTTTGCATCGGGATGGCGTGCTGGTCGATTCTGCCCTCTGCCATGCACTTGATCGTGGAAGCCACCTCTTCCCGAAACGCTGGCGCATGCAACTTCAACACGGAATTGCCGCACAACTCCCTGGCGGTAAATCCCAGTCGGCGAATTACATGGGTATTGAACTGTACGATAAGCCCACTGTGGGACAGAACGAGAAGCAGGTCCTGTGTCTGTTCGAAGAACGCGTGAAAATTGGCCTCACTGTTGGCCAGTTTGCGTTCGGCATACACTCGTTCCTGATAATTGGCCAGCGTCTTGGCAAACAGCGCGAGTATGTCCAACTCTTCTGATCCATATTCTCGCCGTGCTCGCACGGAATCGAAACCAAGAAAACCGAGGCAGCCATCACGCCCCACAATTGGCAAACTCACCAGGCTCTTGATGCCCTGTGAAGTCAGAAGATCCTTGATGGCACTTGCCGGCAGTGCATCAGCATCATTAACCACCAGGCACTCTCCGCGCCTGTGTGTCTCAACCCAATCGCTGAAATGAACCAGCGGAATCTGCTGTAGATTATCCTTTTGCGGCTTGATTCCCGGTGCACACCATTCGTGGGTATTGGTACAGTCGTCAGCCTCGAAGTCGTAATTGAAGATGTAGGAACGATCCACCTGAGCCAATTCGCCCATCTGCTTCAATGCCTGATTCACCGCCGCTTCACTACTGCTCACAGGCAGATTGATCAGCGTAGATGCAAAACGACTCAGCAGGTCTGCCTGGCGCTTGCGCGTGCGAAATTGAGTGTCCAGCTTCGGACGATCGAAAACGTCACGCGCCAACCCGGCAGTGCGCCGTCGATTGCCGAACGCCGAGGTGACTGAATCCGTCGAGGATTCGATGTCTGCACCTTGTATGGGCGTCTCGTCAACTTGAGGTGAGGGACACTGGGCTTGCCCAGAACGACGTGTATCGCCTGATTGATGCGCCACACACTGCAGCAACTCCCTCTCGTCCAGCAGACCCAATGGCTGGTTTCGTTCATCGACGACCAATAAGTCGCCACCCGAATTCAGCAGCACCTGATGGCAGGCATCGTTGATGGCGAGGTTCTGATTCAGCACAAGGTACGCCTGGCTCATCAACTCCCGAACAGGCGTATCTGCAGGTGTCTGCTGATGAACGGCTCTGAGCCGATCTCTTGGCGTCAGCATACCCACAAGGGCCTGCCGGTCAACGATGACAGCCTTGCCAGTACCCTCCTCATCCATCTGCCGGACCGCCTCACTCAACGGCGTATCACAGGACACCCGTGAGACTGGCTGATAGTGGAGGTCCTTCAGAGTGGTAGGGGATGAGTTCATGGCATCAACAGGCACTCACTCAGCTTCGTATCCATCAGCGCTCTCTCATGAGGGCTCAGCTTGCCACACTGCATGGCATGTGGCCAGCTGGACAACCCACCGAACAACTCCGCCCTGAAACGGTGCAATTCCCAGTGTGTCCAATGTTGTTCATGCAGCAACCGTGACCGTGCGAGGTGAAACGACTCAGACAAGCGTGTGGAACTGCGCTCTCCTGCTCCTGCCGAAAGTTGTGCAGTTTGCTCCTCCCCTTCCCATCTTCTCAGACTGACGGTGTTGGCAGTCTGGGTCTACATGTTCTGATGGGTTTTTGATGCATGTAGTCTAGCAAACTGGGGGAGGTTCATCCTTCCCGTGGACATGCTCGGCTTTACCGTTATCGCCGGCCGACGCATCGTCGAGCCCGGCACCTTCGAGCTCATGGTGGGGGCGTCCAGCAATGATATCCGGCTGCGAACGGAGGTTGAGGTCACGGGTGAAGTGCGCGAGGAGCCGAGGGACTGGCGTATGGAGAGTGTGGCGGTTGTTCGGGGGTGTGAGGGGGTGCTGGTGAGAGCTCTGAGATGATACTGAAAGCACGCAGCAAGCGTCGTAAAGCGTCCGGATATCGCCAGAAAGTGCTTTAGACGGTTCAGTTTGGCCGTTGAAGTGTCGAAATGACCTTTTACGGAGTATTTTGACGCTTTACAGATATCGATGACGATTTCGCTTCCTCATGAGGACATCTCTCACGACATCGGCGAGCCGACGGTCAGATCTCCGCCAGCGCTTCCAGAGACTCCGGCAAGACCTGTCCGCCGTCTACCACCAAAGTCTGGCCTGTTATATAGCCTGCCTCATCAGATGCGAAGAACAGAGCGGCATTACCGATATCTGCTACATCACCGAGTCGCTTAAGCGGTATCGATGCAGCCATGGTTGCCAGATAGTCTTCGCCCAGACCGTCCAGACCTTCCGTTGCAATATTGCCCGGCATCACCGCGTTGATGGTAGTCCCGTAACGAGATAGCTCCATGGCGGCCGTTTTCAGGAATCCCAACTGCCCTGCCTTCGATGCACCGTAGTGCGTCCAGCCGGGGAAGCCTGTGACCGGACCCGTGATGGATGATGTGAGTATGACGCGACCCTTTCCGGCCTTCTCAAAATGCGGAATGCACGCCTTGACGCATAAAAACGAGCTCTTCAGATTAGTATCAATAACGTTGTCCCAGTCCTCCGGGTCCATATCCACTATCTTGCTTTGCGGAAAAATGCCAGCGTTGGCACAAAGAATGTCGATCTGGCCATACGTTGACACCGTGTCGGAAACCATCTTGTGCACATCAGCCCAGTCAGACACATCCCCGAGACAATAACTCGCTTCACCACCAGACGCCTTTATCTCTTCACAGGCATCAATAGCGGCCTGTTCACCTCGTGCCGCGATCATGACTTTCGCGCCCTGCGCTGCAAAGATGCTCGCGATGCCTTTCCCGATTCCCTTGGAACCACCGGTAACCAGTACCACTCTGTCTTTCACGGATGTAAGCATGACATGTTCCTGTGTATCAGTTTGATGTTACCGCCTTATCAATTGAAGGCAGTCTGAAGTGTACAAGTGGTCTCGCGACTCTTACTCAGTCAATCCCGAATCGAGCCGGCGCCGCCGCAGCAAGGAAAATACCGATGAAGCAAGCAGTGCAACAGCAATTACCAGCGCAGAGCCAGCCACTGACAAAATTCCCAGAGTCGGTACAAGCGGTGAATAGCCCGACACCATTTTCGCGTACAGCCATTCGGGCAATGTTGAATCTGCACCCGTTGTAAAGAGTGATAACGGGAAATTGCCCCAGCTCAACAAGAATGAAAACAGCCCGGCCGACACCATACCCGGCATCAACAACGGCAAAGTGACTTCGCGCAGGGTTTGCCAATAACTGCAACCCAGGTCACGAGCTGCATCTTCGAGTGCCGAATCAAAACTGTAAGCTCTGATCGCAATAACCAAAGTAGCGATGGGTGCAATCCAGACCAGATGCGCGATGACAGCCGTCTGCCATGTTGGCAAGACACCAATAGCGTTGAACCACATCAGTAGCGCAAGCCCCAGTACGGACTGCGGAAAGAATATGGGCAGCAGGATCAGCTTCTGGAAAAGATTTCGATAGCGCCACTGATAGCGTGCAAAGGCCAAGGCACCAAAGAAGCCGAGAAACACGGATAACACCGTGACAATGAGTGCTATCAGCAATGAAGTCTGCACCAGATCGATAACCGTCGAACTCTCCAGCGCCTCCCCATACCATTTGGTGGCGTAACGCTTGATGGGAAAGCTCAGATACCGAGCCTTCGAGATGGATGCAAATCCGACCGCCACCAATGGCAGGTACAGAAATACGACAATGAGAATGCCATAGACGTAATACCCGAAATTGCCAAAACGACCTCTATGCATCAGCTTGCTGCCCTTCCCAGAATACGATCAAGGTCCATTTTGGATAACGCTAGAATGGCGAGTGAACCGATAATCAGTATCAGAACCATGGCTAGCGCCGAGCCCAGTGGCCAATTCTGTCCATATGTGAAGGCGGTTTCCACATCGTCTGAAATCACGATCACTGCTTGCCCGCCGAGTAGTTTCGACTCAGCGACAGCACCCGTGGCCAATACGAAACTCAGCAAGCCCCCTACAAGGATGCCCGGCCCTGCTAGTGGCAAGTCAATCTCGGTGAACACCTGCCAACGACTGGCCCCAAGATCTGCTGCCGCATGACGTGCATCTTCAGGGACCATGGCGATCCCCTGCACCAAAGGAAAAAGCATGAAAGGCAAATAGACGTATACCAGACCAAAAATGATAACAGGAACGTTGTACAGCAGACCGTCAAAACCGGTTCCCGTCCAGGAACGCCACATACCCTCGACCATGCCGCCCTTCATCAGGGTCAAGGCCCAGCCGAACAAGCGTATGTTCTCGGAGACGAACAGGGTGATGACAACAGCGATCGTGATGATCAGCGTGAAACGCTTGAATACATGCACCATGGCAAAGGCCAGCGGCCAGCAAAGGAGGAACAGAACAACCGTAGACACCACCGCCATGCCCATCGCCCAGAAAAACGAACGCCAGTAGCCTTGCCGGATAATCTCCAGGTAGGCGGAGAAATCCGGCACATGAGAAAGCTTGAATACCTTTTCCGGCATGATCGAAAAAAGTGCGATAACCAGTAGCGGTGCCATGAAGCTCAGACAGAGCATGGTCATCATTGGCAAGGCATTGAACCAGCCAAGCCTCTGCTCGCGACTACTCATGAGACCGGCTCTTTGATCACATGGCAATTTTCCAACGAGAATCCTAGCCTTACGCGGCCATCATCCTGAAACATGGGACTGGCGCTAGAGCGTTCAACGGAGACCACCCTGCCCGATGCAGTCTTGATTTCATACTGCGTACGTGACCCCAACATGTATTCGGCACTGATCACGCCATCTATCTCGAAATCAGCTTTCTCGCCGGGCTGAAGAAAAACCAGCATTTCCGGACGTACCATCAGAACCCGTTGCTCGCCTGGCACCGACTCCCATGACGCTGAGGATACTGCTGTCCGATCAATGTCTTCTGCCAAAGGCTCGCCGCTCACCTCATCGGGAACGATATCGAACAGGTTCACGTCCCCCATGAATTCGGCAACAAACCGACTACGTGGCTCGGCATAGATTTCCTTGGCGGGGCCGATCTGCTCGAACCGGCCATTGCGCAAGATGGCAATACGATCTGACATAACCATCGCCTCTTCCAAGCTATGGGTGATATAAATGAATGTCTTGCCCGTTCGTACATGCAAGGCCTTGAGCTCTTTCTCAAGCGTCTTGCGCAAGCGATAGTCCAGCGCCGATAACGGCTCGTCAAAGAACAGTATTTCTGGATCGAATGCCAGTGCTCGCGCCAGCGCGATTCTCTGTCGTTCGCCACCAGAGCACTCGGAAATACGCTTGTGGTAGAAGTCCTGCGGCAGGCGAAAGAGCGTCAATAGCTCATCCGCACGTACTCGCCGCACACTCGGATCAATCCCCTTGATCTTCAAGGGGAACTCGATGTTTTCGCCCACACTACGATGCGGGAACAAGGCCAGGGGTTGAAACACCATGCACGTGGGGCGCTTGTTCGCAGGCAGAACATCAAGTCGCTCCCCCCGTAAACTGATAGTACCGCCCGTCTGCTCTTCCATGCCAACCAGCAGTTTTATCAGGGTCGTTTTGCCACTGCCGGATGGTCCGACAATGGTCAGAAACTCCCCTTCACTCACACTCAGGTTTATGGGAAGCAATGCCGTGAAATCGCCATAGGACTTGGTAAGGTTAGCGATGTCGAGAAAAGCAGGCGTATCCATGATGTCAGTGACTGCCCGCTCTATCCACGCTTGACGGCTGAATAGATCTTGATCAATTCATCGTAGGAGGCCACCACGTCATATTCGACAGAGCGTGACAATTCTTCATCCAGGGAATCCCACTGAATGGAATCCAGCTCATCAGCATCCCACAGACTGAACACATCGGGGTCTCCCATCTGTGCAACAGGGTTGTAGGTACCTTCGGCAAAACCCACCGCCTTGCAGATTTCCGGCTTTTGCACGAATTCAAGAAAGTCTTCGGCCAGCGTGGAAGGGTCAGGATTATTCACCAGCGATGTCAGTTCGATCCACACCACACCACCCTTACCATCGATAGGACCAGAATTTGGGGTAATTGCGCGTATATTGGTCAAACCGTCCAGGCGCGCCGGACTTGCCGTGTAGGTGCCGCCGGTAAAATAGGCATCTATCTCACCATTGATCAATGCGGTGTTCATGGCAACGAGATCATCAGTCATCAGCTTTGAGTTATCGAATATCTGTTTCGCTGTGCCTGCGAAGGTCTCGAGGCCCGCCTCATCCATAGGCTTGAACGGGTTCTGATCCCCTGTCAATGCCATATGAATGATATTCCAGTTGTCATAGGTGAGCACACCGTAGCGATCCTTCATGGCGGGATCGAGAAACAGCTTCCACCCTTGGTCTTCGGCCATCTCCCGACTGATCTTGTCTGTATTGACAACGAAACTGAAGGGCCCGAAACGTTGTGGCATTCCTATCAGTTCCTGACTGTCGTTGAAAGCCAGTGGATAAGGTGCCGAAAACAGGTTAGACATTTTCTCGAAGTATGGCAAGAACCGCTCCTTGTCCAGAGGCTTGATCAGACCTTCGGGCATCAGTTGGTTGCGTGCCCAGGGTTGGTTGAGATTGATGAGATCCCACACCTTCACTTCACCCGCCCGCAGTTTGTTGATCATGTCCGGGTCTGACGTACCACTCTCTGCTCGAACGACGGCACCTGCATGCATGCTACGGAATGGCTCGAGTACATCATCGGTGTTGTAGCCTTCCCAGCACAGAATATTGAGCTGGTCATTTCTTGAGGCAGCGGCTGATCCCATTCGGCCCAGCGCCGCAGCGCCCGCCATGGCTCCCAGTGCTTTGTTGAACGATCGACGAGTCATACTCATTGGACTACTCCGAAGCTTGGTGAACATTTGATGGCTGTGGCCGCATGCACCGAGTGACAGATGGATAGCGGTCGGAACGTAATACAACCTGACTTGAAAACGAGTCTTCCAGTTATTCAGCAGTAAATCAAGTAAAATGTTGCGGTTCACAGGTTTTTTCTTTATCTTCCAACATATACTTCCGAACACATAGCCAGAGACATGAAATGAGCGAGCTGTACGAACAAAGCTATATCGAGCATCTCGGCAAACTCGTCACCGAATCAGTGCCGCAATGGGAACTCCCCAATACCTCTACTGTGACACTCTTGACTGTCTCGGAGAATGCAACATTTCAGGTCACTGATGACAACGATCAACGCCTCTGTGTGGTGCGAGTACATCGCCCCGACTACCACACACTGGATGAAATCGAATCAGAACTTCTCTGGATAGAGGCCTTGCGTGCAGAGAACGTTGTCACCACTCCTCGACCAATCCCGACACTGGATGACGACTTCATTGTCACCCTGCAAGATGGCGATGAAACACGGCATATGGTGGCCTTTGAGTTCATGCCAGGGGCAGAACCATCAGCCGATCAATCTCTCGTTACCAGATTCCATCAGTTAGGTGCCATCACTGCACGTCTGCATGGCCACGCTCGTCGGTGGAAAGCGCCTGATAATTTCACACGCAAGACGTGGAATTTCGAGACAACGATTGGTGAGAATCCTCACTGGGGACACTGGCAGAACGCACCGGGACTAGGCGCTTCAGATAGAGACGTATTGACGAACACCGTCGCACTAATCGAGAGCCAACTGCAAACCTATGGTGCGTCAGACATGAAGTTCGGCCTGGTGCATGCGGATCTAAGGCTCGCCAATCTACTCATGGACGGTGAGCAGCTAGCCGTCATTGACTTCGACGATTGCGGCCTGGGCTGGTATGTCTATGATTTTGCCGCGGCAATCAGTTTCATGGAAGAAGACCCTCAGGTACCCGATCTACTGCAGGCCTGGCTATCCGGTTACCGGCAAGTCACTCCGCTGAGCGAGGAAGATGAAGCGCTGATACCGATATTCATCATGCTGCGACGCCTCATGTTGACGGCCTGGCTTGCCACTCATTCAGAGACCCCTACCGCACAGGAACTGGGTGATGGATTTCTGGAGGGCACACTACGCATGGCTCGATGCATATTGCACAGCGGAGCACCGCTCGATCTCCAGCCAAGCTCTCAACCGGATCGAGTTTCATGAGCATTGAAAAACGCCAGATCCTCGACATGAACGCCTTTGACAGGCACCTGCAGGGCGGCTCGGTAGCTGAGCAGGTGAAACGCAGACTCTCCAACCTGGGATCCACTTCCGTGCTGTTCTACCAGGAACCCATAGAAATGGTGAGCGCGTCCGGTGCCTGGATGACCGCACAGGACGGCAGCCGGTTTCTGGACTTCTATAACAATGTGCTGTCTGTCGGGCATTGCCACCCCACCGTTGTAGAGGCCATCAGCCGCCAGACTGCCAGACTGACAATCAATACTCGTTATCTCAACCGGGTAGTCGATGACTACCTTGAGGCACTCAAGGCTCGGCTACCAAACGACTTGTCAAACCTGGCCCTGACCTGTAGCGGCAGCGAAGCCAATGACCTTGCGATGAGAATAGCCTGCAAGGTCACAGGCAAACGAGGCTTCATCGTGACTGAGAATGCCTATCACGGCAATACACAGGCGGTGACGGAAATTTCTCCATCAGCCTTGAAGACACAAGCACTCCCTGAGCATGTCGTGACGGTGCCAGCTCCCGGGAGAAGCAATTACCCGGATGGCAATCTGGCAGAGGGATTTGCACAGGCAATCGAGCAGGCCGCCTGCCTGCTGGAAAAGCGCGGCTATGGATTGGCGGCCTTTATCTGCGATTCTGTGTTTTCCAGCGATGGCGTTTTCGCACACCCTACCGGACTACTGACTCAGGCCGTTGAGTGTGTACACCGCCATGGCGGTTTGTATATCGCTGACGAAGTACAGCCAGGCTTTGCACGTACCGGTACTGGCTTCTGGGGTTTCGAACATCATCAGGCAGCGCCAGACCTGATCACCATGGGCAAACCCATGGGCAATGGCTACCCCATTGCCGGGTTGGCGGCTCGTCCTGACTACTTCGACCGGTTTAGCGAGGATGTCGGCTACTTCAATACCTTTGGTGGCAACCCGGTAGCGGCCGCAGCCGGCCACGCTGTGCTTGATGTCATCGAGCACGAAGGACTTCAGCAGAATGCCAGGGATAGTGGTCGATATCTGGCGCAAAAGCTGGAGGCACTATCAGAGTCATGCAACTGTATATCCGAAGTCCGGAGTCTAGGTCTATTCATTGGCGTGGAAGTCAGCAAGAACAGATCCATAGAAGAACCTGACCCGCAACGGGCATCAGCCATCATCGCAGGCTTGCGTTATCAGAAAGTATTGATAGGCGCTGCAGGAAAATTCGGCAACGTCCTGAAAATCAGGCCACCTTTGTGCACTAGTCAGGCAGAGGCGGATTTTTTCATCAATGCACTGAGCACTGTTCTGAGCGAATCATGAAGAAGGCTTGCCAGCCCGAGTGTGCTGGCCTGGCATCTTTGGATGTTGCATTGAGCCCATTGTGCGCAGCGTTAGACGCCACATCACTCAAGACGACGCCGATTCGCTACTCGAGACCACAATTTCCGTATCGGCCTTCTTGACGGCGGAGCTCAGTTTCGGACCAGGACGCTCATCGGTGACCAGCTTATCGATATCAGACCATTTGGCGAAGCGCGCAGTGAACACCTTGTTGAACTTCGTGCGATCTGCAACAACCATGGTCCGCGATGCGTGTTTGATCATGCACGAATAGACATCCCCGGCATCAATCAGTGCATCAGATGCTCCGCGTGCCGTAAGCCCGCTGGCACCGGTGATTGCCCAGTCAACATGAAAGTCATCCAGATAACGAAGCGTCTGGGATCCATGCATGGCGCCTTCCGTCCCGTGGTAAATACCGGGGGCCATCATGACGCAGATGGTTGGATTCAGAGACAGTACAGTGGCAACGCCGAAGGAATGCGTGATGACCGTAATGCCATTCATCTCGATGGCGATGCGGCGCGCCACATGAGTTGTCGTGGCACCTGATCCAATCATGATGATCTTGGCACCGTACAGCTGCTTGACCGCCGCACGCGCAATCCCTTCACGCTCCCTGGTCATCAGGTTGTGGCGAATGTTAACCACAGGCTCGTGAGAAGCCTTCAGCATGGCGCCACCGTAAGTACGATCGACGACACCCTTTCCACTGAGTTCATCAAGATCACGCCGTATGGTTTCAGCCGTCACTTCCAGCTCATCGGCCAATTCATTCACCCGCATGTTCGGGCCTGTCTCCAGGAGACTCAGTAGCCGACGATGTCGAATCTGTTTCTTGTTGGCCATCTACGGCTAGTGCCTGCATGCGCATATGAGAGCGTGGATACAAGCGTAACAGACGAGCTTTGTAAAGGTCCCGCGAATGTGGCTTTTCTGCTATACGGAATCTCCTCGAACACAACAATCGCCTTGACGATTCATGCTGCAGAGGATGCCGTGTATCGCGTCGTTCTCATTGCAACAGACCAGCCTGTTTACATTCCGGTTGAACAGGTCTATCAGGGAAGGGGTGCCACCGGATGAGACTCGTTGCGCTCCGTGGCGTTGCGATAGCCCTTGCGTGGCTTCACGGCCAGATCATTTTTACGTAACCGATGTGCTGGAGGCGACGCAATAGCTGATCGTCGAGGCAAGGAAGCGCCAAGCCGATGTAAGATCGCTCTCGAAGCCCTTACCGGATAAGTAGCATGCCATTGCCATCACCCTCCTCACGCAGTCGTCTATTGATTACCGGTGCGAGCGGCTATCTGGGCCATCGCCTGGTGCCGCTCGCCAGGCAACGCGCGGATGTACTGGCAGTATCCCGACAGGCACCTCACGCGGAAGACGGTGTTGAATGGCTGCAGGCTGACCTGACGGACGATCTGCGAGGACTGTTCGAGCAGTACCGCCCGGACGCCGTCATTCATGCCGCGGCCATCAACCCCGGGGTTGACGACGACAATCTCGGCACCAACGAGACAATGAGTGCGCGCGTGGCAGAAGCCGCCAAAGCGATAGGAGCAAGGCTCGTCGTCGTGTCCAGCGATATGGTCTACGCAGGCTCGTCACGAGCCTATGCCGACGACGCGCACCCAGACCCGGTCAATGCCTACGGTGAGTCAAAGGCGGCGGCTGAAGCGGCAGCACTGGCAGGTCATGACGATGTCGTGTACGTGCGGACCTCACTGATCTATGGCCTGGAAGAAATTGATCGCGGCACCCCCGAGTTCGACAGTAAACGACGTAAACTATTGATTACATTGAAGGTGGCTTTTCAAATTGCCACTACAGCAGTGATAACTGGCGCGATTCGGTCGGTTTGGCGACGCTCAGTGAGTCCAGGAGCGAGCCTTGTTCCTTGGACAAGGTAGAGATGCCGGAGTGGGCTTTATCGTTGAGCACGATCTTGTGGCGCTGTATTCGACGCAGTGATTGCAGGGCACGTTCCGGGGATAATGAGCAGTCGGATTGCTTGAGACGCTGGCGCATCACGCGGTAGATAATCAGCGCGATGAAACAGATGGAGGCGTGAGCACGAATACGCTCCGGCAGGCGGTGATAAACCGGACCGATTTCCAGCTCGGATTTCAAGACGCGGAAGCCCCGTTCAATATCCGCCAACGATTTATATCGACTCACGATCTCTGCCGGCGTCAGGTCTTTTGTGTTGCTGACCAGCAGCAATTTACCATCCATCATCTCCGCACGACGTCGCGCTTTCCGATCGATGCTATAGGTGAACAACTCACTCTTCAGGTCAACCTTGATGATGCGCGCAAGCTTTGCCTCGACCACTTCGTGATAGAAGCGCGCACGAGCACCACCGTCCGAGAGTTTTCGACCCCGGTAGCGCTTCCCTCCGTCCTGTTCATCAAGCTTGCCGACCCATTGTTCGGCCACGTCTTCAAGCTGCTTGATCTTCAAGTCTCTTTTCGCTGTGCGCTCGTTGGCAGCGATTGGGTCATGAGCGACAACCAGCCGCAAGCCCTCCCACTCTGACTCGCCGATAATCTCAGTCTCGGCTGTCAGACACTGTTTTTTATGAAAGCGTGACAGCAACTCCTCGA
>NZ_JBQYLE010000023.1:0-31622 GCF_052681095.1 Granulosicoccus sp. 3-233
TGATCGGCGATTCCGTCACCATCAGAATCGGTCGGTTCAAGACTGTCATCAATGCCGTTTCCGTCCTGATCCGTACCGCCGGTGGCATCCACATCCAGCGCATCATCGATGCCGTCGGCATCGCTGTCGGTGCCCAGCAGAGTCGGACTGCTTGTGTCTTCCTCGGCATCCGTACGTCCATCATTGTCCGAGTCCGTATCCTGGTAATCGGGCACACCATCACCGTCCGAGTCCTGCGGCGAGGCCGGATTGTCACCGGCTTCGATGATGTCGGCAATGCCATCGTCATCGCTGTCGATGTCCAGGTGATTCGGTTGATTGTCGCTATCGCTGTTCTCCGGCTCGAACGCATCGTCGATGCCATTGGCATTCAGATCATCACCACCAGTCTCGTCCACATCCAGCGCATCGTCGATGCCATCGGCATCCGAATCGCTCAGGGCGAGCACCGGGCTGACACTGTCTTCCTGATCATCGCTCAGCGTATCGTTGTCCGAGTCCGTGTCCAGGTAATCGGGCACACCATCACCGTCGAAGTCGGCATCGGTCTCGTAGATATCCACGATGCCATCGGCATCACTGTCGATATCCAGATGGTCCGGCGTACCGTCACCGTCCGTATCGGTCGGCTCCGTGGCATCATCCACACCGTTGCCATCGACATCATCACCGCCGGTGGCATCCACATCCAGCACATCGTCAATGCCGTCATTGTCACTGTCCACACCGCTCAGGGTCGGACTGGTACTGTCCTCTGCATCATCGGTAATGCCGTCGTTGTCAGAGTCGGTGTCCAGGTAATCCGGTGTTCCATCCCCGTCACTGTCACCCGTGCCCTCCAGTACATCGATGATGCCATCGTTGTCACTGTCCACATCGCGGCTGTCCGACACACCGTCATTGTCACTGTCCGCCGGTTCGAATGCATCGTCGATGCCGTTGCCGTTCACATCATCGCCACCGGTTTCATCCACATCCAGCGCATCATCGATACCATCGGCATCACTGTCAGTGCCCAGCAGGGTCGGACTGCTTGTGTCTTCCTCGGCATCCGTACGTCCGTCGTTGTCCGAGTCCGTGTCCTGGTAATCGGGCACACCGTCACCGTCCGAGTCCTGCGGCGAGGCCGGGTTGTCACCGGCTTCGATGATGTCGGCAATGCCATCATCATCGCTGTCGATGTCCAGATGGTTCGGTTGATTGTCGCTATCGCTGTTCTCCGGCTCGAACGCATCATCGATGCCATTGGCATTCAGATCATCACCACCGGTCTCGTCCACATCCAGCGCATCATCGATACCATCGGCATCCGCATCGCTCAGAGCCAGAACCGGGCTGACACTGTCTTCCTGATCATCGCTCAGCGTATCGTTGTCCGAGTCCGTGTCCAGGTAATCGGGCACACCATCACCGTCGAAGTCGGCATCGGTCTCGTAGATGTCCACGATGCCATCGGCATCACTGTCGATATCCAGATGGTCCGGCGTACCATCACCGTCCGTATCGGTCGGCTCCGTGGCATCATCCACACCGTTGCCATCGACATCATTACCGCCGGTGGCATTCACATCCAGCACATCGTCAATACCGTCATTGTCACTGTCCACACCACTCAGGGTCGGACTGGTACTGTCCTCTGCATCATCGGTAATGCCGTCGTTGTCAGAGTCGGTGTCCAGGTAATCCGGTGTTCCATCCCCGTCACTGTCACCCGTGCCCTCCAATACATCGATGATGCCATCGTTGTCGCTGTCCACATCGCGGCTGTCCGCCAGTCCATCGCTGTCACTGTCCGTGGGTTCGAATGCATCGTCGATGCCGTTGGCATTCAGATCATCGCCACCGGTCTCATCCACATCCAGCGCATCATCGATACCATCGGCATCGCTGTCAGTGCCCAGCAGGGTCGGACTGCTTGTGTCTTCCTCGGCATCCGTACGCCCGTCGTTGTCCGAGTCGGTGTCCTGGTAATCGGGCACACCGTCACCGTCGGAATCCTGCGGCGAGGCCAGGTTGTCACCGGCTTCGATGATGTCGGCAATGCCATCGTCATCGCTGTCGATGTCCAGATGATTCGGTTGATTGTCGCTATCGCTGTTCTCCGGCTCGAACGCATCATCAATGCCATTGGCATTCAGATCATCACCACCGGTTTCGTCCACATCCAGCGCATCGTCGATACCATCGGCATCCGAATCGCTCAGGGCCAATACCGGGCTGACACTGTCTTCCTGATCATCGCTCAGCGTATCGTTGTCCGAGTCCGTGTCCAGGTAATCGGGCACACCATCACCGTCGAAGTCCGCATCGGTCTCGTAGATGTCCACGATGCCATCGGCATCACTGTCGATGTCCTTGTAATCCGGCGTACCGTCACCGTCCGTATCGGTCGGCTCGGTGGCATCATCCACACCATTGCCATCAAGATCATCACCGCCGGTGGCATCCACATCCAGCACATCGTCAATGCCGTCATTGTCACTGTCCACACCACTCAGGGTCGGACTGGTACTGTCCTCTGCATCATCGGCAATACCGTCGTTGTCAGAGTCGGTGTCCAGGTAATCCGGTGTTCCATCCCCGTCACTGTCACCCGTGCCCTCCAATACATCGATGATGCCATCGTTGTCGCTGTCCACATCGCGGCTGTCCGCCAGTCCATCGCTGTCACTGTCCGTGGGTTCGAATACATCGTCGATGCCGTTGGCATTCAGATCATCGCCACCGGTCTCATCCACATCCAGCGCATCATCGACACCATCGGCATCGCTGTCAGTGCCCAGCAGAGTCGGACTGCTTGTGTCTTCCTCGGCATCCGTACGCCCGTCGTTGTCCGAGTCGGTGTCCTGGTAATCGGGCACACCGTCACCGTCGGAATCCTGCGGCGAGGCCGGGTTGTCACCGGCTTCGATGATGTCGGCAATGCCATCATCATCGCTGTCGATGTCCAGATGGTTCGGTTGATTGTCGCTATCGCTGTTCTCCGGCTCGAACGCATCATCAATGCCATTGGCATTCAGATCATCACCACCGGTTTCGTCCACATCCAGCGCATCGTCGATACCATCGGCATCCGAATCGCTCAGGGCCAATACCGGGCTGACACTGTCTTCCTGATCATCACTCAGCGTATCGTTGTCCGAGTCCGTGTCCAGGTAATCGGGCACACCATCACCGTCGAAGTCGGCATCGGTCTCGTAGATGTCCACGATGCCATCGGCATCACTGTCGATATCCAGATGGTCCGGCGTACCGTCACCGTCCGTGTCGGTCGGCTCGGTGGCATCATCCACACCGTTGCCATCGACATCATCACCGCCGGTGGCATTCACATCCAGCACATCGTCAATGCCGTCATTGTCGCTGTCCACACCGCTCAGGGTCGGACTGGTACTGTCCTCTGCATCATCGGTAATGCCGTCGTTGTCAGAGTCGGTATCCAGGTAATCCGGCGTCCCATCCCCGTCACTGTCACCAGCACCCTCCAGCACATCGATGATGCCATCGTTGTCGCTGTCCACATCGCGGCTGTCCGACACACCGTCATTGTCACTGTCCGTGGGTTCGAATGCATCGTCGATGCCGTTGGCATTCAGATCATCGCCACCCGTCTCATTCACATCCAGTGCGTCATCGATGCCATCGGCATCACTGTCAGTGCCCAGCAGGGTCGGACTGCTTGTATCTTCCTCGGCATCCGTACGTCCATCGTTGTCCGAGTCCGTGTCCAGATAATCGGGCACACCATCACCGTCCGAATCCCGAGGTGACGCCGGATTGGGTCCAACCTCGATGATATCGGCAATGCCATCATCATCACTGTCGATGTCCTTGTAATCCGGCGTACCGTCACCGTCCGTGTCGGTTGGCTCGGTGGCATCATCCACACCATTGCCATCAAGATCATCACCGCCGGTGGCATTCACATCCAGCACATCGTCGATGCCGTCATTGTCGCTGTCCACACCGCTCAGGGTCGGACTGGTACTGTCCTCTGCACCATCGGCAATACCGTCATTGTCAGAGTCGGTATCCAGGTAATCCGGCGTCCCATCCCCGTCACTGTCACCGCTGCCTTCCAGCACATCGATGATGCCATCGTTGTCACTGTCCACATCGCGGCTGTCCGCCAGTCCGTCGTTGTCACTGTCCGTAGGTTCGAACGCATCGTCGATGCCGTTGGCATTCAGATCATCACCACCGGTCTCATTCACATCCAGCGCATCATCGATACCATCGGCATCACTGTCAGTACCCAGCAGGGTCGGACTGCGTGTGTCTTCCTCGGCATCCGTACGCCCATCGTTGTCCGAGTCGGTATCCAGATAATCGGGCACACCATCACCGTCCGAATCCCGGGGTGACGCCGGATTGTCGCCAACCTCGATGATGTCGGCAATGCCATCACCATCACTGTCGATATCACGGTAATCATCGACGCCATCATTGTCCGTATCCGTCGGCTGAGTCGAATCATCCACGCCGTCAGCATTGACATCGGGGCCACCCGTGATGCTGGCATCCACGGCATCATCAATACCGTCTCCATCAGCATCAAGCGCACTCAGTACGGGGCTATCGGCATCCTCATCAGCATCCGGTATGCCGTCGTTGTCACTATCGGTGTCCAGACTGTCCTGGAGTCCATCACCATCGCTGTCGGCAGTACCTTCAACCGCATCGGCAATGCCATCGTTGTCATCATCCAGATCGTCCAGATCACGAATGCGATCCGAGTCGGTATCACGTTCCACCGTACTGGAGTGATATCGTTCCTGTGACGTGTAATCGGCGGCAACGAAGTCCGTGTATGTCACGGTAACGACATCATCAATCCGCGTAACCAGCGTTCCGTCGTTATCAGTACCTGCAGATGCTCCCTCAGTGGTAGGCAACTCCCCTTCAAACACACCGGAATTGATCGATGTCTCGGTCAATTCAAGCGTTTCGGTCTCTCCCGTATCATCGTTCACGATACTGACAACCACGACGTCCAGCACGCCGGAATCCTGGTCAAGATCCGGATCGGTGACGCTGACCCTGTAGGTGAGGCCGGGGCTTATATAGGTATCTCCCGTTACCGTACCATCGTAATTGACTTGCAGATCATCATTCGCGATGACCGCGGCCGCAGCGTTGGCCGTGGTCGCCAGTCCATAGACATACGTGTCGATATAGCGATTGTTACCAAAACCGTCACTCGTGAAATTTCCCCAGGTGTGATGACCCTCTGGCGTCGTGGACAAGGCACCTCCAGGCGTGTTGCTGGTACCTTCGTTGCCACCTATCAACGTCACATCATCCCAGAAGACTCTCGCAGCCTCGGTACTGCCATCATCATTGGCCTGATGAACGGTCAGACCCTGACTGGTTCCGCCACTGGACTCTGCATCATTGGCAATGAAATGATACTCACCCATGTGTATTTCGACATGGGTGTTGTAGGTGCCCTCTGGCGGTGTATTGCCGTTGGAGTCCTTGCCATCCCAGGGCACTCTGTTGAGACCATTGACGGCAGGACCCAGAAGCTGTCTGTCGCCGGCGTTGCCGAATACGCCGTCTTCATTCAGATCGATCAATATCGAATAGGTACCTGTGACATCCGTCGTGAATTCGTAGAAACCGCTGTCCTGAACATTGACGGTTCCTCCAGGAGAGATGGCGTTATCCTGACCATCGCTGTCGACAAACCGCACACCCGAGATATCAGGTGGAACCGTCGGTGCGGGGTACGCAACTTCCGGATAACTGACATACATCGGATGTTCGTAGGTGACTGTATCCACGGACCTGTCAAACGTACTGTAGCCAGAGTTCGGTGCATCAACACCGATCGAGTTCGCCAACAGGTTGTAGCCAAAGCCGGCAAACTTGTTCAGATCCAGCTTCCAGACATAATTCGTGTTCGGTCGACCGCCCGGTACCAGAGGGTAGTAATCGGCATCGGTGGAATTGATCTCTGCAAAGCCACCGGCATTGAAGCCGAAGGTATAGCCCCACAAACGTCCGCCTGTTTCCATGGGGTCCGGATCAGTGGCAATATCGGGCGTGACGGTAATATCGTAGCGCTCGAAATAGCTGTCAAACTCGATTTGACTCGTATTCTGCAGTTCCAGCCGGTAGGTACCGCTCTCCAGAGTGACGTATCGAAGCGGATTGGGCAGCGGCGCATTCATCGGATCACTACAACTCAGCGTCCCGTTCGCCTGGCTTTGCGTACTGACCGGCGTGACATCATCGGATGGCGCAAAGATCGAGACCGATATGTCATCGCTGAAAGCGGTACCACACAGCGAGATATTGATGACTTCGCCAATGGTCAGAATATCGACATAGAGCGAGGCTGAAACGCCATCAGTTGCATAGCCGCTTGACTGGACACCTTCATGGTCCAGCAGGCGCTGGCCAAAGCCCATTTGTACAACGCCTTCCGCATGGACCTGCTGCGTCTGCGTCAGCGCCATTGCCACCGCACAGGCACAAGCTGTCGGACGCCATATGTGCAGAAATCCGTGGTTCGCAGGTTTCAAGAATCTGAACATGAATGCACTCTGAGCGATCGTCGATGAATGGCACGAAATCCAAACGCACCATGACTCGGTACCGGACAAGCAATCCACTATCCAGAAGCTTCTGCAGGGGTCATGATTTGCAATTCTGTAACACTGTTACGCTACCAGTGTGCAGCAGTTCCCTTGATGGCGCAGGAAAGCGTGAACTGGTACAGGTCGGTGAGCACAGACGAATACTCAGCTACCATGGCAGACACCATCGACGAAACCTTCAAGCCGTTCGTCTGACAATGAACCTGGCGGTGATACCCTCTCCAGACTCCGCCACGCTTGTATCCTCACCGGTGATCATCCGCATCGCACAGCGAGCCACCTCATCGCCGGATAACGCAATGGTTGTCACCCCACCGCAAATCCACTGATGAAACGCGGGGTCACCGTAACCGACAAAGGCCAGCTGCTCCGGCAAGGCGATACTGCGCTCCAGACACGCATTCAAGGCACCACTGGATAATTCGAAGCCACCACAGATCAACGCATCAGGCCCCTTGTCCATATCGAGCAATGCCAGCGCGCACTCATGACCAACCCTCTGGCCCGGCGATCCCGTGAAGACCAGCTCGTCATGAATATCCAGGCCGTTCTCGGCCAGCCCCCGGGTGAATGCGCGCAGACGCAGCCGACCAGAGGACAGGGCCTCGGCTCCGCCAATGTAGGCAATGCGTGAATGCCCCTGACTCTGCAGATGCGCCACTGCCTGCCTGATCGCCAGATCGTCGTGGATCATCAGATCGCCCCTGCTGGTCTCACCCTCGACGGTTCGAATCAGATTGATCAGATCGGGACCATTGACAGGATAGGGTGCCTGTCCCTCACGCCTGGGAGCGGGCACCCGCAGGACAATGCGTACCTGCAGTGCCTGCAAGCGCGTCAGGCACTGCACCTCCTGCGCGATGTCATCACCGGTCAGGTGGATGACCAGATCGAAGCCGGCCTCGGCACACATCAGGCTCAGAGCATTGGCAAATCGCGCATAGAAATCGTTGACGATATTCGGCAGCAGCAGCCCAACGATGGCAGTCGGATCGCCGCGCATGGCACTGGCTGCCGAACTTCTCACATAGCCCACCTGCTCGGCGTAATCGCAGATTTTCTGCCGTGTCGCCGGATTGACCTGCTTGCTGCCGGACAAGGCCCTGGAGACCGTCATGTGCGAGATTCCGAGATCTCTTGCGATGGACTTGATCGTTACCCGCACGGCCGTGTTCCTGATGGCTGTCTGTCAACGATCATTCTTTCATAATCCGTGTTGACAGCCACAACTATTTGCCTCATTATGTTCACGTGAACATCAAAGATAACAGGAATCCATCCGCATGCCGGAATTCGAACGACGCTGCCGGTCTCTGCTGAGCTCCCTCGGTTTGTGCCAGCCTGAGGACATACACACCATCCGACGACTCAGCGGCGGCGTGGCATCCGACATTGCGGCCGTGTCTTTCGCGGAACAGACCGTCTGCGTGAAATTCGCTCTCGAGAAGCTAAAAGTGCAGGAAGACTGGTTTGCGCCGGAACATCGTGGCAAGGCCGAGTTCGCCTGGTTGCAGGCAGCTGGCCGCATCGTGCCTGATGCCGTACCGATGCTGCATGGCTGGAGTGACGCCGACAACGGTTTTGCCATGGAGTTTCTGGACCACCCTGATATCCGCTTGTGGAAAACCGAACTACTGAACGGTTGCGAGGACACCGGCGAAGCAACTGCAGTCGCCGATACCCTGGGCCGTATCCACGCAGCGTCCACTTCGGACGGTTTTGACCACTCACCTTTCGACAACAGCGCAGATTTCGAATCCTTGCGCCTGGAGCCCTACCTGCGCTTCACTGCCAGACAGCACCCTGACATCGCTGCAACCCTGAACGCTCTGGCGGATCAGCTCGCAGCGTCCAGACAGGTATTGATTCACGGCGACGTCAGCCCGAAGAACATCTTGTTGCGCAATGACAAGCCAGTGATACTCGATGCCGAATGCGCAACCATGGGAGATCCATGCTTCGATGTCGCCTTCGCACTCAATCATCTGTTACTCAAGTCCTTCCACTTGCCGCAGTGCCGCTCGAAGCTGCGACAGGCAGCACGCCGATTCTGGGCGCAGTACGCCCCTCACATCTGCTGGGAAGATGCGCGATATCTCGAATCCCGGACCGTCAGACTGCTACCGGCTTTGATGCTGGCACGCATTGACGGCAAGTCGCCGGTCGAGTATCTCGACGATGACAGGCAACGCCAGGTGCGACAGTGCGCCCTGGCATTGATCAGGCACCCGACAGACACGCTGACACAGTTTCTGGAATCCGAACCCATGAATACAAGACCATGAGTGACACCACCCTGTCCACCCTCTCGGCCAGACGCGTCTGGGACAGTCGAGGCAACCCGACCGTCGAGGTCGAGGCAACACTGGCAGATGGCTCGACAGGCCGTGCCATGGCACCTGCCGGCGCCTCTCGAGGAACTCGCGAAGCCATCGATCTTCGTGATGGTGGTTCACGACTCGGAGGCATGGATGTCCGGAATGCGGTCGGCAACGTGAATCGTCTCATAGCCCGCGAGCTGCGCGGCATGGACGCCAGCCGGCAAGCCGATATCGACAGCAGACTCATCGAACTGGACGCCACTCCCTACAAATCCTCTCTGGGAGGAAATGCCATCGTCGCCACATCGATGGCCGTGATGCATGCGGCAGCCTCGTCGGCAGGCAAACCACTCTGGCGATATATCGCAGACTTCACTGGACAGACGCCGACCCTGCCCTTGCCTGAAATCCAGATCTTCGGCGGCGGCGCGCATGCAGGGCGTCGCGTGGATGTTCAGGACTTCATGATCATGGTACCCGGAGCATCCTCCTTCGATGAAGTGCTGGAAGTCACTTCGGAGGTGTACAGAGCGGCAGGGGCACGCATGAAGGCCAAGGGCGGCAACCTCGGCGTTGCCGACGAAGGTGGCTGGTGGCCGGTGTTCGACAGCAACGAGGAAGCGCTGGAGACCCTGACGAGAGCCATTGAAGACACCGGTGAGAAACCCGGGGAGCGTGTAGTCATATCACTGGATATCGCGGCCTCCGAATTCGGCAGTCAGGGCCGGTATCGCCTCGCACTGGAAGATCGTGAACTCGATCGGGAGCAGATGATCGAATTGCTGGGCCGCTGGATCGACGACTATCCGATCGCCTCGATCGAGGATCCGCTGGCAGAAGATGACCCGGAAGGCGTAATCGACTTCACCCGACAATACGGCCACCGCATCCAGATCATCGGCGATGACTACCTGGTCACCAATGCCGACCTGGTTCATCAGGCAGCCGACCAGGGAGCCTGCAATGCCGTGCTGGTCAAGGTCAACCAATCCGGCACAGTCACCGAGTCACTGGCCTGTCTGGCAGCTGCCCGCGACCATGGATATCGCGGCATCGTCTCGGCCCGCTCGGGTGAAACCGAGGACGTGACCATCTGCCATCTGGCGGTGGGTCTCGATGCCGGACAGCTGAAAGTCGGCTCCATTACCCGTTCTGAACGCATGGCCAAGTGGAACGAGTGTCTGCGTATTGGCGAACAGCTCGGCGACAACGCCTACGTCATGGGCAAGCCACTGGCGAATACCTGGTGGGCTCGACAACAAGAGGAAAACGCGCGATGAACCACTATGACTACACTGACCGGATAGCTGTTGTTACCGGAGGCTGCAACGGTATCGGCGCTGCGGTCACGCAGAGGCTTGTCGGCTCGGGCGCTCGAGTAGCCATCTGGGATATGGATATTTCAACCGTAGAGCCAGCCATCAGCAAGCTGCCAGAGGACAGCGTCAAACTGATACAGGTGGATGTCAGCGATCTGCAGGCGGTCGAAGCGGCGCGATCACTGACCGAACAGGCCTTCGCGGGCGTGGATATCCTGATCAACAGCGCAGGCATTGCCGGTCCCACCAGTACACTGGCAGACTATGACCCACAGATGTGGCGCAAGGTGCAATCGGTCAATCTCGACGGCACTTTCCATACCTGCAAGGCGTTGACACCGGGAATGATGGAACGAGGTTACGGCAGGATCGTCAATGTTGCCTCCATTGCCGGCAAGGAAGGCAATCCGAATGCGTCTGCGTACTCAGCATCGAAGGCCGCTGTCATCGCACTGACGAAATCCCTGGGCAAGGAACTCGCTGCTCACGACATTGCCGTCAACTGCGTTACCCCCGCAACCGCACGCACCCGCATCCTTGATCAGGTCAGCCAGGAATTCATCGACTACATGTTGTCCAGGATTCCGCGCGGACGTTTCGTGACGGTGGAGGAAATCAGCAGCATGATCCTGTGGATGGCATCGGCGGAAAATTCCTTCACCACCGGATCGGTCTTCGACCTCTCCGGCGGCAGAGCAACCTACTGAGCGCACTTCCCGCTGCATTGGCAGCCAGCCCGGGATGAAGGCCTGATCCAGCAGCCCAGGCAGTGGGCAACTCGTGCAACAATCATCATCTGATGATTGACGGAGTAAAGGTGTTGATACACCGGTTTTTCTTCCGGAAAGTGGATACCGCATCGCTGGCCGTGTTTCGCATGATGTTCGGCACCTTGTTGCTGTTCGAGGCAATCAATTACGGTGCCTTTCTGTGCCTGGATTGCATGTACCGGGACACCGAACTGCTGTTCAAATACCCCTTTTTCGAGTGGGTCCATGTGCCACCCGAACCCTGGTTGCGCCTGAGTTATGCAGTACTGGGCGTTGCAGCCATCGGCGTCATCACGGGCACCTTCTACCGACTGTCCATCATCCTCTGTACCGTATTGTTCAGCTGGCACTTTCTGCTCGACCAGGCGCTCTATCTGAATCACTACTACATGGCGATTCTGATCTGCGTCATTTTATGCTTCGCTCCCGCCAATCGCCTGTGGTCGGTCGATGCCTGGCGAAAACCGGCATTGCGAGCCGAGACCGTGCCCAACTGGAGCCGATTCTGGCTCTGTGCCCAGCTGGAGATCATTCTGCTCTACGCCGGGATCGTCAAGATCAACCATGACTGGCTGAACCTGGAGCCGATGCGACTGTGGATGACCAACCGCAGTCAGGATGAGGCTGCGCTGTTCCAGTTTCTCACGCAGGATTGGGGCATCGCCGCTGCCAGCTATGGTGCCATCGCCTTGCATCTCATCGGGGCGCCCTTGCTGCTCTGGCGCCGAACACGGCTGGCAGTCTTCTGCCTCTATGCATTCTTCCACCTGACCAATGCCATGGTGTTCGACATCGGCATCTTCCCGTTCATGACTCTGGCTGCCACCTTGCTGCTGTTCGATCCGGACTGGCCGCGACAAGTGGTCCGCTGGTGGTTGACACGGCAGAACGCAGACACAGGACATCGCTGGCACGCTCTCACGGTTCCGGCTGAATCAGCCCCCCACTCGGGCCCGGCCGGTGCCACCAGTCGACGACTGCTCTCTGTCATGATCGTCACCGGGGTCTGCATCTGGCTGGTACTGCAGGTGGTGGTGCCACTGCGCCATCTGGCCGCACCAGGCAACGTTGCCTGGAACGAGGATGGACATCAATTCAGCTGGCGCATGAAACTGCGCTCCAAGCAAGGCACCGTTCGCTTCATTGTCGTCAGCGAAGATGGCAAGCGCACCGTGGTGAATCCGGCGAATCATCTGAATCCGCGCCAGGTTCGCACCATCGCCTGCATTCCTGATCTGATCTGGCAGTTTGCACGCTTTCTCGATGAGCGTCACCGGGGAATCGACGGCCAGGATGTCAAGGTGTATGCACAGGCGAGCTGCTCACTGAATGATCGGCCGGCAGCAAATCTTGTCGACAACCGGGTAGACCTCTCTTCGATTCCCCGGGACGAACCCGTCAGCCACTGGATACTGCCTCTGGACACACCGTTGAGGAAAACCTGGTTCTGATCTCTGACCGAAACCTGCGGTTTCGAAACGAGGAGATTTGACCCGTCAGGATGTCATGCCGAGAACACGCATCTGCTGTGACATCTGCACGAAGGATCCCTGGGTGTGCATGCGAATGACCCTAACCGATTCTTCGACATCATTCCTGCGCAGCGCCTCTATCAGCATGCGGTGCTCGGCGATGATGGCTTCATGCCGCGGAACCTTGATGCTGAGCTTGGCGCCGTGCACATTCAGTGCGCGGCGCAGCTTTCTCCAGGTATCAGCCGCTTGCTGGTTGTAGTGGCGCTTGCAGATGGTCCAGTGGAATTCTCCATCCAGCTTGCGAAAGGTTGACAGCTCTGCAATCGGTACCTGCTCGATCCTATTCTGGATGGCCTCCATTTCATCGATGAGCTCCGGTGGCGCGAATTCGGCAAACCAGGAGACGAAATAAGGCTCCAGCAGTTCAAGAATCTCGAAGATGTTCTGAATGGTGTTGGCGTCGCCCTTGCGAATCGTTGCACCCCGGTTCGGGCTGATATCGACATAGCCTTCCCCCTGCATGCGCCTGAGCACTTCGCGCACCGGACTGGTACTGACTCCATAGCGTCTGGCCAGCTCCGCCACCTTCAGACGCTGTCCGCCTTCCAGCTCACCGGTGGAGATGTCGTGGAGCACGGCCTCGTAAAGCGAACTGGTGTCGTCGCCATCATTACCGTTGTCGATAAAGCTGAATTTCATGTTTGTTTCCATGCGCGTATTTGACCAGTTCATCAATGAGTTAATCAAGAACAATCGCTCATGATGGTAATTTCGTATATTATTTCATGAGTTTCATGATACATTATCACCGTAATGATCAACAAACGAGGCAGGAGAGTCCATGTATCCACTGCAGGCACAACCCGACACCGGAGTACCTGATCATGGCTGATGACACTTCTCGGAACGGCTCCAGGCGTCCCAATGTCATTCTGATTACCACCGATCAGCAGCGCGGTGACTGTGTCGGCTATGACACTCGGGGTGTCAGAACGCCCCATATCGACAGACTGGCAAGTACCGGCACTCGCTTTTCAACCTGCATCACCCCGCACCCGATGTGTCAGGCGGCCCGCGCTTCGATTCTCACCGGCAAACTGCCCTACACCCACGGTGTACGTGACAATGGACGCAATCTGGAAGAACGCTATGGCAAGGAAGGCCTTGGCGGCATCTTCTCCCGCGCCGGATACCAGACCCGCTTCATCGGCAAGGCGCATCTGTCCACACACGAGACCTTTCAGGCCACCGGGATGGCAGAGTGCTACAACAGCGTCAATCAGTACCCTGCAGACTGGGGCGGCCCCTACTTCGGCTTCCAGTCGGTTGAACTACTACTACGTCCCCACCATCACTGTACCTGGAGCGATCCGCCCTACACCCTGCATTATGAAAACTACCTGAACACCGATGGCCAGGGCCGCCAACGCTGGGAAAGAGCCAAGGTACACGCCAACCCTGAATCCCTGGCCGACACCACACATCTGCAAGTCTGGCGATCAGCACTGGACGATGAATGGCACTCCTCACCCTGGGTAGGCGATCGTGCGGTAGAGCTCATCAATGCAAGATCGAATGATGCATCAACGGAACCCCTGTTCGCCTGGGTATCCTTCCCCGACCCCCATCCTCCTTTTCTTGCGGCTGCCCCCTGGTCCAGTCAGTATCACCCGGAAGAAGTGGATATTGCCCGATACAGAAAGCTTGATCTGGACAAACGCCCCTGGTGGCATCGTGCCTTCCTGGAAAGTCCGATTCGCAGGAACGTCAAACGGCCACATGCTCAGGGTGGCCAGGACTGGGGTGAATCCAGCGAACTGAACGAAACACAGTTGCGCGATATCACGGCTGTGTACTACGGCATGATTTCGGCCATTGACCATCAGGTAGGTCGTATCATCGAAGCACTGGAAAACAGCGGCGAACTGGACAACACCATCATCCTGTTCACCAGCGATCACGGTGAATGGCTCGGTGATCACGGCCTCCTGCTCAAGGGCCCCATGTTGTATGACGGCCTGCTGCGAGTCCCCCTTGTCATGAGTGGCCCGGACATACCGGCAGGCCGATGTGTGGACGACCCGGTTTCCACGCTGGACATTCGCGCCACACTTTCGCAACTGTGCTCTCTGGATGCATCTGCCGACAACGGCACTTCCCTGGTCGGTCTCATGCAGGGCACGGAAATCCGTGATTTCGCCCTGAATGAATGGGAGGTCGATGAAACGCGCAGTGGCATCGGCATGGATCTGACAACGGTGCGCAGTCGTCGTTACCGGATGTCCGTCGACTTGCGAACCGATACCGGCGAACTCTACGACATGCAGGAAGACCCCTTCGAGCTGCACAACCTTTTCGACGACGCAAGCCATGCTGGTACTCGGGCGGAGCTGATGGAAATGATTCATTCCAGGCCCCATGACCAGGTCCCTGCCGCTCCCCGTGTCGGCTGGCACTAATCCACTGACGGACAACAACCCATGACAAAGATTGCATCCATCGAACCGATTCTGGCCAGAGTCGGCATACGCAACCAGCTGCTGATCAAGGTCACCACCGAAGACGGCATCATCGGCTGGGGCGAATCCGGCCTGTCAGCTCGCGAGGAATCCGTTGCAGCTACCATCAGACATTTCTCCGACTTTCTCGTCGGCCAGGATTCACGCAGGATATCGCGCATCTGGCAGGAGTCCTACCGCAGCCAGTATTTCGAAGGTGGTCGAGTACTGACCGCAGCCATGTCGGCAGTGGATATCGCGCTCTACGATATTCTCGGCAAACGTCTGGGCGTACCGGTCTATCAACTGCTGGGCGGCAAGCAGCGGGATGTCATTCCCACCTTCGGTTGCTGTACGGGAAAAAGTGTCGACGAAGTCGTCTCCAATGCCCGAACCCTGGTGGAGTCCGGATGGAACAGTATCCGCATCAACTCCTCCGGATTCGAGACCGGCGAGATATTCGATCCCCGCGCATCATTGACCATTGCGGCAGACGAGCTGGTTCGCATACGCAAGGAATTCGGACCGGGGTTGTGCCTGGGGATCGACTTGCATCATCGTCTGTCAGTTGCCGAAACTGCCAGTTTCTGCAACATGCTGCCCCAGGGCACTGTTGACTATATCGAAGAGCCGATCAGAGACGAGTCTCCAGAGGCCTATGCCAGCCTGCGTACCCTGACGCAGATTCCCTTCGCCATCGGTGAGGAGTTTTCCTCCAAATGGCAGGCATTGCCTTATCTGGAACGCGGCCTGACGCAATACATGCGCATCGATATCTGCAATATCGGTGGATTCACCGAAGCCATGAAAGTCGCTGGCTGGAGTGAGAGTCATTACGTGGACATCATGCCGCACAACCCACTGGGTCCGGTCTGCACCGCAGCAACCGTGCACATGGCTGCAGCCGTCGCCAACTTCAGCTGGCTTGAGACCCGTCAGACCTCGGTAGAGCAACTGGGATTCCACGATCCCGCCATATTCCCGCAACAGGTTCAGATGGAAGGGCCTGTCTATGTGGTCCCTGATGGACCCGGACTCGGCGTGGAAGTCGATGAAGAGGCCATCAGGAACCAGGAAGCAGCCCACGTAGAACCACCACATCTACGGCGGCCGGATGGATCTGTCACCAACTGGTAAATCACGAAAGACCCACCAACCCGAAGAGGAGCCATGAAAAGATACAACACATTTCCAGATTATCTGGGCAAGGGCATTGCCGGCATCTGCCTGACCATCGCCAGCAGCTTACCGGCGCTCGCATACGAACAGGCGCCGATACTTGATGCACAGGTCGAGGCAGGCACCCTGCCACCTGTGGATGAAAGGCTTCCGAAGGAGCCACTCGTCATGGACGTCATCGAACAGGCCGGCGAATATGGCGGAACCCTGCGACGTGCCATTCTCGGCGGAGGCGATCAGCACAACATGGTGCGTACCATCGGCAGCGACAACATGGTTCGCTGGGATCCCGGCTGGACGGAAGTCCGACCCAATATCGCCAAGAGCTGGGATGTTTCCGAAGATGCCTCGAAATTCACCTTTCACCTGCGCGAAGGCATGCGCTGGTCCGACGGCGCACCCTTCAGTGCCGACGACATCCTGTTCTGGTACGAGGACGTTTTCAGCAACCCCGAGCTGACTCCCAACAAGGACTCCACCTTCGTCGGACCGGAGGGCCCTGTCAAGGTCAGCAAGATCGACGACTACACCGTGGAATTCGATTTCGGTACTGCCAATGGCCTCTTCATTCAGAACATGGCCTACGGATTCGGCTACCACCCCACAGCCTATCCCAAACATTACCTCAGTCAGTTTCACGAAAAATACAATCCTGACCTGCAGAGCCTGGTCGATGCCGAACCTGCTGCGGCCGACTGGATTCAGCTCTTCAACCTGAAGGCGGGCCCCATGGATACGCCCCTGTTCTGGCAGAACCCTGATCGTCCCACGCTGCATGCCTGGCATCTGACCAATGTCTACGGATCAACAGACCGCGTGGTGGCCGAACGCAATCCCTACTATTACAAGGTGGACGAGAAGGGACAGCAACTGCCCTACATGGATCGTATTACCTACGATCAGGTTGAAGACGTCGAGACCATCCTTCTGAAGGCCTTCAATGGCGAAATCGACTACATGCTGCGTCATCTGGGCCGCCCGTCGAACAAGGCATCCCTGACCGACAACATGGAACGCGGCAAGTATCGTTTCTTCGATGTCGGTGACCTGCCTGCCAACATCATGATCCTGATGCTCAACCTGACACACCCTGATCCGGTCAAGCGCGAAGTCATCAACAACAAGGACTTCCGCATTGGACTGAGCCACGCCGTCAACCGCCAGGAGATCATCGATCTGCTGTATTTCGGCGCAGCAACAGCGGCCCAGACAGCGCCACGCGAGGGTTCGGAGCTGTACAAGGAATGGTATGCAAAGCAATACACCGAATTCGACCAGGAACTGGCCAACAAGCATCTGGACATGGCAGGTCTGGACCAGCGAGATGATGAAGGTTTCCGATTGGGGCCAGACGGCAATCGCTTCACCCTGGTCTTTCTGGTGGCTGATGTCTTCGGTCTGCAGTACCCCGACGCGATGGAACTGATTGCCAATTACGCCGCCGACGTCGGCCTGGATATCCAGGTCAGAGCCACCGATCGTTCTCGTCTGATTGCGCTGCACACCGCCAATGAGCAGGACGCCTATCTGTGGAACTGCTCAGGTGGACAGGCCGATGCCTATACCACGCCCATCTGCTATGTGCCCATCGTCAGCAATTCCGTCAGTTGGGCTCGTGAATGGGCAGAGTGGGGCGTGGACAACACGCAGGGATCCGAACCCCCTCAAGCCGTCAAGGACATTTTCACCGCCTACAACGAGGTCAAGGCAGCCGGCAATCCGGAAGACATGAAAGCCAGAATGCAGAAGGTACTGGACATGTCGATGGAGCAGTTCTTCACGATCGGGCTGGTTCAGAACGACCCGGTATTCGGTATTGCACGCAACAATGTGCGCAACGTACCAGAGCCTCTGCCCATCGCCGGCCAATTGTGGTTCCCGGCCCCCTACACCGCCCAGATGTATTTTGAAGGCGGCGACAATCTGCCCTGACACAACTGTCAGGTCATGCGCCCGGGGCATCTGACCCCGGGCTTCAACTCGAACCGGCTGATTCTCCCTGTCGTCGCTGAGACGTGCAGCGGCATTGCTTGGCCGACAAAATGTCTGTTGTACCGGTCAAACGGCAATCAGGCTTTCACTCACCTCAGAGGTACAATCCAATGATGGGGTTCTGTTTGCGAAGGATCATGTACATGATTCCGACGCTGTTTCTGGTGTCGATAGTCACCTTTGTCATCATCCAGCTACCGCCCGGAGACTATCTGGATTCCCTGGCGGCCGACATGGGCGAGTCGGGCTCAGACAATACAGCGGTGGTGGAAACCCTGCGACAGCAATACGGTCTGGGCCAGCCCATGTACGTGCAGTACTACAAGTGGATGAAGGGCATCCTGCTGCACGGCAACTTCGGTATCTCGTTCGAAAAGAATGTACTGGTCACCGACCTGATCTGGGATCGACTCGGCTGGACCTTCGGTATCTCGATACTCACGCTGTTGTTCATCTGGATCACCGCCTTGCCCATCGGCATCTACTCGGCCGTCAGAAAGTACTCCTTTGGTGATTACACGGCCACTTTCTTCGGTTTCATCGGTCTGGCGGTTCCCAACTTCCTTCTGGCCCTGCTGATGATGTATGTGTCTTTCAAGTACTTTGGTCAGAGTGTGGGCGGACTGGTCAGTCCGGAGTACATCGGTGAACCCTGGAGCCAGGCCAAGTTCATCGATCTGTTGAAGCACATCTGGATGCCGATCGTCGTTGTCGGCACATCCGGCGCCGCAGCGCTCATTCGCATCATGCGCGCCAATCTGCTCGACGAGCTGTACCGGCCTTATGTGGCCACGGCACGCGCCAAGGGCATGTCAGAGTTCCAGCTGTTGATGAAGTATCCGGTGCGCGTAGCGCTGAACCCATTCATTTCCACCATAGGCTGGATTCTCCCGAGCCTGGTGTCAGGGGAAATCATCGTCGCCGTGGTCATGAACCTGCCGACCACAGGTCCACTGCTGCTGCGGGCCTTGCTGGTGCAGGACATGTATCTGGCAGGTTCTCTGATTCTGATCGTCAGCCTTCTGACCGTCATCGGCACATTGATCTCCGACCTGCTGTTGGCATGGATCGACCCGAGGATTCGCTACCAATGAACATGAACTCGACGACCAGTACACTACAAGCCGAAGATGAAGTCTCGGCACCGGTGCTATTGAGCCCGCTGGCACTGACCTGGCGGAAATTCAAACGCCACCGTGTCGCCTACATCAGCCTGTACATCGTTGCACTGATCTATCTGATGGCCATCTTCGGCGAGTTCCTGACGACGTCGGACATCCACAAGACCAGTACCCGCAGGGCGTTTGCCCCTCCCATGGGCATTCACCTGTTCGCCCCTGGGGAGGATGGGTCTTCCAGATTCCAGCTACATGCCAAAGGCCTGAAACTGGAAGTGGACAAGGTTGCCATGCGTCGGGTCTTCGCCGAGGATGAAGACAAGATCATCCCGCTCGGATTCTTCGTGAAAGGCTATGAGTACAAGGTGCTGGGGCTTTTCTCGACCGATGTACACTTTTTCGGCCCGGTCAATCCGCGCGATACCGTCTACTTCATGGGAGCCGATCGGCTCGGCCGGGACATCATGAGCCGCATCATCATCGGCACCCGGGTATCGATGTCCATCGGTCTGGTCGGGGTCATCGTGTCTCTGGTCATCGGCGTCACTCTGGGAGGTGTATCCGGTTTCCTTGGAGGCTGGGTGGACAACCTGATTCAGCGACTCATCGAATTCATACGTTCCATTCCCACCATTCCACTGTGGATGGGGCTGGCTGCCGCCATACCACTGGACTGGCCTCCCCTGAAGACCTACTTTGTGGTAACGCTGATCGTGTCGATGATCGGCTGGACAAGTCTGGCGCGCGAGGTACGAGGCAAGTTCCTGTCACTGCGCCACGAGGATTTCATCATCGCCGCCAGACTGGATGGACTGAGCAATATGGAAGTCATCAGGAAACACATGGTGCCCTCCTTTTCCAGCCATATCATTGCTTCTCTGACCCTTGCAGTCCCTCTGATGATTCTGGCAGAAACCTCCCTGTCGTTTCTGGGAGTCGGCCTGCAACCACCGGTGGTGTCCTGGGGCACGCTGCTCAAGGAAGCACAGAATGTGCGCACCATCATCGAAGCGCCCTGGCTTCTGATTGCCCCGGCGTCAATGATTGTCACCGCGGTACTGGCACTGAACTTTCTAGGAGACGGATTACGTGATGCAGCCGACCCCCATGCCCACTGATACCATGGCACCGGACATCGGCAAGGCCGAGGGCCTGCCCTTGCTCGAGATTTCCGGACTCAAGACGCAGTTCTTCACCGACGATGGCATTGTCAAGGCTGTCAACGGGGTTGACCTGAACATATACAGCAACCGCACCCTCTGTGTTCTGGGAGAAAGCGGCTGCGGCAAATCGATACTGGCCCGTTCCATCCTGCGCATTGTCGATGCTCCGGGCAGGATCACCGACGGTAGCATTGTCTATCGCTCGGCTGACGGCCGCACCGTCGACCTTGCAGCCGCCCGCCACGGGTCACGTGAATTGCGCTCGATTCGTGGCAACGACATTGCGATGATCTTTCAGGAACCGATGTCCTCTCTGGGCCCGATCACACGCATCGGCAAGCAGATAACCGAAACCATCCTGTTGCATCAGAAGATATCCAAGGCCGAGGCGCGCGAAACAGCCATCGAACTGCTGGACAAGGTGGGTATCCCCAAACCGGCCGAGCGTCTCGATGCCTACCCGTTCGAACTCTCTGGCGGCATGCGACAACGCGCCATGATCGCCATGGCACTCAGCTGTCGGCCACGACTGCTGATTGCCGACGAACCCACCACGGCGCTGGACGTGACCACTCAGGCACAGATACTGGATCTCATTGATGAGCTCAAGGAAGAGCTGGAGATGGGAGTCATGCTGATAACCCACGATCTGGGAGTGGTCGCCGAGGTGGCAGAAGATGTGGCAGTGATGTACATGGGCAAGGTGGTTGAGAAGAGCGATGTCTATTCGATCTTCGAAAACCCGCAGCACCCCTATACCCGAGCCTTGCTCGACTCCGTTCCGCGCATCGGAGCGGCCCGAAGAAAGCGCCTGCCCGCCATTCGTGGCATGGTGCCGCATCCCCTGGCCACTCCATCGGGATGTACCTTCCGCACCCGTTGCGACAGCTACATGCCTTCTGTATGCGACAGGAAACAACCCGCTCTGGTTGAACATGAGGGTTCACAGGTCGCCTGTTTTCTGCATTCCAGGGAGACAGTCAATGACTGATACCATATTGCAAGTCGAAAACCTGAACATGCAATTCGTCAGCGGTGGCGGATTCTTCGGAGGCAATGTCGACGTGGTGAAGGCGGTCGACGATGCCTGCTTCAAGGTCTACCGCGGAGAAACGCTGGGCATCGTCGGTGAAAGCGGCAGTGGCAAGACAACCCTGGGTCGATGCATCATGCGCATTCTCGATCCGACCAGCGGCACGGTCACCTTCAATCGCAAGAGTCGTGGCACAGTCGAACTGACAAGCTGTGATGCACAGGAGTTGCGAGCTGTCTGGCGTGACCTGAGAATGGTATTCCAGGACCCGCAATCTTCCCTCAACCCGCGCCTGAGAGTGCTCGACATTGTCGGCCAGTGCCTGCGCAAATCGGAAAATCTCAGCGGCAAGGCATTGTCCGATCGCGTGGCCGATCTGCTGGAAAGGGTGGGCCTGCGGCCGGAATATCTGCTTCGCTATCCGAACGCATTTTCCGGTGGGCAACGGCAACGCCTGGGCATCGCCCGCGCGCTGGCCACCCAACCCGAGCTGATCATTGCCGACGAAGCAGTGTCCGCTCTTGACGTGTCGATCCAGGCGCAGACCCTCAATCTGCTACAGGATCTGCAGGAGCAGTTCGAACTGACCTATGTCTTCATTGCTCATGACCTGGCGGTCGTTGAGCACATCTGCGACCGAATCGCCGTCATGTATCTGGGGCAGATTGTCGAACTGGCGACCGCCGATGAACTGTTCAACAACCCCCGTCACCCCTACACCCGAGCCCTGTTGAGCGCCGTACCCATTCCGGACCCTCGCGCCAGAGACCGGAAGCGCGGACGCGTCAAGCTCAAGGATGGAACATCAAGCTCCACCGGTTGCCGCTTCTCCGCTCGCTGTCCTCATGCTACCGAGCTGTGCACGTCCAAGTCTCCCGAGCGCAAGACCATCAATGGTGCTGATGTCCTGTGCCACTACGCAGGTGAACTCTAGCGGATCACAGCCACGCAATATACCGGCAAGCCGATACGTCGATGGTCACGCACACCCGGTGCGTGACCATCGAGATTATTACTCAGCACTCGGTACTCAGCACTCGGCACTCGGCACTCGGCACTCGGCACTCGGCACTCGGCACTCGGCACTCGGCACTCGGCACTCGGCACTCGGCACTCAGCGATTGTTTTCCGCTCGCCAGGCAGCGAACAGCTCCAGATTGGCAGGGTCCGTGGCCGGATACAAACCACGAATACTGGCACCGGCAGCAACACGCTCGGTCACGAAATCCTCGAAACAGGTCATTTCCACAGCCTCTGCGGCAACTTCGTCAACGATGCCGGCCGGAATGATCACCACGGCTTCATCATCACCAAATACGATATCTCCGGGCCAGACCGCGACATCACCGCAAGCGATGGGCACATCGAGATCAATCGCCTGATGCAATGTCAGGTTGGTGGGAGACGAAGGCCGCTGGTGATAGGACAGAATATCGAGATCGGCGATTTCGGCACTGTCTCGAAAACCACCATCCGTGACCACGCCGGCCGCTCCGCGAACCATCAGACGCGTCACCAGAATGCTGCCGGCTGAAGCAGCTCGAGCATCCTTGCGGCTATCCATGATCATGACCGAGCCTTCCGGGCACTTTTCGACACCCACACGCTGAGGGTGTTCCGGATCTCGGAAGACCTCCAGCTGATTCAGGTCCTCGCGCGCCGGAATGTACCGTAGCGTATAGGCCGGCCCGATCATGTTGCCACGACCCGCACGCAAGGGATGCACATCCTGCAGTGTCTGGTTCCGCAGACCGCGCTTGTACAGGGCGGTACACAGGGTAGCGGCGCTGACTCCCGACAACTTGTTCCGGGTATCACTGGAAAGTGTATTCATAAGCTTCAACTGGGTTCAGATCATCAGGGCTACCTGATCCTCGCCTGGCAATGAGTGATCGGGCAACGTGGTTGAGAGTTCAGAGACCTTGCACTGAATTTTTATAATGGTATGCTTGTTTGCGCAATCTAGTATACATGATATCGCAATCTTCAAAAGCACGACAGGCAAGGGTTCGACAATGCACTGCATGCCGAACCCACCCTCACAGGATCACTACAGGAGCAATACCGAACAATGATCAGGAAAAACATGCTGCGCAAGCTGAGCACGATAGCCATGTTGATGGCCGTCGCCGGTAGCACCATCGCTGCTGACTTTCCCACCCGAGATATCCGATACATCGTGCCCTGGCCTGCCGGTGGTGGCGTTGACGGTATTTCGCGAAAGATCAACAGCATTGCGGAACAGGACATCGACAAGTCCATATTCGTCGAGAACATCGGCGGGGCGGTGACCGCTACCGGTCTGATGCAGATGAGCAAGGCGCGTCCCGATGGGCACACCATTGCCGCACTGACTTACGACAGCATCATCACTCTGCCTCGCGGCCAGATGGTGCCGGGCTACTCGCTGGACAACATGCGCTACATTGCCAGGATCACCAAGGAAGCCGATGCCATTGTGGTTTCCAAGAGTTCCGGCATCACCACCTATGAAGAACTGATTGCGGCAGCGAAGGCCGAGCCCGGCACAGTCCGCATCGGCGTCGCGCCAGAAGGCTCGGGACCCTACCTTGCCGTCAAGCGACTGCAGGAAGCTGCCGGTGTGGAATTCAACGTCATTGCCTACCCCGGCTCTTCCGCCGCCGAAACGGAAGCCTTGCTGTCGGGAGAAATCGTGGCCGCCATATCCAGTCTGGGCGACTTCAACGGGATCATCGAATCCGGTGACGTCACGGGTGTGATCGAACTCTCCTCCGAGCAGAACCCCTCCTATCCGGATGTTCCGCCCATCAGTGAAAAGGGAATCGAGCTGGAAACCGGCAGCTTCATCGTGCTGGCAGCACCAGCCAAGACTCCGGATGACGTCATCGCCGGCCTGGAATCCATCTACAAGAGCGCCTATGACAGCGAGGAATTCCAGACCTGGATCACCAAGGTCGGGGTCACACCCAGCTGGCTGGGAGCATCCGAAGTACAGGGCTGGGTAGACAATCTGCAGTCCACGACCTTCGGCGTCATGGACGAGCTGGGACTGTAGAGCCCGGTTCGTTATCAGCGTCGCTGCCATCCGGCGGCGACGCTTCCCTCTTACCCTGTGACAGACGAGTACGGGACAGACAATGCAGAGTATGAAAAAGGCCGCTTTCCCCATTCTTTTGCTTATTTTCTCCACCGGCTACCTGGTGACTGCCAGGGGCCTGGGTCCATCCATCGTCGATGGCAGACTCTCGCCCTCCTTCTTCCCGTCGATTCTCGGAACACTGGCAGTCCTGCTCAGCCTGATTCTCGTAGGGCGAGCCGCACGAGAGGCGAACAATGATGAAGAATCTGACTCGCCTGCGGGTATCGCACGATACCGGGTACTGTTGATCACGGCAGCCACAGCCTTTTTCATTCTTGTATTTCAGCAGATCGGCTATGTGTTCTCGGCTACCGCTTATGTTCTTTCCATCATCCTGATCTTTTCAGATCGAACAAGATTGCCCTCCAAATTCCTGATGGCTCTGGCCACGTCTCTGGGCGCCTATCTGTTGTTCACACAGGCCTTCAATGTGCGCCTGCCCGGATTGTGGAGCTGATCGTGGAATTCATCGAACTGGTACTGCTCAGCTTTTCCAAACTGCTCGACCCACTTACCCTGACCTATGTTGTCTGCGGTTTTCTGATAGGCACCATATTCGCAGCCATCCCCGGGTTGACCGCCACGCTGGCGCTGGCGCTTCTGCTGCCACTGACCTACAGCCTCGATGTCACCACCGCCCTGATGGCCTGCGCCAGCATCTACATGGCAGGCATGTGCGGTGGCAGCATCACGGCGATCACCATCAATATTCCGGGTGCCCCCTCATCCATGATGACAGCGCTTGACGGCTACCCGATGCATCAGAAAGGCAAGGGCGCGCTGGCACTGGGTCATGCAGCCATCGCCTCCATGTTCGGTGGTGCGGTTGGCGCCTTGCTGCTGATTCTGCTGGCGCCGGTCATCGCCGACTTGTCCCTGCTGGTCAAGACCACCGGCAAGTTCTCGCTGTTGCTGTTTGCCATGATCGTCATCGTGATCGCACAACGCGGCAACGTGGTCAAGGGAGCCATGGCTGCCTGCCTGGGTCTCATGCTCGCCACCATCGGTCTGGATACCATGGTACCAGTCACCCGATTCACCTTCGGACTGGCGGACCTGACCTCCGGCATCGAACTGATGCCCGTGATCATCGGTGCCTTTGCCGTGAGTGAGATTCTCACGCAGACCGATCTGGCACGGCAGGCACAGCATCTTCGCGAAGCGGTCAAGTCGATGCCCAAGGTCCGGCGACGGGATTTCCTGCCACCGCTGTCCGATATCAGGAAAGTTGGTCTGGCGTGCTATCTACGCTCCAGCCTCATCGGATATGCCGTAGGCACCTTGCCGGGTGCCGGTGGTTCCATGGGCGGTTTTCTGGCCTACATCGAGACAGTCAGGACATCCAGAGAACCACAGAGCTTCGGCAAGGGCAATCCTCAGGGTATTGCAGCGGCAGAGAGCGCCAACAATGCCGTCTGTGGTGGTGCGCTGGTACCGATGCTGACCTTCGGCATTCCCGGCGACCCCATCACGGCCATCGTTCTGGGGGTACTGGTCATCAATGGAATACAACCGGGACCACAGCTGATGTCAGACCAGGCTGGACTGATTGCTCCCATGCTGGCAGCGCTGCTGTTCAGTGCCGTGGTGCTCATCCCCCTGACACTGTATCTGCTGGGTCCATTCTTCATCCGTATCGTGTCCATTCGCAAGGATGTCCTGTACGCAGCCATCGGCCTGCTATCGGTTGTTGGCAGCTATGTGGCCACCTTCTCCACTTTTCAGATGATGATGACCCTGGCCATGGGCATTCTCGCCTACCACCTGCGCAAGCGCGGCTTTCCGGTCATCACCCTGCTGCTGGGATTCATCCTGGGTCCCAATCTGGAGGAATTCCTGCGTCGCTCGCTGACCCTGTCGCAAGGCAATCCGATGACATTCCTGACCAATCTCGACAGCCTGTTCTTCCTGGTTCTGACTCTGGTCTTCGTCTATTTTCTGGCCATCCGCAAACCTCTGGCACAACCCGAGGCCGAGAAAACCTGACATCCGTTGGCCAGAGCCTTCGGGTGCACACCAAGGACGCAAGTCGGCACACGCGAACACACATTGCCGTGTGTCGGACTTGACAGTTGAGAGCAATACCTGATCCGATCAGGTATTGCTTATTCTGTTATGCTGAAACCCCTGTAAATATAGACATATACGTCTGACAAAAAGGAATGGCCAGAACCAGATCATCAGCAAATTTCCAGCTGTTTTCGGAATTGTTCAAAGACATTTCGCTGAGCTCGGACGAGAGCATGGTCAATCAGATTCACCGGGTACTCTGGGAACTGATTACCACCACTCGCCTGCTTCCAGGCCAGCTCCTGTCCGAAAAGGAATTGTCAGAAGCCCTGAATGCAAGTCGCACACCGGTTCGCGAGGCCTTGATTCGCCTGGAGGAAGCCGGACTGGTTTATGTCGTGCCCAAGAGCGGTACCTATGTAACCCCGGTACGCATCAGCACCTACATTGAAGCCTGCTTCATTCGTCTGCAGCTGGAAATCGGCTCTGCCCGACGTGCAGCGGAAAGGTTCTCGAATTATCAGTCCGATGAAAACCTGAACGACATCATCGAATTGCAGACGGACGCACTGAAGGATGATGACTACTCCAGGTTCTTCCAGCTGGACGAACGACTGCACGAGTCCATATTCCGCATAGCCGGAATCGCCGGTGTCTGGAACGTGCTTCGCCGCACCCAGTCCGAGGTCTACCGCATCCGCCATCTGAAACGCGAATACCAACTACGGCACGGCAGTCGCGTACTGAAAGCACATCAAAAGATCGTGGACAGTATCAGTGCCGGTGATCCGGATGCTGCCGAATCCGCCATGATCGAACACCTTGGCCCACTGGAACGCGAAGTCGAACAACTCACGGCATTCCCCGAACTGCTCAAGTTCATCGAACAACAGAATAGCGAGATTCCGCGATCAAGGCGTCGCGCCAACTGACATCATCAGCACTGGCATGGCCACTTGACCTATTTCGAGTGCCTCGTTCGCTGAGTTTTTCGTCGGCAAGGGTCCGGGCGAAAAATCTGCACTGTATTACTTGTCTGTGACTTGTTAGAGTAAGAGTGCTGGTGCCGGCTCAGGCACTTTGTCATCACCTCGGGAGCTTTTCAGCAGCACGCCATGCAAAAGGAAGCTGACTCACAACACCTGGCACAATCGGCCAATACGCCTCCGGCCAAACCTTCAGCGCTGGCACCTTTCGGCAATCCGGTATTCCGTTCACTCTGGATGGCCACCCTGATCTCCAACCTGGGAGGCCTGGTGCAGGCAGTCGCCGCCGGCTGGACCATGACGACCCTGACCGATTCGGAACACATGGTGGCATTGGTGACCGCCTCCACCACCTTGCCCATCATGGCGTTGTCACTGGTAGCAGGCGTTTTGGCAGACAATTACGACAGACGTCGCATCATGATGGTGGCACAGACGCTGATGCTGGTCGTGTCGATTGGCCTGACGCTGGCAACCTTCTTCGGTGTGCTCACACCCTGGTCACTACTGGTCTTCACTTTCCTCATCGGCTGCGGCACCGCACTCAACAACCCGTCCTGGCAAGCCTCGGTGGGAGACATCGTCCCGCGCGAGCAGGTACCGGCTGCAGTCATGGCCAATGGCATGTCCTTCAACCTCATGCGCAGTGTCGGCCCGGCACTGGGCGGACTGATCATTGTCGCTGCTGGCGCCACCGCTGCCTTCAGTCTCAACGCTGTCAGCTATCTGGCGATGATACTGGCGCTGGCACTGTGGACGCGCCCCCCCATCGAACGCACGTTGCCACGCGAGCGATTCGGGCAGGCAGCCGCCGCCGGCATTCGCTACGTCGGCCTGTCCCCCAATCTGTTGCGCATCATTCTGCGCGGCTTCCTGTTTGGCGTGACCGGGGTGTCGGTACTGGCATTGCTGCCGCTGGTGGCCAGAGACATGCTGGACGGCAGTGCATCCACTTATGGCTTTCTGCTGGGACTATTCGGACTGGGTGCTGTCGGCGGGGCTCTCAACAATGCAAGAATACGTGCCGCCTTCAACAACGAGACCATCGTACGCACCACTTTTGCAGGCATGGCGCTGGGGGTTGTGCTTCTGTCAGTCGCGCCCAACATGCTCCTCGCCGCCCTGGCCCTGCTAGTGTGCGGTGCCTGCTGGGTCACGACCAATGCCTTGCTGAATGTGTCACTGCAGCTTTCCACGCCACGCTGGGTAGTCGGGCGCGCCCTGTCTTTCTACATGACGGCCAACGCCGGAGGCATGGCAGCCGGCAGCTGGATCTGGGGACTGGTAGCCGAGCAGCATGGCCTGCACACGGCATTGCTGATCTCGGCTGGCACTCTGGTGCTGGGAAGCGTGATCGGCTATCGATTGCCCTTGCCGGAATTCGATCGTCTGAATCTCGATCCTCTGAACAGGTTCATCGAACCGACTCTGGCCGTCCAGCTGACACAGCGCACCGGCCCCATCATGGTGACCGTGGATTTCGATATCGCCGAAGACGATATCCCGGCCTTTCTGGAGGCCATGGCAGCACGTCGGCGCGTCAGATTGCGCGACGGCGCGCGCCGCTGGTCACTCCTTCGCGACCTGGAAACACCCAATATCTGGACGGAAAAGTACTACGTGGCAACCTGGGTGGAGTACATTCGCCACAATCAGCGTCGCACTGTCTCCGACTCGGGGGTATCCGAACGGCTTCACGCCTTGCACCAGGGATCCGAGCCACCGAAGGTGCGTCGCATGATCGAGCGTCAGACGTTTCCCAAGCCGGTCGAGCCTCCCGTCAAGGGCTATGAGGAGCCTCGTTACCAGGCCCCACACTGAGGTGACGCTGCCGCGATCCACGTGATCGGGATCAACCCCATCATCGTTTGCACGGCAGCATCACATTTGTCTGACGCTCAGCCAGCCATGGCCTGAACGCTGGTCACCGCCATCAGCTTGTAGACATCATCGGCCGAACAACCTCGGGACAGATCATTGGCTGGCCTGGCCAGACCCTGCAGTATGGGACCAATGGCATCGGCACCACCGATTCGCTGGGCGATCTTGTAGCCGATATTGCCAGCCTCCAGACTGGGAAATACCAGAACATTGGCTGCACCTGCCAGGGGTGAATCAGGCGCCTTGCTGGCAGCTACCTGCGGCACGAAGGCTGCATCGAACTGCAATTCCCCATCGACCAGCAACTCCGGAGCCAGTTCACGAACACGAGCCGTGGCAGCAGCCACTTCGGCAACACGCGGATGCCGTGCACTTCCTGCCGTTGAAAACGACAGCATGGCAACCCGCGCCTCGTTTCCGGTCAGCGCCTTGCAGGATCGCGCAGAAGACACTGCGATCTGCGCCAATTCTTCCACTGTCGGTTGCACCAACAGTGCGCAATCGGCAAACAACAGAGTCCGAGGCTCGCCGTGATGTGCCTGTTCCAGCAGCATCAGAAAAAAGCTGGATACAGTGCTGACGCCTTCTGCCTTGCCAATGATCTGCAAGGCAGCTCGAACCGTGTCGCCGGTGGTGTGTACCGCCCCTCCGATGGTGGCATCTGCATCTGACTGCCGAACCATCATGGCGGCATACACCAGGGGATTGCCTTGCATGTCCTTCCCGGCGGTAGCGGCATCCATGCCCTTGTGAGATCTCAATGCATGGTAGGCCTGTGCATAGTCATCGGTCTTGTCCGACGTGGCTGGATCAATGATCTGAATCCGATCTGCCGATTCACCGAACTGCTTCAACAGCACCTCCACACGACTCGCATTACCCAGTAGAACAGGGATTGCAATATCATCGGCCAGCGCCCTCACGGCACCCTCGACAATTCTCGGGTCTTCCCCTTCCGACAAGACGATCCGTTGATCGCTGCCACGCGCCTGATCAATCAGGGATTCGATGATACTCATTGAAGATATGCCAGTCCTATCAATATGAATACGCCGAGAAATATCGTTTCGGCCACGATCAGCAGTATAGCCTGCCCTCCCACATTGAAAATGGTTTTCAAGGAGGACTTCATTCCCACGGCAGCAATGGCAATCAGCAGCGCCCAGCGAGACACGTCACCGAGAAACTGGGAAACCATCGCCGGAATCAGGCCAATCGAGTTCAGAGTCGCAAAAACAAGAAAGGCCACGACAAATGCAGGAATCAGCGGTGGCCTGGCGGCCGGCTTGTCCGGATCCTCACCCTCGCTTTCCATGTTTCGAAACAGCAAGGCCATGATCAGCACTACCGGGGCCAACATGCTCACCCGGATCAACTTGACCAGAGTTGCAGTTTCTCCAGCCGATTCGGAAACCGAGAAACCGGCACCGACAACCTGCGCGACATCGTGAATGGTTCCTCCGAGGAAGACACCAATGGCACGATCATCCAGACCGAAGGATTGAGCGATGATCGGATAGGCAATCATGGCAATGGTGCTGAGTACCGTCACCCCCAGTACCGTGAAGAGCAGATTACGTTCCGAATGTTCGTTTTTCGGTAGAACCGCTGCAATGGCCATGGCAGCCGAGGCACCACAGATTGCCACAGAGCCGCCTGTCAGCAAGGCGAAACGCCAGCCACGCCCCAGTACACGAGCTCCCAACAGAGCAAAGGCAATGGTTGCCGCCACACCGAGGATGACCAGAAGTATCAACTCCCAACCCAGGCCAATCAGCAATTCGACACTGATTCGAGCACCCAGCAAGGCTACCCCCATGCGCAACACGGTCTTCGCCGTGAAGCCGATACCCGCCGCACAGCGCCCTTCTTCCGACAGGAAGTTGAAGGCGATGCCCAGCAACAGGGCCATCAGCATCGCTGGTGCCCCATAGTGCTCGGACAGGAATTGCGCGCAGATGCCGATGACTGCCGACACCGCAATACCCTGTCCGAGATGCTCAAGCGGGCCGAACTGCTGTTCGGCCCACACCTTTGGAGAGAAAGTGCTCAATGTCAGCTCGGTTCTTGAACCTGCATGTCTGCAGCGTCAATACCGGCAACACTCACAGGCTTCTTCATCGCATCGCGGCGGAAGGGCTCGCCCAGTTC
>NZ_JBQYLE010000024.1:0-30931 GCF_052681095.1 Granulosicoccus sp. 3-233
ACACACCAGACACACCAGACACACCAGACACACCAGACACACCAGACACACCAGACACACCAGACACACCAGACACAACACCACCCATCATCAATTTGCTGGGTGATAACCCTCTAACCTTGAATCTTGGTGAGACATTCATTGATCCAGGTGCCATTGCTAGCGATGACGTGGATGAGGATATTTCTACAGAAATTATCGTTAGTGGCGATCAAGTAGACTCCAGTTTCACTGGAAACTACATTGTGTTCTACGATGCTAGTGACGCATCAGGAAATGATGCCGTCCAGATATCGCGAATAGTTTCAGTTAGTGACACATCCGTTGCAGAAACTATGGTGCAGCCGACGATAATAGGTGGTGTATCAGCCATCAATGATAATACAACTGAATCAGTACGTTTTATTGTTCGGTTGTATGGAAAGGACGTTGACAAAGTGTCCGCATCATACGTTGAAGATATGAAAACCAAGGAGCGCTTCATAGTAAATGACCAAGGCATTGGTGGTGATGAGGTTGCAGATGACTACACATACTCTACGATGATAGAAATCAACAATGTGGGGTATGAGCCTGGTAGTTGCTTTGTATATCAAGCTATAGCAATCGTGAATGAAGTAGAGGTGTCATCAGCAAATACAACTGAAATTTGTGTGACTAGCTACTCACTAGAATTCACTGGCCTCACGCAGCAAGAGTTAGATACCAACAGCTTTACGATTGATGGTGTTCAAGTTTCTAGCAAATTTGTAAGTATAATGTTGCATGAAGGAGTTAGAGAGCCAGCGTTCAATCAGCTTGTTGCGCAATATCCGATAAATGTGGTTCATCACACCCCATCTGTGAATGTATATCGAGTTGAATTCAGCGAACCGTTTTCAAGTCCAGAAGAAATGTTTGCAACATTATCCGAAATCCAAGAATCAAGCATTGTGCGCTTTGCTGATGCTGAATACTTCAATATAAAACTCAATTCAGCTTTGCCTGATTCTGCTTCAATACAAGACCAGTATCATTTAGATCTAACTAGAGCTAATGAAGCTTGGCACTTTTCTCAAGGTAAGGGAATTGTTGTTGCTGTAATTGATTCTGGTATAGATGAGAGCCATCCTGCATTTAAAAATAGGCTCGTAGGTGGCAGAAACTATACAGATGAAGAAAGTGAGAGGGTCGATGGGCTTGGGCATGGAACACACGTGGCTGGCATTTTGGCAGCGGGTCTAGATTCTTTGGCGCAAGGCATCGCTTTTGAAAGCAAAATAATGCCAATCAGGATATTTAATGATCTCGGAGAATCGATGCCTGGTGTGCTCCCTAATGCGATTAGGTGGGCAATTGATCATGGCGCGAGAATTATAAATCTTAGTCTTGAAATCGATGCGGAAAAAGAGGACAGATATTGTACCGCAAGAATTGCATTTGGCTTTGGTGATCCAGAAGACTGCCTGGCTGAAAAAATAGCAAATAGTAGCCAGACAATTGCTGGGATGTGTCGTGCAATAAAAACAGCCTATGACGAGAATGTGCTAGTGGTAGCTGCTGCGGGAAATGCAGGAACATCCCTGAGGAATTATCCAGGTGGATGTGATGAGGCATTTACAGTGATGTCTACTGACCATAACGATAATAAGGCAAATAGTAGTCAATTCGGTGATTGGGTCGCTATTGCCGCACCAGGGGTGAAAATATATTCTACTGTCCCGGTAAGCCAAGGGTCATATGATGAAGACAGTGGAACTTCGCAAGCAGCTCCTTCGGTCTCTGGAGCTGCTGCGCTTTTAATGTCTAAGCACAGAGGATTGTCAGCGCAAGAAGTTGAAGAAATATTACAAGAGACTGCGGTTGAAGTTGATGATTTTGATCTTGGACAATTAGGCTTCAATAATTTTAAGCGATTGGATATTGCAGAAGCGGTGTTCAATGGAAGCTTCGAGGCTTCAATAGATATTCATTGGAAGACTACCAGTTTCGGTCAGGGCTTAGTAACCACATCCAGTAGACTTGGAGTAGTGAATGCAACTGACAGAAATATGATGGCGGTTCTGCAAACCAGAACAAGAGGCAGTACTTACGTTGACGGGAGTGCAGGCATTGAGCAGGAATTTGAAGTAAAGGAAGGCGTAACGAGCCTTCCTTTTTCGTTTGATTACGCATTCGTCACAGAGGAAAATCCCGAAAATATTGGAGATGAACTTACTAATGATCAATTTTCTATTTCCATATTTCATGAAGACTTCTATGAAGACTTTTTCGATCCTGATTTTGCGCAGCGTGACGACATATTTGCTTTGAGATTTGGTGTCGGTGCGTCAAGTGACGTTGAGTTTTTGCCATTGAGTGGTGTTAATTTGCCTGACGGTGACGATACAGTCGATTGGACTGGTTGGAAATCAAAGGAGTTTGATCTCCCCGTTAGACCAGGAAGATACCATATGCTAATTTCTATTCGTCCGGCACTTTTGGCAGAGCAAATCGGTCTTCCTGATAATCATAATTCTGCATTATTAATTGACAACATACGTTTTGCACACAAGTAGCTAAATAGAGAAAGAAAAAGCATCTATCACCATTGTGATGATGCTTTTTTATTGGGTGGCGTTGCCACCAATCGTGTCAGTGCAAACGTCTGAGATCCACTCTGGTTTTTTCGGTGGTTGATGATTCACCAACAACACGCGGTTCTCTTGTTTCGCCAGGTACACCGTACTGGTGATCCAGGTCTCTCAGTCGCTGCTGATGTTGTAATTCCATTTCGTACGCTATCTGCCTTGCCTCAAGGTCAATCCGCATCGTGTCGAGGTTTGACGCAGCGATCCGCTCGCGTCTTTCTCGCACAATAGCAGGGCCGTTTTGTATGCGGTATTCCATGTCTTCGTTGTGTCTTCGCAAATTTTTCGATGCAAAATGATCCAAAATTACGTTCCACAAGATGTAGGTCACAGATAGAATAACGATAGCTATTGCAACACTGACTAAGGTACTGGGCATGATGATTCCTCGTTTATGGGTGGGATCAAAGGCCCATGAGACACTTGATCCAGCCCACAACTTGGGTTAATGTATTATAGTGCATAATACTGTATATGTCAACAGTAGTTCTCGATCTGTAGACCGATAAAGCGGGGTTTTACGGTGTGAAATGGATTTTTCTGTTACTGCAGTTAATGCTGTGTGGTCAGGTAATGAGTGGGGCAGAGTTCCCTACAAATGAGGAACTGTATGACGGTGAGGTGGGGCAGGTCATAACAATGACTAGCCACGAATATCGTTTCTCAGAAGGCTTTAATGGGCGCGATAAGTTCAGGGTGAGTAAGGGTGCACTTCTCATTTCATTGGGTCGTCGTCGTAATCGAGATTTTATTTTCGTCGTCGACAAGCAACAGAATACGCTAGGTGGCGGATGGCTTCACTCATCACGTATTGCAAGTCGCAAGGCAATGCGGCCTCTAGATTCCCTTTACCCAGGACTCAAGAAATTTGTTGCTACAGTCAGAGAGCAAAACAGAAAGACGACGCTTGCAGAGGCACCTGTAGCCAACACTGGAAAGCTCCATGTGAAGGCCTCGCCTGCGCATGCCCGTGTGCGAATTATGAACATTAGACCCCAATACACACCGCTAATGGAGTTGCCTCTCGGTAAGTCGTATGACATTGAAGTTGACGCACCAGGCTACGCAACTGCTAGAAGGACAGTCACACTCAAGGATAAGATCACGCCTGTCATCATTGATCTGAAACCGATAAATGTTGCCTCACGCACTACTGCCGTTCAAACGAACATGTCAGCCGCAGAAGTCGCAATTACACAACAAGGGTCACCCAGAGCGTCACAGCGTGATCAACGTAATGTGCGAGCGGAACAGAGTACATTTCAGCCTGAGGAGAAGCTGAAGCAAAGTAATAGCGGTTGGCTCGATGTTGTACGGCGCACAGAATTTGGCATGGGGGTCGCCAAAAAATTTGTAACAACACCAATGCTTTTTATTCCGTACCTGATCATTGCAGGTGTAGCGCTTTTTACACCGTCGTTTTGGGATCTGTCGTATCGCGTCGGCATTAAGATTGTCACAGGCGTCATTTTTGGCGTCGTTGTCACAGTCATCCTTTATGTACTGCTACTGCTGGCAATGAGCGCTTTCGATGCATCACTAAATTCTGGCAATGTACTTATAGCCATAATCGGCGGTATTGTTTTTCTCGTCTTCATGTGGAGCGTAGGCGCGCCATTCTTCGCTATAGTTCTAGGTGTGATTGCAATCAACTACATCTGGCCTGTTCTCGTGCTTCTTGCACTACCTGGTCTACTTATTTTTGCCTATGACATCTTTTACTATTTTGTTGTGTCGGGTGGCGCATTGACACAGAGGCACGGTGCCGAAGCTGGTTTACATGCGTCGCGTTACCAGAAAGCATTCAATGAGGAGATTGCTGATGGTATTTTTGCCTCTGTACAGAGGCCATTCAAGGCTGTAAATACTTGGGCTGATGGGATTCACTACGAAGTGCAGAGTAGACGCGCTCGGAAGATGAGTAAGATGCTTGATGAAGAGGCGGAGATGTTGAAGAAGTACGAAAACATTGAGAAATTGCGTGAACGTAAGCGAAAATTTGATCATGTGGAATAAGAAAAAGACATCCAATGAGATGTCTTCAAGAGGCTAATGCCGATGCGCGATCTCTGTCGATATTTTCCTCTCAATGGAGGCGTATACGAGTGACTTCACCGGCTTTTGTTGTGCGTTTTCGTTGTTGCTTGAGCGTTTCCAACCGCTTCAGATGTTCTGATGTTGGCTTGGTGATGCGTTGGTATGGTGCTCGCGCTTCCCCATTTTTCGCTTCCCTCGTTTTTTTTGGCTTCTTTGCGGATGCTGTTGTAGAGCTGCCGACAACATGAGGAGTATGGGATTGAGTTGGTTCTTTTACGCGGTGCGCTTCTCCGGCAATTTGTCGCATTCTTTTTCGATGCTCAATTTCCATAGAAAACTCGATCTCAGCTCGCTCGTACGCCATAGCTTTGCGATCGATTTCATGTTGATGAGTCTTTTGACAATACTCAGCGTCCGTCATGTCTCGAGAGTCGTAGGTTGCAAATGCACCACCGATTTCTGTCGACTGTGGTGATTTTTTTAGTGGGTTTACAGGGCCGATGGTGAATTCGATAGTCATCCACAGCGCCCTGATCGCAGCGAGTGCAAGGAGAGCAACGAGAATAAAGGCAACAGTTTGAAAAAGGACAATAAGCATGATGATTTCACTTGGTTGTTGGGGGATTCATGCGCTTAGTAGCGCACCTGAATCCACCTACAACATAGTGTCATGCTTGTATTAAATATAGCACAATATCGCTATTTGGTCAATGGCGCAGAACGAGGATAGGGCTGTGAGTGATGGGACAATGAGTGAGGGTGATCTCGTAGATCGCGAGGGGAAGAACCAATTGATCCCGCATGATATCGGTGTCTTGCAAGGTGTGGATGATGAGCCGTTTAGGCTCCAGATTCCTGGAAAAGGATCCGTCTTCCTTCGGTTTCTGCAACGGCGTAATGTCGATGCGCAGCGCAAGCTCTTTGAGGCTGTTGCGGAAGCGGGTGAGGCGTACATCGCTGCGGCGAAGGTTGGAAATCGCATTCAAGGTAAAAACTTACGAGCAATCCTTGATGCTGACTCTGACCTCATACATGCATCGCGTATAACCGCAAGTCGTGCGCTCGATAGTGAGCGCTTTGAGAAAGAGCAAGATTCTATACGGCAAGAAACGCTTGCCGCGCAGAACAAACTTGCACAACTGAAGGCACAAGACGCCCTCAGAGAATACGAAAAGAACAAGGGTAAAACGAAGAAAGATCTCCTTAAGGAGCAAACGAAGAAGAAACTGCAAGCACGGCGAGAAGCTCGTCGTGCATACATAAAAGAACAGCAAGAGATACAAGAGGTCATCAAGGAAATTGATGAGATGTGTGAGGAGAAGGTTGCGGAGTTCTATGCGCGCATTAGAAGGCAGGGCCGGGAGCCTGATCTGTCAGAGGGCTCGCAGGATTTTCTCAACTTACAACAGATTGAGGACTCCTATGAAATGATGAAGCAGGGGATTCATAGTGTATAAGAGGATCACACGACCAGGCACTGCAGTCGCTGGTAAAACACCGCGACAGTACCTTTCACGTGTTCCGACATCTGTTCATGCATCGCATCCTATTTCAGCGCTGCAGTACGAGAATGATCCAACGCAGTCTTTTCTCTTTCCTCCTGCTTTGCGGCAGTATCATATGCAGGTTCTGGGGCGACCTGGGGGTGGAAAGACGAAGTTCCTGGAGGCATGCATACGCCAGGACATCATCAAGGGGCACGGGTTATTGCTTATTGATCCTGCTGGGAATCTCTACAATGACCTGACGAAGTGGATCATCCAAAACGGATATCTCCGTTCGCGAAAAGTACTGCTGCTGAATCCCAATCATCCCACACACACCTTTGCCTTTAACCCGCTGGAAGTAGAGCCTATTGCAGGCGAAAGTGCGAGAGACCGCCTCACGCGTATTGGACACGCCGTGGACGCGACAATGCTTGCTATCGCGTCGATCCAAGGCGGTGAAAACCTTGACAGCCAGCCACGCTACAATCACGTGATGCGGCACATTCTTCATGTGCTTGCTGAGAATAACCTGACGCTATGTGATAGCCATATTTTTACGAATTACGACCGCATGGACGAGCGTCGCGCTCTGTATGAGCGTTCTAACTCACAGGCAATCCGTGAGGAGTGGCGGAAGTTTGATGGTAAGCGGCGCAGTGACTTCGAGCTCTTCATGGAAGCGCCGACCAATCGCCTGGCACGCTTTTCTAGTGCGACGCTCTCGTGCATCGTAGGGCAGCGGAAGAGTTCCTTTGACTTCAAGAAAGCGATGGATGAGGGAGCAACCATCCTTGTCCATACAGGGATGGATCCAGCTGGTCTGACGGACACGGAAAGCAAAATTCTTGGCAGGTTGCTACTCAATAACCTGACAATGCGAGCACGTGAGCGCTACACCATCAATGGACGTAAGCCGCGTGAATTTTACTGCTATATCGACGAGTGTGATCGCTACCTCAACGACGATATTGCGACAGGTATCGATAAGCTCAGGCAGTTTGGCTTGCGCATGATTCTCTCGCATCAAAGTATCGCGCAGTTGGATGAAGCTGGCATCAAGGTACGAGGATCCGTTCTTGGTTCAACGGCGACCAAGGTCTTCTTTGCTCTGAGCGATGAAGATGCTGAGCTTGTCGTGCAGCGAGTGTATAACGGGCGCATTCGTTACGATGAGACGATTGATGCGCTGGATAAGCCAACCGTTGTTGGATATACGATCGGGCATTTGCGCAATTTTTCGCGAAGCGAAGCAGGTGGAGAAGGGAAGGCAATTGCGCAAGCGAAAGGCAGTGCCAGCGCTTCTTCTGCCGGACAAGCTCTCCAGGGCGACCCAGGTTTCTTTGGCATGGGTGAATCTGAAATCTCTCATATGCGTGCAGATTCCACCAGCAAAAGTACTTCAGAATCTGTTGCAAGTAGCACATTTTCCACTAGCAGTAGTTCTGAGGGCGTGTCAGAAACACTCATTCCTGAGATGGCCATGTTGCCTACCGCCCGCTTGTCGCTGGAAGAACAGCTTATGGAGCACAAGCGGTATTTGGTGCTTATGCCGACGCAGCACTGTGTCGTGACACTGCCACACGCTGTGAGCTTTGATGCAATCGTTGCGCACACGAATACACCTGTCGTTAGTGACCAGCGCCTCTTGGAGCGCCACACGCAATACTATGAAAGGCAGGGCGATCTTTACCGCAGGAAAGATGCAGTCTTTGCAGCGTTAAATCAGGACGCAACATTCTCCGTGACCGATTCACCTCTTGCGGACGACGAAGAGAGCATCACGTTTAGCTGACGGAGCGCGACAGCGCGCATGATATAATCGAGGGCATATGGAGGCTACACCACGCGTACCCACGGAGAAGAGGCCGCGCATTCAGATCACACCACGTGACCGAGCCCTCTTGTATTCCATCTATACGCATCGCTTTATGACAGCGGAGCAGATCCAGAAAGTAGTCGACCCGTCCTGGCATCTCACTAACCTTAAGAACCGCCTCACAGCACTGTTCCGCAATGACTATGTTGCGCGTCCGCAGGCGCAATTTGGCGAATTCGTAGAAGGTGGTGGCAGCAGGCCACTTGTCTATGCGCTTGGCAGGGAAGGGAAGAAGGTGCTGCTTGAGCCGCCATATTCTCTACCTCTCAAAAGCGTAAACGTCGTATCCAATAACACGAAAGTAGAACGGCCTCATATCAAGCACACACTTATTACGACAGAGGTAGTGGCTAATGCGCGTGTAGCGTGCAGTGAAAGAGGCATTACCTTCATTGATGAAACAGATCTGATTCAGACTATCTCACACCCTGAGCGAAATATCGGCAAGCACCGCACGCGTAGTTGGCCGGTGCCAGCGTTTCCGCCACTGACAGCAGAGCCGTCGTGGATCATTCCAGACAGGATGTTTTGCTTGCACTTTCCTGATCGCCCCGATGGGCAAAACCGTCTCTACTTTTTTCTTGAAGCTGATCGTGGCACGGAGAACCATGTGAGTGCCGATGCTACCAAGGCGACGCTCGCACGCAAGATGCGGCAGTACCGTGCAACGGCAAAGAGTCGTGCGCTCAGGGAGCATTTCCCAGCAATTGGTAGTTTCATCGTACTAGTCGTTGGAATGACGCCCAAGCGAATCCACAACATGCTCGTCAATTCGCAGGCAATCGAAGGGGGATGGAACAAGCTGCTGTTTAGCGATCTTGCGACAGTGGAATCAACACCCTTCTTTGAGATCCCGTGGCAAGAAGGGAAGAATAGGTCTGTGGTAACTCTAGGAAGCGTTTTTCAGCGGTGATAGAGGTGTAAAATATGCGCGGGGAGTTCCTATTTGATCTACACGAGAGAATGTAGAGATGGCCATATTATTTGAAGATGACACCGATATTCACGACAACGACACTGTAGTAAAAGATCCTGGAGGGGTAGGTGACGTCAGGTTTAAAGACAGGACAAAAGTCAGGAACAATAGGAGGGTCATCGATTACTCCGCAGAGGGCGCCCCGAAGAGCAATAACACACCAACGCTCAAGCATAAACTCAAAGAATATTTTGGGATGAAAGCTTTCATCATGCCACTTATCGGCGCAATCGTCGCCGCTGTTGTTGCTGGCTATATTCTTTGGGTGTGGCTGTATGGATAGCCCGTCGATCACAAGAACTTCGGCAATTGAATATATGCTGTGGCTTTACCGATGAAGGTTCACAGTACCTATTAGGTAACATAGCTAGAGGGATATCATGACGGATGATACGCGAACGAAGAATACTATGATTAATTGCAAGTTCCTCGAACCAGGGCCTAATGCGGAGGAAGTTATCAGGATCGATGGAGAACATGACCTTGATCTTATCAATATGGAAGCCGATCCATGCAAAACGCTGATTAGAAATCCGGGCGGTGGTGCCAATGTTCGGATAATGGGGTCAACCGATGTGTCTGGATTCGAGAGTGTCGCGGATTTTTCGCCTGCGAAAGATGCTACCAGTGCTTTTGACCTAAAAGTCGATAGAAAAAAGCGAAAATAGTTGCGTGTCGTGCGGATTCAGCGCGTATCAACCTATTGATCGTACAAAGTTCGCAGGGCGCTGCGCAGTATACGAGACCAAACATTGCATTCGCAGAGAAAAAAGCCACTCATTGAGTGGCTAATGGCGGTTGCCGCTTTCTAGACAAGTCCGCGTTCTGCGAGTGATGTGATGCTGTCACCACCTACAATGAGGTGGTCAAGCACATGAACATCGATGGTTTTGAGTGCGTCCGACAGTTTCCGTGTCAGTCGCACATCGGTGTCGGATGGCTCCGCGACACCAGAGGGATGGTTGTGCGCAAAAAGGATCGCAGCAGCGTTACACAGCAGTGCTCTTCTCACGATCTCACGCGGATAAACAGCAGCAGTATTTATCGAACCTGTTGCCAGGACACCGTGCTCGATGACGCGGTGACGGTTATCGAGGAACACGCCCCAGAACTTTTCGATTTGCTCATCACCTAAATGGATTGTGAGGTAGTTACGTACATGCTGCGGAGACGATAGGATGTCGCTGCCACGGCGTAGTCTTCTGGCTGTGAGCCGTTTCGCCACCTGGATGATCTCTTCTGATCGTACAGGTCTAGTGACGCTGTAGCAGCCACGCTTATCACGGATAAATGGTCTGATTTCCTCTGTCATTGTTTGCTCCTTCCCTCTGTGCGCCAGAGGAGGCGCCACGAGTGGGAGGGTGATGTCACACTGCACGCAGTGTCTTCTTTAGATAATCACCTCAAAGAAAAGCTGTCAAATACGAGGCTGTCTTGACCAGGGTTGCAGTACATGGTTTTCTATAACTAGCACCTTACGAACAGACAGACTTCTACGTGGCAACGCTCCGGCGTTGTCGGGGCAGGAGGTTGGTTATGGAGTTTCATCCATGGCGTCCGTTACTTTTACCTGAGGATATCGAAAAGCTCATTGCAAACGGCAAAATTGTCGAAGAAACGGGAGCGTCTGATTTCTATCCCGTCGTCAAGCTCTTTGGCGGGCCGTGCACATGGCTTCTCACAGATGTCCATCCAGACTATCCTGACATTGCATCGGGACTGTGTGACCTTGGTCTGGGCTTTCCTGAGCTTGGGAGTGTGATGGTCAGTGAGATCGAGTCACTTTTTATCGTGACCATCGAGCGTGATGCATTCTTTGAGGCAAAGGCACCGATTTCTGTGTATGCGCGACATGCGCGGGCAGCGGGCTACATCGTGGAGGACTTCTGATGGCACGGATATCGTTTGACGCGATCAAAGCTCGTGTGAGTATTGTCGATGTGCTGTCGCGTTACTTCGCACCTGCTGATCTCGTACTTTCAGAAGGGAAGACGCAGCTGCGCTTGCCGTGCCCGATCTGCTTATGCGATCGGCGGAGTTTCAGTGCGAGTACGGTAAAGAATGTTTTCAAGTGCTTTGGCTGTGGCGCGCAGGGCAACGTCCTGGATCTTGTTGCAGGCCTCGAGGAGGTCGACGTGCCAGGTGCAGCGAAGCTTTTGAACGAATGGTTTCCGGTTTCGGATCAGCAGAAGAAGGCGAAGGCAAAAGTACTGAAACCGAAGGTGGCTAAGAAGGAAGCGGCAGTTGCGGTTGATACACAGAAGGAGTCGCCCAAAAAGGCATCCAGAGAAGCGTCAGAGATTGTTCCCAAGATGACAAACACCGTCTTGGGGTTTGAGCTCAAAGGCATTGAGCCTGACCATGCAGATGTTGCGGCTCTGGGCATTACCCGACCTGCTGGTTTTGGCATTGGGTACTACCAGGGGAGGGGAACGCTTGCGGGGCAGGTTGTGTGTCCGATTCGGAACGAGGAAGGGGAGCTTCTTGCGTACTGCGGGCTTGCTATTGCGGATGGTGTGCATTGCATTACCTATCCAGGTGTGCAGCATTTCGCGCGGGACGGCGATCTTTATCATCCAGCCTGGGAGCAGGGGGTAGAAGATGGTGGCAGTCTCATCTTGGTACAGAGTCCTTTACACGCAGTACTGCTGTGTGAAAGGGGGTATCACTCTGCTGCCTTTATGGCTCTCGTGCCTGGTGTGGGGCAGGTTCGTGCGCTCTACGACTTCTCGATCGAGCGAGGTGTGCGGATTACGTATTGCTACGCTAGTGCAGATAGCGACGAGCACATTGGTCAGGTGGTGCGGTCGCTTGCTGATATACCGCTTGCGGTTGCGGTGATGATGTAGTGTCGATAACGCCTTCCTCGAGCCTGAGGATGGCGTTTTTTACTTCATATGTAGTGTTTTTAAGGTGTCGTGCATTGATCAAGCTCAGCAACGTTGCGGAAATTCATAACCTCAATTGCACACTGACGGGAGGAAACTCCATCAGCCTTTTCAAATCACACTCGATGTTTGATGAGATCTACGCTGACCTTCGTACCGCCGTTGTCATGGATCGACAGATCCAAATTCGTATCGTCATGGGCTCAAGCCCATGCAACATCGCGTATACAACATTGCTTCGGAAATAATGAAACGACACTGAAAATCAGAACATACAGGTTACAGGTGAACAGTTCCCTCCGGTATCTCGGAAATTTAGCACTCAAGCTTAACGGCTTGGGTGTTTTTTCTTACTTCAAAAATCTCAAATCCACCTGACGGAGCGTCGTCAAAATGCATCCCAATCTCGATCTCTATAGGGGTACATAACGTCCTTTATGTACCCCTATATGCTATACTGAATGTATGGTGAAAGTAGATCAAAAAACAGGGTTGCCAGCGATTCCTCGATCTCTCCCGATCGATGTGCGGACAGCTGGGCTACCAGTTGCAATCGCCGACCTCGGCGAAGATGCTACTTTTCGATTTCTGGAATTCTTCACTGCCAATATTCGGAACAAGAACACCAGGTCAGCATACGCGCGTGCGGTGTGGAAATTTTTCGACTCGTGTCCGCTTGCACTGCACGACATCACGTCCGTACACATTGCCGCCTACGTGGAGAAGCTCGGTGAAGAATACGCGCCGCCAACTGTGAAGCAACACTTGGCTGCGCTCAGAATGCTTTTTGACTTTCTCATCATTGGTCAGATCATGCCCACCAATCCAGCACACGCTGTGCGCGGGCCCAAGCATGTCGTCAAGAAAGGGAAGACACCAATTCTTGTTAAGGATGAGATCAAGCAGTTATTTGATTCGATCGATGCGACGACATCAGTAGGACTTCGCGATCGAGCCATGATCGCAACACTCTTCTATACCTTTGGTCGTGTCAGTGCTGTCGTCGGCCTCAACAGGGAAGACGTCTACACACAAAGAAGAAAAACTTGGCTGCGGTTTCGTGAGAAGGGTGGCAAGGTGCACGAGGCTCCGTGCCACCATCTCCTGGACGAATACCTTCTGGACTACTTAGAGCACTCACCGATCAGCGGCTTCACAGAACCTAAGTCACCGTTGTTCTGCTCGATCGCAAGAGGTAGGGGCGGCGACTTCACTGGTAGGCGGCTGTTGCGCGGCGAGGCCTACAAGATGGTGCGACGGCGCTTGCGCCAGGCTGACATCGATACTGTGGCAGGCAACCACATGTTCCGCGCCAGCGGTATCACCATCTACCTGGAAAACGGTGGGCAAGTAGAGCACGCCCAACAGATGGCAGGACACGAAAGCCCCCGCACCACCAAACTCTACGACCGCCGCAACGACATTATTTCGTTAGATGAAGTAGAGAAGATCATCATTTAACGTCAGCACCAGCGCTGTTGCTAGAATTCGTGAAAACGGGCGGTTGATGTATTATAAGGCGTATAGTCCTTGCTCCCATATTTTGCGTGAAGCGCAGTGGTGCTATTCCCCAATGTCGCCTAACAGTAGCGGCTAAGAGCAACTAATAAGAGTTCCCTCAAACTACTATATGAATACCGCATCTCACTCTCGATTAGTTAACTTCATTTGGTCAATCGCTGACGACTGCCTTCGCGATGTCTACGTGCGAGGCAAGTACCGCGATGTCATCCTGCCAATGGTTGTACTGCGACGCCTTGATGTGCTTCTCGAGCCCTCCAAGGATGCTGTTATGGAAGAGCTTGCTTTTCAGCGCGATGAAGCGGGTTTCACGGAGTGGGATGAAGCAGGCCTCAAAGAAGCTAGCGGCTACGTTTTCTATAACACGAGCGATTGGACTCTGCAGCGTCTTCACGATACTGCGACCAACAGCCAACAAATCCTCCAATCGAACTTTGAAGAGTACCTGAATGGTTATAGCCCCAATGTCAAAGAAATCATAGAAAAATTCAATCTGAAGAGTCAGGTTAAGCACATGGCATCAAAGGACGTTCTTCTAAACGTTCTTGGGAAGTTCACATCTGCTCACATAAACCTCTCACCAGACGTCACGGAGGATCCTGATGGTCGGAAGCTTCCGGCACTGACTAATCTGGGTATGGGCTATGTCTTTGAAGAGCTTATTCGCAAGTTTAATGAGGACAACAATGAAGAGGCGGGGGAGCACTTTACACCCCGGGAAGTGATTGATCTCATGACACACATTGTCTTTGATCCTATAAAGCACAACCTTCCGCCAGTTATGACGATCTATGACCCTGCTTGCGGTTCTGGTGGGATGCTCACCGAAGCTCAGAACTTCATCAAAGATCCTGATGGTGAGATCCGCGCAACAGGGGATGTCCACCTGTATGGAAAGGAGATCAACGATGAGACGTATGCGATCTGCAAATCAGACATGATGATCAAGGGCAACAATCCTTCCAATATTCGTGTCGGCTCCACCCTATCATCCGATGAATTTGCTGGAACGACTTTCGACTTCATGCTTTCAAACCCGCCATACGGGAAGTCGTGGGCAACCGAAGTGAAGAACATTAAAGATGGTAAGGACATCATCGATCCTCGTTTTGAGGTACCTCTAAAAGACTATTGGGGTAATGAGTCACTTGAAGATGCCACACCTCGCAGCTCGGATGGACAACTACTTTTCCTGATGGAGATGGTTGATAAGATGCGGCCACTATCGCAAAGCCCATATGGATCCCGCATTGCATCAGTACACAATGGCTCGAGTCTTTTCACTGGGGATGCCGGCGGCGGGGAGAGTAATATTCGTCGGCATATCATCGAGAACGATCTTCTCGAAGCAATCATCCAACTTCCAAACAACCTATTCTACAACACAGGTATCTCTACATACATCTGGCTAATAAGCAATAAAAAACCAGAAAATAGGCAAGGTAAAGTACAGCTTATCGATGCATCACATCGATATGAGAAGCTCAGGAAAAATCTTGGAGATAAGAACTGTGAGCTTCTCCCAGAGCATGTTCAAGAGATTCGAGATTGTCACCTTGCGTTCAGGGATGTCCCGCGGGACAATGCTACGGGCATTTCATCTAAGATCTTCGATAACGCCGATTTTGGTTATCATAAAGTAACGATAGAAAGACCAAGTCGACGCGCGGCACGGTTCTCCTCAGAGAATATAGCAGGTTTAAGGTTTGATAAAACACTGAAAGAACCTATGGAATGGGCATTTGAGTCATTTGGAGAGCGTGTATACACTGATCTTCCTAAAATCGAAAAGGACATTCTCAGTTGGTGCGAGGATAACGATATCGACCTCAACGCGAAGAAACGGAAAGCCCTAATCTCACCATCTACGTGGAATAAGTGCAAGGCCACCCTGGATCTTGCTGCGCTGTTGCAAGAGCGTATTGGTGAAGACGAATACACTGATTTCAACGTATTTAAAAATGACGTAAGCAATGCGCTGAAAAAGATTGATACCAAGTTTAGTAATGCCGAAATTAAATCTATATTAAGTGCCGTAAGTTGGTACGCCGAAAAAGCGGAAAAGGTAGTAAAGAAGAAAATAAAACTCACAGATGACACCCTTCAGAGCCTCCTCAATCGTCTTCACTGCAGAGTTGAAGATCTCGCTAATTATGGCTACTACCAAAGCGACATTCCGAATTATTTCACTACGTATGAAAGTGATAGCGTACTTCGAGATTCTGAATATATTCAACTGAAGGAGCCCATCCATGACTATTTCCTGCGAGAGATACAACCTCATGTAGAAGAAGCGTGGATCAATTTGGAGAAGACGAAAATTGGCTATGAAATTAGTTTCAACAAATATTTCTATCAACATAAACCATTGCGTAGCTTAGATGAGGTTACGGCTGATATTCTAAAGCTGGAGCAAGAGACAGATGGTTTGATAATGAAGATTGTTAATAAATAGCTCATGGACAATAATTTATCTATGGGAGAATACAAAAATACTAATATTCCGTATATCGGCCTTATCCCTCGATCATGGAATGGGAAAAAAGTACGCTATTTATGCAAAATAAAAACAGGGGAAAAGAACACCGAAAACAAAATCCGCACAGGTGCGTATCCATTCTTCGTAAGATCTAAAATAGTAGAGAATATAGATACCTATTCTTATGATGGCGAAGCTGTTCTAACCTCAGGTGATGGTGCTGGTGTCGGCGAAATATATCACTACATAACGGGTAAGTTTGACTACCATCAAAGGGTTTACAAATTTAGCGAATTTTCCGATGTTACGGGTAGATATTTTTACTATTTCCTATTATCAAAATTCATCAATGTCGCGATTCTTGGATCTGCTAAATCAACAGTGGATAGCTTAAGATTGCCACTGATAAAAGATTTCAAGATATATTTTCCAGAAAGAACAGAGCAAGAAAGGATTACTAGATTTTTGGACTTAAGGATTGATCAGATAGAGAACGCAATTAAAAAGAAAGTGCTTCTAGTTAATCTGCTAGAGGAGCAAAAAAGTATAATCACTCAAGAAGCAGTTACCAAAGGCCTTAATCCTAGAGCAAAAATGAAGTATTCAGGCGTGGATTGGATTGGTGAAATTCCTAAACACTGGGAGGTTAAACGTGCAAAATATTTGTTTCACGAAGTGGATGAGCGTTCAACTCAAGGGGAGGAGGAGTTGCTTTCTGTTTCGCACACAACTGGGGTAACACCACGATCGGAAAAAGAAGTTAGCATGTTTCTTGCCGAGAGCTACGCTGGATCGAAACTCATTAAAGATGGAGATCTAGTTTATAATATAATGTGGGCGTGGATGGGTGCGTTAGGTGTCTCCAAGCACGAAGGTATTGTCAGTCCTTCTTATGGAGTTTTCCGCCAAAGGAAATATAATTTCAATCCGAAATATATTGAGTCCTTATTGAAAAGCAGAATATACGTGGACTACTACAACTCCACGTCTACAGGCCTCCATTCATCTCGCCTTCGATTTTATCCACATATGTTTTTGAATATGTGCATTGCCTTTCCTCCTTTGTCTGAGCAAAATTCTATTATGAAGGTTGTAGAAACTACGTGTGGCGAGATTGAGGAATCTATCAAAAATACAAAGAAGCAAATTGATAATCTTAATGAACTTAAAACTACTCTCATAGACAGCGCCGTAACCGGTAAAATTAACGTATCCAACTATGGTCACTAAAACAAATGAGCAAGCACTAGAATCTGCAATAGAGAAAGCGCTTACCGGCACTTGTTTGGAGGAGCTGAAGGATCAGGTTTCAGAGCCTGCTCTGGTCGCAGAGCTAAATCAAAAGAAGCCCCGCTTTACAATAGGCTATGCAGAGGATTTCGATGCCAAGTACGCTTTAGATACGCGCTATTTCTGGAACTTTCTGGAGACCACTCAGAAGGAGGAACTTGAGAAGCTACAGAAATCTTCTGATTGGCAGCTTAAGGTTCTTGATCGGTTTGATCGTATGGTGAAAAAGTACGGTGTTTTGCGCCTTCTGCGTAAAGGTTTAGATGTGGAGGATGCTCATTTCACACTACTCTATCAGCTTCCACTGTCCAACAGTAGCGCAAGCGTCAAACGCAACTTTGCGCTTAATCAATTCAGCGTCACGCGGCAAGTTCGGTACAACCAGGAGAATCTACGTGAGGAGATTGACATGGCTATCTTCCTCAACGGTATTCCTCTGGCGACTCTTGAGTTGAAAAATCACTGGACAGGCCAGAATGCCAAGGTACACGGCGTCAGGCAGTACAAGTCAAATCGCAACCAGCGCCAGCCACTTCTGAATTTCGGACGGTGCCTTGTACACTTCGCGGTAGATACTGATGAAGTCTACATGACGACGAAATTGTGTGACCAGAAAACGTTTTTCTTGCCTTTTAACAAAGGTCACAATCACGGCAAAGGGAACCCTCCTAATCCAAAAGGCCACAAGTCTGCCTACCTCTGGAATGAGGTGTTTACACCTAAAAGCCTCGCTGGAATCATTCAACATTTCGTGCGTTTCGATGGTAAGGCTAGTGACTCTTTAGCCAGTCGCACACTTTTCTTTCCTCGTTATCACCAGATGAATGTCGTGCGTAAGATTCTGGCACATGCAAGGAACAATGGCGTCGGGCACACTTATCTGATTCAACATTCTGCTGGGTCAGGGAAGAGCAATTCTATAACCTGGGCGGCTTATCAGCTCATAGAGACATATCCAAAAACTGCAGATCTTCCAGGAGCTAAAGATGTTCGTAGCCCGCTTTTTGACTCAGTCATTGTCGTAACTGACCGACGTTTGCTAGACAAACAGCTCCGTGACAACATCCGTGAGTTCTCGGAGGTGAAGAATATTGTCGCGCCAGCAATGACATCTAGCGAATTGAAGACTCACCTGGAAGGTGGTAAGCGCATTATCATCACAACGATTCAGAAGTTTCCATTTATCATCGATGGCATTGCGGATCTCAGCAACAAGCGTTTTGCTGTCATCATCGACGAAGCGCACAGCTCACAGAGTGGTAGTGCTGCTAGCACCATGAACCAAGCAATGGGCGCATCTCAGGAGGAAGAAAGTGATGATCCTGAGGTACTCATACTCAAGGCCATGGAGGCTCGTAAAATGCGTGGAAATGCTTCCTACCTAGCATTCACAGCAACACCGAAAAACAGCACACTAGAGCGCTTCGGTGAAAGGAAACAAGACGGAAGTTATGAGCCCTTCCACCTGTACTCCATGAAGCAAGCCATCGAAGAAGGCTTCATTCTAGATGTACTTGCGAACTACACAACCTACAAAAGCTACTACGAGATCGAGAAGTCTGTCGCTGAAAATCCTGAGTTCGATACTGTAAAAGCACAGAAAAAATTGCGTGCGTATGTTGAACGTGATGAGCGAACAATTGGCACCAAAGCAGAGATCATGCTCGAGCACTTCATCACGCAAGTTGTGAATAAGAAGAAGCTCAAGGGAAAAGCAAAGGGCATGGTGGTTACGCAGAATATAGAGAGTGCTATTCGTTACTACAAAGCCATTAGCAAGCTAGTCGATAAACGAGGAAACCCGTTCAAGGTCGCTATTGCCTTTTCAGGAAAGAAGAAAGTTGATGGCGTCGAATACACTGAGCCAGATTTAAACGGCTTCGGAGAAAAAGACACACGCCACAAATTTGATGAAGATGCATACCGATTGCTCGTCGTAGCCAACAAGTACCTCACTGGGTTTGATCAACCAAAACTCAGTGCCATGTATGTTGATAAGAAGCTGCAAGGAGTGCTTGCAGTGCAAGCTCTCTCACGTCTCAACCGATCAGCACCAAGCCTCGGGAAGAGGACGGAGGATCTATTTATTCTAGACTTCTTCAACACAACTGATGACATCAAGAGCTCTTTTGATCCGTTCTACTCTTCGACCAAACTCAGCGAAGCTACAGATATCAATGTTCTTCATGAGCTAAAAGCAACGCTTGATGACGTTGGCGTTTACGAAGGGTACGAAGTCGAAGATTTTGTTACGAAATACTTTGCTGACGCTGATGCTGAAGACCTAAGCCCTATTATCGATGTCGCTGCTGATCGCTTCAACAACGACCTGGATCTCGAAGATGAGGATAAAGCTGATTTCAAGATTAAGGCTAAGCAGTTTGTAAAAATCTATGGGCAAGTCTCATCCATCATGGACTTCAGCATGGTCAGCTGGGAGAAACTCTTTTGGTTTCTCAAGTTCCTCATACCGAAGCTCGTTGTGGTTGACCGTGAAGCTGAAGCGATCGATGATCTTTTAGATTCTGTCGACCTATCTACATACGGTCTCGAGCGAACAAACCTGAACGCCAGCATCGGTCTCGATGACTCTGCAAGTGAGCTTGCGCCGCAAAACGCCAATCCCAGAGGCGCTTTTGGTGGTGAGTCAGAAGCAGACGAGCTCGAAGAGATTGTAAGAACCTTCAACGAGCGTTGGTTTCAAGGCTGGGATGCCACCCCCGAGGATCAACGTGTAAAGTTTGTAGCTCTCAGTCAGCAGGTGAAGAATCACCCAGATTTTGAGACGAAAGTAGCCAACAACACAAACACTCCAACGCGTGATATGGCGTTCAAGAAAATTCTCGAAGAGGTCATGTCCAAGCAGCGCAAGCAGGAACTAGAGCTTTATAAGCTGTACGCCAAAGACGACGCCTTCAAGTATGCTTTTTTTGACACCATCAAGCGCATGATTGATGAACCAGATCTCGTTCGCAGCAAGGTGAGATAGACCTCGACTCATCTTTCTAGGTGCATGTATCGATGCTGCTAATATTTTTAGATTCTTGGTAGTTGTGTGTCTCGCAGAGAAAATCTGCGAGCGTCTTTGAAGCGTTAACAACCAAAACCGCGTGATGTTTTGATGGTTTGTATGACCGAGCATGTCGGTCGCCCATGCGGTTACTTGCTCCGGAAATTCCACCAACAATACTCACCAGCCCAGAAAGTACCTCCTTCAGTGGGCCTGATATATCCGGACGGCTTGGCTCTATATTTAGGAGCTTCTGCACTCTCTTGTAGAGCTTGGGCATGTCGCCATTGTACTTTGGCGCGTTTTCTACAATATTTTTTTCAAGCTCGATCATCACCGCTTCAAGTAGAGATCGTGCGTTCGTTATAGCGCCATCATAGTCGCCTGCAGTGATTTTCTCTTCGGCTTTTAGAAGCTGCTCTCTTATGAAATCAGTAGCGTCTGATTCCACGCCAAATGCATGCTTATAGACTACGGTTGAACCCTTTTTGTCATGTATTCTGGCACGTCCATTATCCAAAATCACTTCATAGCCATCGTATGCAAGATAGCTATTAATATTCTCAAGTGCTTCGCTATGCGCAAAAGTTGTACCCATATACTCCCGAGGGTCAAGTGCGTGACCAATGATTGATCCGATTATCTTTGTGCCATTAAAATCTTGCAGCTTGCTTTCGACATACTGCCACCTGGACGGAAAACCACTTTCGTAAACGTCATTACTCCCAAAGTCATTGAAAAATGCCACCAACTGCGGGCCGCTTTGATACGGCGATAGCTCACCATCTCCCGTTATTATTTTTCCAAGTCCTTTGATGGTACGTTTACTAATATTCATTTTCTAAGTTTATGGTCAGCGAGCCGTGAGTTATTGGCCTACATAAGCATATCGATCGCTACTAAGTGACAAAAAAGCACAGAGCCAAGTCTGCGATTCCATTTGTGCAGTGAATTTTCCAACTAAGAAATTGGCTCGATAATTCTACAGTAGCAATTGTCAGTATTCTGTCAAATATTCCCACCCCAACTCTAGTCTCTCTCATTATTATTGACTTCTTTGCTTCCATCAGACTGACTGTATATATCTGTTGAGCAAGGATTAGAGTTTTTTGATTCTTTACTTAACTTTTTAGCCTCTTCAATCAATTCTTCTGGATCTATGTCCGGACAAATTAGGGACATAATTTTTATTTTCCTGAATAAAGAGTCTGTGTACAGATCAGGATTTTTTGGGTAATCCTTTTCAATAGCTTTTTCTACATTTTCCGGAAATTGAATGCTTTTGGTTCTCTCGCAGTATTCAATTTGCAATTGAGTAATCGACTTCATAGTTCTCACACCGACTCACTGATCTCCTCGTATGATATAGCTTGTCGGACGTCCGACAGGTTGTTGATATCTCCACGCCAGGGCCTCTTCCTTCTCTTTGCTGAACGCCCTTGTGCGCACAAAGGCGCAGAAAGTTGGCGCTTCTGCGCACGTGTGCTATAGTTATTTCTATAAGAAATAACGTAAGCGTATGAATTTCATGGCGAAAACCAAGCGAATCAATCTGTCCTTGCCAGAAAAGCTTGCTGACTATGTTCAGGGCCAGGTCGAGAGTGGTCATTTTCAACGCGAAGCCGACTTCATTCGTCACGCGATCCGCAAGATGCAAGAGAGCGAGTCAGCCGCAAACGAATTCGACCTCGACGCCTTCATCCAGGCTGGCGTTGATAGCGGACGCTCCAAAAACAGCGGTACGCAGATTCATGAGAACGCGCGCGCGCGCATCCACCAGGTAGGTAAATCACGCGCTAGCAAATAACACCATGCCTTCATTTTCCTACTCGGCATTGGCAGAGGCTGATCTGTATGAACTCCTTGAGTACATCGCGCAAGACAACATCGACGCTGCACTGCGCGTTGAGGAAGCGATCGAGCGCACCGCGCAGCTCTTGGCAGACAACCCCGAGATTGGTCATCCAGTGAAATCACGGTTCCCACATCTCCGGGCATTCATCGTTCAGCCGTATAACGACTACCTTCTTTTTTTCCAGATTGAGGAAGACGGTATCCATATCCAACGGATTCTTCACGGTGCGAGAGACGTTTCGTCGCTCCTAAACCCTTAAAAGACACTCTTATGGCTCGCATTATTGCCATCGCAAACGAGAAAGGCGGCGTCGCAAAGACGACGACTGCGCATACCTTGGGCAATGCGTTTCTCTCTATGGGTAAGCGCGTATTGCTCATCGATGCAGATGCTCAGGGCAATCTGACGGATGCGTGCGGCTTTGACGCTGATGCGCTTGGTGAGGAGCACAAGACGCTTGCGCATGTGCTGACAGGTCAGACGCCGATTGCTCAGGCGATCGTTGGCAAGGAGCTGCATGTCCTTGCGTCCAATCAGTTTCTGCAGCGGCTCAATGACGCTCTGGTGCGCGAAAGTGAAGCACCAACGCGCCTGCGATCGTACATTCGTGCCATCGCGAACAACTACGACTACATCCTCATTGATTGCGGCCCTGGCATCACACAGGCAACCCTCAACGCCTTTGGTGCTGCCGATCATATCCTCATCCCAACACGCCTTGACCGCTATAGCGTCAAGGGCATTGAGCGCCTGGCAAACACCATCAGTCGCTTCGCTGAGGAGCACAACCCGAGGCTCCGTGTGCTGGGTGTCCTGCCCACCATGTTTCAGAAGAACTACAAAACAGAGCGAGACTACTTGTCACAGCTTCGCCATCACTTAGGTCTGCAGACACCGGTCTTTGAACCGATCCCCATGACGGGCTGGGTCAACAACCAGGTCAGCAAGATCAAGAGCATTGTTAGCTCCCGTCCAACGTCCATAGGTGCTCAAAATTACATGCTCCTTGCGCACACAATCGACGGGGCGCCTGTAGCCGCACCACACCTTGATGTCGACGTCGGAACGACTGAAACGCACGGTACGCGACATTCCGAAATTGCTTAATCCAATTTATATATAACGACTATGGCTACTGACGATACGGTCACTGAGGCACCAAAACCTCTTGGCATTGATCTCCAGGAAGAGACGAACCGCACGTTCAGCCTCGACCCCAATAGCAAACGTATCTCGCGCATTGCGCTGAGCCAAATCTCTGGTGATGCCAATCAGCCGCGCAAGCTTTTTGACCAAGCGAAATTGCAGGAGCTCGCGGATTCGATCAAGGACGTCGGGCTCATCATGCCGATCTCCGTGTATGTCGATCCTGATGACCGTGACCGCTACAAAGTCGCTGTCGGTGAACGCCGTTACCGCGCAAGTAAGCTCGCTGGCTTAGAGAAAATCGACTGCATCGTTGTCGAAAACAACATTGAAGAGATTCAGCTCATTGAGAACGTGCAGCGTGAGGATCTGAGCCCATTGGAAGAAGCCAGTGCGTACAAGCGCTACATGGAAAAGCATCGCATTTCCCAGGGTGATCTCGCCAAGGTCGTTGGCAAGCAGCGCAATACGGTCAATGAAATCTTGCGTATCACTTCCCTGCCAGAATCAATCCTCATGCGCTTGGATGACTATCCTCATGTCACCAAGTCGCAACTCATCCTGATTGCGAAAGAAGCAGACACCATCAAGCAAGAGAAGCTCTGGTTTAACGCCAAGCAAGGCACGCTGACCGTGCAAGATGCGCGCGCCGTATCCAAGGGTGAGAAGAAGCAGAGCGACCTCTCCCCCACCGAGCAGGCGATCAAGGCGTTGCAAGGTGTTGCGAAAAAGTTTGAAAAACTTGAAACGCTTGACGCAGAAGAAGCCAAAGCGGTGAAGGCTGCCGTGAAGGTCATCAACAAGAATTTGAAAGACAAGACGTCCGCGTGAGTCGCGCCTGCGCACAGGTGTCGGACGTCCGACACCTCATAAAATATTAATGTAGGCCGTGTATGGGTGAGATCGTACAGCTAAAGAAGACGCGTATACCGCGTGCTCGCGATGCGTTCTACCAGGCGATCCCTGTGAATGAAATCCAGGGGCGGTACTTTCACTTTGGCCGCAACAAGATTCCCATAGAGCTCCTTGCAGAGCGCGAACGGGAGAAAGCCGACAGTCTTTTCGAGGGGCTTCCAGACGATCGCAACTTTGAGATCATTCATGATCCAACGTATGGTGTGCCTGGCGCACTGGCATACCGCATCTGGACAGGCATTGAGAAGATGCTCTCCGACTTTGGTTCTACCTTTGACGGACGTTTGAAGCTCTCAACACGCCAGATCGCAAAGATCGCGGGACGGTCATACTCCGGTCAGGCGTCCAAAGAAATCTCACAAGCAATTAAGCAATTATCGCGTTCTGAGATCACATATTGGTACGACCATCCCGAACTCAAAAATGAAGACGGCACACCCGAGGTACACCAAGAAACATTCTCCTTGATCGACAAGGTGTCGTTTGTACGTGATCAGCGCAAGTCAGCACCCCACTACTACATCATCACCGTACCAGAGATCATTCTTGGCTTTCTCTTTCATGATCGCTATTTCTTTTGCATGAGCTGGGATCGTGTTAAGGAGCTCCCGCCGCAGTCACAAAGTGTTGCGCGCATCCTTTACCGCTACATGAGCTACCGCTACTCAAAAGCCAATAGCGTCAATTTTCTCTACACAAAAGACTACGCGACGATGTGTGAGCAGTGGCTGGGTGGCGTGAAGCCTCTGGACACCAAGAGTCGACTTTTGCAAAAACACCTTGCTCCACGTCTTGACCCAATCATCGCGACTGGACTGCTCTCATCGTACGAAGCAAAGCGTAACAAGGCAAAGGATGGCTTCAACATTCTGTTTACACCAGGTGAAGAATTCTTCGCCGATTTTGCAAGCTTTTATAAGAAGCAACTCCCTCTGAACTTTGGCTCATACAAGTCCGAGCGCGACCCTCACCTTGGCCACCCTGAAACCAATCTTGAAGATGGTGCCTTTGCTCTTCTGGCACATTTCCATGAGCACTGGTTTGGCGCTGATGCCGAGCGTGACTACCTCAATGCAGAGATTGAATTTGCGCAGCAAATTTTGTCTCAGGTGACGCTTTCTGACGCAAAGGTTTTTGTCACATGGGCGATCACGCGCGCGCACGAAACCAAGTTCAAAATGCAAACGTTCAACGCTCTGAAAACATATTTTTCTACATGGAAAAGTGAGCGAAAAAAGGAGGCCGATCGGCTGCATAAAATGGAAGCGGTGCGAGCCAAAGAAATGGAAGCGCTTGATGAAAGACGGTACGAAGATTTCGTACAAGCACGCGCCCAAGAAATCATCGATGGCCTCTCGCAAAACGATCGTGATGATCTCGCGAAAAATGCACGTGCGCAGCTTCAACTGCAATTCCCCAACGAGAAGAAATTTCTCTCAGGGCATCTTCTGAGTGTTGAGCGACGACTCATCACAGACACCCATGACATTCCTACATTTGACGACTGGAAAGCGTTGCAAGCCTAGGTGTCGGACGTCCGACAGGGTGAAAAACAGCCACCACCAAAGTGGGATGTTTAGGGTAACGTTCTGGGATGTTTAGGGTAAAAAAGTGGGATGTTTAGGGTAACGTTCTGGGATGTTTAGGGTAAATATTTTTCGCCAAATGACGTCGCAAAGCCACTGCTGATCAGCATTTCGAGCTATTCAGCCAGAAGTGCAATACTTTCTAATATTCTTCAATACTACTACACCGCTATCGCGGTGCTGGTGTGGACTTTTCATTCACAAGGAAACAGAACACAACGGCAACTTGCTGTGCACGATCTGCAGAAAGCGTACCGCTTTGTGTGAAAAAGAGGGGGCAGAGGCAGCCCTGGAAGGTGGGGTGCAGTCGGTGCCGTCAAGCCCCCCTATGCCCTCAGAGCGGCCCCAAGTATCCGCAGCCTTACAAAAAAGGAGCTCACCACACAGTAAACGGCTCTGTCGCGCGCTACAGCGGCAGAGTAGCAATCCGCATTATCTGTAGAAAATGCATTGTAATAATCATGGTAGTAATAATTGTAGTATTATTATCTCTACTACTTGTACTGCAGGAGATAACTAATGGCTCGCGCTGAACCCGTCACACAAGAAGCTGTTTTTGCTGCTGCAGATGCCCTGGCCGCAAATAATGTCAAACCGACGCTTGAGGCAATTCGAACTGAGATTGGCGGCAGCTATAACACGCTGTCACCGCTTTTGAAGCAGTGGCGTCAGCAGCAAACTGCGCAGGCAACTGCCGTCTTGGAAATGCCGGATGTGGTGCTTGCCAGCGTGAAGGGGCTCGCCAGTGATGTATGGCGTGTTGCAAGCGATGAAGCAGCACGTCGTACACGTACCGTTGAGGAGGCAGCGGAGCAACGCGCTCTCGATGCTGAATCTGAAGTGGCAGAACTTGCAGATGTTGTTCGGCATCTTGAAGCGGATCTTGCGAATGCGATCGCATCGCATGACAAAGCGCAGGCAGATCTAGCTGCCGCACAAGAAGCTCATAGGACGCATGTGCAAGAGGCAGCGCGATGCCAGGCAGAACTTGCCGCAAGTCGCGATGCGCTTACGCAATCCAATGCGCGCAATGATCAATTGCAGCAAGAATTGATTACGCTTGCGCGGGAGATCGCTAGCGGCAAAAGGGACTAACGCCCAGGAGTCGTGCGAATGCACGCAGGATGCATGGCACAATGCGCCACGATGTACCCCACGATGCATAGAGATCGTGGGGTGTATTTGGTCGCCTTCGCGCTAAAAACGCGCTCCGTCAACCTGTACTTGTCCCCGCCGTCTTGCCGCTTCGCGCCCGACTTCGCTTTGCTTCACATGATTGATTCCCCATCCACCGTGTCTCACTGATGTTCGTTGGTGGCTGGCTCTCCAATCCTGCTGCGACTGACGGCTGGGTGTTGTGCGATTGCACACACCCAATGCCTGGTCTCCGGTCTTGCAGATGCAAGACTGAACCAAAGCGAAGTCGGGCGCTCACTTTTTTTCTGAGAAAAAAAGATGGTGCCGACGGCGGGGGACTGGTACTGCTGCGCAGGCTTGTCGGCTATCGCCTACGAGTGGACGGTCATCCGTTCGGTGTGTAGCGCTACCGTGCAGCGCTGCTGCAATCGCTATAAGCGCGGTACCTCCTTCTGCTAGATGCTCTCAATTTTCGTACATGTTGTATGTCCGACAGGCGCGGGCCGGATCGTACTGTCCGATTCACCATCGCGCCAGGTGGCCGATGATGCGGGGCTTGTGTGCACTATTTCCTGGGCGGCAGAATTTGCTCTAGGAGCGCCCTAACTTTTGCTGGAGGGGTAGTTGTACTCCCAGGCCTCTCTCGACGCCTGGGGCCGCAATTTTTTGCTTCTGAGGGGGTTCCCTGTTGCATGTGCAACAGAGCACACCTGATGCGTTTCGATGCAATGACTCTCACGTGTGTGGAGCGTGTTGCCGAGCGAAGCGACGGATGCAACAACACAGCGCTCGTTTGCTGGCTCTTTTTTTACTTCACTGTACTTGCCGTGAGACGGGGTGTCGGACGTCCGACACCCTCGTATTGATTCGACTTTTTTTGTTGCTTGAATCCGCTATTGGCTTTCAGATTCTTCTTCTCTCTCTTTTTGTTTGTATTGCTCAATAGTTTGCTGGGCTTGTGTCAGTTGGGTTGTGAGGTTGTCGATTTTTTCATCTAATGCACCGACATCATTTTCATATTGAGCGAGGAGCGCGTTGTAGCCTTCTACAGCCTCTGTGAGTTCCTCTGCGATAAGGTTTTGTTGGCTGTCCACAGATGCAATTTCACTAGCGTACCGCGCCGTTTCTTTTTCATACTTCAAGTTTTCTTCGAGTATTGCGATATGATCCTCCAGCGCGGAAACTTCATACAAAAGTACATCGACTTCGTTTTGAAGTGCAGAATTTTGGAATTCAAGATCTCCCGTCGTGAGTTCAGAGGCGCTGGCTCGTTGAGCATCTAAATCGCTCAGTTGCGTTTGTAGTGATGCGAGAGCTAACTGTGTATTTTCAGTCCTCTGTTCGCTTGCTTCGAGAGATGCCCTGAGAAGCCCATTTTCGTTGGTTGCATTTTCTAACTGCTCCGTTACTTCATCCTTCTGAATGCTTAGTGCTTGTGCGCGGACGTTGCTCTGCCAGAGCATGAGGACGGCGAATGTTGCGGCCATCGTCAGGATGGTGATTGCACCAACAAGTGTGTAGCGTTCGCGACGAATCGTCTGCGGGTCGGAGGCGCTTGGATTCTTCCCACCACCGTCAACAACCCATTTTTCGACCAGGGCAAGAGCCTTCACAATCGCAATCACGGTCGTGAAAACGATAACGCAAAAAATGACGGCTATAGCGTACGTCGGGAGTGGCGTCGTAGTCGCTGCATCACCGAAGAAGAATGTTATAAGTCCCACTGCTGCAATAATCCTTTTAGCAATGATGTAGGGGGGATCTTATCGCACATGAGATGCGTGGCGTACCTCTCATTGGTCTAATGTTTGGAGAGGGTGTCGGACGTCCGACACCCCTGTAGTATTTTCCGATCTCGGGGCCAAGTGCTTTCCGCCATGAGACAGCACACATGCTGCGCCTGCGCGGTGCCTCAGTCAGAAAGTACGCCACGTTCGAAACCCACCCAACCCCCAGGCCGCCATGCCACGGGAACAAAGGCAGGGAGCGGGAACGCCAAAGATGGAACCCTGCGCTGCAGGGCACTGTGTCCCGCGCACGCGGGACGTCTTTGCGGTGGAATTCGTCTCTGCTACTCCTTCCAGCATACGCCTAACGCGCCGCCCGAAAGACGCTACGGCTTCCATGACGCAGCAGCGTCACTGCAGCCTCGGACTTCCGGACGTCGCTGCTCACCTTGCGTCAAGCCGCTGCGCTTTCCTTGACCCCAGGTTCGCCACGGCGTGTTCCTGGGTCGTAAGCAATAACGAAAACGCGTATGACGAAGTTTCGAAAGAAAGGGACGGGAGAGGGAGGGGCTGCCGCCACAAAGCGCGGGCACACAAGCCCGATGCAGAAAAAGGACTGGGCCAAAGAGGTGTCGCTCGAGGAGGCAACACACGCACTGGTCGTGCATGTGAGGAAGGGCGCCACATGGAGTGGCAACTCGCTCGTGTATCTGAACGCGCTGTGGGATGCCGTTGGCACCGTGGCGGCAGAGGAAGGGTTTGTGAGTGATAAATAATCAGTAAGAAAAACTATATGAATCTCATAACAACGGGACAGAAAGAAAAGCTTGAAGCGCAGTGGCGCGCTTCAGCGGAAAGTGATGGCGGGATTGATCACAGGCCTGTCGTGAAGCTGTTCACGCCAGATGCGGGAGCTACCTGGCTTCTGACGGAGCTTGATCCCGAAGGTGGTGATAGAGCTTTCGGGCTCTGTGATTTGGGCTTAGGGTTTCCAGAGATTGGCTACGTGTCGCTCGGTGAGCTTGCCTCAGTGCGGGGAGCGCTTGGGTTGCCTGTGGAGCGTGACCGCTGGTTTACACCAGAGCGGACAGTGAGCGCGTACGCGGAGTGTGCGCGGCGGCACCAGGGCATTCGATCGCAGTGCAAGTGTGGTGACGCGATTTGACAGATATGGTCTGCGTGATAGATTTAATGTACTAATAACAAAGCTATGGCACTTGAAGATGTAACCAGAGGTGATCTCGAACAGCTGTTCGCGAATCAGGCGGAGCTCTTTACAAAAGAGTTTGTCCGTCTTGAAAAGAAAATGGATGATGGTTTTGCAAGTGTTGACGAACGGTTCGGCGAAGTGCACCAGCGCTTTGATCGACTTGAGAAGCAAACGCACGAAGATATCCTCACACTGTTTCAAGAGGTGGAACGCATCAAGCGACATGTCGGCTTGAAGGACAAGATGGAGGCGTAGGCATCTTTACGGAAGGCGGTGATCTGTTACAGGTTGCCGTCTTTTTTGTTGTCAGTGAAACGCAGGCGGAGGGCGGCAATGGAAAGCAGTGGGAACAGGGGCGGGAAATGAAAGGGGGCTGGGGCGGTGGCATGGCGTCTTTCTCTTTCCCCGAACGTGGGGGGAGGGAACGAGGGGCCGCAGCTCATGGGCGCGCATTTTGGTAAGAAGTTTGATGCGTGGTATTTTAAAAGGTACAGGTGCGACACTTCTCTTTTTATATCCCCAGCATAACTGGATATCCGCATCGTGCAGGGCTCATTAACCCGAACATGATGTGCGTCATTACCGTGCAGGCGGTATTGGTTACATGCAGACCCCTTTGCATGGGTTTGTGTTCTTTAACCCATCGTACATACTACAAGCACGGTCTTTAGGTGTGCTGTATTCATAATGACGGGGTTCTTCTCGTACTCTCGAAAATACAGCAGTGCGGGGAGGTATTGGCGGATCCAGCTCTAGGCTGGGGGTATAAGGAGGAGAGATGGAATGAGCGTCAAGATGAAAATACCGCTTCAGGTGATTGTGAGAGGTTGCTTTATGCTGTATTTAGGAGGTAAAACACTCTTGTGTAATAGTGCCTTTTGAAAATTATCTCGGGCGTGGTATTTTTAAGTGTAGAGAGCGGTTGAGCTCTTGAAATAGATAAAACAAAAATATGATTGCAAGGATTTTTAGGTGGCACGACAAGCCAAGTGCTAAACGCATTTTTAATTATTTTCTCATTGTGACTGCCATCCTTCTCGTCAGTTGTAGCGGTTCATCAAATGAAAATCCACAAGTGCAAGAGGATGTACCAGTCACAATCGTGGACACACCAGACACACCAGACACACCAGACACACCAGACACACCAGACACACCAGACACACCAGACACACCAGACAC
>NZ_JBQYLE010000025.1:0-29121 GCF_052681095.1 Granulosicoccus sp. 3-233
TGGTCTGGTAACTACCAATCAACCAGATACGCCGCTTTTTTTCAACCTTGCTCAGACACCACTTTCAACCATACCTCAAATTGTAGCCATAGCAATTTTTGCGTAGGCGATTTGCTTCCACTAGCTGATTGCTTGTTTCACAACACTGGCAGAGCTGAGAGCGTCTCGCAGAGCTTGCTGAACAGGTCAGCTGTTCAATATCCAAATGTTCAATATCCAAATCTGGCAGAACGCAAGCCGCGCTCCACCAGATTCAAAGGCAATCAGCGGTAAATCAAATAGTAATTGACTCCAACGTACCACCACTTTCCAGGTGTTCACGTACCCATACTGGTTGCTTACCGCGTCCAGTCCAGGTCTGATCTGCGTCAGCTGGGTTACGGTACTTGGGAGGCACTTTACCGCGTTTCGCTGCCACTTTCTTCTTCTTACGCACTGCAGTCGTTTTCGTCGTGGAAACGCTTGCACGTGCCTTGCGAGCCGTACCTGAAACAAGCTCGGCCAGGTCAATTCCGGAATCTCGTGCAATGGCCACTACCTTGGCCATGGCCACTTTCCTGTCTTTCGCTTCCTGGAGAGAAATAGCCTTCTCGATCTTGGCCTTTTCCTTTCGAAGCTTGTCGAGACTCATGGATGAATAGTTATCTGACATATGTATGCTGATTTAACCCCTATTGGAGACATGGTTTACTATGGAACCTTACAATATCCTCTATTCACCATGATTTCAATATGTCACACGATCATTTCATGAAATCAATGTGAGTATTGATTTTCAAGAACCAGTATTACGGGAACTGCACCATTATTTAACGGGGAAGACTCGTAAACCATCGCTATTCGAATCTTCGGATACGACTATAATTCCAATTTCTCCCTACTAAACATCACCCTGCATGAGACTTATCCTGTCAGTACCATTGTTTCTATACATACTTCTGGCTGCGAATGTTGTCATGTGGTCAGGAACGGAGCAGACGTCACCACTGAACATCATCGCACTTGAATTTACCCTGCCCTCGACACGCGCAATCGTCATAACGGTCAGTGATATATTCATTTTGTCGAGCTTTCTGGCCTTGTACATAGAAACGTTCAAGGCAACACGCACCTCCAATCACGTTCTCATTGATCATGCACTCTCGTTGTGCGTATTTGTCGTCTGCTTGATAGAGTTGCTGATTTTTCCACGTTTGGGTAATACGACATTCCTGGTGATAACTGTCGCCGCACTACTGGACGTCATCATGGGTTTCACAGTGACACTGTCAGCAGCCAGACGCGACATAAGCTTTGGGGGTTGATGGGTTGAAACCCCCACACACGTCCGAGCGCAGAGTCGCATTGTTTCATGAACAACGTCAGTCTATAACGGCGACTGCGGGATTACGATAAAGGGCTACAGACATTAAAAGTAACCTGGTTCGCGTGAAGACTTGCACGACGAACGTGAAATTCCAGCGCATTATCGGTCGTAGAATAATGCGAACATCTGCAGATCAATCTGCATATTCACAGCCTGCTTGCAAGCGCCATGATTCCACTTGAACATCACGATGGGTGAAAACATTGCCACTTATTGCTATCTATTGGCTGAAAACATTTTATGCAGATCAAGCGGCGAATGTTACACACGCTTGAAATGGACTTTCAACCTGACAACCAAAGTCATTTGAATTGCGAACTGGTAGTCAATATTTGCCGAGCGGTAAAAAACAGCCCTCTAATAAAGCCAGATAAGAAAGGCTGCTCACCCTCCTATCTTGACCTGATCTACTCTTCGCCGACGATCCTGCCAAACAGATCATGCTCATCAGCACCGGTAATATCCACTTCGATAAAATCGCCCGCTTCGATTTCATAATCGTCGACATCGATATGCACCACACCGTCGATTTCCGGTGCGTCGCTGTAACTGCGTGCAATAGCGCTTTCCTGCTGCACTTCGTCCAGTAACACCACTTGGCGGGTACCGATCTTGTTCTGCAGCCGCTGGGCGCTGATTGCTGCCTGCTTTTCCATGAAACGCTGCAGGCGTTCCTGCTTCAGCTCTTCGGGTACCGGGTTGGCCAGCTCATTGGCCTTGGCACCCTCTACCGGTGAATAGGCAAAGCAACCCACTCTATCCAGCTGCGCTTCGTCCAGAAAATCCAGTAACTGTTCAAAATCGTCGTCGGTTTCACCGGGGAACCCGGCAATGAACGTACTGCGAATGGTCAGCTCGGGGCATATCTCTCGCCAGGCCTTGATACGAGTCAGGTTATTTTCGGATGCAGCCGGACGTTTCATGCTTTTGAGAATAGTCGGACTGGCATGCTGAAAAGGAATATCCAGGTAAGGCAGAATCTTGCCTTCGGCCATCAATGGAATGATATTGTCGACATGCGGATAGGGATAGACATAATGAAGTCGAACCCATATTCCCAGTTCGCCCAGAGCTTCACACAATTCCTTCATGCGAGTCTTTATTGGTCGTCCATTCCAGAAAGCCGTGCGGTAACGAATATCCACGCCATAGGCACTGGTATCTTGCGAAATGATCAACAATTCCCGAACACCTGCGTTTTTCAGGCGTTCCGCCTCTGCCATGACGTCACCAATGTCACGACTGACCAGATCACCGCGCATGGAAGGAATGATGCAGAAGCTGCAGCGATGGTTACAGCCTTCCGAAATCTTCAGGTAGGCATAATGTCGCGGGGTCAGTTTGATGCCTTGGGCCGGCACCAGATCAATGAACGGATCATGTTTGGCGGTGTACGGTAAATGCTGATGTACCGCGCCAACGACTTCTTCATAGGCTTGCGGGCCAGTCACAGCCAGCACTTTAGGGTATTTGGCCTGAATATCTTCCGCCTTGACACCCAGACAACCCGTGACAATCACTTTGCCATTTTCGTCCAATGCCTCACCAATGGCATCCATGGACTCGGCCACCGCGCTATCGATGAATCCACACGTATTGACCACAACCAGATCAGCAGCTTCATAATCGGGTACGACGTCATAGCCGTCCGTACGTAGCTGAGTGAGAATGCGTTCTGAATCTACCAGTGCCTTGGGACAACCAAGACTGACAAAACCGACTTTGGGGTTCGTGGACATGACGACTGTACAACCTGAGGAAGCCGCGCATTATACGGCTGTTTCCATCGGATCCAGTGAGTTATTGTCAACTATATCGTTTCAGAGGCGCTCACAGTCACCTCTTTGCCGAGTCTCGTGAACTTGGACCTATTCAGGCAGGGCAGATTGAAAGGCACAGCGTGCATCATTCTACCAACCGGTCCACTGACGAGGAAAATTTCGGCTCTGCCGGAATGCGTGCCACGTCCTGCCTATCTGCCTATCTGCTGGCTCAGTCTCAGGCCGCAGCCGTCTCCTTCACCGGTCTACCCATCAATTCACGGCTGACCTTATAGGCCAGAGGGGCCTGATTCAGAGTGTACAAATGGAATTCGCTGACCCCCTCGCGACGCAGTCGCTGACACATCTCCACGCATTGCTCCACAGCCGCGCTGCGACGGGATTCAGCCGAATCGGCCTTGGCAAACCGGGTAAACAGATGATCAGGCACTGTCGCACCACAGCGACTACCAAAGTCAGCCACTTTCTGAATATCGTGAATGGGCAGAATACCGGGGACGAGGGTCTGTTGAATACCGATACCCACAGCCCGGTCACGAAATCGCAGGAAAGTATCCGCTTCGAAGAAAAACTGCGTGATGGCGCGTGATGCTCCGGCATCCAGCTTTTCCTTCAAGCGGAACAGGTCTGCGTCTGCAGAAGGCGCTTCCGGGTGGACTTCGGGATAGGCCGCTACCGTGATATCTCGTGACGTGTCTCTGGCCAGCAGTCTGACCAGATCCGACGCGTGTGCAAGCGTCGGCTCACCACCTGCCTGCGTTCCGGCCCCTGTGCCGAGGGTTGTGTTCGCGACATTGCCTGCATTCGCTGCGGCATCCGTCTCTGTCGCGCTGTTATCACCGCGCAGTGCCAGAAAACGTGTAATTCCCAGCGCGCGTAACTGTTCGATCATCACGGACATTTGCGCCTCAGTCTGTCCGGAACAGCTCAAATGAGCCGTGACCGGCACCGTAGCATCCTTGACCAGATGTTCCAGCACATCGAGACTGGCCTGAGAAGTCGAGCCCAGAGCTCCCCAGGTCATTGATATATAAGCCGGATTCAGTGTCTGCAGGCAGCCGAGCGTCTGCCAGAAGCGACGTTGCTGGGCCTCACTGCGAGGCGGGAAGAATTCGAACGACAAGGAGAGCTGAGACATGAGTTTTCACATATAAGCATATGTTTATATGTCGACATCTTGCTACAAAAACCTGAGCAGCACAAGGGGTAAGTCGTGAAATAGTCACCCAAAATGATTGGAACTCGATGGCGATGTCCAGCGCCCCCTCTGCCAGAGGCAGGTCAATAAACGGTCACCCACAATGGTTGGAACTGGTAAACGCTGCCCAGCGCCTGCTCTGCCAGAGCCCGTCGACGAACAGTCACCCACACTGGTTGGAAACGCCTCCCGGTGACCCATAGACCGGGTCAGTGGCCGGACATTGTCCGTCGGCGGCATAGTCGGAGGCGTCCATCAATACCGGACTCTCCCCCAGCCCGAATTCACCGCCGTCGCATTGCGCAGTCTCATCGCCCGCACCGCCTTCAACACCTTCTCCCGTTCCCGGGTCGTCGCCATTCCCGACAGGTGTACTGCCTTCACTGGTGTCGAGTGAGCCGTCGGATGGTTCTTCATCAGTCACCGGTGGCAGACTGGCCAGCACGATCTCGTCTTCCCAGGCTTCGGACTGCATCCTGACCGTGGCGACCGACTTGATCGGGAACTTGTTCCGCCGGTAAAAGGAAGCGTTCTCCGGGTCGACCATCAGCATGGCCTGGCTGATCAGCGCATTGACGAAGGGGACTGCCAGGTCCATACCGTGTGTGACCTCGATCTTTAGCAGATTCGCATCGCGAAGGCTGAGACCGGAAGAATCCCCTATGCGGTGCTCGCGATGACGCAAATGGACGTTGGGCAACACACGACGATCGGACTCTCGGCTGTTGATGCCCCAATCGTCAAACGCAGCGGTTGTCGGATTCAGGATCTTCATGCGTGTGCTGGAGGCATCCATGACGGATGCCGACGATTTGGCCATGGCAGTCGCCGCTCCTTGCGCACTACCGTCCCCGCCTTCCAGTGGTGCCAGTCTCAACCCCAGCTCCTGGCGCATGAGGCTAAATTGAGCATTATTGGTAGCCCCGGTACGCGCAGCCTCGAACGTGGCGTAGTTCAGTGTCGTCTTGCCATGATAGATCAGACCGGCCTGTACGGTGGTCATGCCAATGATCAGAACCACCGGCGCGATAATGACAAATTCTGCGAGTGTGGCTCCTCGCTGTTTCATCGACAGTTTGCTGGCAGCTGGTTTCCCTTCCATGGCTGATTCTCCTTTCCTGATATTCGGTTATAACGATGCCGGGCTCTGTCTGACAGGCAGGCAGTTGCACGACGTCCTGAATCACTGCAGCAACCGCGTGACTCCATCAAGGCGTTGCTGGGCTGCCTGTCGACCAGGGTCCCCGGGGTCCATGGCCTGCCAGGCCTTCAGACTGGCCAACTGGGCACCCAGCAGATGGGCGGTGGACAGGTTGAACCAGGGCTTTGCCTGCCTGGCATCCTGTCTTATCGACGTCTCGAAGGCTTCGATGGCCTGGTCATACTGCCCCTGTTGCGTCAGTGCATTGCCCAGACGAAACCACAAGTACGGGTCATCGGGCAATTGCTTGAGGACCGCCTGATAGAGCGCCGCCGCATCCTGCCATTGTGATTGCTGATACGCCGATTCAGCCTGATCAACCTTGGCGAACAACACCTGCGCCTGCTCATGACCCAGAGCACGATCGCGACTACTGCCAGTGGCTTGCTCGTGTCGCAGGTTTGCCGGTATCGCGCAGGATTGCAGGCTGATGGAGGCCAGCGTGAACAACAGGCATATTGCCGGCAGCCCGGTTCGCGTCAGTCGGATCAACGCCAGCGCCCCCGGCTCGGCACGAAGGTCTGCCCCACACCGAGCCCGATCCGGCTGGCGGTTCCATGCGCCATCTCGACCACCACCGAAGCCTTCCAACACCACATGGCCCGACGCGGCGAAACAGTGGCCAGTTTGAGAATGACCCCGTACCGGTTCATGAAGATGACATCGATGCGCTCGCTCAAGCCGAAGGTATGTATCGCCTTGCAGGGTCGGATGATCAATGCATCGGTGGGACCGAGCGGCGGTACGCCATGCAAACCGCGTAGACGTCTCAGGAAGGTGCAGGCATCGTAGGCATACAACAACGGTGCACTCAATCGCCGCAATGTCACCTTGTTTTCAAGGTAGGTATCGATTCGATTTTCCATGGCTCTTTCCGGAAGCATCAATCAGTCTCCATATGGTGGTTGTTGTGATCAAGTCTCTTGGTATCAACTTCGTCCGGACGGTTGATATCGCCGGCAATGACTTCAATACCGGCTCTTGCACTGCTTCCGCCGGTAAGGGCGACTATCTCGCCCTTGAAAGCGCATGACAGATTGATTCGCAGCAAAAGCATCCGCGCCCCAGTCCACTGCCCGGTTCTGACCCGTGCAATATCATCCTCTGCTCCGCTGATCAGCTCGGACTCTGCATCGACCACGCCATTGCCATTCAGATCATCGTACAAGGCCAGTACCGGCAGCCCGGTAAACGTGTTGGCCGCAAAATCGGCGTAGACAGCCAGCTCCGCCTCCCCGATGGGCGAACCCTCTGCCGTGGTGAGCTGCATGATCAATGGAATGTCCACATGATTGTCAGGATGGAACAGGCAATTACCCTGCTCATCCTGCCACTCCTGGATGATGGTGCTGTGAGTTTCCGGTGTCATTGTCAGCCTGGCTCCTGCCGGTACCAGGTCATTGCTGCAACCAGCCAGTATCAACGCAGCAAACAGACTTGCAGTAATGAAGGATGGGCGCGAATCCGGGCTTCTGTCGATCATGCGATGCGTGTCGGGGAAAATGGTTTTCATGAGTGATTTTCTTCAGAGCTCCTTGTTACTGCCCCGGCCACGTATAGGCCCAGACCAATGGCCCCCAGGTCAACAGTCCTTCCTGAATGGCCTTGCTGAGCAGAATGAATCCGATAACCAGAGCTGTCGTCGGGAAGATGAACATGATCAATGGCGCGAGCAGTTTCACCGGTGCTTCCATGGCCTTTTTCTCGGCCAATTGAAAGCGTTGACTACGCAACTGATTGGCTTGCGCTCGCAATATCGGCCCCAGACTCGAGCCTGTTCTCTCTGCCTGAATCAGGCCGGTTACCACATTGTTGACCGCCGGACTTCCAGTGCGCTCAGCCAGATCCCGCAAGGCATCTGCCCGCGTCTTGCCCGAGCGAATGTCTCGTAGTACGCGACTGAATTCGCGTCTCAAGGGCGAGTCGCCAGTCTTCTGTACCGCCTGTGTCAAACCACCGGTGAGATTGGTTCCTGCCTCCACCGACAAGGTGATGACATCCAGATAGAACGGCAGGGTACGCAGGATGGCGGTCGAGCGCGTCTGTGTCAGCTCTCGCAACCAGAGTTCGGGGTAGAAGAAACCACCAATGGCTGCCAGGAAGCCCATGATGTAGCTTGCTCCACCAATGTGCATACCGGCCAGAGCTACCAGCAGCCCTGAAAACACAGCCGCAACCACCTTGGATGCCAGAAATTGCTGAGGTGACAGACTGTATTCGACGCCGGCACGTTTCAGTCGGGCCAGGGTCAGCTGAACCTGGGTGTCCGACATGAATTGCCCGGCATGGAACACCAGTGCCAGGATCAAGGGCCATACCAGACGAAAACCCAATGCGGGTCGATCCATGAAATGCCGATCTTCCTCCGGTACCTGCCGGAAGATGGCATAGGCCTGCCAGACAATGATGGCGATGAAGCCCCCGAACAACAGACTGATGGTGAGTATGTTCATATATCGACATTGACGATCTTGCGAATGATCAGACCACCGATACAGACCATGAAGACAATCACCGTCAGGAACAGCCAGCCCAGCAGGGAATTGAAAATCGGCAGTGTGGCTTCAGGCTCGAACCAGGTCAGTGGCACCAGTATCGCGAACGGCAAGGCTGACACCACAAAGCCTTGTAGACGTCCCTGAGCCGTCAGGGATGCCACCTTGCCTTCCATCTCCAGCTTGCGACGAATCGTCTCCGCAAGACTTTGCAGTATCTCCGCCAGATTGCCACCGATATCATTGGCGATGAGTGCCGCCGACACCACCAGATCCATCTCCTCGCTCTGCACACGTTCGGCCAGACTGTCCAACGCATCCTCCAGTCGCGCCCCGACGCGCTGCTCCCGCAACAACAGCGAAAACTCCTGCCCCAGTGGACCGGTTTCTTCATCGACATAGGACTGCATGGCCATCGTGAAGGTGGATCCTGCGCGCATCGCACCGGATATCTGCGTCAAGGCATCCGGCAGTGACTGATTGATTCTGACACGGCGCCGCTCAGCCAGGCGAGCAAACAACCAGCGAGGTGCCAAAAACAGGATCAATAGTGATGCCGAGGAAATCACCAGACCGAACCCGAGGACATACAGCAGTGGCGGCACCACAACGATTGCCGCGATATAGCACATCGACAGTTTGCGAGCGTCGGCAAACAGGAACAGTTTGCGCATGTTCGATTCCGCCGTGACGGAGAACTTCTGTGAATATTGATCCACCGCCTCGGTGGTTGTATGCAGCCCGTAGTAGATAACCAGTGTGAAACTGATGAAGAGCACGGCCAGTACGCCATACAGCATCAACGACCTCCCTGCCCACGCGGGCTGAAGAATGACAGGTCCACATCGATGCCGATTTCTCGCAGCTCTTCATAAAAACTGGGTATGGCACCGGTGGCTGAAAAGTAGCCTCGAACTCGACGGGACTCATCCACCCCTTGCTGCTCGAACCGGAAGATGTCCTGCAGTTGCACGGTGCCACTTTCCACACCAACCACTTCGGTAATACGTGTGATCTTGCGCGAGCCACAGGGAAACCGGCTCTGCTGGATGATCAGATCGACTGCCGAGGCAACCTGTTCCCGAATGGCTGTCACGGGTAGATCCATGCCGGCCATCAGCACCAGAACTTCCAGACGTGACAGCACATCCCGTGGTGTGTTGGCGTGAATCGTGGTCAGCGAACCATCATGACCCGTGTTCATGGCCTGCAACATGTCAATGGCTTCCCCGCCACGACACTCGCCCACCACAATCCGGTCCGGTCGCATTCGCAAGGAATTCCTGACAAGATCCCGAATGGGCACCTCACCCTTGCCTTCCAGATTGGCCGGTCTGGATTCCAGCGACACCAGGTTGGGCTGCACCAGTTTCAACTCGGCTGCATCCTCGATCGTGACGATGCGATCCGTATCGGGTATGAAGTTTGACAACACGTTGAGCAGCGTGGTCTTACCCGAGCCGGTGCCACCGGAAACAACGATGTTCTTGCGCATCTCGACACAGACTCGCAGAAACTCAACCATCGCGGCACTGACCGAATCACAGGCCACCAGATCCGAGAACTGCATGCGGTGCTTTGGAAACTTGCGTATCGTCAGGCTGGGTCCCTTCAATGCCAGTGGGGGAATGACAGCATTGACACGTGAACCATCCTTGAGCCGGGCATCGACGATGGGGCTGCTTTCATCAATGCGCCGCCCCAGCGGAGTGATGATTCTTTCGATGACTGCCGAGACGGTGGCATCACTACTGAAATGCGCGGCAGAACGTTCCAGCTTGCCCGCTCTTTCGACAAAGATCTCCTGATAATTGTTCACCATGATCTCGGTGATCGACTCATCATCCAGGAACTGCTCCACGGGCCCGAGACCGACAGACTCATCCAGCACATTGCGCTGCAGGCGATCCCTGTCCAGTGTCTCCGGCAACTGCGATGACAGGCTGGCGATGATCTCGGCAATCAGTTGGCTGGATTCCTTGCGCAGCTGATCATCGGACATGCGGTTGACATCCTTGCGGCGCAAGTCCATCTGGAAGAGAAGCTGCTCGTGAACCACACGGCCCCAGTAGGCCAATGCCTGATCAAAGCCGGCAACGGTCTGTTCATGAGAGGAATCTGCCCGAGTGGAATCAGCCCGAGCAGTATCTGCCCGAGCGGAATCGCCCGTGGAATCGCCAATGGAATTTCTGTTGGCATTATCGCCTGGCGCATATATCCCAGAACCGGTGTCGACCGCAGCCACACTCCGCGCCCTGCCTGCTTCCTCGGCAACTGCGACACCTGAACCGTGTTCCTCATCACCCTGCGGCGAGGAACCGGAACCGTTGCGATGAAGACCACCGACAGGGTGAGAAGCCTCGGTCGTTCCATGATTGCCGCCAGGCGATGGTGGCAGACCAGCGCTGCTACCGTGCTCTCCTGTCAGCCTGGCGGTTGATGCCGTTCCGCCAACGCCAGACCGATTCGCTGCGAACAGCCCGGGTGCCGAGGCCGATACCGTGCTGCCTTTCGACTCATGATGCCGTGCCATGGATTCAGCGCCAGTGGAGTGAAACCGTTCGCCACCGCGCAAGGCTGGGTCCAGACCCGCAGCGGATCGACTGTCTCCACGTATGCCTCTGATGGAGACACTGATATCACCAATCTCGATTTCATCGAGTTCCGACAAGGGCCCCTGCTCCACGATTCGCTCTCGATTGACCCAGGTACCACTGAGGCTGCCCAGGTCGCGCAGGTACAGACCATCGTGCTCCAGTCGCAATTCTGCGTGTCGCTTGCTGATCAGGCGTGTGTCCATGATCAGGTCATTGCTTCTGGCACTGCCAATGGAACAATGACTCCCCTTGGCCTGAAACAGCTTGCGTCGGCTCTTGCCGTGCTGGTAGTAGAAATCGAACATTCCCTTGCTCCTGCTGCCTTTAGTCCAGTAGACGAATCTGCCGATGCGCCTGACTCAACTGGTGCTCCGAGCGATCGAGGAATTGCTGCTGACGCTGACTCAATAGATGCCCTTCCGGTTCGACGATTTCGGGGGTGACGAATATCACGAGCTCGCTGACGGCGTTTCTGGCGTTCTTCGAGCGAAAGAAGCTGCCGATGACCGGCAGATTGCCAATGCCCGGCAGTTTGTCGACATCCTTGCTGCTCTCTGCACTGAGCAGTCCGGAGATGACAATGGTTTCGCCCGAGCGCACATTGACCTGAGTCTGGGCGCGCCGTGTCAGCAGACCGGGAGTTCCCTGAACACTGACCGCCGGATCGAGCTGACTGATTTCGGTTTCCACCAGGGTACGTACGTTACCGAGCGCATCGATGCGTGGAGACACATTCAGCTTGATTCCGTATTCCTTGAATTGAACGACGGTCTGACCGTTGGCACCCACACTGGGGTACGGGACTTCACCGCCTGCCAGGAAGGAAGCCGAACCGCCATTGGTCGTGCTCAGTACCGGTTCTGCCAGCGTCGTGGCATCCCCGGTCGAGGCCAGGAAATTGATGCGGGAAGTAATGCTTGAGGCCACACCAAAATAGGTCGAAAACGGCTTTATGGTATTGGGAAGGTTGCCGGACAGACCTTCGGCGGGCAAGCGAAACAGATTGTTGCCAACCGCATCGCCTGCGATGGCAAATCCCGGACCTGCGGCACTGTCACTCCAGTCGATTCCCAGCTTGCCCAGCGCGCTCTTGCGAAACTCGATCATGCGAACTCGCATGCGCACCATGGTTTCCATGCGCACACGGGTTTCCGGATCGGAACTGCTGACGCGAATGTTGTAATCCGACTGCGTCTTGTCGCTATGCCACAAGCGCAGTGACGTACTGCCTTCCATTTCACCGATGACCAGGAGTTCTCCGGTCTGCAGTACTTCGGCTCGAATGATATCGCCATTGCCGATTGCCACTCGGCTGACATCGACCTTGCCCAGCACCTTGACTTCACCAGCGAACATGTCGACGTTGACCGTACTGACCGCGGATGCCGGCAGGCGATTTCGCCGTTGCTGCCCAGACTCCTGTGCCTCTTCGCTCGTCCTGGTCGGTAGTGTCGCAAGTGGCCTGCTGATTTCCTGGATTTCTCCTCGAGACAGGATCAGCGGGTCTTCCGCCAACGCGCCGGGCGTGCTGGTGACGGATTGGCCCACAGTGGTGGTGGCAACGGCCGCCGATGCCAACCCATCTCCCACCGCAGGGCGAACGTCACCAACTTCCCGCGCCTGCAATCCCGGGTGGCGAATACTGGGTATCGCCTGCCAGCCATCGTTCAACAGTCGCGCATGTGCATTCGACGATCTCCTTGGCAGCAGCGCATCATCTGCGATTGCCGCTGTAGCACCAGCATTGGCAGCAGCACTGGCACCTGCACTATCATCTTCACTTCCGATCGCATCCACACCCTTGCCAGCTACTGATGGCGTCAGGCTGGTCTCCACCACACGTCGGCTGACCTCGAACCAGCCGTCATTGGCGTCCGCCTGCAACGCGGGTTGACCGGCCAGCAGCAGGGCCGGGAACAGCAGCACGCGACACACGCAGCTTGTCATGACGACTTTCATCAACGGCCTCCAATAATGAATTCGATACCCGGCTTGTTCTCCGACACAGTCCGAGGTCTGCTGACAGGCGCGGGGGCAGACTTGACTGGAGGCGTGTCCAGCTTCAGCAGTTGACTGACTGTCATCGGCGCTTCATCCACCGGCGCTTCGTCATCCGGATTGCGCAACATGGCCGTGAGTTTGCCGAACTGCTGTGCCAGTGTGATGCGCTGACCATCTTCCGGACTGACATGAACCGTGATGGTGGAAAAGTTGCGAGTGCTGCCACCCGAGGACTTGTCCACCAGCGTCTGCACGCCGGTCGCAATGACGTTCAGACGCTGAATCAGCGGTAGAATCTGCTGCTTGTCGCCGACGCCGAAGCTCAGAAACAGGTCCACCTTGTCCCTGGGTTGCAGAAAGCCGGAGATGGAATTGATTTCATCCACCCTGACCGTCATCGCGCGCAAGCCATCCTCTACCTTGCCGCTGAATGTCGGGGTCAGCCCGCCTTCCAGATGGGCCCATAGCAGTGGCCGTCCTTCATCGATATCGAAGTCGATCCGCTGGCCAATGGCAACCTCGTAATTGCTGCCGTTGACGGAGTTGGTATCGGCGTATTTTTCCGGTATCTGACGTACCGACAGATCGCTGGAGAGCAGGATCTCCCCTCGTACCATGGCCCGATTAGGCACAACCACTTCCACCATGGGCTCGGTCTTGTCCAGTTGCCCCTTGTAATAGGACACCTGCTCTTCGATGTATTGCCTGGAGTAGTAGACACCTCCCGCGCCCAGCGCCAGAGACAAGACGAACATCAGAATCTGCTTACCCGGTCGTCTCTTGACGCGAGTACCACGAGACATTGGATCAATCATTGGCAGCCATTCAGTATCAGGATTTCGTTCTGTTCATGGAAGTGAGAGTAGATAAGTGGTATTGGCCTGAAACTGGCGCAGGGCCGACACCAGGGTATTCACCAGTGATTCGCCCAGTCCCGGCAACGGCAGGAACAGAACACCGACAACAATCAGGGTCAGCACGACATATTCGACACTGGCAGACCCCTTCTGACGCAAGCCCGTCCCCTTCCTGTGATCAATCATGATCATCCACTTCATTGATGACGACCAGCGTTCCGCCACTCGAATCCTGGCTGATCACGATCTCCAGTTGCGCCGACTCTCGGTTGAGCAGCAGTACGCGATTCTGTGCATAGGTCTCGCTGGACACCAGGATCCAGCCTTTGCTCTGCCAGAATCCAGCGAGTTGCCGGCTCAGAGGCTCGACGGCCTCGCTCGACAGATAGACCGAGAGTTCGGACACGCGGCCTCCATCCTGAGACCGTGTGGTAGAGACTCTCTGCATGCCGGGTAGCAGGCCATCCGACGACGTCGACACATGAGCCGCGCCCAGCTGCATCACCGACAGGAAGCCTTCACTGCGAGAATGTTCTTCACGGTTCAGCTGCAGGACTGCCTGAAACCCGTTCTGCAGCTGCCCCAGGATCAGCCACTGCCCGGCATGATTCTCGACCATGCCCGGGATGCCCTCTGCCCTTTCCTGCGACCAGAGTTCTCGATAGTAGGCGACCGTCTCGTCGAGCGGTGCTGCAGAACGGAAGGTTGCCACCGAGACCTGCTGGCCATTGTGCTGCAGGTTATTGCCAACGGACTGGATGCTGGCGTTGAACGGCAACGGTATACGCGACAAGTGCTCGGCCGTGGTCGCAGAGGCAACTGACGCAGACCAGACGAACAGGCACAGGGCGGCCAGTGTCCTCAGGACTCGGCGGAAAGACCGATTCATTGCGCATACTCCGGTAGCACGTTCATATCCACGTGACCAAACGCGCCATCGAGCTGTTTGAGCTCCTTGAACATCGGAATATGACCGACGTTGGAAATCACATCACCCAAAGGTTGCAAGGCAGACGCCGGTACCAGGGAACGCACGCGACGACGTGCCTGATCGTCACTCGATGCACTCCAGCCATCGACCAGAATGACGGAACTACTCTGCAGACAGGCAAAACTGCGGGTGTCCCCGCAGCCTTGCGATGAAGCCGCAGTCAACCAATCATTGGTTTTCACCTGCACGCCAATGGAGGATCTGACCAGACCGTTGCTGCTCAGTCCCCAACTGTTGCCGCTGAGCCCATCCAGTACGGTGCCGGCCTTGCCGGCAACCTCCCCGACGTGCATGGCCAGCGTGGACTCACCCGCTCCGTGCTGATGCGCAGCTGCCAGTACCGTCGATTCATCGATGCTGATGGCTGTTTTCCCCGACCAGCTTCGGTCGCTACCTGACTCGGACTCGCCCCACAATGAATGTCTACCCGCCTCGCTTGCACGGGATGACACGACATTTGCCGGATCGCCAAAGAAGCGCTCCTTGACCGAGGCCGGTCTGCTCCCTCCCGGACCGGACGACGGGTATACCGTGGCTTCCCAGGCCGCATAACGCCCGGCCTGTTCACTGGTCTGCTTCAGGTCGATCAGATTGCCGATCATCGCCACGGCGAAGACCAGTGGGACCATGACCACCATCAGGATGCTGGCCTCGACCAGTGCACTGCCGCTTTCCCTGCATCGCGGATCAATCATCGGTGTCGTCCTCCTCGATCTGTTCCAGCCACGGCAGACTGATCTCGTCCACTTCGGTACGCAGGAATTCATCGACCAGATACAGCGCCTCATCCCTTTGCATCACATACAGATCGCTGGACTCATTGACGATCCCCATGAGCCCATCTGCCAGCTCCTCCCTGAACGTCTGCTGCAGCTCGGCAATCTCATCATTCAAGGTGTCAATGGCATCCTCTGTCGTCTCTCGTGTCGACTGGGCAAGATCGCTCTCCAGAAGCTGCTCGCGATGCTCTTCCAGTCGGGCTTCCAGACGTCCCACCTCCTCTGCCATCTCGGCGCTCAACGTGTCGAAGGACTCGCGGAAACCGTCGACGATCGTCTGGCGAATGGCCCGGAATTCCTCTTCCAGCGCTTCCGCCATTGCCGTGGCCTCATTGACGGCCTCGATGAATGGCTCCACGGCCTCGGCAGTCGCCAGCTCCCCGACTCGATCGATGGCAAGCTGTTGAAGATCGTCCCCCAGCTCATCCAGACTGTTGGCGTTGCCACCGAAGCGCCGGGAAACAGCACCGGCCAGCAGATCACCAACACGATCGCGCAAGGCCGCCATCAACTGATCCTCGATATCCTGACGCAGCCGGTCCAGCTCACCCGTCACCTGCGCTGCGGCAACGGATTCGAAATCCTGCACATGGCTGTTTGCCTGCGATGAGAGAGAGGCCGTCTGCAGGCTCGTCGGGTTCTGCGCCCCCCCAACTGCAGCACGTTCACCGTTGCCAGCGGCATCAGCGCTTGCCCCGTCAGCACCAGAAACAGGCCCATCATTCTCCTGGTAGTCAGACAAGGCTGTGGTCGACTCGGGCAGCCCTCCTTCGTTGGACGTCGGTGTACTGGTGGAACCACCGTTGCCACGCAGCGACAACGCGAACAGACGGTCGGCCGATGAAACGGGGCTCAGTCTCGACGCCCAATACGGGTTGTATCCATTGGCAGGTTCCAGCGCGACACTGGCCCTGCCTGGCATCTCTTCATCGGGTCTTTGGTAGAACACTTCCGCCACACTGACGGAACTCAGCCTGTCACCCGGGGCAGTCAAGGGTGCAGCAAACTGTCCACGGGATCCCAGTGCATCACTGCCACTGACAGCCTCGGTGGGCAAAGCCACTTCCACCTTCAGGCTGATTGTCGGCTTGTCCTGCTCGATGGTGGCACGACTCAGTGAACGGTAGGCCTGTACACCGGTGTAGTTGGACATCGCGATACGTGTCTGCTGCCCACGCAGGGAGCGAATGCCGAGATCCGCCCGGTATTCGCCGTATCGATTCATGCCCAGAAAACGCGCACAATTGCCACGAATCATCTGCATGGTCGACGTACACGCACCCGGTTCGATGGTACGACCGGCATTCGCACTATTGGCAAAGGCTTCAGCCCAGCCTATCGGAACCTCGTAACGTTTGGTCCCCTTCCAGTGCCAGAGCCGGTTATGCAATGACATGGTGTCCTTGGCCTTCCATTCCCACTGGATACCGTCCATGGAATTCACGCGTATGAGCTCGGTGGTGCCCTCCCGACGTATCTGGTGTCGCGTCAATGGCGTGGAATAGAACCAGAAATTGAAGAATTTCCAGTTGCGTTGCTGACTGAAACCGTCGCGCGAATCGTTGATCATCTGTACACGCTCATCCATGGCGGCCATGTCATCACCATCGAAGCCATCCGTGAAAGAACGCCACTGATGCAGATTGTCGGCAAGACCTGCACCGCTGAACCCGGTGTTGATCTCGAAGCGCTCATCGGTCTCGTTAACGACGGAACGAACCACATCCGGCGTGGCCACGAACGTGCTGACGAACATGGCTTCCTGAGACAGTGACAGGCCACGGTTGACGGCATCAACCACCGTCAGCATCGCATTGGCAACCGGTGTAACCACCCCTTCCACGGTATCCAGCCCTCGCTGCAATCCTTCGCTGACCACGTTGAATACGGGAACCGGTTTGAGAACCGTAGAGATGTTCTCGCTGGCAACCGCACCATAGGCCACCCAGGACTGCAGGGTCACTGCCTGTGCGATGGAGACCTGGTTGGCGACCATCGCCCGATTGGTGTAGGACTGGAAATTCAGGGCTCTGGCCTGCCAGAGCGTGCCACTGTAGGCGGCAGCATCGGCGGTATTGGCCAGCTTCATCTTGTCGGTGGCCACCTGACCTGTATTGAACAGGACATAGGCTCCCAGCATGCCGAAGACCAGTAGCGCCAGTCCCAGCGGTAGTACCTGTCCTTGTTGGTATTTCATCGTCATTGCCTCCGCTGCAATGCGCCCTCGAAGACAGTGACTGGCTGCCCTGACTGCCTGCTGACAGAACAGCTGGCGAACCAGTCACTGTGCCGGCTATGTGATGCTGGCCGGAATCAGTTGTTGTAGTCCTTGAGGGTTACCTTGGCCTTGGCCTTCTCCTCCGCGGCATTGAAGTTCTCCTGAACCACTTCAGTGCGATTGACCGCATCACCACCCACGAGGTCCGAGCCCAGTGACAGGAAACTGGCCTTGACGCTGGAGCCGAAGAAACTGACGGCGACAATCGACGCAATTGCAATCAGGGCGACGATGATGATGTACTCGGTTAGTCCCTGTCCCCTGATTCTTCGAGAATCGACAGACAATTCGGTGGTGCCTTTGGTTGTATTGATTGATTTCATTGCTTATCTCCTTTTGCAAATGAAAGTTGACGAACGAGACAACTGCGCTTGGAACATGCGGTGATCCTGCAAGTCTGCAGATGAGTGGTGATGCGCACTTTTCACTGACCACCCGTGAACTCCCGGGCGGCCAGATTTCAACCTGAATGTGTGCGCCGTTTCAATGAGAAATATCCATATCTGTATGCTCCATCATGGAAAAAATGAATTTCCGTATCAAGGCTGGCCAATTTTCTTTTCAACGTAGGAACTGATTGGCACAGCGGGGTTGATCAGTTCCTCAATTTCAACAGACCGGTAATGTGACGGAGGCCTGAAATAGGCAGCTGAGGCATGACGTTCGTGAATTTCCGTCAGCTCTCTGACAAAGCCATCCCGGCTTGCCATTCGCACCACGACCCCAGGGTCAGCAGCGAACCAGTGCTCCTCGAAACGCTCGCCATCGATCAGGCAGGACCAGCGGTGAACATCACGCCCCTGGAAAACCGAATCTCCGAGGGACACTTTCACCATGCCCTTGCAGGGTTCGAGTTGCACTACTGAGAGAACACCTGGCGCACTCTCCGGCGGACCAGGCCGCGCACCTGCAATGGGTGGTCCGGCGACATCGCTCTCCCCCTCCTCTGCTGACGAATCACTGACAACGACCGGGATTTCGTGCACGAGGCGGCGTTTGCGGTCGAGAAACCAGAAGGCGTCTTCGGCGTGGTTGGCAATGAACACATTGCCGGAATCGTCGGCCAGTTGCTCGGCCCGCAAGCCCCATTGACTGTAAACAAGCCGGGCTTCGTCCAGAACGGTGTCTGACGGCTCATGCCAAAGGCGATGGATGGCCGTGAAGGATGGTGGCTCTGTCGTCTCCACAGCTGCCAGTGCAGGTAGCGTGACAAACAGCAGGTAGTAGCAAAGCGAGATGGCAGAAATGCGAGGTGTCACCTTGACGAATCCATGTCAGTGAGGGTGCAGAAAAAGTAACCGAGGCGATTTCATGCGTCAACGCCGATTTTGGTGAACGAGGCCACGGTACTGTAAACCCGAACGGTGAAACCGTGACGTGGCCGTTGCAAAACGAACCTTGCCTGCCTAATCTGAGCATGACCGGGGCAGGTCTGCACTGACTGACAAGTCACTCTCTCGGTGAACTGCACCACCTACTGCTTCACACATTCAGGGATGGAATGATGAGCACCAGATACGTCACGAACGAATACGCAGGGTCTGTCGTACCACCGACTCTGTACCTGTTGCCAATCATCTGTTCTCTCACCGCTCATGCCGACAGTAGCGCCCTGCCCGAGCTGCATTGTTCAACCAGCTGTGTCGAGATTGTCGACTATGAAAGCAATGAGTCGCCCTTGCATTATTCGAGACATCGCAGTGTCAGCAGCGATACCAATGCAGGAACGGCGTCGCGCTGGCGTCATGACTACGAGATTCGACTGACGGGCGACGGTGATGACCGGGTGATCTTCGACCAGCATGGACAGGCTCATCGCTTCCTTCAGCAGGAGGATGGCAGCTTTCGGGCCGAGAATGAGAACAGCGGCACCTTGCACGACAACAACGGCAGTCCCATGTGGACCCATGCCAGTGGGGTCACCACCGAATTCCAGGGATCCTGGCCTACGCGCGTGCATTTTCCCGATGGGCAATCACTCAGGCTTGACTACGAAAAGGGACGGCTGCATACCATCAGCGACCAGTTCGGCGAGCAGATCCTGATCGAACATCCGGAAGGGTCCGCCTCCCGGGTACACACACCGGATGGCCGCATCACGCTTCTGGACACCGACCCCTGCTTCACGCCGCCGACCACCACGGATTCACCATCGGCACCACAGCAGTGCGATACACAGGCCAACCCGGTGGCGGGCTTCGATGAAGTTGCCCTGCCGCCCGGAGCCACTGCTCTGGATGCCAGACCAGCCTCCTGCCAGAGCTATTTCGTCGATTACTACGGGACCGTGCGAGGTGAGGAAATCGAACGTGGTATCGCACAGCTTGCTCCCTACAACGCCCTGATTCCCACCAACCGTTCCTACCCCATCGTGGATTTCATTGATGATGAGGAACTGATCGTGGTACGAAGCCGGGACCTGGCCAGCCCGAGCTTCAACGATCCGCAAGCCCCCGACGCCCTGCATCAGCGACTGCTGCGCGACGGTGCGCAGATACAGTCGCGATTCCTGGACCCGCTGAACCGTGATGGTGTGCTGTCAAGAACCGAACAAGGCCGCACCACCCATATCGTGCAAGACCCCTCTCAATACGTCAGTCTGCATCTGATCATCCGTCAGGACATGGCCAGTCCGGAACACTGGCGCCAGATCGAACAGGCCAGAACCGACCTGCTGCAGCAATACGGCATCCGGCTGCAGGTTGTCATCATTCCCTGAAGCTTTGCCGGACTGCTGCCGCTATGTCAACAAAGCTGTTCAGGCGAATTTTTACAACGACCCCGTTGCAAACGCAGCGGCAATAGCGTAATTTCTCACCTGAACCAAACTTCGGGGCGGGGTGAAATTCCCCACCGGCGGTAGGACAGATTCGCGCCAGCGAACGCTGTCAAGCCCGTGACCCACGAGGCGACCATCAGCAATACGGTTGCCGGACGGTGGATCTGGTCAGATTCCAGAGCCGACGGTTAGAGTCCGGATGAGAGAAGTTGGTCGCTGTCGTTGCCTGCGTGCGCCTGTCATTCACAGTCCCGCAGGTTCAACCTGCGTTTGTGGATGCTGCCGCCCGTCGGCCGGTCATTCGCACGACGCCAGTGCCTGCTTTCGCCCCTGCATCGTTACTTTCAGGGGTCGTCAACCGCAGTGCAGTCTCACGAACATTTCATGCAACAGGCGCTGGACCTTGCTGCCAGAGGCGCGGGCTGCACCACACCCAACCCCTTGGTTGGCTGCGTTGTGGTGCGTGACGGCGTGGTACTGGGCGAAGGCTGGCATGCCCGTTACGGACACCACCATGCCGAGGTCAATGCGCTGCGGTCAGCCGCCAGCAACACCTCACACCCTGCCTGGCGACCTGATCTGAAAGAGCCGCTCACCGTCGGTGCCACCCTGTATGTCACGCTCGAACCCTGTAACCATCACGGCCTCACGCCACCCTGCACCCAGGCCATCATCGATGCCGGCATTGCACATGTCGTCTATGCCATGGCCGACCCGAACCCGCGTGCTGCCGGCGGCGCGCAGCGACTGAGCGAGCATGGCATTCAGCTGACGCAGGGTGTATTGGGCGACGAGGCCAGATTCCAGAACCGCTTCTTCCTGACTCATCTGAGCACCAGACGCCCCTATGTCATCGCCAAGTCAGCCAGCAGTCTGGACGGGCGCATTGCCACCCGGACCGGTCACAGCCAATGGATTACCGGCCCGGAAGCCCGGCAACGCGGACACCAGTTGCGCCAGGCGGTCGATGCCATTCTCGTGGGCGCCGATACCGTCATCTGTGATGATCCCTCATTGACGGTACGCCTGCCCTCATCACAACTGGACGCTGCCGATGTACGCCACCCCAGACCGGTGGTGCTCGACAGCACAGGACGCGTGCCGCTCAGCGCCCGTCTGTTCGACCCGTCTCAATCCTCGCGAACCCTGGTGCTGACGACACGACTGATGCCTGCCGAGCATCGCCGGACGCTGGAAGAACGCGGTTTCGATGTACTGGAACTGCCTGCCAGCGAGCAGGGACCGGGTTGCGATCCACGCGCCGTACTCGATGCCCTGGGGGCTCGTGGCATTCAGAGCCTGCTGTTGGAAGGCGGCGCATCGATTCACGGTGCCTTTCGGGATGCCGGACTGCTCGATGAAGTCTGGTGCTTCATCGCCCCTACGCTTATCGGTGGCCAACAGGCTCGCCCGGCCTTCGCCGGCCTGGGCAGTGACTCACTCGATGATGCCACCACGCTGGGAGACATCCAGATCGAGACCGTCGGCAAGGATCTGCTGGTGCGTGGTTGCGTCATTCATTCGGAACAGGTGACACAGACATCGTCACCTCACCCCATCAATCAGGACAAGATCTAGACATGTTTACCGGTATTGTGGAAGAACTGGGTACGGTGCGAGACTGCCGTCGCTCGGGCGATGGCTACGCGCTGTCCATCGATTGCGCAACCGTACTGGAAGGTACGGCGCTCGGGGACAGCATTGCGGTCAATGGCGTGTGCCTGACCGTGACGGAACTCGACGCCAACGGTTTCGTGACCGGGCTGGCACCGGAGACGCGCAAGCGCACCAACCTCGATTCTCTGGTTCACGGCTCGAAGGTCAACCTGGAACGCTCCGTGACTCCGACGACTCGCATGGGCGGGCACTTCGTGCAGGGTCATGTCGATGCCACTGGCACCATCCGCAAGTTCCGGCGGGACGAGGATGCTCTTTGGGTCACCATTGCAGCGCCTGCAGAGCTGATGCGCTACATCGTCACCAAGGGCTATATCACTCTCGATGGCACCAGTCTGACCGTGGTGGATGTCGGCGATGACTGGTTCAGTGTCACGCTGGTCGCCTACACCCAGGCTCACATCGTCATGCCCGGCAAGAGCGTTGGCGATGGCGTGAACATCGAGGTGGATGTGCTCGGCAAGTACGTGGAACGTCTGATACAGCAAGGAGTTGCCGTGGCTCACAGTGGCAGCACCACAGGCAGTGGCGCACCTGCCTCGGCCATTACTCCGGAATTTCTCAGGGAGAACGGTTATGACTGATTCGATTCTGTCCTCGGTTGAGGATGCGCTGGCCCTGTATCGTCAGGGTGGCATGGTCATCGTCGTGGATGACGAAGATCGCGAAAACGAGGGAGACCTGGTACTGGCGGCAGATTTCGTCACAGCCGAAGCCATCAATTTCATGGTCACCCACGCCAGGGGACTTGTCTGTCTGGCAATGCGAGGCGCTCTGCTGGATCGCCTGCAGATTCCGATGATGGTGCCACAGGCGCAGAATCGTAGTGGATTCGGCACGGGCTTCACCCTGTCTGTCGAGGCCGTTCATGGTGTATCCACCGGTATCTCGGCTGAAGACCGGGCGCAAACCATCCGCACGCTGATCGATCCCGACACCACACCGGCCGATATCGCCATGCCGGGACACATGTTCCCGCTGCGTGCCCGTGATGGCGGTGTGCTGGAACGACGCGGCCAGACAGAGGCCAGTGTCGACTTGTCCATGCTGGCCGGCCTGACTCCCGCAGGCATCATCTGCGAGGTCATGCGCGAGGATGGCACCATGATGCGGCTGGAAGAACTCAGCCGCTTTGCCAGCGAGCATCAGTTGCCCATCATCTCCGTCGAACAACTGGCAAGCTTCCGGCGTGAACTGGAAGGCCTCGATGATACCGATGAAACCGGTGCCAGCGTGCAGCCAGTCGACGACGCAGAACCTCTGGTTACCGAAATCGGTCGTAGCGCCCTGCCAACAGCGCACGGCAGTTTCGACATCGTGGTTTTTCGCGACCGTCAGGGGCTGGAGCACAGCGCTCTGCTCAAGGGTGAGCCCAGTGCCACATCCCCTTTGACCCGCGTACATTCGGAATGCCTGACCGGCGACAGCTTCGGCTCCCTGCGTTGTGACTGTGGAGCGCAGTTGCAGGCCGCCATGCAGACCATCGAGCAGCAGGGCAATGGCGTCATCCTCTATCTGCGCCAGGAAGGTCGAGGTATCGGTCTGGGCAACAAGATTCGCGCCTACGAGTTGCAGGATCAGGGCCTGGATACGGTGGATGCGAACCATCAACTGGGGTTCCCTGCCGATGCACGTACCTATGATGTGGCTGCGGCCATGCTCAATGCGCTGGGCATCGGCAGTATTCGTCTGCTCAGCAACAACCCTGAAAAACACCGCGCTCTGGAGCGCCTTGGCATCCGTGTCTCCGAGCGTGTTTCCCATGTCGTGGGAGCGCACTCCCATAACGAAGCCTATCTGAAGACCAAGGCCGAGAAGATGGGCCATGAGTTCTCCTGACCCCTCTTGACATCATCACTTCAATCCACAGCACATACTCATGACACACCTGATAGAAGGAAAACTCATTGGCACCGGTCTGAAGATCGGTATCGTCTGTACCCGCTGGAACGACTTCATGGGTCATCGCATGCTCGAAGGCGCCAAGGATGCATTGCTGCGTCACGATGTAGCCGATGATGACATTACCGTGGCGGTGGTTCCCGGCTGCTACGAAATACCGCTGGCGGCAAAGAAGATGGCCGAGAGTGGCAAGTACGATGCCATCGTCTGCCTGGGTGTACTGATTCGTGGTGGCACCATTCACTTCGACCTGATCGCCGGGGAAGCCAGCAAGGGCATCAGCAATACGGCATGGCAGACAGGCGTGCCCACCACTTTCGGTGTCATCACGACTGAAACCATGGAACAGGCAATCGAACGCTCCGGCAGCAAGGCGGGCAACAAAGGCGCCGAAGCCGCCATGGCAGCCATTGAAATGGCCAATCTGCTCAAGTCACTCTGATCAAGTCAATCTGATCAGCCTGATCAAGGAACGGCCGGGAGGCTCGAGCGGTTCGAGCCTCCCTCACTCCCTCACTCCCGCACTTCCGCACTCCCGCACTCCCGCACTCCCGCACTCCATCACTCCATCACTCCATCACTCCATCACTCCATCACTCCATCACTCCCGCTTCTTCCGCACCTCAAGCACCTCAAGCACCGCTTCACGCCACCGCAACACTCGACGCCGCTACTGACGGAAAGCGATTATCAGCGACTTACGCTGTTATATACTGCAACGAAACCTGTGCATCTCTCGGCTCGCATGAGGACAATTCCTTCGCGAGCCTGTTCAGACTGATGCGCCAGAACCATCAGACGTGCTAGTCTGAGGAACTGATATACATAAAAGCGAGTGATTGTTCAGACATTGACCCAGATCACGTCGAGGAGACCTCCCCCAAGACTCACTGGCTGGGGGGATCCATGAGCACACCCCGGATTCCTTCGAACGAAACCGAGCGAGTCGCGGTTCTGAAGCGCTATGGCATTCTCGATATGCCTTCCGACGCCGTGCTGGACAGTATTTCGCAGGCAGCTGCCAATCTGTGCGGAACACCCATTGCTCTGATCAGTCTGGTCGACTCCACCCGAGTATGGTTGAAGTCCTGCGTCGGCATGTCCATGAAGGAGGCTGCGCGTGATTTTTCCTTCTGCGGCCTCGCCATCCTGGAACCCACCAGACTGCTGGAAGTGGAAGACGCGAGTCAGGATAAGCGCTTCAAGAACAACCCGCTGGTAACCGGCGACCCCCATATCCGCTTTTATGCAGGCAACCCGCTGGTCACTCACGATGGATTTGCCCTTGGCACCTTGTGCGTCATCGATACCCAACCGCGTCGCCTGACCTCCTCACAGCGAGACGGCCTCGCTCAGTTGGCCAATGCCATCATGGAGCTGCTTCGCGAAAGACTCGACTCCAGAATCACGGCCATCGATAACATCATCGAGCAAAGCGTGCAGGACGGCGTGATGATCACCGATGCCAGTCGGCCCGACAACCCGATCACCTATGTCAACCGGGCGTTCGAACTGATGACGGGTTATGCCAAGGAAGAGGTTCTGGGCAGGACCTGTCAATTCCTGCTGGGCCCCGAAACGGATCCCGACAGCCGGGCGATATTGAGTAGTGCCATCTCGGAGCAGCGCCAGTGCGCACTGACCTTCAAGAACTATCGCAAGGACGGCACCCAATTCTGGAACGAACTGACAGTCTCACCATTGAAGGATTCCGAAGGCAGGGTCATCAGTTTTGTCAGCGTTCTGCGTGACGCCTCGGATCGGATTCTTGCCATGGATAGCTCCCTGCGCCTGTCCAGAACCACTGAAGAGCGTGAACAGGCGCGGGCCAGTCGCAACCGGCTGGCGCAGATCGTCGAAGATTCCGCCAATGAGATCTATGTCTGTGATGCCGACAGCTTTCAACTGCTGAATGCCAATCGCTCGGCACGGGAAAATCTCGGCTATGGCGTGGATGAATCTCAGCAGCTGATGCCTTGGGATTTCGTCGAAGGTCTGACGCAAGAGAACATGAACGAGCTGATTGCTCCCTTGAGAGCCGGTGAGCTGGATGCGCAGGTCTTCGAAACGGTGCACAGGCGAAAGGACGGGACTACCTATCCGGTATCCACGCATTTTCAGTACATGGCAATGCAGACGCCACCAGTCTATACCGCCATTGTTCAGGACATCAGCGAGCGTCAACGCCAGGAAGAAAACGTGCGCTTGCGCGAACGCGCCATCGAGGCAGTCGATGTCGGTGTCACCATCATCGATGCCACTCAGGAACACAGTCCCCTGGTTTACGTCAACGAGGCCTTGTGTGCCATGACCGGGTACACGGCCGACGAGCTGATCGGGCAAGGTGCGGCGATTCTGCAAAAGGACCATCATCAGAAACTGCCCCACCTGGAAGTCAAGGCAGCTCAGGCTAGAGGAGAATCCGTGCATGTGCTGTTCAAGAGTACACGCAAGGATGGTTCGCAGTTCATGAACGACCTGTCCCTCTCCCCTGTACACAATCTGGCAGGCAAGCTGACTCACTACATCGGTATCAATCGGGATGTGACGGTAAAGCTCGAGGCCGAGGAGCGGTCACAGCGTTCGCGCAAGATCGAAGCTGTCGGCCAGCTCGCCGGCGGTGTTGCTCACGATTTCAACAACCTTCTGAGTGTGATTACCGGGAATCTGGAGTTTCTGGCCATGGGCATTTCCGATGAAATGCACCAAGGCTACCTGGACAAGGCTGACAGCGCCGCCAAGATGGGGGCCCGCCTGACGCGCAGATTGCTGAGCTTCGCCAGACAGGGGCAGCTGGAGCCCACGGTGCTCGATGCCAACACACACGTGCTTGCCGCCATCAACCTGCTGCGTTCAACGATCGGGGAACACATCACCCTGTCATCGAATCTGGCCGATGATCTGCGTTGCATTCTGGCGGATGCGAGTGAGATCGAAAACACGGTCGTGAATCTGGTCATCAATGCCCGAGACGCCATGCCCAGGGGCGGCACCATCACCATCGAAACGAGCAACGTGACCGTGTCGGAAGACGGAGTCGGCAAGACGCTCGGACTGGCTCCCGGGAACTACATCAGGTTGTCCGTGGCGGACACCGGCAACGGTATGGACGATGAGGTCAAGGCTCGCGTGTTCGAACCCTTTTTCACCACCAAGGACTCCAGTACCGGACTTGGCCTGGCTTCCATCTACGGCTTTGCGCAACAGTCCGGAGGCGATGTGCACATCAGCTCGGAGGTCAATGAAGGTGCCGTGGTCGATGTCTATCTTCCCGGCCACTGCGAAAACCCGGGCGTGGACGACAGCGGCGACAAGCCGGGTATCACCCGCCCGAACGAGCGAGTCAGCCGCATTCTCGTTGTAGAAGACAATGACATGGTACGGGAGCTGACCGTTGAACGGCTGCATGCTCTGGGTTACCACACCCGACAGGCCAGCGATGGAGCCAGAGCCGTGCAGATACTTCAGGAAGATGCCGACTTCGATCTGATACTCACCGATATCGTGATGGAGGGTGGCATGTCGGGTTTCGACGTCGCCCGCTGGGTTCAGAGCAGGCTGCCACATTGCAGGATTCTGTTGACATCCGGCTTCAACGAACAGATGGCTGAAGCCGGTGATATCAATATCGGCAAGCTGGGGGTTCTGCAGAAACCCTACAGCCTGGCCGAGTTGCAACAGCGGATCAACGAGGCGTCACGAACAAGGCCTGTTAACGAGGCGTCACGAAAAAGGCCTGTTGATGTCTGAACAAACATCAGTCTGAAGCAGCGCGACTGTCTGCACACCTCTCTGAGGCCCGCCAAGAAGGCCTGTCCCCCATGAGGCAGAAGTTCAAGTCAGACTTGACCTCTTCAAGAGTGCAATGTGAATTTCACCTCAGCCTGCATCCACGAGGTGTTATTCATCACTTCGAACGCAACCGTCTCGACATTGGATGTAATATCTGGGGAAGCAACAACTCTCAGTAGTTGTTGTACTTGGCAGTAAATTTGGTTGTATCAAAATGATCAAAAAATCCCTTTTTTCTGGCAGCGATCAGACCAAACCTACCATTACCGACTATTGTATTCTTGAGAAAACGAGTCACACCTCTTTTCATACCATTTCTTATTGACGGTCGTTTATGCCAAAAAAGCACCCTGAAATCATTGAATCCCATAGTTTGCAACAGTTTCTCAATAACGGCTGGATCAGTCGGAAACCAATTCAATCCATAGATCCCGCTCATTAGATGACTGGTGTCTTCGCGAGCCAATACGAGACCCGATCTGGGGCTGTATCTCGAAGCGGAATTAAAAATCAGGACCTCATTTGTCAAGTCCGCAATAGTTTTCAAGCTGGATATTGGATCGGGCAGGTGGTAGAAAATTCCCTTGAACATTCCAATGTCGTAGTTGTCCAGTCCTATCGATTTGACTCCTTCCAGATCTGCGACACGAAACTGAGCTGCTTCCGTATCGTCGAGTAAATGCTTTTTGAGAAAATTTGCTTGATTAACCCAATGCTCTCGAGCATCGAAACCAAATGCCTTTTCGCCACCAAGTTGCATAAAATAATTTGAATAAGCTGCACAGTTGCAGGCAGCTTCCAAAAAACTTCTTCCACTCACACCATCTGGGTAGATCGAACCCAACAAGTCAACGAATTCTTGCTTGTCATCGATCAGAACGACTGTCCCTTCTGATCCAATTCTTGACTCACTTTCTGAACCAATTTGCGTCGAAATATCAGGCGTAATTACAACTTTGTGATGCCAAGGTCCTAGCTCTGTGATTTTCCTCTTTAGAAACTCACTTTCTTTAACTTGAGTCATTGGTTGCGGTCTCCAGCTTGTATTAGATCACGTCATCTCAATTCTGGAAAATGTTAATGACGTTGATCTTCAATCCATTGTCATTGGTTTTTAATTTATTACACTTCGGTCAGCGCAAAATGAAGTATATACTCCGGGCCAAATATATCACGCAGTGGTGGCGGAGTGCCAGCGGTTCCCGGCGAGTTTCTGAGGGCCGCATAGCCAGCGATCTTGCGTAACCTCGGCAGGGTGCTTTTGCGCAAACTATGCTCTATGGGTCTCTGTGCTTGTCGATGAACCTCATGGCCTCTCCAACCGTCGTACTTCGCAAATGCATGACTGCGTCCGGGTTGAATCAAGCCGTTCGTCAACAGTTCTCCCGTATGGTTGATACTCGAAGACAAGCCAGTAGTGATTTCAC
>NZ_JBQYLE010000026.1:0-28794 GCF_052681095.1 Granulosicoccus sp. 3-233
TCTACGAGAAGCTCAACGCCATCTCGTTGATAAGTGATTGATATTGCTCATACGATTTGCTCGCCGGGAATTGCTGGGTTTCAGTTAGTCTAAATTCAATATTTGGTATGAATAACTTCTCGCCTGATGGAAAGTGTTTTTTGTATGCTGAGACAACCGTATGATATCCATCAAAACTGAAATAATCGGTTATTCCAAATGCTTGTACTTTAGAATTCTCTAATTCATTCACAAACGACTTTAGATTTTCATCGTTCGGCTCGCCGTATCCGTTAGATAGCTTTGTTCCAGGAGCATGAATATGTAAGTCCCACCTCCGCCAGGTTGATCCGTTTAACCCGTGCTTACTGTTCATTCTATGTTTTCCTTGGTTAGCAAATTCTCAATATATCCTTCGTGCATCTTTTATTTTTCTTATTATTTATTCCGCAATCGCTCGTCTGAGCGTATTGCGATGAACGCCTAACACGGACGCCATGCCCGCGATGGTTTCTTCACCTGATGCGATTTGACGTTTAGCGTGGCTTATCTGTTCGCGTGATAGTGATGTTGGGCGGCCTATGTGCTTGCCGCGCCGACGTGCGGCTACCATACCCGCTGTTGTGCGTTCGCTGATAAGGTCGCGCTCGAATTCTGCCAGGGCGGCCATGATGTGAAAGACAAGCTTGCCGCCTGTTGTGGTCGTGTCGATGCCGTCCTGTAGAGCGACAAAGCCACGCCCTTCCCTGCCGTACTCGGCAATGAGGTCAGCCAGGAAGCCAAGAGAGCGCCCTAGACGGTCTAGCTTCCAGACAATGAGGGTATCGCCTTCCTCAACGCTTCCCAAGGCTTGCGAGAGGCCGTCGCGCTCGATGGCAGCACCTGAGACACCTTGGTCGGTGAAGATCTCATCGCACCCCGCCGCCTTGAGCGCATCCAGTTGCAGATCAAGATTCTGTTCGCGGGTAGATACCCGTGCATATCCGATTTTTCGATCCTTTTTCATGCAATCTTTTTGCACTACCCTTTTGCATCGGTCAAGTCTTTTATTTTTCAAGGAGTTACAAGTTCGAGTTTGACCGCACCAAAAGCCACCCCTTTCGGTGCTGATTGTCGAGTGAATATTCTCATGTAATAGACGGAAAGGGGGATAGCTGAGGTTTATACATCGATTATCGGCACGTCACGGATATGGCATCCTGTGCGGATTATCAATCCTATGGCAATGAACGCAGTTGGTGACATTCATTTGGCCCGTTGAACGACTGGTAATCCATTGGCTTATCCTCTTCGCGTTGTACTTAAAACCATACCCTGCGATGATTGGCGAGCCCCCTGTCGGGCGCCTCGCCTAGACAACTGAACCTCCCCAGCACTTGCGGACAATCAATTAAGCAGTATGCGCCAACTCATAATTAACCGGACTTGTATTTCCGATTGACGTGTGAAGGCGAGTTCTATTGTAGTCTGTTTCGATGTACTCGAAAACAACTTCTCTCATCGATTCCCGTGTTGGGAACTGTTCACCATGTACCGCCTCTACCTTCAACGTATGGAAGAAGCTCTCTGAACAGGCGTTGTCGTAGCAGTCACCTTTCTTGCTCATGCTGGATCGTATGTGATTCTCCTTGAGCAGCTCTTGGAAGCGATTGGAGCAGTACTGGCTTCCTCTGTCGGTGTGCATGATGACGCCCTTGAAATCCGTGCGCTGGTCGATTGCCATCTGCATGGCATCTATCGCCAACTCCTTGGTCATCCGCTTGTTCATTGACCAGCCGATGACTTTCCGTGAGAATAGATCCAGGACGACAGCCAGATACAGCCAGCCTTCATCGGTCCACAGGTAGGTGATATCACCGGCCCACTTTTCATTGATCCTTGTGCAGGTGAAATCCTGTTCGAGCAGATTCGGTGATACCGGCAGATTGTGGTTCGAGTTGGTGGTTGCTTTGAACTTGCGCCCAGCCTTTGCTACAAGCCCCTGACGAGCCATACTCGCTGCCACGGTGTTAAGCGCTACGGGAAACCCGGATTCGTTCAGATCTGCATGCAGGCGAGGCGAGCCGTAACGTTGCTTTCGAGCTTCAAAGGCAATTTTGACCGCCTGATCAATCACCTCAGATCTCTCATTGCGCTTAAGAGGTTTACCCTGCCTGTTTTTCCAGTCATAGTAGCCGCTGGTGGAGACTGACAGCCACTGACATTGCTTTACCACAGGAGCCTTGGATGGGCCTGATTGGATGAACGCGTACTTCACTTCTGCTGCCTCGCAAAGTACGCGCTGGCTTTTTTTAGGAATTCGTTCTCCTGCTTTTTCTCGGCCAACTCCTGCTTCAACCTCGCGTTCTCATCCATGAGCCGAGTCTCAGCGTCAGAGCGCGTTTCGTTAACTCTGATCTTGTTGCGCCAAGAGTAGATCTGCGTGGTCTGTATGCCCAACTGCCGGGCGGCCTCAGTCACACCGACCGTATCAGAGAGCTTCACAGCGTCTCTCTTGTACTCATCCGAACGTACAATGCGTTGCGGCTTCTTCGAATTCTTTCGTGTTGTCATGGAACACCTCAGTTGCGATATTATCGCTTAACTGGCTGTCCGTTGGTACAGGGGAGGATCAAACAATGTATTCGTGGCCATTCTACACTGATTCGATCGGACCTCGCTTTGGCGCGGTCTCTTAGCTTGCTTTTGCCGGGTTTTCTGGTTGTTCAATTTTCTCCCAGTAAGCAGGTGACGACTGGGTATAGTTCTTCACACGTTCCTTCAGGCTTGCCATGACTTCATCACCGCTGATGCACTCACCTTTATCAATCTGAGCGATGCCTTCATCTAATCGTTTTTTCAACAATGCCAACTTGACATCAGGATGTTGTTGCAACTCCTGAACCTCTTGCATCAGCACAAAGATGGCTTCAGCGGGGTCGATAAAGACCCCGCGTTCTACAAGTTCCAGTATCCATGTGGCTTGTGATGGCACAAGGAACGCATCAAAGCGCAGACCGCTCTCGGCTGCTTGTGTTTTGAGTGCTTGCGCTTGTGCGATACGCATCTGAGCAGTCTCGTCACTCTCCATCCAATGCTTGTTCTCTTCGCTCATTGGCATCACCCATGATGGTTTCATAGTCTTCACCACCGTAGAAGATATTGAGGATGGTGACCTTCAGTTGTGATTCGTCTACTTCAAATGCGGCCACTGCATTTTTATCAATGGCAAGAATGCGTAAGTTTGCACGGAGATCGTCGCGTTTGTGACCTCGAATCGGTGCGCGTTCAAGCAAGTAGCATTTCTCGCGTAGTTTTTCGATGTAATTCCAAGCGATCTCAGGATATCCGCTTTCATCGACAATGAAACGGTAGATACTCGCCAGGTCAGCTATTGCATCAGGCGTGAGAGATACGTCATAGGTTTCCATCGTCCCCCGCCACCTGTTGTTGATGCATTGCTCCGAGACGTTCGAAAGCGTCTTTTATGGGCACAGGTGCGCCACTATTTGCTGAACGCTCCAGTCGTGCACGGACTCTTTTGAGCGCTGCCTTTTTTCTTTCTTGCTCATGGCGAACCAAGTCGCGCATGTACTCACTCACATTGTCATATTTGCCTGTTTCGATTTGAGCGTTGACGAAATCGCTCATATCGTCAGGCATGCTGATTGTCAAACGTGCCATTGTTCTTCCTTTCCGAAAAAGTATGAAATATTCATACTTCTATCATAGCGACAGATGTGCCAGAGTCAATGGAGAACAGCGAATCCAGCATCGGTATCCGCGGGTTGCCGAACACGCCTCGAGAGATGCTGAAGGCATGCTGACGGGAGTCGTCCTCGTCCGCGCAAGGGAGGGCGGCAGGGGAAATCCTGTGCATGGTGAATTTCAGCCTCTTGATGAGAGACAGCGCGTTTCCAATGACAGTTGGTCGTCTCCGCGACCATTTGTTCGCCCCGCCGTGTCCAATGCCGAACCACATCAGAAACCTGTGTACGGTCAACCACATTCCGCAGTTATCCACAGGGTTATCCCGACAAACGGTGGATAACTCCTCGTGATGGTCCTCATCACCTTGCAATCGCGACAAGAGACGTCACCAACCGATCAGACACTATCGGTGTCGTTCCCGTCGGGCGCATCCGGGTCGCGGGATGGTTCGGTAATCTGTTTCAGAAGGCTGGCAATCAATGCATCCTTGTCGGCAAGTCGCGACGCCATCATCGTCTGAAGCTCCTCCCTTTCCCGTTGCTCAGCTGTGCGCTGCGCGTTTAGTGCCGACAACTGAACTTCCGTGCTTGCCAGTGCTGTTTGCGCCTTGTCGATACGCACTGACAGACTGTCGTTGAGGGTGGCCAGGTTGGCGTTCTCCCGCTGCCGTGCCTCGAGCTCGCTGCGCTGTTCTGTCAGGCTTGCTCGCGCCTCTGACGCCGCCTCATTGAGCGCATCCACACGCTGTTCATGGGCGGTGCGCAGTTCAGTCATCTCGCGGTGCAGTGTCTCGCTCAATGCCTCGGTTTGATGACGGATGTTGTCCAGTTCAACCCGCAATGCGTCGCGCTCGGCCAGCGCCTCATCACGCAACTGCTGCCGCTCGGTGGCCAGCGCCTGTGCCGCCTCCCGTTGCGTGTCCGTCCGGGTATGCGCCAGGCGTTCCTGTTCCAGCGCCGCGGCGGCTTGCTCTCGTCCGGCCTGTTCGCTGGCAAGGGCTTTTTCCAGACCGACCACCTTGGTCTGTGCCGCCTGCAGGTGCTCCTGCGTGCGCGCCGTTGCTGCTTCTGCCTGTGTGCGAGCCGCCTGCTCTGCTTTCAGATCCCGCTCGAACTGTTGCCGGGCGTCATTGACCACGCGATCGGCTTCCAGACCCAAAGCCCGCCACAGCGACTCGATCGCCTCGGTCACGGCCGCGTTAAGTGGCTCGGTCAGTGCACTGCCCGGCGCCTCGCCCGCCTCGGCCTCCAGTTCGCGCAGCAGGGGCCCCACCTGGGAAAAGCTGCCGCCGCCCAGGTGCTTGATCACCGCGCGTTGGGAGGCCTTGTGCCCCTGCGCCAGCAACGCCTCTCGGGCACGGGCGACGGAGTCACGGGTAATCAGCGGTGTGTCCACCATGGAAATTTCCTCGGAAATGGCGTGCGTCGCCGGCAACTGCCGCACCGTTCGGCGCTGGTAGCGGGTTTCTGGCGGTCATTAAAGCGAATGTTCAAGCGATCATCAATGTAGCATTATTGCTACGTGTAGCGCTATTGATACTTATAACATACGAGAAGTTTACCTTCTCAGGTGTTATATTGACGGTACATTCCCGCCGTCATGGAATCACGATGTCGACATTGCCCGAGCCCTCTACTGAGGCCTTGTTCGTTCTTGAAGACCAGACCTCACCAGCGTTGACATCCGCGCTGGCCTCAGCCCGTGACTATGCGGCAGCGAGTCGTAGCGACGCCACCTGGCGTGCCTACCAGCACGATTGGCAGCGCTTTGCCAGCTGGTGCGCTGCCGTCGGCCAGCCCGCCCTGCCTGCCGACGCCAGTACGATCTGCGCGTTTCTGGCAATAGAAGCAGACGCCGGCTTGGCCGCTGCCACCCTCTCCCGCCGTTTGGCGGCCATTCGGGTTGTGCATCAGGGCAATCAGCAGATATCGCACCACGATGCTCCGGCTGTTCGTGAGGTCATGCGCGGCATCCGCAACCGGCAGAAAGGTCGCCCTTCGCCCAAAAAAGCGCCGCTGATGGATACCGATCTGACCTTGCTGGTCGACACCCTGGATGTGACCACGCTGGCAGGCGCGCGGGATCGTGCCCTGCTGCTCATCGGCTTCGCCGCCGCGTTGCGACGCTCGGAACTCGTCGGCATCGATATCGAGCATCTCACCTTCCGTCCTGAAGGTCTGACACTGACGATTCCGTTTTCCAAAACCGATCAGGCAGGCAATGGAGCTGAACTTGCCGTGCCAGCGATTCCACTGTCGCACTACTGCCCGGTGGCTGCCCTGAAGTCCTGGCTTGCTGTAGCTGGAATCACTGAAGGGGCTGTATTCAGGCGGATGCGACGCGGTCCGCGTGTTGGTCAGGATCGACTGTCAGACAGCACGGTCGCCATGCTCATCAAACAGTGTGCACGGGACGCCGGTCACGAGAATGTGTCGATGTTCGCCGGGCACAGCCTGCGACGCGGCTTTATCACCACGGCCGCGAGAAACCGGGCCGATGTCTTTTCGATTGCTGCCCAGTCGCGACATCGGTCGCTCGATACCGTGCGTGAATACGTGGACGCAGAGACGCGGTTTGATGATCACCCGGGATTGGCGATGTTTCAGGCATGAAACGCGACTCGATGGATCACCGTGGGCGTGAATGTCTACCAACTGACAAGCTTGGGTAACGGCTCATGACAGGTGAAAAATTCGCTGGATATTTGATCACTTCTGCACAGATATCAGCTTTGGATCAAAATCGGGAATAGTGCCTTGAAATATATGTGAACACTGCACTAGCTAAACCCGGTGGCTTCGGATTCCCGCTGTAGTCGGGACTTCGGCCATACGGCCGACCCTTGCTCTCTCCCTGCATCACGTTGAATTCATCATCGGGTTCGAGAGGCTTCTGATTCTTGATGTATTCCTTCCACATCTGGTCCGTTACGTTTCCGCTGCTACAAACCCAGTACCCCCGAGCCCGTACGTGCTGGCCCCAGTATCGCTTCTTCAATATTGCAAACTCCGAGAGCAATCTATGCGAACTTTTTCCCTTCATGAACTGAACTGCCTGTGAAACCGACAGCTGCGGCGGTATTGAGATCAGAACGTGGGCATGGTCTCGGTTGATAGATCTCACGTGGATCACCATCTCCTGGCTCTGTGCTAGCTCCCTCAACAACTCGCGTGTCCGAAGCTCAACATCACCCGCCAGCACCTGGTACCGGTATTTCGCGGTCCAGACGATGCAATACTTGACGTCTCACACAGTGTGCCCCCCTCGTTTGTTGTTCTCTTGTTTTCCTGGTTCTCCTGGTTCTCATGGCTACACCACTACGCTTCTGCACAGCACTGCCCTCACACCAAAGACGTGGGGTTTACTGACCCCTATCGTGGACTCTAAACACGATCGATGGATCAGCAGCGGGAACCCAACCCAGCAGAACTGCTGCACCGAACGCGGCCGATTCACTGCCGCCATCCGGTAAGTCGTCTGCAGATCGTTCTGCCAAGGCTGCGTTCATCATCAAATGGGTGGCATCGGTGATGCAGATTCTGGGCTACACTGCGATCGGTTTTGATTTGACACCCTGGAATGCCTACCTTTTTCTGGGTGGCGTGGGAGGCTGGCTTATCGTGGGTGTGCTGTGGAATGATCGCGGGCTCATGCTGATTCACGCTGTAGCGCTGGTTGTTGACTTGTCGAGTCCCTGATTGAAATCAGAGCCAATAGCTGGGGTTGCTGGCCTGCATCGGCAAACCAGCAACAAAGCAACAAAGCCTGAGCTGTGACTACGGTTCTCCGGGCGGCTGTATCTCTCTTTGCAGTCGCTCATGCAGTTCCGATTTACCATCATCGATGGGCTATGTTTCCGGGTGGGAGGCAAAGCGCATATCTATACAGGCTCAAGCGATCTCAGAACGCAACCTTATCGGCACCCTTCAGTTCGAGCAGCGCGCGGGCTTCGGCGGGCGATGCGATCTCCAGTCCCAGTCCTTCGATGACCTGTCGTGCAGCCACTACTTGTTCGGCACTACTTGTCGCCAGACGACCGGGACCGGCCCAGATCGAATCCTCCAGGCCCACCCGCACGTGACCGCCCATGGCGGCCGACATGGCAGCGATTGGTAACTGGTTGCGGCCCGCGCCCAGAACTGACCAGCGGTAGGAGCCCTCGCCAAACAGACGGTCGGCGGTGCGCTTCATATGCAACACATCATCGGAATGTGCGCCGATACCGCCCAGGAGCCCAAAGACGGTCTGGATAAACAGCGGTCCTTTGACCAGGCCTGCATCCACGAAGTGCTTGAGGTTATACAAATGGGCCGTGTCATAGCATTCGAATTCGAATCTTGTGCCATTGGCGCCCAAGGTACTGAGGATATACTCGATATCCTCGAACGTATTACGGAACAGGATGCCCTTGTTGCCGAGATAGTCCTTTTCCCACTGGTGTTTCAGCTTTCCTTCAAAGCGTTCGAGCATCGGAAACAGGCCGAAATTCATCGAGCCCATGTTCAATGACGCAAGCTCCGGCTTCCATTGTTCGGCAGGACGAACCCGGTCCTGGATACTCATGGTGGGGGCACCGCCGGTGGTAATGTTGACCACGCAATCCGAACGCTGCTTGATGACATCCAGAAACGGCTTGAAGGCTTCTGCGCTCTGGTCGGGGCGACCATCCTCGGGATCGCGAGCGTGCAGATGCACGATGGCTGCACCGGCTTCAGCCGCGCCAATCGCAGCTTCTGCGATTTCATCAGCCTTGACGGGCAGATACTCCGACATGGACGGCGTATGAATTGCGCCGGTGACAGCACAAGTGATGATCACCTTACGTGTGGTGGCCATTTTTACAGTTCTCCTGGGGTTATTCGTTGTTGCGCAGAAATCGGTCCAGCTCAGCCAGTCGCGAATCCCGCTGGCGACTGAGCTCCTCCACCTGGTCAGGTGTGGGCAGTTCAGCAGCGACGATATCTGCAGCGCGTTCGGTGAAAGCCTCCCCGCGTGCGGCGCTGTCGCTCAGCCGTGTCATCGTGGGGCCGTAGCGGTCGAGATAATCCTTCACCCCTCCCGGCGCATTCAGGTTGATGGTCGCCATAGGTCCCAGCAGCGTCCAGCGTCGGCCCAGCCCATGGCAGATGGTGTCATCCAGACCCTTTGGGGACACGACTCCCTGCTCGATCAGCCGGAGTGATTCGGCAATCACAACGGCTTGCAAGCGGTTCAGCACGAAGCCATCGATCTCACGGTTGAGGCGTACTGGTACTTGCCCTACTGCGAGCATGAGCGCTTCCGCACGGTCCATGACCACAGCGGCAGTGTCGGGGCCGGGGCATAGCTCGACCACTGGAATGACATGGGGTGGGTTCACGGGATGCGCCACAAGGATGCGTGAGCGGTTTGGCAGGCCTTCGGCGAAGCTTGAGGCAACCAGTGCCGAGCTGGATGAGGCAAGGATCGTTTCAAGTCCAGCGAGGCGATCAAGTTCGGCATATATTTCGCGCTTGATCTGCAGATTCTCGGGGCCATTTTCCTGAACCCACTCCACGCCCTCAACAGCGCTGGCCATGTCTGCACTGATCGCTACCTGCGCAAGTACGGATGGATCGTCGCCACTGATCTGGCAAGCTTCAGCCAGGGCATCGAGTGCCTTGGCTCGCACTTCAGGGTCGGGGTCCCATAGCTGTACTTTGCAGCCTGCTCGCGCAAAAACCAATGCCCAGGCACGGCCAATAAGGCCACCGCCGATAACGGAAATTCGTCGTGTCACTTGTTGTTCCTCTTGCTACGGAGAGCAGGCTGTTCCTCTTCTGTCTCCCCATTGGGCAGCGTATGCCGCAAGGCGCTGGCTGCCTCCTGGATATCGCGAACGATGGCCTCTTGCAACGCTACGGGATCCCTGTCTCGCAGAGCCTGCAATGCAGCGGTATGGCTGACCATTGATTGGTTGAGGTGCGTTGGCACTGCCACAGTTGCATGGAAAAGCGGCCCCACACGCAGCCACAGCCCCTCAATCTGACTCATCAGGATTGGCCGATCAGCTGCGCGGTAGATCAGTGAATGAAAACGCCAGTTGTTTTCCAGATAGGTGTCGACATCACCGTTTTCAGCGGCTATCTCCATCAGACCGTAGGCGTTCTCGATGACGCGCATCTGGGACGATCCGATTTGCTTGATCGCCTGAACTGCTGCGAAACCCTCGAGATTGATGCGGATATCCCGGATATCCATCAATTCCGCATCCGTCAGGATGGGGACGCGCAGCACACGGTTACCGCCAAAGACCTCCAGCCCTCCATCGCCCTCGAGTCGCCGCAATGCCTCGCGTACAGGTGTGACACTGACATTCAGAATCGAGGCGACCTTGCGCAAGCTGATCTCCTCACCGGGGCGCAAATGGCCACTGATCAGGGCATGGCGAAGTTTTTCATAAACCAGCGACTGTGCCGTCGCTCCCTCTTGCAGAAGAAGAGGTCCCAGCCGCGCCCAGCTGTTGCCTTGATTGCTCTCGCTCACAGATCACCTTTCATCAGAAAATTGTCCAATATGCTCAATTCGTGATCTCACCTGAGATTGTCTCCGTGTCTCTGAAACACAGGATAAATGATATAGCACTGCAATAACAGCGCAAAAAATGATTTATTGACAAGTATTGACGAGTTTTCTGACGGCAATGTATAGTAAGTGTGATCACACTTTAGGGTGTGACCGTGTGGCTGTCACCTGAAGGAGACAGAAAAATTTTCAAAGGACAAATATAAAATGCGCAACTTTATCTTTGCTGCCGCGACTGCAAGCTGTCTCATGGCCAGCTCCGTCGTCGCACAGGAAACGAAAGTATTTGACGTAAGTCTGCCACTGGGAGCTGAGTCGCATCATGCGGTTGGCATCCTGAAATTCGGTGAGGAGCTGGAGAGATTATCCGAAGGGCGTTTCAGCATTCGCCCGCACTATGACAATGCCCTGGGCGGTGAACGTGAAGTCGTTGAGGGAATGAGCTTCGGTCTGATCGACATGGGGATTTCATCAACGGGGCCAATGGGTGGCTTTGTTGATGACTTCATGTTGTTCGACCTGCCCTACATCTTCACCAACCCTGCGCACGTCTATGGCTTTCTGGATGGTGAATATGGAGGCGCATTGGCGCAGAAGCTGGAAGAACAGATAGATGTCAAGATCCTCGGTTGGATGGAAAACGGGTTTCGCCACAACACCAACAACGTACGTGCATTGAATTCACCCGACGATCTGGCTGGAATCCGGCACCGCACGCAGGAAAGTCGTGTGCAGGTCGATACCTGGACCGCACTGGGAGCTGATGCCTCGCCGATGGCCTGGACCGAAGTCTTCACAGCGCTTCAACAGGGCGTCATGGATAGTCAGGAGAACCCGATTCCGACAATTTATGACGTCAAGTTCTATGAGGTACAGAAGTATCTGAACCTTACGGGTCACGTCTATTCCCCAGCGCCTTTGATGATAGGTGCGACGCTGTTCAACTCCCTGTCGGAACAGGATCAGGCGATCATGCTCGAGGCCGCCAGTACTGCCGTACCAGTGCAGCGTGAAGCATCACAGCGTATGGAGCAGGAGCTTATCGACAAACTGGAAGAACTGGGAATGGTCGTCACTCGTCCTGATCTCGCAGCTTTTCGACAGCGCGTACAGCCCGTAATCGATGAGTGGAAGGAGACTGTTGGCACCGAACTGGTTGATGCAGCGGTCAATTTCGAGCCCTGAAAGCACTTTCGATGGCGCGGTCCCTGGCAGATAGCCAGGGGCCGCCATTTTCAAGACCCGGGAGATTCACATGCAAGTGGTATTACGCAAGTTGATACAAGGCGTGGATTGCATCAATTGGCTGTGCGGGTGGCTATTGGCCACCTTACTGCTGGTGATGACAGTGCTGATCAGTTGGCAGGTTTTCGCGCGCTATGTAATGGGAAATTCATTGACCTTCTCTGAGGAAGTCGCCCGATTCTCGTTAGTCTGGATGACCATGCTAGGGGCGGCCTATGCCTATCGACATGGCTCGCTGATCGCTGTCGACATACTGTCCGGGGTTGCGGGTGGGCGGATAGGGAGAAGTCTACGTCTGATCGTTGCGGTGGCGTCTTGTATCTTCGCCTGGGTCTTGTTGCAAGAGGGATTCTCGATCACGGAACGTGTTGTCACACAGACTGCTCCCAGTACTCGAGTTTCGATGGCCTGGCTTTACGCGGCAGTACCAGCAGGCGCTGCGATGATATTCATGAACTCCCTGGTCATCATCGCCGAAAATTTTTCCGGAAAAAAGGATTAGGTCATGGCTCTGCTGCTTTTTGGTTCTCTGCTTCTGCTCCTTTTTGTCGGCGTGCCTGTGACCTTTGCGCTTGGGCTCGCCGCTATCGCCAGTATCTGGGCGGGAGATGTCATGCCGATGCTGATCGTCCCGCAAGAGATGATCCGCTCGATCAATTCATTTCCACTACTGGCCATACCGTTTTTCATTCTCGCCGGTGATCTGATGCAGAGCGGCGGCATCTCACATCGCCTGATAGAATTCTCACGTACGCTCGTCGGTAGTATGAACGGCGGACTGGCCATGGTGGCCATAGTGACGTCGGCCTTTTTTGCTGCAATCTCCGGGTCAGGTGCAGCCACTACCGCGGCTGTTGGAGCCATCCTGATTCCGGCGATGGTCGCCCAGGGTTACAAGGCTTCGTATGCGTCAGCCAATCAAGCCGCATCTGGCGCTCTGGGAGTCATCATTCCTCCTAGTATTCCGCTGATCCTGTATGCCATTGCTGCAAACCAGTCTGTGGGGGATATGTTTGCAGCAGGTTTCTTGCCTGGATTCGTGGTCGTAGGCTCCTTGATGATCTACGCCTATTTCCATGCGCTGAAAAATCCCACGGCCCGTGACGAGCCTGCAAGCCTTGCCGACATATTTCGAGCAGGCAGGAAGGCCATTCTTGCATTACTGATGCCCGGACTGATTCTTGGTGGAATCTATGGCGGTATTGTCACACCGACAGAGGCGGCGGTCATCGCTGTCGTCTATTCGTTTATCGTTGGCGCAATCATCTATCGGGAACTGCCTCTGCGAGATATTCCGGACATCTTGCGCAGATCCGCGATCACCTCGGCTGTGGTTGTCAGCATCATAGCCACCGCGGGGCTATACGGACGCATCATCCTCAAGTTGGACGTCCCGGCACTCATATCCGGGTTGGTGATAAGCCTCATCGAAAGCCCTTGGCTGTTTGTCATACTGGTGAACGTTCTGCTGCTTTTTGTGGGCATGTTTCTTGAAGCCGCCGCAGCCATTCTGATATTCACTCCTATCCTGTTACCGATCGCGCTTGAATTCGGCATTGATCCGATCCATTTCGGAATCATCATGGTCGTGAATCTTGCCATGGGTATGTTTACACCACCCGTCGGGCTGAACTTGTTTATCGCCTCGCAGATTTCACGAATATCGATCGCTCAACTGACGCGAGCGATATTACCCTTTGTCGCGCTTATGCTTGTGACGCTGATGATCATCAGCTTCGTCCCCTGGTTGTCGCTGGCGCTTACTGGCCGTTGACGCAACAGGCCGCTCTGTTTCAATTTCTCATAGAAGGAAGACTTTGCATGAATCTATCAATTGAAGGTGTTCGCGTTATCGTAACCGCGGGCGCAGGTGGCATTGGGCGCGCGATTGTCGATAGCTTCCGAGAGGCGGGCGCACGGGTTGCTACCTGTGATATTGACGAAGCGGCTCTTGCTGCACTGCCCGATGACGTCATTCGACAGAAGGTGGATGTTGCGGATAGCAAGGCCCTATCGCAGTTTGTCGACACTTCTGTAGAGCAGCTTGGCGGTCTCGATTGTCTTGTCAATAATGCCGGGATTGCCGGACCAACCGGACATATTGAAGATCTGGAGGTCGAAGTGATCGAGCAGTGTCTATCCATCTGCCTCACCAGTCAATTCGTGACCATCGGCCGCGCCGTGCCTCACTTGCGACGGAGCAAGAATCCGTCGATTGTCAACATATCCTCGCTGGCTGGCCGACTGGGATTCAAGCTTCGCAGCCCCTATGCAGCGGCCAAATGGGGTGTTATCGGTTTGACTAAATCCATGGCCATTGAGCTAGGCCCGGACAAGATTCGTGTCAATGCAGTTCTACCAGGAATAGTCTCAGGTGATCGTCAGCGCAGGGTGCTGGAAGCACGAGCGCAGGCACAAGGCATCAGTTTCGAGGATGCGGAGCGCGAGGCGTTTTCGTTTACTTCGATCAATGACTATGTCACGCCACAACAGATTGCCGATCAGGTCGTTTTCCTGGCCAGCCCCCGCAGCAGCTCGGTGTCGGGACAATCGCTTTCGGTTTGTGGTGACACGGGTATGCTCGGTTGAGTCAGGAGTTGTAATAGTAACAATGCAGGTTCAGGAAAAAGGCTCTCTGCTTGTCAAATTGGCATCATTTCGCGCACAACATGACGCCGGATTCATCCTGCAAATGGAATGGACTTCACCCAGTTTCATAGACACCTGAATAAGTTGACTTTGCCATCTTTGTATTATTTTTTCGATAGTCAACAGGACTGCAGTACCCATTGCTTGAGTGCAGCCAGATCCGATTGAAGAACACTCCCACATCTTCGAATGGGTACGTCCACTGGCGCTTGATGCGCATCAAGCGCGCTTTGGTGCTTTTCGGCTACTGGGCCGCCGGCTCACTGTTTTCCTTGAGTGAGATCACTCAGGCCATGACGAATCGGCGGAACGGATCGTTCAAGGTATAGAGAGTCAGATACTGACAAGTGTCAGATTTTTCACGAATGTCAGCCGTACTTCATCAAGCGATGGAGGTGCCTGGCATCACGATGAATTCTGACAGATCATGTTGTTGCGTTTATACCAACAAACTGACTCTGCTAGTCGCTCCCCAGGCTGGCAAGCAGATTCGCTACCGCGGTGGCGATTGACGTGCCATCGGCACCATCGGGATCTGCTGTGGCAGCATGGTCCTCGGGTGTGTCGGTCATATCGTCAGGACCTGGCCACACCGCCGAGATGAGACCCGCGCCGTCCTGAGCCAGCAGATCTGCAATGAGCTGAAAGGACGATCGCAGACCAGTGAGCCGGACCCACTCAGCCCCTGATGCTACTGTCGGGTCGGCGGGATCCATCCCCAATTTGCGCAACATCAACTCGCGGCGGAACTCTTGCAGTCGGACAGCGTACCCGTCACTCAAAGCGTATGGCACGGAGACGATGTCGGCAGCTCCATCGAAGGTCATGCCTCTTCTGCGTATGTGGCTTGAACCAACGAGTGCCCAACAGTCGTCGACGATCACGGTGGTACTTCGGACTTTGGCGTGACGACCAGGAAACCCCAATGGATGAAAGGCCACGACGCGCTCAGGGTGGTCCTGTTGCAGCATGTCAAGCGCCTCGTTGCGCGCCGCAAGTGTGTGTCTGGTCCAATTACCAAAGTGTGGGTCGAAGTCTCCCTCACGTGGGACACATACAATCACTCGCAGACTTGGCTGCTCTGTCATGCGGTTCGCCAACACCTCGATGAGGTCGATTTCGTGGTCTGCCGGAGACCCGGTCGGCCTTGCTGTACGAGCAAGTTGAGGCGACTCGATGTAGACCAACTCTCGGGCCTGACCCAGCGATCTGCGTAGCGACCAGAGAGTGTCGCGGACGCCATGACGGGCGTGGTAGAACTCGCGAACCATCTCGTTGGTCAGCCGGTCCTCGTTGCCCACCGTGAAAATATCATCTTGGGGCGTGAGTCCCATTGCTGTCATGATTGATCCGACCACCGCGTCCTGAAAAGTGATTTCGTCATCGGGTAAATCGAACTGTGTCGCCGCCAATTCAGGCGTCTCGGTGAAGGCTGCCACGGTTTTCAAAAACGCTCCCGCAGCGCCGTCAGGGCTCGTACTCGCACCGGCGTCGGCTACACTCGGCTCGTTGAAGTTGTTTCCGGCCTGCAGCACCATCGAGCCCGGTGTAACACCGGGAGGTGTTCCCGTTGGTAGCGGTACAATCGGCTGTACCCGACGTGCCGAATGGCGTGCTGCGTCGAGCGCAAGGTCACCACTGACCCTGACCCCGGCAACATGGGTGTCCGGCCCAGCGGGATGTCCGGGATTGCCGGACCGATGCAGGGTCGAGAGCGAGTCTGCGGCGATGCGACCTCCACTGACGACGGCGCTCCAGGAGAGCACCCCATTTGCGCCCCCGTCGGCTATGCCACTCACGGCCACCGTTTCGTGCCGGCCCTGGGTCGGCAGACGTGGTCCATCTCGGGGCGTGGTTTCACTCGACAGGCTGCGAATGAGTTCAATCACATCCGCAGGAGACGGGTTGGCAGGAAGGTTGATGTCGATGGGCGGGTGATCGAGACCGAAAAGCGGCTCTTGGGCAATACCAACAAACCAGCCAGCACCGGGGGCCAGGAGAGCATCGATGATAGTCTGGCCCCCGGGTGTGAACGAGTCTGGCGGGGTGCTCTGTGCTACGTCACCGACAACGACGGTGTTGTTTCCGAAGAGTTGACGCTGAGCACCTCGTGGCGTTATGACGATGTCAAATCTCAGCATCGCGGCTGCAGGCCGAGGTTGGCCTTCAAGCAATTGCAAGGGATTTGGCAGGAAGATCGCGGTGGCCAATCCGGCTGCGCCGATGGCGGAACCGCCGTCGCCTCGCAGGAACGATGGCGCTGACCCAATTGATTCGATGACGACAAATTGCTGGGGATAGACCCGCACGTGAGCACCATCAGGCACGATACCGGCAGGAATCGTCACCACCATATCGGGGGCTTCGGCATCTGCACCGAACCAGTCAGCGGTAACCCCTGCCATCGCACCTACTGCCATGCCAGCTGCGCCGTTCACCACCGGGAACTGCGGCCAGCGGCCTGACTGATCGGCAGCGGCGGGCACAGCCAGACCGGTCTGGACAGTCGGACTGACAAGAAGCACCATTGAATTGGCACCAACCGGCGCGGTGCGGCTGAGCACTTGCACACAGTGCGACATGACTGCGATCCCATCGCTCAGATACTCAACGGTGACATCCTTGCGCACCCGCGGTTGGTGGAAGGGAACGATCGTGCCATCGTCAGGAGGGATATCAGCGATGGGCGCATCTGCACCCGAGCGGTTTCCCAGGAGGTGCCATGGCAAATCGACAGCGGTGAGTCGAATGAAGCGCCTGACAAGTGCTGGTGCACCCGTTTCCGCCAATGGCGGTGGTGTCAAAGGATTGCGTGCGAGCTGTCCCTGCTGGGACCATCCCCACAGCAGTCGCGACCCGATCAGGTCGTCATTGTCGGGATCATCGTCCTCATTGACCGCATCCGCGTTGTCGTCGGCCACGGTCGCTTGTAGCGATTGTCCATCCTGAATCTCGATCAGTCCACCGTTGAGCGTACCGTCGGTGGCCCCCCCGACCGACCGGATAGATCGATCAGACACTATGGGCGCAAAAGCGGCTCCATGTGGTGTCACGACATGCACGGTCGTTCCCGCCGTAGTCAGCAAACTGATCTCGTTGAGCCCGCCGTCTGCACCAACGCCACCCTGGTTTGGCGCATTGTCCGACAGCGCCAGCAAGGCCGGAAACGCGCCGACCAGGTCGGCGTACATGGCGGCGACTGCGGTGGCATCGACGACCAAACCTCGACCATCGTGGAATGAGACGACGCCACCGATGTCAAGCGCGTCACCGGGCTCCCACCACTGGGGTGACTGGGGATCACCGAATGGATCGAGCGCGTTGTTCGGGGTGACGGTCAGATTCCGCACCACCATCTGGGTGGCGACCGAGTCCACGAATGGTTCGCTTCCATCACCGTAACGATTGGCTGCGATGGTCCGAAGTCTGGCTGCCGCCTGTGGGTGCAGGCGAATTCGCACGATGACGCCAGGTACCGTATCACCACTCACATCGAAGACGTCGCGTGGGGAGTCGGTGGCGATCGTCTCTAGAATCCCCAGAAACGGCACTAACAGCGTCGTGTTTCCGCCCGAGTCGAGCGTAAGTTCTGACGATGAAAAAGAGAATTGGTTAGCGAATTCCGACCACACCGGACTAAGCTGCGGGATCGTGAGCCCAAGGGCGGTTATTCCGTCGTTCTGCAACGCCTGCGTCGCAGCTCCTGGTGTGAGTTGGGTTACCGGCAACATAAGACTCAAACCTCCTGGAGATCGTCGGCGTCGAAGCTTGCAGTGGCTTCGCTGCTTCGCCCGATCGGATCCCGCAGATGTACCTGCATCGAAAGCGCAGCTTCGCTGTCTGGGCGGCGAACAATGGCGCGGTACGTCTGTACACCGTCGTCATCCGGATCACCGTCGCGCCACCAGAGACTCGGCGGGCCTGCTGTATCATCCGATCCGTTTGCTTGTTCCCAGCGTTGCAGCGCCACTTCCTGAGATGGAGCAACACTTTCCAGCGCAAGCTCGTCGACCAACACTGGTTCCGGGAATTGCGCCGCTCGCACATCGATCGACATTCGGTGCGGCCCGAGGGGTGTCGATGCGATCGGTGCAGGGCTTGACCAGGATAGGAACACGATCAACTGTCCCCCTGCCCCTTGACTGATTGCCAGTGAGGACAGCTCGGGCGGGCCCGGTGGCGGGATGACGATCGATCGAGCCGGCGACGGTTCGCTACGTGCGGCAAGCAGCCCACGCTCAGGATCGCCGTCGGACCAGGCGATCGCTCGATACCAGATATTCCTCCATGACCCATCCGGATCGTCGCGGCCCTGCATGTTGATGATCGACGCTGGAGCACCGTTCTGGCTGGCTCGTTCAACTGTCCAACCGTTGGCCGAGGTATTGACGTCGGCAATGGGTGGCCCCATCGAGTCAACCACTCGGGCTGCGCTGTCAACTCGGGTGCGATAAAGCACCACCCGCTGGGTTCGGTGGCCCAACTGCGGACTCACTGCGATTTCCGCGATTGGGACCGCGTCTGGCCCAGCGCCCACAAAAGCCCGGGACACTTCAAGAACTGGCGGCTGTGGTTTCGCGATCCGGGGCACGGCAACGGCGATCAATCGATCGGCGGCCTCGCTGCCGGTTGGCCACTCCGACGGGACTCCTGCCGCGGTCTGGGCAAGCACTGTGAAGTAATGAATCTCGGTGGAGCCACGAGGAAGTGTCAAATCGAGCGACGTGACAGTGACCAACTCGGCGATGCGGCGGGTAAAGGCATTGCGAGAAGGCCGATCAAGCAGGGCTGCCTCGACCTCGTCACGGCGCGCGCTCAGCGTCGCTTCGATAGAGCGTTCGTCGAGACCGAGTTGGGTACGCAGCGTCGTCTCGCTGGACTCATAGATGATGTAGCCAGCGGCATTGGGTACCGCTGGCCACGACACACGGACATGACACTCCCCGCTTGCATCGGGCAGGCTGGCTAGCTGCACATGGTCTACCTCGATGTGAGGCGGTCGCGGATCCGAGACTGAACTGAGGTGCGGCTCCAATGGCCAGGGACCGATTCGGCCTGGGGACATACGCTCGACTGCCCGAGCCCAGAGGGCGAGCCCGATGTGAGTCGTGTTATCAAAATCCAGACTCAAATCGTCAATGGTCATCCGGTATCGACGAACGCCTTCGCCCTGGGCAGGACCAAAGGCCACGAAATCATCGCCTGCTTCGTTGAGCGCAACGATGGAGGCACCTTGCGCCGTGGTCTGATTTCCGGCAAACAGCACCTCGATCGGCGCATCGTTTCCACCAAGGCTTCGAGGGAACACATCAGTCGGCACATCTGACTCGGGGCTGTCGCTACGTTCGTCTTGAGCGTACAAATGGCTGCGAAACGAGATCGATCGCGGCGTGCGCAGCGACCAGTCCCACGCGAAGTCTATGACCAGCGTTCCGGGACATGGGCCGCTGGACACCGGGGATGCGTCGAGCCGGGCATCCAGTATAATGACCCGGTCGGGATTGGGTTCGGTGAGTTCAACCGTTGTCGCGCTCCAGTTTCCCCACAAACCGAAGATGGTTTGTGTGACCGCGGCGTAATACATCTCCTGGCGACTGTTTTGATCTGGCGAGTCAGACGCAGCAATTGCGACGGAGGGGTCCATGATCGACAACCGCGTTGGTTCAGGATCGTCGAGTGATCGAGTAACGCCGATCGGCAGAAAACCTCTCGGCTCGTGCGACTCGTTGAGCAGCCGACCTGGTCGCTCAGAGTCGATCCTGTTGGCAGCGGCAGCAACGCTTGCAACCCGATACAGATCGGTTTCCGGTGGATGTTCCCAGCCCATCCGAACGCTTCGCCGCCACGCTCGATCCCGGCCTGCTGGTTTCATCGCCACGGATGCTTCCGCTTCAAGGTCGAATGGCGTAGCGCCTGCGAGTGCGGGTGGCGTACGCAGGGCCAAAGCCGCCCGGGTCACTATCTCGTGAGAGGCGGGGTCCGGGCGCCAGTCTGCAGTGATCATGTAGTCGAAGGGTGTGCCGGGGCTAACACTACTTGTCGTGAGTATAGAGGGAAGCGCCGTGCCGAACCCCAGCAACAGGCTCATGATGGGATCGGTTGTCACCGAAGCGAGAAGCAATTCCAGTGGGGCGATCTCGGCGGTGGTGCTCGCCGTTGTTGCAGTCGAACCGACACTGTTCTCCGGAGGCGGAACCTGGATCGTTTCTCGATGATCCTTCATGTCGGGTGGAGCTTCGCTCATCAAACCGCGGATCAGTTGCAAGAACGAACGCGGCTCGGCTTCGGCCAGTTCCCGTAGTAGCGGACGAGGTTGCGGTACTTGATACGATGGTGCAGCGATTTCATCGGTAATTGCCGCAGGCCACCCGATGACAGGGAGTCCTCGTCGGTATCGTCGTGTCGCAGCCGTGTTGGGAGTCGTAAGTCCGCCGGTGAGCTCCGGTGCTTCTACGAGGAAACCCTGGCTGGTGCCATGCTGGCCGTGACCATCCCAGAACCCGTCAGGCCCAGGGAACCCTACACGCTCGACGGCCTGCCATCCCGAAAGATTGGCTACCGTGTTGGCTGTCAAGCCATGAACAGTCGTGACGTTGACACCAGGACTGACCATAACGCCAGTAATCGCATCGCCGGCGAGTACTATCGATAGTGACGTACCTGCTGCTACCTGCTGAAGCGCGACCCAGTTCTCAGGGCTCGGGTTTCCCGACCAGGCTATTAGCGTCCCTCCACCCATAGGGACTGAGCATGCCAAGCGGGCGATCGCTAGCGGCCGTCTCCATGAAATGATGCGCGTGCCATTCGCCCCTGATGCGACTTGGAGCTGAAGTGGGCGTGTCTGAGTTTGCACTGGAAACGTGGTCGCTTGTGGACGGCGCCACACCGTGAACGGACCTGTAGGTAGGCCAATCTCAGGGGCGGTGCTCCAATGCAGATGTGTACCGTGTTCCAAGACGCCCGCGTTCGTCGCCTTGTTCGGCAGTGCTAGCGTCTGCGGCTCCACGGTGAAGGATTCGCTGGGAACAGCCGCTCGGCTGGCTTGCCCGGCATTAGCTCGCAACTGCAGGATGAAAGTCCAGTCTATATCCCCTGCTTCCACAGAAAAGTCGCCGGGATCAGCTTGGCGTTGCCCTACTGCTTCTGGCATGTCATTCCTCCCACGGAGCCTGATGAAGCGTCAGGTCCACAATATTGAGTGGATCGGCTTCGTCCTCGACAACACCGTGCAGTACCTCGATGTCTTGTCGAACAAGTGCGACCTGCACTCGGTGACCTCTGCTTCCAGGCGTGAGCACGATTAACGCTCGTTGCCCGCCCGGCGCAACGATGATTTCTCGGACGCGGTCCACGGTGTCTGCACCCTCTTCAAGACGTAACCAGGGCACCGCTCGAGGCTCCCACCAATCGCGTGTTTCGTCTTCGCCGGGGAACTGTTCGGAGACCAACTGCGGTAGAGTCCACAATCGCTCCATCGGTTCGGGTGCGCTGATCAGAATCCCCACCGGCTGCGGGATTCCATCGCCGACCTGCTCCCACAGAACCACGATCTCTGGTCGCTCCGGAACAGGCATGGGATCAAGACCCGCCGCGCGCAAAGCATCGTCGAACTGCGCTCCCTGGGGCACCACTGTATTGAACTGGGCTGCGAAGGCGGCCACTCTGCCTTCTTCGATCCAACGATGCGAATCGAGTGTCGAGGCAATTGCAGCGGCAAAGGAACGCAGTAGCGGATATGCGCCAGTTGTAAACGCAACGCTGTGTATAACCGAGCTATTTTGCGCGTCGGCGTCTACCTCTTCGACCGCTGGTGTTGCTTCGATCTCAAGAATATAGTCAGTGAATGGGTCGAGCGGTACGTTCAAGGAGACCGATACACTACGAACCCGCTCGTCATTCGATGCGACACACGATCCATCAAGCAACCGCTCGACCGTCTCTTCGAAAGGTGTAACGATGAGTGGCGGCAGCTCGGCCATTTCCCCTGAACCCAGAGGTATAGGTTCTGCATGGCGGAAAGACGCAGCTTTGATCCGGATCTGCAGGTTTCGGTCGCCTCTTTCATAGAGGTCCATCACTTGTGGCGTCGAGAACACCAATCGCAGCGCTTCGCTGCCAAAGACGTGCTGCTCGCGATTGTTGGGCAGCGTGAAGTGCATGTACTGGTCCAGCTTTTTGGGTGGCGCCAGCTCTGTGCGGAACCAGAAGGTCGCTGGATCAGCCGGTACTGGGTCATCGTCCTCACCCTGGACTTGTCGAGTCCACTCGATTTGTACACCGTAGGTTGAGTCGTATTCAAGCAAGGCCTGGCCACCGCCATCGAGCTGAAGATAGCGACTGATGGCCTCCTGATCCTGCTGGACTTGCTGGGCGTCGTAATCCTCGCGCAGTGCCTCACCCATGCGGGTGAGTTCGAAACACAGCACATTGAAGAGCCGTTCTTCGAAGCTCATCGCCATCGCGATTGTGCTTGTGGCCTGACCAGACTGCAGTCCGATTTCGACCATGTGAGCATGTGGCAGGTTCGGGAGCTCTATGAGAAACAACTCCGTCGACACAGATGACGCAGACGTGTACGCAACTGCATGGGCGACGTCGACGAACCAGGGGCCCTCTTCATCGATCCACAACGGCGGCAGTTGACCTATGGAGACAACATGTTCCTGCGTGATTGCTACGCGTTCGATTTCCAGTCCTGCTGCATCAAGCACCCGCACGACCAGCCCGGTCACGAGAGTACCGACAATTGGCTGGCGAATGAGAAACCGCCCGCTGACAATGGGACCGCATTCAATCCGGATCGCATCGAACAGGTCGCTAGGCTCGAACCCCGAATTTTCCCAGGCCTCCGTGATTTCTTCCGCGCGTGTCTGATCGCCAAAGGGCACGACTCTGTTTATCGTATTTGCAAATTCCACATCAAGCATCGGGGCTGAGAGAACTCGAGCGTCACACAGATCGGCATCATTCCGACTCGTGTGGTCTCGCTCGGGATTAGCGATCAGGTCGCCCGTTGCTGCCGCTCGCATGAAGCTGGCACGATCAATTGCGATCCCGGCATCAAGTCCTGCAAATGCTTCTGCCACGGCCCTTGGAGTTGCCGCGAGCGTTCGAGTGGGGCGGCCACGCGCAAAATTTTCGGCGGACTGTCTAAACCCATCGGGGCTCTGATCTGAGGCCGGTGTAAACCTGCCTTGTACCGCACATGGTACTGCTGTGCCCTGGATTGTGGCGCCGTGGATACCGCGCCAGTCATCGATTTCAGGGTTGCCTGAGCGCCACGCCTCAAAGACGTGCATGGTCAGGTCAGGATCCTCGGACCGGACTGTTTCATTCGGGTCCGGCCAGGCCACGCCGTCGACCATCCAACCGGCTTCTGAGTTACCGAGCCTCTCGCGATGAAACGACCACAGCACAGGTGCAGCAGGCGCCGCAGGGTAACAGACCGTGCCCCAGCGATCGGTGACCTTTCGACGCAAGAACTCGCTGCGCTCGATCGCGGCCGGTGTTGGATCGGGCGACCATGTGAACAATGCAAGCTGCAGTGCATCGGCCCGATCGAGAACCGGGTTGTTGCTCCACCACGCGACCGGGATTTCACCGTTACCGAGACCGCCCTGACCAACCAGGGTGACCGCAGTGATGTTGTAGCGAACTCGACGGTCGCCCAACTGGATCCAACCGCCAGCGGTATGCCCTGGAGAATCCGCTATCGATTGACCAAGAACCGCCTGATCGCTGACACTTGCCGCGGCACTGAGCCCAAAGGCCAGAATAGCGTCTACCGGAACACGTGGATGCTCCTGGTCTTCGAAGTCCGCGTCCGAAGGCGCCTCTTCCTGCAGGATTCCCTGGGCGAGCACGGCGTCGATGGCTTGGCCAGCACCAGTTCCCGAAACAAGTGCAGGCCCTCGGCTGACGATGGCCATCTTCTCGATTAGCGGCGGCGCGTCAAGCGCGTCGTTTTCGGTTCCAATGCTGAAATCCAGGCACGCTTTGAGCTTGCGTCGGCGGGTGATTCTTACTTCGGCACAGATGTCCCCACTGACTCTGGCTGTCTCTTCGCCGGTTTCTGGATCGGATCCCATGATGAGATCCAGAGATGCCGAGGCCGACACCGAAAAGACAAGGAACCGCACCTGGCCACGGATGAAGAACGTACCCTCGAGACGGAATGGATCAAACTCGACGAGCGCTTTGAATCCCCCGGCAACCGAGGCATACACCTTGATCTCCTTGTTGCCCCAGATCAGCTCGACATGCAGACCCATGCCAATGGCGAACCCGGTGGCTGGTACCAGACCCTCGAGCGCCAGACCATCACCCTTGAGCATCAAGAAGCCAGAGCCATCAAAGGCACTGATGACTCGAGCAATCACGGGATCGTCCTCTGAGCCGAGGTAGAGATGCCAGTCATCGGGATTCTTGAGGTCAAAAAATGCCTCAATCGGAACTCGGATTCGGAGCAGTGGTTCAACGCCGTACTCAAGCACCAGACCAATAGTCAAGGTGCCACGACCCACGTCGAGGTCGATCACGGCCAGCACGCTGCCAGCCGCCTGGTCGACTCCTTCGACAACCGGTGGCGGTGTCAGAACGGCAGCCTTCATCATCATGAGGATGCGAGGACCGGGTAGTTCGAGCAGGAAGACACCCTTGAGGTTAAAGGCAGTTCCGCCTTCGAGAGTACCGAGCACAGCCCCCAGCCCGAACGCCCATGTGTCGATCTGCGGAGTCCAGAAATGAGTGTTCGGTTGGTTGGGGTCAGACAACCGGGTCGGATTACCTCCGGTGGCTTCGAGCCATGCAAGAGCGGGTGTTGCATCGCTCTCGAAGTCGCTCTCGTTTCGACCATAGTGCATCGCAAACAGTCCGAGCAGACCCAGGAGTCCCAGGCCAGAGCTGCCAAGCGGAATAGCGACAGGGAAAGAGACTTCGACACTAACGATGACTCCGGTGGCTGGCCCGCCGGGGGTGTCTTCGGGAAACTGGGCAATCGCCATTTCAGCGCGGATGCGGAGTCCTACCGGGATGATTGTCAGGTCGAGACCGCCGCGAATCTCCCGTACCGGACCATCGTCGGTCTCGACCACGCCGATCTCGAGATAGCCGTTTGCACGGATCGCTCCGGGGATGTCGATCGACGCCGCCAGGGCGGTGAGTTCGGGTCTGGCGATTGGCGCTATCGGCAGCCGTAGACGCGCGCGCTCGACAGCAATCACACCCAGATCCACCGAGAACCCCAGGTCGATCTCGAAGTTCAGCGGATTGGTTCTTGCCATGCGGGCACCAAGAACCTTGAGGATGCGCCCCAATGGTTCGCCAACCCGAATACCGCCGGGCCCGGCCAGGTCCAGGGAGTAGCCCCTGGACGAGTCAAAGACTGGCCGGAACTGGAACCGACCTTCCGGTGGTGTGTATCCAAGCCGCAGACCGAGTGCCTTGTAACGCACCACCAATGCCGTTTCGGGCGGAATAGTCAGAAGTTCGCTTCCGGCAAGTTCGACACTGGCAGAGATTGCCGTCTCGATATCGAAGAGCAGATTGATTTCGGGGCCACTCGATCGGTGGCGCACAATGGCTTCGGCGCCGTACACGATTACGCGTTCCACTGCCAGGATGTTGCTGTTGGCCAGGCCCGTGAGCACGCCTACGAGGGCGCCTTGGGCGACCAGGGGGGCGATATCACCATTGAGAGGATTCGCCGGTGCGATTTCAGCCAACACAGGCCCCATTACCGTTGTCATGCCGAGCAGGTTTCGGGCTCGCCGCCGTAGTTCATCTTCCTCAACGGCAGGATCAACCGGGACGGTTCTCAGCAGGCCATCGACATCGGCCGGGTCAGCGCCTACAAGTGCGCTGACGATCCATTCGCCGGTGGCGTCGTCCACCTGCACTACAACCCGATAGGCAGTAATCCCATCGGAAGGGTTGTTACCCAGACCTTCGAGAGGAATCTCGAGTTGCTCGCCGTCGGGGCTGTTAAGCTGCTCCTCGATAGCGGTCTGGAAATCGACCTCGCCCGACAACTCGATCGCGACGAATGCGTCCTGGACGATGCGCACCTTGAGCGCAATCGAACGAAACCAGGCCGGTGGCGCAGGGTCAGCCGGGGGCTCGACATCGGCCGGTATAGGCACAGGCGCAGTTTCCGTACGGGTCAAGGTTGCGTCGGTATTGACGACGATCTCGCCAGCCACAGCGGTGACAGTAGCTGCTGCACTCCAATGCTGGCTGGACGCAGGGTCATTCTGGCTCTGCCAATCGCTATTCCAGTCGTCCGGGAATGCGCCGTTCAGGTCGGGCGGTTCGATCTCGAACTCAAAAAAGGCACTGGGAAACCGGGCCCGGATCAGCTCCTGAAGCGCTATGGCTCGACGACGAGCTAGCGCGTAGTTTCCAAGCACCTTGTTGCCATCGTGCTGCCCCTCATAAGACGCATGGCCGGTGATCGTTATGGGTTCGCCGGGGTCAAGTGCTTCGAAGGTCTCGATCCGGGCATCGATGGCGTTCGACGGACCGTCACTCCAGGCCGAGTACTGGCCATCGTCCAGAGCATGGGTGGCGTTGGTGTTCGGTGGGTACAGCACCCAATCGGCCAGATCGGTAACTTGCTCGCCGGGCTGGTTGTAGCGAAAGAACACCGAAATCGGCACTGACTGCGCGTGTACCGTCGTTGAGCGAGCGCTTACATCGATCGTCTGGCCAGGTGCGAGATCAAAAGTCAGAACCCCGCCGGCCACAGCTGACTCGACACCCGGCGAGTGTACTTGCCATTCCACTTCATCATTCGGCGGGCGTAGCGCCAGGCTAACCTGTGTGGCTGAGTAGCCAACAATGACGATTTCAGGACGCGCGACTTCGCTCCCGTTGCGGATCGTAGACTGGGTCACGATCGATGGTGATCGTGCATTACCACCGGCTGGTCGCACCGCTGGCGACGTGCGGTGGTGGACGTTGATTTCAAGCGATTCGGAAGCTGTTGTGGGACGACTGTCGGTTGCTTCAATGGTGATTCTGTGTTCCGGATCAGGCGTGAGTTCAACGTCGAAGACACGTGATGCCAACTCGTCGATAGCGAAGCTGGCATCGACTGCGATGGTGTATGGCGGAAGACCTCCGGTGACATCGACAACCATTTGGGTGAACATGGGAATCGATGCTGTAGCCAGTTGGCTGTCTTCCGCCAAGCGTTCGATCGGGTGAACAACACCTTCACGATCGACAAAGCGGGCGCTGATTGTCAGGTCGTCGCCGCCTTGGTCAATGACTGTCAGATCGAAATCGCCGCTGATGCCGTTCTGCGGGCCGAAACCAATCAACAGGTTGTGTGCTCCGGCTGATACAGAAAAGTCCTCGAGCCCGTTTGGCGCTACAAACAACCGAAGGTCGGGCAAGAACAGCCCCGTCCAGGCCTCGTCGTGTCCGAACTGGGCTAGCACCTCAGGGGGTGTACTCTGGTTCGAGAGGTCGAGCACCGCACGCACGAATCCAATGCCCACCGTTTCACCGCGCCCGATGAACGCGTACGGCGGTGTCATCCTGATAAGCTCGGCCACTGCCAGATCGCCAGGATCATCCAGTCCGGTCGCGCCGAACGACTCCATTGAGACAATCAGGGAGTCACCGATGTTCGGCCCCTGCGCGAAATGGAGTTTGAATCTCGGCAGTGTGATCGCAACACTGTCGTCGCCGCTGATGGGCAACAGGGTTCCGTTGGACTGAAGTTCGGCGCCATGCAGAAATGGCGGTCGCAACACCGCGCCGGTAATCACCAGGTTGAGACTGAACGTCGTGTTCGGGTAGTCGGAGTGCGTTGGCGGCACCGATGGTGCTATCGGACTGGCGTCAAGTCCATTGAGCACGGCTATCGTATCAGCATCGTTGGTGGCATCGAGGCCACTGGCTGCAGAGTCAACGATCGCCGACGCTTCCCGGGTCACATGCAATTCGAAGGCGACGTTGGAGTCGAGAATATCTATCCACGGCTTGCGTTGATTTGGCTGATCCCGGGGGTGGCCCTCTATATTCTGCGCGTTTACACCGAAGGTGCCAGTGGCGGGGTCAAAGAAGGCTCCCAGATTGCCTGAGAAGTTGGCGACACCGCGAACAACGACTCCCTCATCCGAGATGGCTTCGTCGTACTCCTGCACAAAAATAGCAGAAACGGCTGCATGGATGGGTCCCAGTGGGGCTCCGCGCAGGACATAGGGCACGATCAAGTCGTAAAGAGCCAAATCCCATTGCATTCAACACCTGCCCCGCTTCCACGTCTACAGTGTATTGGAAATATAGTTTTCGTTCGCTTTTCTCGATGTGTGCGTAATCGTTGATTGGTCGATCGCGTCGCGTCAAGCCAAGCGTTCAATTCATGATAGAGAAAGCGGTGGTCAATTAATCCTGTTCACATCAGTCAATTGGCTAGGAAATTAACTGCTTTTTTGATTATCCGTTTTATAATGTTATTTCTACTGGTATATTTTACAGTTGTAAAATACTGTTTGTACCGTCCATTCATACTTTAGGATCAATAATGTAAAGCGAATTTTCACTACTCGAAGCTCGATTAACCTCAATGCGACATAACGCGGGTGCATAAGCAAGAGAAAAAGAGGTACGAGAAGGGCCTATTGCAGTGATATTGTGGAGTTGCGACACACCAAAACAGCAGCCACAAGAGGCCACTTC
>NZ_JBQYLE010000027.1:0-19866 GCF_052681095.1 Granulosicoccus sp. 3-233
GTGGACGTACCGGACTGGGAAACGCTTTTTCGTTTGATAGCGAAACTCGGTCCCAAGCTGGTGATTGCAAGCTCACCGGATACGGGATAAACAGAGCGACTCCGATGAACAAACAAACCCGCGATAACTTCCACCACAACCAGAAAACAGGAACACAGCATCGACCGCCATCAGCGTCGAGCCTTGCGCGTGCCTTCAGCTAACGTAGCTACAATCACGACCTATGCTTCAAGCTCACCGGGAATCGCTGAACAAAGTACTATGTATATTAGACATATTGCGAGCACGACCGCAGCGTTGGGAGGGAAATGTAGAGTGTCGGATGCAATACAGGGTTAGTTTTCATCTTCAGGATCAGTTGCTGTATTCTTCACCGCTTCATTGAGTACTGAATCGCTCTTGTAAAGTACTTTTGCGACAGGAACGTGTTGTGAAGCAGGTTTCAGGTGGACATCCTGATCGTCGAAAAATATATGTGGCTGGAATGCTTTGACGATCTTTGTTTTCTCCACCCCGCCTAGAAAGAACGCTTCATCTATGTAGACGCCCCATTTTCTCAGCGTCTTGACTACACGAATTTCGGAAGGGCTGTTCCGGGCAGTTATTAGAGCGACTCGCACTGGAGAGAACTCGATACTCTCTGGTAGGCGCTCTTGCAGCTTCGCTAACTTTAGCAAGAAAGCTGCAAAAGGTCCCTCCTCTAGCAGAATATCTTCTTTAGCAGATTCCTGGGCGTGAAATTCGTCCATTCCTTCTGTTTTGTAGATTATTTCACTTTTTTCTGAGAACAGTACGGCATCGCCATCGAACGCAATTCGTACCTGATCAGTCGAAGGCTTGAAACTTTCACCGGGTGGGACTGATAGGACCGCAGCCGCACACAGATCTGAATCGGCAACTACCTGAGCATCTTCTACATTCGTGCTAAGAAAAAGATCTACGGAAAAGGCGTCAAGGTAATCGACTACGCTTTCCCCACCCGTAAACATGTGACGAGTCATGGCGAGATCGTGTTCACGAATATTCTTCAATATTCGTAATCCAGTTTCTGGGCTGTTCCTTGACATTATTACCACTTCTACTAATGGAGGTTTGCCTGCCGGCGAGTGTCTGTTCAATCCAAGTAATGCCTTAACGAGAGGGTAGCCCGCTCCCGGATCCAGTCGGTCGTTCTCTCTCTCCAGCATCACTTTACGATACGCCTGAATCGCAGTGCTTGGGTCACGCTCAAGTTCTTCTTTGAATAGAGCATCTTCTTCCTGAAGATCAAATAACGCTGTGGCCGAAACGCCAACAACTAGCGTTTCAGAAAGATCATAGGGCATACAAATTTCTCTCCAAGAAAGTTAACTGCAGCGATAACCTGAACTTGCAGCCGGCGCACTCTCTGAGACACTCATGGTTGAGCGGCGGCTGCAAGTTTCAGGTTCACTGTATTGTTCGGCTTTTTCTGTGATTTCTATGTTTTCCATTCGCCTTTCAGTATTGCATGTCATTTAGATCTTTATGGCCTGGCCATTTGTCTGCTCCTATAGAGTTGCAAGTTACTTTCACGTGAGTAGATAGATTTGCCCCGTGAGATTCTGAAACTTTAACCTGAACCACATTCATGCAGGCGGTATATCGGAACCACTCTTCTTTCTTTGGGAACTCTGCATAGTTATACATGTCACGATATTCAATACGAATCAAAATCGCGTAATCAAGATTGTCAGGCGAACCCTTAGGGCGCTGCTTCAAGTCGTCCTCTGATTCGCTCCCGTTAATCGTCGGATGGATTGATACTTCAGGGGCCATAATATCAGTGGACACCTCCGCCCTAATTGTTCTATCAGGCACAGACTTGGCAATACCATCCACAGTTTTCAGCGGCTGGAAAATGATTTCCGCGTATACATCGCGTGCTGGGACATTGCCATAGTTCTGGATTAAAACCATTGGGCATAAAGTGTATTCTTGGTCCGATACACCTGGGCCTATGACCTCTCCACTATTGTTGATGCGATGAAATTTGACATTGGGAAGAACATGTGCGCTATTGGAGTTGATCAGAGTGTTTAGCTGAGCATCTGAACTTCTAACTAAATTTTTCTGCTCCTCCGCTGCTTTTCTCATTTCCTCACGCTGCAAGTGCAGTGCTTCAGTATTTTGCCGTATTTCTTTTTGCTGTTGAAAATAGCCCAACACTAGCCATAGCAATGCCAAAGGCCCTACAAATCCGGCAACAAAATCACCCCATTCATTCAAGCTTTTTTCATTACACCAATCTGTCATTACTAGGTAGGACACTCCAGCAAACCATATAGCAGAACATGCCAGCCCGAAGCCTGTGAGCCCTGACATAGAATTACTCTTGGAATCAGTCATACGTTGCTTGGTTGATCATTGTTAATCGGCTAGCTCAATTCTGGATACAATATTTATGCGAAAAAAAATTTTTCAGAAAAATTTATTTGTTGATCGCCTGGAAATATAAGGTATTCGATAAAATGCGGGATATTTATTTGTATAGCCCAACGAGTACTATTAAGACTCACATATGCTCCACTACTCTGGAGTCGCTCATATCAGTTAGTACAGACTCACCCGGCTCTTCCACGTCCCCGTTCACCACACGCCCCTCCAAATACTGCCCCACCGCCCCCAACACCCCAGCCCTGAACTTGTAAATATCCACCACCGACTCAATCTCATGCCGCTCTTCCCCGTCCGGCAGAAACACACCCACCGCCATTCGCTTCTTCCCGAAGTAAAGCCGGCAGATCGGTTTTCGATTATTGTCGTCCAGTAGAATCGCGCAATAACTCTTGGCATCGCGCATCGCGATGCGTGAAGGATCTACAGACTCGGAACCTATGGCCTGAACAATCCGGAAAGCGTCAAGCTCTTCTTCGGTGGTAACCACACCATCATTGGAATTCTGCGCAGCGTCTTCTGCAGCACCACCCACAGGTTCAGCTTCAAACGCCACCGCCGCACCATTGCCATTATCCAGCGCAGACTTCAGCCGCTCGTTGATGCGCTCTCTAACGAAATCCTTCAGCGCTCGGGACACCAGCACTTCAAACTGGCTCTTCACCTGCGTGGTGAACCGTCCATTGTAGATTCGCGAAGTCAGCAACTTCACCAGGTCTTCCGAGGGGCTCTCAAACTCCGAGGCTATCTCTGCCACCAGGGCATTGTGGTATTTCAGGTTGGCAGCGGTATCCAGAATGTTCTGCAAGTCGAACGTCTGCCGCGCGAACTTCTTCAGTTCATCCACATCCCTGTCGCGATACTCCAGTACGTGGAATTCAAAGAACGGACGTTCGTCCATCCGGTTCTCCTTTTCCAGATCGGTGTAGAAGACGTAGCGAATACCATCGGTCAGCACCGCAAACCGCGCATCGGTCACCGAGAAATAGCGATACAACTGCCCGGCGTGCTTGGCTTCCAGGCTGGCACCGATGGGTTTACATTCAATGAGGATGATCATCTGGCCATCCTGCAGGATGGCGTAATCCACCTTCTCGCCCTTCTTCACCCCATGGTCTGCCGTGAACTCAGGCACCACTTCCATCGGATTGAATATGTCGTAGCCCAGTGACTGCAGGAAGGGCAATACGAATGCAGTCTTGGTGGCTTCCTCTGTCATCACAGAGGTTTTCTGTCTTTCAATGCGGCTCTTCAATTCCGCAATCTTGTCTGCGAGATCCATGGTGACTCCTTGCCGTTGTTTTCACTGGCCTCTACCAGCCGCAGCATTTCTCTCTGAAAAGCTGCTTGTTTTCCCGTCATCACGATTTCCGTGAATCTGTTCAACTTTTTACCGCTCTCTGTATGTTAATGCCATGTGAATATTACCGCCAGCGATTTCGTGTTAACCGGAGGAAATTTTCCACGGCCACGGGAATCACGAGCAAACCACTTCAATCAACGAGACCAGACCGCTCTCACATCCATGAATACTGGCAGGTCACTGGATAAGAGCGTCGTTACCACCCATCTCAATCGACAAGCCCTGCGGCCCTGTGCATAGCCACTGGCCCACAAAATTTCACAAACGGCTATCGGTCTCATGCAACACAATGTTTTTTTCATTCCGGCATCTGAATGCTACGGTGTCAGAAACCCCAGGAAGCTGAAACCCATGCCTCACTCACTATTGAAACGCCTGCTGATATCCCTGCCATTGCTGGCAACGCCGATGTTTGCCGCGGGGCAGTCGACCGTCGACTACTCGTTCAGTTCAGCGCAACTGTGTACGCTCGATGATGCGGGTGAGGTGGCCTGTACCCTGGCAACCGGCTACGAACGATTGCAACCACCGACCAGTCTTCCTGCGTTGACAGACCTGACAACCGGTGAGGCACATGCCTGTGGTATTACGCAGGGCGGTCAACTCGTTTGCTGGGGCGACAACTTCTATGGTCAGTTGAACATGCCTGATGTTGACGGGGTATTCACACAGATCGACGCCGGTGCAAACCATACTTGCGCTCTAAATACGAACGGAGAGGCAATCTGCTGGGGCCTGAACTCCAACCTTCAACTTGAGCCACCGGCTGGCGCAACCTTCTCGCAGATCGATGCGGCAGGCATCAAGTCCTGTGGCCTGCTGACGGAGGGAGACATCGTCTGCTGGTCTGATGATGCGCGTCGTTCACCTCAGGATCTGGTGGGCCCCTTCGTCAAGATGGACATTCGCTCGGGGGACGTGTGTGGGTTGACCGAGGGCGGTGACATACAGTGTTCCGATGGCTCAGCCATTGACTTACCCATCAGGCCGATCACACCCTTCATAGCACCACCGGACAACGGCCCCTACGTCGATATCGCTGCCTCACACAATGCCGTGTGCGGTTTGAAAACCGATGGCACGCTGGACTGCTCACTGTTGAATCCGGAAGATGCAGACAAGTATCCCCTGGGCGAACAGTTCTCGTCCATCCAATCCAACGAAACAGACATTCTTCTCAGTACCAGAGAGATCGTGAATGGCAACTACGCCTATGTGGATTCGGGTACCGCCATGTGCGGCGAGCAAGCTGATGGCACATTGCAGTGCTGGGATGAGGGCGCGATCTTTCCCGGCCCCAATGGTCCGGCCGTGTCGAATGCAGAGTTTGTCGCCACGTTCGAACTTGAACTCGACGCTCGAATCTATGGTTCGAATACGGTGGAGATATTCTGGACACCACTCCCCTTTGTTAGCGACGACGTATTTCCGCGCTTATTCGCCGCTGTCTGACCGGATGGCACAACCCGGTTTCCCCGACCATGGCCACTTGAGCGGCGCCGGTGCGGATCCGCTGACTCACACTGTTCACTGAGCTACCGGCTTGTTCTTCTTCGTCGCCGTGCGAGTCGGTTTCTTCTGCGCCGATCTTTTTTTGGCTTCATGCATGCGGTAGGACTCGCCACTGATGACCAGGATTTCGGAATGGTGGATCAGACGATCCACGATCGATACCACACACGGGGCATTGGGGAAGACCTCGTCCCATTCGCTGAATGGCCGGTTGGTCGTGATCACGATCGGCTTCTTCTCGTAGCGTCGATTGACCACTTCGAACAGCAGGTCGGCGTGGCGGTTGCCATAGGCCAAATACCCCAGTTCATCGATGACGAGCAATTCGGGGCGGGCGTAGTAGCGTAGGCGCCGCTCCAGTGCGCTGGCTCCGTCCTGGCTGGTCAGATCGCCCAGCATCTTGGCGGCAGTGACAAAGCGCGCGGTGTGCCCTGCCAAGACAGCCCGGTGGACCAGATTCTGGGCCAACGTGGATTTGCCCACACCGTTCGGACCGACCAGCAACACATTGGTTGCGGTGGCAATGAACTCCAGATTCATCAGCTGATTGATCGTCGTCTGGTCGATCTTCTCGGGCCAGGACCAGTCGAAGTCGGCCAACGGCTTGAACTTGCCAAGGTGTGCCGAGCCGAGCCGGCGCTCCAGGCCGCGTTGTCGACGTACCTGTTCTTCCCAGCCAATCCACTGGTCAACGCGTGTCAGTTCTGTCTCGTCAAGCTCATCCCAGTGGGCAATCAGTCCATGCAGATTCAGGGCTTCGGCGCGTTCATACAGGCTCGGCTGTTCAGCGGTACTTTTCTCAGGTGGGTTCATCGTCTGGTTCTTCTGTATCATCGGTATCAGGGACAGGGTTGATGTGATCGTAGTCAGCCAGGGAGCCTGTGCGTACCACGATATCGCGAGCAGGCGAGTTCTCGGGCAAGGCGATGGTCATCGGTGGTGCCAGGCCTCGTGCTTCGCGTCGACGCTCCAGGCACTGGCGCACGGCGTTCGAATGGGGTACGCCGCGTTCGATCGCTTCCCGGCAACCGGTCTCCACCTCCGTTGCCCCGTATTCGTCCAGCAAGCGCATCAGCTCGCGCACCAGCGTGCGCAAGGAAGTCCCGCGCAGGCCTGCCTGTTCGAGTAGCGTACTGGCGCTCGGGGCGGCATGATGCAATCGGTTCATGCCGCGATGCTCGGTGGCGGCCCGCTTCTCGGCCACCAGGGCAGCGACATGCTCGGCATTCTCGATCTGTTCGCCCCGGCTCCAGCAGCGTTCGTGTCGGGCCAGTTCGGTGTCGCCAACCAGAATGCGTACCTGTGTGGTACTGGCCAGCAGGCTCAGTGTCTGCTGTACATGGATATGGGGGACCGAGTAGTCATTCAGATCAAAGCGCACATACGGTGTCTTGGGCACACGAACCTCGACCCGCTGCTCGCTCGGCCAGGGGTTGGGCGGCAGGCTCAACAGCCGTGGGCGTTCCTGTTCGAAGGCCTCGCGCACGCTTATGCGAGGCTCTTCCGGACAGGGTCTGTCGGCGGCGATGCCCTCGCACCAGGCGTCGGCCTGCGCATTCAGATCCGCCAGATCGGTCCACTCGCGGGCGGCAAAGAAGCTGCTGCGGATATACCGGATAGCGCGCTCCACACGCCCTTTCTCGTTGCCGCGCGCGATGGCCACCGGGCGGGGTTCGAAGTGATAGTGCGATGCCAGAGCGAGCAAGGCGGGGTTGAAGCGAACGGCGCTGCCATGTCGTTCGATCACGGCTGATTTCAGGTTGTCATACAGCAGCACTCGGGGTGAACCATCCCAGCGAGAGAAGGCTTCGACGTGGCCGGCGGCAAAGGTATCACCCAGTGCGTTGAGGTAGAAGCGCAGAAAGACCTTGCGGCTCCAGCTGAGCACGATGACAAACGCCATCAGAGGCCGTCTGGCCTGACCGACCTGCACATGACCGAAGTGACCCCAGTCCACCTGTGCCTGCTCACCGGGCAGGGTCTTCAGGCGCAGGTAGGCTTCGGGTTGGGCCCGTGGGCGCAGCCCGGCAATGCGGGCACGGAAGTGGCTCTCGCTGCCCCGATACCCGCGTTCACGCACCATGTGGAACAGACGTGCGGCGGTCAGACGCGGATACTGCTCGAGCGTTGCGACGATGAAAGGCAAATAGGGGTCGATCATCGAGGCACGTGCCGAGCGCTCGATCTTCGGCAATCCGGCCTGGCTGAGCACACGGTCAACCACGCTGTGGTGCACATTGAGCTGGCGAGCGATGGTGTGCGGGCCCCAGTGCTCGACATGGTGCAGACGAAGGATATCAGCTTCGAGTTCGCTGTTGATGGTCATGGATCGGGGTCACAGGCTCGTGGAAGAAACCGGGATCTCAGAAACGGATCACAGCGGCAGCGACACCGATGGCAACGGATCACAAAGCTACTGCTGTCACTGCCGAAACTGCGGTGCTCAAACACCGTCTCCTGGCGTGACCCGGACGATGCGCCTGACTCGTTACCCCGAGAACCCTGCTCCGTTACCTTTTCCGAATTCTGTGACGCACGCCGAGCTCGGAAGCGGCGTTGTCGTTCGGCATTGCCAAGTCGTCCACGGCGAGATCGGGCATGGCGCTGACGGCTCTCACGTTGTGCCCGAGTACGAGCAGCATCGGCACACGATGGGCCGCAATACCAGTTGCCACGATCGCAACGACGACAGAGGATGACCTGAGAATGGCAACGGGCGCACAGATAGAGACGAGCACTGGGGAGCATCGGCTGAAAGTGCCGACGAGTGCTGGATAGAAACCCCGCCCGGTGTCGATACTAGCGGAGCTGTGCGAATGCACGGTGAACTCGGACACGGCGTCGACGGACCGTTCAAATCTCAATCGGCGCCGTGCTCCTCTCTTCGGCAAGCCCTGTGTAGACGGCTACCGAAACGGTGTCGCTCGACCACGTCATCAACAGCGATATACGACCCCAGACAACGTCCTGAATGTGAGCCAATCGTGGTTCAGTGTCTCTGTGCGCAAACTCCGCACAGCGGCGAATGAGCGCGGTTTTTGGTCGTCGATTACACCCCTTCAACTCCATCGGTACCAACGAAGTCGTGCAACCGGTTGTTGAAGTTTTTCGAAACGGGGAATCCATCGCCACGCAGCTCGCCCGATTCAGCTTTCTGGATTACGGTGCGGTGTTCGATGCCGAGTATCAAATCAGATTGATCGATGAAGCGGGCAATCCTGGCCCCTTGTCAGGCACTCTGTCAGTCGATACCCGCTCAGGCTCGGTGCTGTTCAACGGTGAACCCACGCTAACGGTTTCCCCGCTGGAAGATCTCCCTGACGTCTTCACGAACACCAGCACTGGAAGCCTGCCGGTGGGGATCGTGATTGCCTGGAATGTCAATCCGGACATAGAGAGCATGATTGACGGCTACGAAATCCGCGTAAACGGGGCGCAGCTCGGCTTTACCCGATCTCGCTTGTTTGTGGATACACGAACTGCACAGGCCGGCCGCTGCATTGAAATTGTCGCAATTGGTTTTGACGAATCACGCCTTGGTGCCAGAGCATTCGGGTCTGGTTGCAATTGACCCGACCACCCGAGTTCGACAGCAAACCTCGCAAACCATGGAATGAAAGATCAACGCACTTACCGGTTTCGGTAAGTGGCGGGGGTTGCATACGACGACCAAAACCGCGCTTATTCGCCGCTGAACCGATAGCCACTCCAGAACCTGTGTAACCAGGATGGCTTTTCAATCACAGGTTTGAGTGGCGGGATATGTCACCGCTGTGAACCGCTCGAGCAACACCGACACGGGCTAGCCTGAAAGCCTGAGCCTGTCATTAGGGTTTTGAGAAAGTACAATATTTGCCTAGTCAAACTCGACCTCAATCGGCCAACGAATTTCGACTCTCGTGCCGCTAAGTGTTTTGCACTCTGCTATGAGTGCATTGCCTTGATGCCATTGCGCAATCTTACGCACGATGGATAACCCCATCCCGAAGCCACCTGAACCTCGCTGACGACTTTCGTCAAGCCGAGAAAAAGGCTCAAAAACTCGCTCATGTTTATCATCGGGTATACCAGCCCCGTCATCTTCGACGCCGAGCACCCATTCTCCCTGCTGTGAATCCAATTGCACTACGATGTTACCTTGAGCATATCGAAAGGCATTTTGCAAAGTGTTTGACAGGGCATGTGCCATCAGACGAGGACTGATGATGAAGGATTTCTCCCCTATATTCGTTGTATCGAAATTGACAGTTATCTGGCATTTGCCTTCCCGGCCATGCTGAGCGCGGGATACCTGCTTGACCAACCAAGCCTTCATATCTTCAGCCGATAGAGCTTCAAACTCAAGTGGCGACTCCACACGCTCCTGTCTGGCGTATGTCAACAACTCATCCACCAGCGTATTCAACTCACCAACATTGATCTCCAGACTATCCAGGTGACGAGATTGTTCCAGTACATTGTCAGCATCTCTTGCCATTTGCAGGTCGAACATCATGCGTGCCAGTGGCGTTCGCAACTCGTGAGAAACAGCATTAGTCAGTTCTCGCTGAGACTCAACCATGTTTTCCGTACGTGTGGCCATACTGTTGAAGCTATCGAGTATTGGCTTGATGAGTGAGGCTGGGTGCGAGCGAACGCGAGTGCCTAACTTGCCATCTCCGATGTCGAACGATGCCCTACGTAAACGCTGAAGATCACGCCATAGAGGCCATATCCAGAGCAGGAAAAACGTGAGTGCAATCGCAGTTAAAATGATTGCGCCATACCAGGTTCTGTCTTCGAAACTCGCTGGATAGTCAATGGGACCAAATTGGAAAACAACACTGCTCTTGCCAAGCTTGACCAGGAATACCTCACCCGACTCCAGAGGATTTTTTACAACAATCTGTTCTGCCTGTAACAGCGATATCTCCTTTGCGCTCAGGTCCAGTTCGCTTATTGATTTCAAGGCCAATGGCACATCATAGGAACGGCGTAGCTCTTCCATCGCCAGCGCTCGTGTGCCTGCATCCATAGCCGATAGTTTCCCCTTGATAAGACTCAGGGTGCCGGATACATGGGCAATCCTCTCATCCACATAGGGAGTGACAACCGGTAGCGACCACACCCGACCAGGGATTATGCTCTTTCGATACAGAGAAATCGAATTACCCAGGTCATGAAGATAGACGGCTTCATTGGCAATGATCTCCCATCCCTTTGGCGGTAAATCCAGCTCTTGCTGGTATTCCAGACGCAACGGAGTCTTGAACTGTGTTTTCAGTGCTACCAAAGTCGCCTGCAAGTCCACGCCCGCGCGTTCAACAATAGCGTCGTCCAATAGATCAAATGTACCTCGATATTGACCTACATAGAACGGCTCACCCTCGTTGTAGACCATGGCCATCTCGATCTTGCCGCCGATGAATATCGCCAAATTGATTGCGATGAAGACAACCATGACAATGGTTATGATCAATCGGATCATTGTTGCCAGGCCGACTCAACCAATACGTAGCCTTTCCCACGCACGGTTTTGATACGTGTAGGGTTCACCAAATCAGGTTCGAATATCTTGCGCAAACGGGAGACTCGAATATCAATGGATCGATCCAGGCCATCGTAGTCATACCCATGCAGGCTTCGAAAAATGAAATCACGGCTCAGTATCTGCCCCGCGTTTGTAGCAAACAACCAAAGCAGTTCGAATTCAACCTCTGTGCAACCTACCGGCACGCTCCTCCAGGTGACGATTCGATTGTTATAGTCGAGGTGCAATTCGCCCACACTCGTAGTCGCCAGTTCAGGGCCTTTGGCTGCATCGATGATGCGCCGGTCATGACGCAACAAGGCGCGTATACGCGCCAAAAGGACGCTGGGCACCACGGGTTTGACGACATAGTCATCTGCACCAATCTCCAGACCTTCAATCTGCTCCATACTTTCGTCGCGTGCTGTGAGCATCAGAATGGGAGAAGCAAACAGCGGCCTGACGCGACGACACACTTCAAGGCCATCAAGCCCCGGTAGCATAAGGTCCAAGATAACCAGGTCCGGCTTATCTCTGAGTATGCGACGTACGGCCGTATCACCTCGATACTCCACAGCCACGCTGTAGCCGTTGTTTTCCAGATACTCGCGCGTGCTGTTGGCTAGCCTTGCATCGTCTTCAACCAAAAGCAATCTGTTTGAGGCGTTTGAATCGATCATTGATCAGGAATTTTCGAACAGTCTCTGTCGTAGCAAAGAACAAGAATGCAGGTAGAGCCTTTCATTCTGCTGTAACTCAATCTATCGAGCCTGCAATTCTCACACGTTCGGTTGCTCAAAGGAAAAACCGTTTGTTGTCGTTTTGTTATCGCCATTGAACATGGCGCTTCAAGGTATCCATTCGTGCAATCTACAAAGCTTCAGATGCCTATCATGCTACCGGCACAAACCTCAAAAATCATAATGAAAATACAAGTGGTTTGTTGCTTTGCGGGAAAAACCAATACATAGGGTTAGGAAGAACCAGACCTTAGTCGCAGTGATTGCATTCACTACAAATTGATACATAGCAGCACAGCCGGTTTTTATACGCTGTAAACAACTTTTACCCACCGTTGTTGCCGTCCTGTTGTGAACATCATGCACCTTGCTTTCGGGGTAACTCTTCGAAGCCCATTCATCATCGAGCTCTTTGCCTGCTCATTGATGGCTCAGCGCCAGATGTTTCGCGAGCTGCCAGGAAAAGCCTGCCAGATTCCAATGCAGCATAACCAACCACAGCCCGATAAAACGGAGGGGAAAGCGCTCACTTCACACCACTACAGGAGAAAAATAGCATGAAGTTACAAAAGAGCATTGTCAGTATAGTTGTCGCCACAGCTCTCATAGGCGGTTGCTCGGATAGCACGACAACCACCGAAAACAATTCGATGAATTTCGAGCCGTGTGAAACCTCACCAGTATTAGATTGTGGCATGTTCGAAGTACCACTGATTCATGGGACTACAGACAGTCGGCGCATAAGCATTGATGTTGCGCGTCTGCCCGGTACTGGTGATGGCCCACATGAGCCGCTACTACTCAATCTGGGTGGTCCGGGGTCGGGCACAGAAGCGTTAAGGGATGTAATGGACAATGGTCTGTTGGATCGACTCCGTGAACACTATGACATTATTGGATTCGATCAACGCGGCGTAGGAAACCCGCTGCAAGTGAACTGCGATCATCTTGGCGACACCGAGTCATCCCGGTACCCGCGCAATCAGACCGACATTCAAGAGTTGGTCGATGACGCAACCCTTCTGGCTGATGCTTGCTCAGCCGAGTTCAGTGATCAGCTACAGTGGGTCGGTTCCAATTCCGTCGTACAGGATATGGACGTCATGCGGACAATGTTGAACGCGCCAAAACTCAATATCATTGGTAGTAGCTTTGGCACCCGGATCACAGCGCTATACCTCCAGCGCTATCCGGATACCAGTGGACGCATCATTCTGGATGCACCACTGCGCCCCAATGGAAGAATCGACTCACTGCTGATGGGATCTGCTGTCGCACAGCAAGGCAGCTTTGAACAGATGGTGAGTGCCTGCGGCACTACCTTGCCTGATTGTGACCGGAGTATGGCAGAAGCCGCTTTCGTCGCCCGCGTGAACAGCCTCCTGGACGATGCAGATAGAGATACGTTCGGGGCATTCAACAACTTATTGGAAATAGCGACACAACATGCAGAAAGTGGTGAATTTCTAGCTCCCTTGTTGATCGACTACGCGCTCAATGGCGAGCCTACTGAAATGTTCACGCTTATCCAGGAACTGGGTTTGGATGATGATGAAGATGCAGGCGACAGCATCACGCTTGAAAGAGCAGTCCTTTGCGCCGACGATAATGCGCGCCCTACCGTGGAGTCGCTTTTATCCATTCTCAATCATCTGAATGGTACATCTGATCTGTTCGCCGAGGCTTTGCTTCCCCGTGCCGCAAACTGTGTTGGATGGCCTGAGGCATTGGATCCTGTTGCTGATATCCAGACACCGGATGCGCCAACATCCTTGATCATAGGTGGCAGTGGCGATGTACTGACACCGCTCGATTGGGCCGTTGAAATGGCCGAGGCAGTCGGTGGTGTTTTCTTGTCATCAGACCATCAGGGACATACCACCTTGTTCGCAAACGAGAACGAGTGCGTCGACTCGATTGCGGTGGACTTCCTGCTTGAAGGGACCTTGCCTCCGGCTGGCGCAATCTGCGAGTAAGGCCAGGTTGCCGAAATGTAGAGACTATGGGGCCACGGCGCACCACAGTCTCTACTCATGGCTTGCGCGTCTACGCAATCTGCAAGCTGCCACAACGTCCGCAATTTCGGTGCTCTTCTCAATAGACCGGTGCAGAGAGATTCATACCCATCTGAATGTGGGTGGATCAGAGCCGAACATCAACCATCACCATGGAGATCAATCCAATGAAACACAGACACGTATTGACAATCATCGCCTTCATTTCAAGCTCATTGCTCGGATGCAGCACTGACTCACGCTACGCAGTGACTGAATTCAAAGAGATTCCAGGCTTGCTGGAATTCCACGATATGCCGGGAGTCAGCATTGCAATAATAGAGGACTTCAAAATCGATCAACTTATCACTTTTGGGGTGAAAGATCGAAACACATTGGAGCCAGTCACTCAGGACACGCTGTTTCAAGCCGCATCGATGAGTAAATCAGTCACCGCAGTAGCCGCAATGAAGATGGCACAGAATGGAATGATCGATCTTGACGAAGACATCAACAATGAACTGGTTTCCTGGACTGTCGCGGAAAACGAACAGACGAAAGAGGAAAAGGTGAATCTGCGAAGACTGCTGAGCCACACTGCAGGGACCACAGTTCACGGGTTCTCTGGATACAGGCAAGATGAAGTAATACCCTCACTACATGAAATACTGAATGGTCAAGCCCCGGCCAATTCCCCCGCCGTTGTTGTTGATACGACACCGGGTAGCCAATTCAGTTATTCCGGTGGAGGATACGTGATTGCACAGCAAGCAATGATTGACGTGACTCAACAACCCTTTGAGGATTGGGTGAATGAAGCCGTATTTGAGCCTCTGGCCATGACGAGCAGTTCGTTCAACCAGATACTATCAGAAGAGAGAACAGGAAGAGCAAGTGCTGGCCACGATACAGAAGGGCAAAATATTCCAGGCAACTACAACCTCTATCCGGAAATGTCTGCAGCCGGTCTTTGGACGACTCCTCAGGATTTGGCAAAGCTACTCATTGAGCTTCAATTGTCGTTGCTGAACCAATCGAACATAGTGCTGGCAGGTGACGTCGTTGAAGAAATGATCACGCCAATTGGCGGCCCTATATTCAACACGGACGACCTCTTTTACGGTTTGGGTTTCATGATCACGAGACAAGGTGATGAGATGTATTTTGGACATGGAGGGAATCAATCAGGCTTTCATTCTCAAATGGGTGCCACCAGGTCGGGCAATGGATACGTTGTGATGACCAATGGCGACAATGGCCCCGCGGTTATCGACGAAATAGTTACGCTACTGGAAAGAGCAGCAACCCAGAACGCCCGTTGATGGTAGTCGGTCCGAGTGATATCGAAACCGAGGATCGGGCTGGCACTCTGAACAAGTTCCTGGCAAACCTCTCTCACTCGGCACTTGTCACCCCAAAAGCAGAACATGTGGTTGGCACAAGGGTTTCGGTCTACAAGGGGTCTGGCAGACACCGGATTCGCTGCGCCATTTGCTGATCTGCCCTTCACCGTATCTGACAGTCTGGATTGGCTGGATGAGTAACAAGTTGGGCTGAGGTCTGTTGCTGGTTATACCAAGAATCGGATTCACCGAGGCAGTGTGTGTTGGCGCTGCCTCAGCAATACCCATGACCAAAAACGAGGAAAATCATCCCTGCACGGTTTGGCCTTTGATCACTATCGGAGCACACCGCTCACTCATCACCATACCTTCAGCTAGTACCCTGTTTCTTGGTATAGGAAACGCCTGAGTGACGGTTGCAATGCGTCCATGGATTGGTAGCCTCTTGCTTCACCTACAAGCAAGGAGTTATCGATGTACCCTAAAAACAAGAAGACCAACGCGGTAAAATTAGCAGTTGCGCTAGCGTTCGGTCTCTCGGCTGGCGCTGCTCAAGCTCAGACGACAGTTACCGGTCAGGACATTTACAGCGGCACATCGTCAGCGTTGTTCCGCTCGATGACGGCGGTGAATGATCATGTCTATTTTACAGCGGACGACGGTACCAACGGGCGTGAACCCTGGATCGTGGCGCCGGGAAATAGAGGTGCACGTCTGTTGGGGAACATCAGAAGCAGCTGGTGGGGGTCGGATCCGTATGGGTACACCCGTGCGGGTGATAACGTCTTCTTCTCGGCAGTAGGTGACAACTACGGTCGTGAATTGTACATTCACGAGCCATATTCCGGCCGCATCGATCTAGTGAAGGACATCAACCCCGGGTCCGCCAGCTCTGGGCCAACCTGGTTTGCATCGCTCGGACACACACTGGTTTTTGTAGCGGATGATGGCACGTCCGGAGAACAGATTTGGGTCAGTGACGGCACGGATCGCGGAACGTATTCGATAAGCCGCGATGCAAAGGATCCGGAAGCGCTGACACGTATTGGCGACAAGGTTTACTTCTGGGCTCACACAAGTCGAACCGGATACGAACCATGGGTAACTGACGGCACAAAGAGTGGAACCCATATCGTCAAGGATATCGCGCCGGGTACAACCAGCTCACGCGTATCGGTATCGATTACAAGCGGGCTATTACAACGGGTAAGCGAGTTTCATGATATCGATGGCAAGGCCTGGTTTCTGGCTAATGACCACACTTCATCGACGGGCGCAGAACCCTGGTCCAGTGACGGTACTTACACAGGCACCGAGCTTGTCGCTGACCTGAATCAAGGCCCTCTAGGGTCGTATGCCGTGAATCTTGCGTGGTCCGAGCCCACTCGTACCGTAGTGCTGTCAGCAGAGACATACGCTACCGGACGCGAACCCTGGCTACTAACGCTTGCTCTGAACGGTAAAGTCACTCGTGCCGACTATTTTGACCTTCGACAAGGCGCACAAGGTTCAGTGCCTTCGGAAATAACCGAAGTCAACGGCCGTTTTGTGTTCGCAGCCAACAGCGGGGTACAAGGACGGGAGCCATGGGGTATCGATCCTTTAGGAGAAAACAGCCCTGTATTACTGAGTAATATATGGGGTGGCCGCGGAGACAGTAACCCCAATGGATTTCAAAACGTAGATGGTGGCGTGGTGTTTACTGCTCGAAACCGACGCCATGGCAGCGAGTTGTGGTTCAGCGACGGATCCAGAGCCTGGTTACTGGCTGATATAGTGCCGGGTTCTACCGGTTCTGTTCCGGCACTGATAACAGGTACCAGCAATAGCGCGGTTTTTCAGGCAGTACTGCCGGGCTTGGGTCGCGAGTTGTATGTTGTCGACTGGTAGTCTGTCTGTAACAAGCCGGCAGGCAAACTCTTGGTCGGCAGAGTTTGCTTAATGCTCCCGGGTGCGCTGAGCAGTCAGGCTCAGCGTACATACGACCTCGGCGTTGCACTCTGCTGTGAATGTACAACGCTCTCTGGGCGGGGTTTTCCGGTTCTCTCACTGAACACCTCATGGCGCATTGTCACTCGGCTCGAGGTTTCTATCAAACCGGAGGAACGCCACAAATCGCTGAAACGCCTCGAGCCCCCATTGACACACAATACGATTTCACACATCATTATCGGCAAGGGGCTGCGAACGCCTCTTGAGGCGCCAGCCACAGTTTCGCATCCTGCAATCCCATAGAAAATGGCCCTTCATGCCAGCGTGCTTTGCGCTGACGTCAAGTGCACTGACACAGGAGAGGATGCATCATGGCGTCACCCAATCAAATCAGCGTTGCGCAACTCAACAAACTGGTGGGCACTCACAATGCGCCAGTTCTCATCGATGTCAGAAACGATGAAGACTTCGCACTGAATCCCCAGTACATTCCCACGGCTATCAGGTGTTCGCACCTGGATGTCGCGCAGCTGGCAGATCAATTGAAAGACGCCAAAGTCGTTGTCTACTGCCATAAGGGACTCAAACTCAGCGAGGGGGCTGCAGCCGTCCTGCGCACGCTGGGTGTGAAGTCTGAAATCCTGAAAGATGGCTACCTGGGGTGGGAAGCGGCAGAGCTCCCTGCTATTCCCCACAAACTACTGCCACCTCGCAATGCTGCAGGACAAACCGTCTGGGTTACACGTCATCGCCCCAAGATCGACCGTATTGCCTGCCCGTGGTTGATTCGTCGCTTCGTGGACAGGAACGCACAGTTTCTCTATGTCAGCGCATCGGCAGTCGACGCCGTTTCAGAGAAGTTCAATGGCGTGGCGTTTGATGTAGAAGACGTATTCTGGAGCCACAGAGGCGAGCTATGCACTTTCGACGTCATGATCAAGGAGTTTGGTTTGACGACAAAACCGTTGAATCAACTCGCAACAATCGTCAGAGCTGCTGATACCAATGAACCCGGGTTGGCCGCTGAGTCGAAAGGCCTGCTCGCCGCTTCTCTGGGACTATCGCGCATGTTTTCCGATGATCTGGAACAGCTTGACGCCGGGTGTTTACTCTACGATGCGTTCTATCGCTGGTGTCGCGATGCAACTGACGAGACTCATGACTGGCCAGCCACAGGGGCCAGACCTCAATGAGCTCCGTCGACATCACATCGGCGAGTGAAGAGTCGATAGAGAATCCAACGCTGCTTCAAGCTTTCAGCGTCTGGCTGAAGATCGGTCTCCTGTCATTCGGTGGACCGGCAGCGCAAATTGCCCTGATGCATCGCATGGTAGTGACCGAAAATCGCTGGCTGAGTGAAAAGCAATATATCAATGCGCTTAGCTTTTGCATGCTGCTTCCGGGACCTGAAGCCATGCAGCTTGCCACCTACGCGGGGTGGCGAATGCACGGTGTCAGAGGTGGCTTGCTGGCAGGACTGCTGTTTGTAATACCCGGGGCCATTATCGTGCTTTTACTCGCCGCCATTTACACGGGCTTTGGAAAACTGCCGCTTGTTGATGCACTGTTTCTAGGTGTCAAAGCCGCGGTGGTAGTCATCGTCATCGAAGCACTGCTAAGGGTTTCCAAAAAGGCCCTCAAGCGACAAGATCATTGGGTTATCGCGGCCCTGGCATTCATTGCCATTTTCTTCTTCAATGTGTCATTTCCATTGATTGTCATCGCGGCTGGGTTGTACGGATTTCTCACCAGTTCGCAGCCCGCCGATTTGGCCGGCAGACAATCTGTTCTGCCTTCCATGAAGCGCTCAACGATAGTGACTGTCCTGTTCTGGGCCTGCCTCTGGGCAGCACCGCTTGTCGCTGTCTACGTCTTTACTGATAATCAGTTCTTGCTGGATATTGGCGCCTTTTTCTCACGTCTGGCAGTCGTGACGTTTGGCGGTGCCTACGCAGTTCTGGCCTACATGACACAGGATGTGGTCGTCAATCTAGGCTGGCTGACAGCCGGTGAGATGATGGACGGATTGGGACTGGCCGAAACCACCCCCGGCCCATTGATATTGGTGACCGAATTCGTAGGCTTTGTCGCAGGCTATCGGGAAGGTGGCGTGCTTTCAGGACTCGCTGCCGCAACCATGACGTTGTGGGTAACTTTCGTACCCTGTTTTCTATGGATATTTGCAGGTGCTCCCTACATTGACTGGATAGGTGAGCAACCCAGACTCAGAGGTGCCCTGTCGAGCATCACGGCGGCTGTCGTCGGCGTGATACTCAATCTATCCGTGTGGTTTTCCCTGCATGTACTGTTCGCGACTGTCGCCGCCAGGAAGGTTGGGCCGCTCACCTTGTGGACCCCAGGCTTCGAAACTCTGGATTGGCGCGTTCTGATCCTGACTGGCATCTGCGCAGTGGCTGTCTTTGTCTGGCATTGGTCAATCCTGAAGGTGCTACTCATGGCGGCAATACTAGGCCTTCTGACTTCAGGTATACCGACAATCTTCTAAATATAGAATGGACACCTGACCCGGAAAAATTTCTGACCATTTTTTACCCCTGACACTATCCACGACAATCAATGGTATCGCCGATGAACATACGCTTTGTTACTTCAGACGATGCTGAGGCGTTTTCGGCCTTGAGGAGAGATGTCACAAGAGAAAACCCAGTCGCAATGGGTTTGTCCTATGACGAGGAACTGACTCGCACTCTGGAAGACTTCAAAGCGCAGCTATCTTTTACGCACCCTAATGCCATGTTCGGTAGCTTTGTAGAAGGCAAGCTTGCCGCAACGGCAGCCGTAGGCCTAACGAGTAGATCCCCTTCTTCTTGTCACAAAATGTTGATGTGGGGTGTTCTGACATCTCCAGCCTTTCGTCGTCGTGGACTGGGCCGGAAATTGGTAGAGTCAGCAATCCAGCATGCATTTGGCAACGGTATACATCGTGTAAATCTGCAGGTGTACGTACCTAATGAACCAGCTGCGTATTCCGGCGAAGCTGATCACCCATTCTGGCCCATGGTGATCACCGCGTAGAGCTAACGCGCGAGGTCAGAGA
>NZ_JBQYLE010000028.1:0-17951 GCF_052681095.1 Granulosicoccus sp. 3-233
GTGCCTTGATATGAAAACGCCAAATCAGGTAGCCTTTGGCATTACCCCAACCGTTGCACTTGGGATTTGAAACCGCGGAGTGATAGTGGGTTGGCAGTGTCAACTTCCGCCGCGGCAAATCAGGTAGCCTTTGGCATTACCCCAGCCGTTGCACTTGGGATTTGAAACCGCGACACATATCAAGGGTATTCCAAACCTGAAATAATGATGTCGTGATCGGATTCGATTCCAAAATGGGCGCACAACGTGCACAACAATCCGCGCAACGATAGATACCGAAAATGACAGCAAGCAGGCCATACGCCCTCCCACTGTCATCCTCGGTCTTGATATCAGGCTATCTTCCTATTCCTGATTGGCGCAGACAACAGTCGCAGTACCGGTAAAACTATTGCATCTATCGACGATTCTTTGCTGATTGTCGATGTTGTAATAGCATGTCCACGCGCATTCATATCGGTTCGACTCGACACCATCCAGGGAGATTGGCTGCGGTGATGAGCTAATATTCAGCCACCCCGGGGCGAAAGAAGCGTAACAGGAACCACCGATCGCGGTATCCCCAACATCGCATGAAGCGGCTATGCCATGTTGTCTTCCCGCTGGACTTTCGCTAAACCGGATACTTTCGTATTTGCTGTAAAACACGGTGCTCGCTGCGGGCGTGCCGGCAGGCCCCTGCACACCTTGTGGTCCTTGAGGGCCTGTTGGTCCGATATCACCTTGCGGCCCTTGAGGGCCAGAGGGTCCGATTTCACCTTGCGGTCCTTGTTCACCTGCATCGCCCTGTGGCCCTCTGTCTCCAGTGGCACCCGGTATACCCTGTGGGCCCTGTGCTCCATCTGCGCCAGGTTGCCCAGGTACACCCTGCGGACCTTGTGCCCCATTGGCACCCGCCGGTCCGGTCGGCCCAATGGGGCCTTGAACACCCAAAGTCACGTTTTCATAGCCTCGTGAACAGCTATCGTCAGCTTCCAGCAGCTGCACGATTCGTCCGCTTCGACTGACGCAAACCTCAACAGGCGCATCTTGCGCGTATGGTTGGCCTGGGCTCATCACCAGTGGGCTGGCGATGAGCAGTGGAGATAGGCGGGCAATGGTTGGATACATATTCATGCTTCTCATTCGGGTTGAGTCGGGACGTGGATGTCTGTTGCTTTGCGCTCCCAGCGAATCATCGTTGGAGCCGTGCAGCCATGATTGTATTGCGAGGTACTGTCGCTATCAATCCTGTCCAGAATCTGTTCGCAAGAGCAGCCTGAAGTGTCCTCAAGCGAATAGTTGCGTCTGCTGCTGGACGTTTCGAAAGCACCAAACTCAGGTCCATTGCCAGTGAGTGCATGGCGATTTCGCCGTAAAGATGAATACGGCACTTGTTCCGGAATTTCCGTGTAGGGGCAAACATCATCGTCGTTCAGTACACCATCGCCATCCTGATCGAATACGGTGTAATCGTCCTCGAAGGACCAGTTGACAATGCGGTCTAGTTGATCAGGCGGGATATCGTCCAGCAGATCGGTTGAGAGGATACTGTGTCCTTCCAAATTACTCACCCAGTTCAATGCGTCCGCAGCGCTGGCATTCAACTGCTGAAAAAAGAGGAAGTAGACCGATTCTCCGGGTTCCACGAAGTGCTCCAGCCTTGCATAGATGCCCTCATTGCCGAAGCAATTGAAGGTCTCGGATGAGACGGCATCAACCATGGCCGAAAAATCGCTGCCACCCGAAATCACCGTAGTATTGGCGGGGTCAACTACCGCGTCATCCGAAATGACCCAATTATCGAATTTACCAAACGCAGCATCTCCATCACTGGTGCTGATGATACTCGTCGTGTCGTCTGAGCCATAATTCACGACGTATTGCACCTCTACCATGGCAACTGAATCACCGGTATTCACAAGTTCCAGCAGAATGCGAGCAGTGGCTGTTGTCTGGCTTATGTTCATGGTCAGACTGACATCGAATGGCTCGATAGTCTGAGTACCAAAGCTTGCCTCGTTATCGACCACCGCCAGGTTTCCAGCTACTTGCACACCCTCTACCCAGATCATTGAGGACCAGTCGAAGGCGTCTGATTGGTCAGATAGAGAAGCGTCAACAAGGCCTGCACCCATCCCAGGAGATGTGAAGGAGCAAGCGCCTCCCAAGGGCTGGGCATTGTCAGTTGTCACCTCATCAGTGAGTAACCAGATCGATTCAAGGCCGCCCTGTACCTGGACTATCGCTGCATTTGCGGCTTGTCCCAGCGATAACGCAGCCAGTATGCCAAGGGTGAGGTAGTGAAAGGTGTCCTTCCTTTTGGTTTTCATTATTGCTCCGTGGTTGGTAAGTATCGCTGATACGGCTGTGTGCTGGTAATTGAACGAATTGGATGCCATTTCCCTTGAGGTGCTGGTCGTGTGTTGCAGGCCAGGTAGGTACTTGCATTTACCAGGCGTGAAATCCAAGTGCAATATATCTATCCGACGACAGATGTGAACGATACTGGCACAGCAGAAGCAAGCGGGTAAAGGGAGTGTCTTGTTTTTTTCCGTGGGGGAATTGGCTTCCTAAACCAAAGTACAGGTATACCTTGAGCGTTTCACCAAAAGTATTATCAGTGATATCTTGATTTCTATGAGCCGGTTATACGATTGCGGTGTATCGGTTTGGGCAGCTCGCTGATACTCGTACCAATCCGGGCCTCTACTATCACTTTTTGTGTAAGCGCGAACCTGGCAGGGTACCCCGCATGACAACCCAATCCACTTCGCCCTTTCATGTTTTACGGTATGAGATCCTTCTGGGCTATCACTGAAAAGACGATTCTTGCGGCCGACTGCGAAGGGCCGGATGGCGTTCTCGGCCAGCATGATGCTGATGCGAAGTTGCCCATGTTCGCAATAGCGAAGCAGGTGATCCCACTGGTTGAACGTGTAATTGATCGCCCGGCGTGTCAGTCTATCCTTGGGCAGGGTCGGTTGCCGCTTTTCGAGCCAGAGCTTGAGTTTGGCAAGTTCCGTTTCAGATCAAGTCGAGATTTACATGAGAGTGATAGCTCGCCAAGTCGGGTGTGTGCCTACTTTTTCTTGAGCCCATTGCTGTACCCGCTGCGACCCTCGGTTCGCCAGTGAGGCGCCGGTTACAGATGCACGTGGCGCTACAGGTTCATTTCCCCGTGGAGCAGGGAATCCATCAAGTCTCTGATGCCATCAAATACTTGCTCACTAAGCAATTTCAAAACACTCTCAAACTCGTAATGCAGTTGGTGCTTGGTCATGGCATCCAACCTCTTCCGTCCTTTGGTCGGTAGAGAAAATGTAAGCAGCGACCAGCGCCGTCGCTTCAAGCAGCTGTCTGATTCACATCACTCATGATGCGCTAACGCCTGGATTTCGATCGTCATCAAGTTCTTTCAGTATCAAGAATGGAGGCAGGTCCAATAATTTGGGTTGATATATTGTATTCTTGCGCAATCAGCTCAGCCCGTATCACACAGTAGAAGTCAAGATGGTAAATTTCGCGAAACGCTTTGATGGCTTGCAATTGAAACGGGGGGGCGTACTGGCCACCGGCAAGGCAACGCTGTTCACACTTGTGGCGATGACAGCGCAAGTCCAGGCCCTTGACATCATGCCGCTAGGGGATTCCATCACCGAAGGTTACGGTGCATGCAGTTATCGTACGCCATTGGTCGAGAGCTTCGGTAACTGCAATGTCACCATGGTTGGCAGTAAGACGGCTCCGCGCGCCAAGCCCGGGGTTCCCTTGCCGACAAACTGCATTACGACTAATACGAACAGTGAAGGACACAGCGGATATTCCACGTCCAATTTCATGGACACGTCACCGTACGGCGTAAGCCGTGTGCGCTATTGGGTGGATCAGAACACGCCTGACGTGGTGCTGCTGCACGTCGGCTCCAATGACATGGCCAACCTGACCAGTTCGACTGCCTTTCCTGGTGAATATGATCCCGTTACAAACACGGGTACAGGTGCAATTGGCAGAGTCGTGGAAATGATCAACGAGATCTATGCGGAAAATTCCAATGCCAGTATTTACGTCGCTGATCTGATTCCCTGGTATGAATCATCTGTGGTTGATGCGAGGATCGATGAACTGCGCATCGAACTGGCAATCATGGTGAATGATCGCGCTTCCGATGGTGACGATATCCAGACCGTTGCGGTTAGCCCGGGCTACCAACCGAGCATGATGGATGCGGATCAGGTGCATCCCAATGAGATCGGTGAGAAGCACATTGCAGCACGCTTTGCCAGGGCTTTGCATGATGACAACATTTGCAAGCCAACACCGCAGATAACTTCGCCCCAGGGAACGACCCTGCAAGGGGCTACCCAGAGTTTTACCTGGAATCTGAACAACATGGACGGTGACTATGTTGAAAACTGGCAGGTTCGGGCTGGTTCCAGTAGTAACAGGGGCAATTACGGCATTGCAAGCGGGAGCGGTTCAGCGACCCAGGCAACCTTGACTGGTTTGCCAACCAATGGAGAGACTGTCCACGTCACTGTGCGAATTCAATATTTCACGGGCCAGTGGGTCACTGCGAGCCAGATCTATACGGCGGCCTCCGTCGGTAGTGGCGAAACCTGCAATGGCAAACCAGTCACCGTCTATCTGGCGAATGGAGATTCTCCGACCGCTGGCGATGACGTCATTCTGGGCACTGCTGGAAACGATACCATCAATGCGCTTGGCGGCAATGACACCATCTGTGCGCTTGCCGGCAATGACACGATCGATGCTGGTAACGGCAACGACTGGGTTGACGCAAGTGCTGGTAATGATGTTGTTGATGGCGGAGATGGTAATGATTACATCATAGGCGGATCCGGCAATGACGAACTCTCAGGAGGGGAAGGAGACGATGAACTGCTAGGGCATAGTGGTGATGATCAATTGGTTGGTGAAAACGGCGCCGATGTTCTGAAAGGTGGTGACGGTGTCGATCTCATCCTCGGCGGCCCAGGGAATGACAACATCATCACTGGTAATGGATCGACCGTCGGTCATCCCTGGTTTGTGTCAGGAGGCAGCGGCAACGATACCATTACAGGTGGCTCGGACAATGACGACATCCTGGGGGCTACAGGAGACGACCTGATCATTGGCAACAATGGTGATGATGAGCTCGCGGGTGGTGACGGTGAAGACGTCATCAGTGGCGGCAATGGAATGGATACCATCACTGGTGGCAATGATGACGACGAGCTGGATGGTGGCAACGGCAACGATGTTATCTACGCTGGAGCCGGTGATGACATCGTCACAGGAGGCAATGGGCGAGACATATTGGTCGGGCACACAGGCATTGATGATATTGACGGTGGTGCTGGCAATGATCATATTCGCGGAGGCGATCAAGATGACACGCTCAAAGGGGGCGATGGTAATGACTACCTGACAGGGCAGACCGGCAACGATTCCTTGAATGGAGGTCCCATGACCGATACTTGTGATGGAGGTCCGGGGTCTGACACTGCAAGCCAGTGCGAGACGGAGCTGAATTTGCCCTGAAACGGTTGTTGCTATCCACTGGTGTTGCTGCCTATCCAGATGAAAGGATTCATCGATGACAGCAGTGAAAGGGATCCTGATTGGCCGGCAGCAGGGCGGTGATGAGGCTAGGGTCAATGTGACAAAACGCGGTTTTGACGCTGGTGTGAGTACAGGAAGCGCCTCCGGCAATTGATGTTCTTGGGTTACCAGGCTCAACGATGCCATTACCAAGAGGCCATTGCCTGTGAGATCAAGAGAGCAGATCTACAGCCTCGAATCAATGGCAATCCGGCGTTTCGAATTTCTGATGATCAACTGTCCAGTCGAACCGGATTGGAGTTGTCGCACTACAGTTGTCGCTGAGTATTTTTGCCGAGACTGACGATCGATATCGATGGGTCGTCAGTACTCTCCACGGGATTGCAATTCGAAGGGGTCAAGCGAGGATGCAACCCCCTTCACCGCAAAGTACCCAACTATCATCCCATTGTGCGTCTGAGGCCAGAAGCGGTCTGACGCTTGGACCCTGAGTCAAGCGACTCAGGGCCTCTCGCGGTCTACCTCGACTTCTCCCTCAACGAATCGCCCGCTGCCAGCGCAGCAGGGTCGTGGCCGTGCAACCGTAGGTCTGCTGCTGGCTGCTGGCGAAGCCGGGCTGAGCCAGGATATCGGCACAGGAACAACCACCGGTATCGGCGGTGGTGAACTGACGACGCGAGGTGGAGGTGAAAGGCACCGGCGCGCTGCCATCGCCTGGCTGGGTCAAGGCAAAACGATTGGTGCGCAGGGTGCGGGTGGGAGCGGCATCAGGGATGAGAGTGGTGGGGCACAGATCCAGTTCGTTGTTCAGTGCATCGCCATCGATATCCGCATCACAGGCATCGCCCAGGGCATCGCCATCCAGATTGGCCTGATTGGCATTGGGGATGGTGGGACAATTGTCCTCTCCCTGGCAATTGGAGAAGTTACCGACCAGACCACCGGGATCACAGGCCCCATCGGCATCCGTATCGAGTTTGGTGATGGTGACGGTCTGGAAGGCGCTGGTGGAATTGCCGGAAGGATCGGTGGCCATCCAGGTGATTATGGTGGTCGTATCCACCGGATAGTCCGCCGGGGCGTCGTTGGAGATGGTGACCGGTTCGAACAGGTCGGAGGCGCTCGGCACACCCGGGTCCAGCGTCTCCACGGGGCCCAGGGAAGTGAGGGTGATATCAGCCGGAACGACCAGGGTGGGCGGGGTGGTGTCCTGCACGGTGATCAGTACCGAATCGGTGTCCGTCTCGATGCCATCGGACACACTCAGATCAATGTTATCGATCCCCAGCGGCAGTTGCACACTGGGCTGGATGCCGGCAGTGGTGCCGAAGTTACCGACCCAGTCGAAGGTCAGGGGATCCGAGTCGGCATCGAAGGAGGCGGACCCATCTAGCATTACCAGGGCCCCGGCGGGGGACGTGGCTTCGAGGATCTGATCGGGTCCGGCATCGGCAACTGGCGCGGTGTTGCTGGCGGCCGGGCTGAGGTCGGCCAGGTAGACCTGGAATAAAGTACTCTGACCGCCGATCACCAGGGAGGTGCTCTGGCTGGTGAACAGGACCTGCTCCCCGTCGGGGCTTAGGTTCGGGTGGAAAGAGCTGTTTTTCCCCGACTCGCCGGAGGGCTGTGAGATCAGGCGCTGCGACTGGGTGTCGCGATCGAACACGAAGATGTCGCCGAAGTCGTCCGAATCGTCGGGGTGCAGGTTGGAGGCAAAGGAGTAGAAGGCGACGAAACGGCCATCGGCGCCGATGGATGGCTCGAAAGAGCTGTTATTGCCTTTGACGGGGGAGAGTCCACCGGCGGTACTGATCAGCTCCAGGGAGTCGGTATCGCGGTCAAACACAAAGATGTCGGGAACTGTGTCTGTATCGCCGGAATGCAGGTTGGAAGCGTCGGATCGAAAAGCGACGTAGCGGCCATCGGCGCTGATGGACGGCTCATAAGAGTTGCTATTGCCCTTGACAGGCAAGGTTCCACCGGAGGTACTGATCAGCTCGAGAGACTCGGTGTCGCGATCGAACACGAAGATGTCGTGAATAGTGTCCGAATCGTCGGGATGCAGGTTGGTGGCAGAGGAACGAAAGGCGACGAAGCGACCATCGGAACTGATGGACGGTTCTACAGAGTCGAAATTACCTTTGAAGGGTGATGGGCCACCGGAGGTGCTGATCAGCTCGAGGGTCTTGGTGACGAGGTCAAACACGAAGATATCGGCCCTTATGTCCGCATCGTCAGGGTGCAGGTTGGAGGCGAAGGTGTGGAAGGCGACGACACGGCCATCAGCGCTGATGGACGGATGCAAAGAGTTGTCATTACCCTTGACGGACGAGAGGCCGCCGGCGGTACTGATCAGCTCCAGAGAGTCGGTGTCGCGGTCAAACACAAAGATGTCGGTAGTGGTGTCCGTATCGCCGGGGTGCAAGTTGGATGCCTCGGAGGTGAAGGCGACGAAGCGGCCATCGGCGCTGATGGATGGATGCAAAGAGTTGTTATTGCCCTTGACGGGCGACAGGCCACCGGCGGTACTGATCAGCTCAAGGGACTCGGTGTCGCGGTCAAACACAAGGATGTCACCGAAACTATCCGTATCGCTGGGGTGCAGGTTGGAAGCGTAAGAGTAGAAGGCGACAAAGCGGCCGTCGGCGCTGATATGATTGACACCACTTTGGATACTGTAACTGGCTGCATCTCCCGGCCCCCCGACTGTGTCCTGCGACAGGCGGGAGTAGGGGATAGGGTCTGCCAGCGCGCTGGGCGGCCCGAGCAGAGCGAATAGCGCTCCTCCGATGGTGAGTCCAGGGGTGAAGCATTGCTGTAATGAGCGTGACATGAAAAATCTCCTTGAACCGGTTGAGGCCGTCATGGTCTCAAAGGGACTGACTACGTCTGGCGATAATGCGGCACGGGTTCGTCAGGCCGATGATGTTCTGGTCGGCGAGAGGGGTTTTTCTCCAAGAACGCCCTCACGCCGTCGCAGAGTGACACGAGGCCCGTCAACCCCGGTACATCCACCATACCGTTTTGACGTACCTCCCGTTCACGGTAACGGAGTCCTTCGGTGATAGCAATACCGCATTGCCCTTCAAACAGCGGACAGGTTTTCACGGGAAATAGTGCAATGGTGTCTCTTGCAAGGGTGGCTCTCAGTAGATGCTCGCAACACACCGTCTCGAATGAAAAGCGGCGTCCATGCTCTCGCTCTCCCTATGCTTTCGATGGACTCTGAGCCAACCGACTCAGTGTCCCTCGCGTTCTATCTCGACTTCTCCCTCAACGAATCGCCCGCTGATTGATATCCGCATCACAGACATCGGCCAGGGCATCGTCGTTCAGGTTGGCTTGAATGTTTGGTCGGTTTGTCGACTTGAGCGCACTGGGACTGAACCCAGAACCAGCCTGTTGGTGATTTCGCTGCGGATGGTGCAGCGAGTCAGTCAAACTCCTCAGGGAATAGCCCCAATAGTAGCCAATTCACCCGCGACACTTCCTCTGCACTAGCTTGCGTCGCTGGGGCTGCGGCATTGATCAAGCAGCAACACTCTGAATTTACACCCGTGCAACAGGATAGAACGCGTCGTCACTGACGTCTGCGCGACCCGGAAAGCTCGCGTTCATTGACCAACAATCCACAAGGCGATTGATGGATTGCCGACAAAGAGTAATTCGAAAAGGGAGGTGGTGCTGACGAATACGGGAGATCGGGCAATTACTTGCGTTGATAGGCTCTTACGTAATCAATGACAAACCGAGCAGGCATGGCGCCCGGATCTACATCTCCGACGAAATTTCCGCCAACCGCAAGATTCAGGATGATGTACATCAGCTGACGCGACACGTTCGTGTCGTTGAGTTCTCGCACCACCTCGCCGTCGATATACCATTTGATGACACCGGGCCTCCACTCAATACCGTAGGTATGAAATCGATCGGAGTATGCTTCTCCCTGGGGAGCAATGCTTGTTGTCGCGGAGGACACCAATTCACCACTGCCATTGAAATAATGATAGCTGTGATGGATTGTGTCAGGAGCCTCGCCCTTCAGCTCCAGGACATCTATTTCCGGCATGGGGCCGACATAGTAGGCATTCAAAAGCCAGAATGCAGGCCAGAGCCCATTGCCTTGCGGAACTCTCGCCCTTATTTCCACGTAACCGTTGACGAACTTGAAGGCATCATAAGAAGTAATCATTCCTGATGAGTATCCCGGATTCCACCCGCCGGATTCCTGAAAACCGGGCACATGCTGGTAAGTCGGGTACAGCTGCCAATATGAATCGTTGATGGATGGTTGTGTGGGTATGGCTGCCGGATCGGCATTGTCAGCAGTTATGACCAGTCGGCCGTTTTCAAAGGTGAATGGATTGATGCTGGAGTTCGCATGGCTGTCTATCTTGTCAATATAGAACTGTTCCTCGTTGTTGATTTGCAGGTAAGGACCCCAGAGAAAACTGGAGTTCCATTTCGACGTATCAAGCGTGTTGCCACTGAATTCGTCTGCAAACATCAACTTGAAATCTGATCTAAGCACGGCGGGAGTAATCTTCGCAGGCGGTTTTTTCTGATAAACCCGAATGTAATCAAGTTCGTAAACTGCAGGAAAAATGGTCTCCGACGTTGGGCTGCCAGGCCAACTGCCTCCAACGGCCAGGTTCGCCAGCAAGTACATGGCTTGCTTGGGTACGGTGAAGTTGTTGCGATTAACTCGACGTGTTTCAATGCCATCGACATACCAGATCAGCAAGTCCGGAGTCCAGGAAACACCAAAAGTGTGAAAATCCTCCGTGAAATCCGGTCCGGTGGTCACGTACGTGGGAGATGATACTTTCGCCCAGTTATTCTCGATATCGAAATAATGCAGTGTGTGGTAGATCTCTTCGGGAGCGTGACCTAACGCCTCCATGATGTCGATTTCCGGAACGTCTTCCACGTATTTTGTTGTCAACAACCAGAATGCTGACCACAAGCCCGCGCCGGCGGGGAGTTTGGCTCTGGTTTCCGCATAGCCATGTGTAAAATTGAAACTGTCTGAGCTAGTGATCAGACCGGACAGATAGTCCACGTCGGCTTCGTCGTAGTTCGGATTGAAATTCTTGTCTGGATCGGAAGCCCAGATGGGGTCTGAAGCATCCGGCTGAGCAGGTGCGCTCGCCAGAGCAGAAGTTTCATCGGCGATAATCTTGAGTGTAGAGCCAGTGAATTCGAAAGGCGAATAGTCTGAATCGGCGTTCAATCCCAACGTATCCAGATAGACTTGTTCTTCGGCGTTGATCGGCTGGTAGGGGCCCCAGAAAAATGCAGTATTCCATTTGTCTGGATCAAGTGAAGTTCCGTTGAATTCATCGCTGAAAACCACCTCGTACTCGGCGAGATTCAGAGTAGCGGGTTTGAGAACATGACGTCTGCTAGGCAGGCTGGTTTGACGATTCCCCACGCTGTCAAAAGCCCATACCTGTGTGAAGTAGTTACCGGGCTGGTCTGTGGTAATCGAATAGTTCCAGTGTGTTTCGGTACTGGACGTCGGCGTCAATTCAGCGTTGACTCGAGTGTAACTGGTCTGAAAATCTGAACCGTTCCAGAACTGGTTGGTGGACGTATTCTTGATAACCAGTTCAACACGATCGATTCCGCTGCTATCACTCGCAATCCCGGACACGAGAACGGGACTCACCACGGAGGCGGAGAGCTTGGGGGTCGAAAAGCTTGCTGACGGAGGGACTGTGTCTGACGGTACGATCGAAAACCGGTGCGTGACTGGCTGAACGATACGATTGTTTGATGTATCCCAGATCCAGAGACTGACGAAATAGTTTCCGAGCTGGTTGGAATCGAAGCTGTAGTTCCAGTCACGATTTCCTGCAGATCCCGTCAGTATCGGATTGACTCGCGTGTAGGCACTGGAGAAGTCCGTTCCGTTCCAGAATGTTCCGTCATCAAGATTCTTGATAACCAGCTCTACTCGGTCTACAGAAATGTCATCGGTCGCAGTTCCGGACATGCCGACCGGGGAGTTGAGGTTCGCATCTGGAGCTGGCGAGACTATGGTCCCGGTTGGTGCTGACACATCTTGAACTGTGGAGACGACAGAAAATCGGCGGCTGACAGGAGGTGAGGGACGATTGCCGGACGCATCCCAGACAAAAGCTGCAAGATAGTAATTGCCATTTGCTATTGAATCTAACTGATAGGACCAGGAGCTGGACGTTGGCTCTCCGCTCAGTGGACTTCTGATTCGTGTATAGCCTGACTGAAGCTCAGTCCCATTCCAGTACTCATTGGTGTCAAGGTTTCGAATAAGCAGTTCGACCCTGTCCAGAGCAGTATCGTCCGTAGCATTTCCTTCCAGCAACGCGGGCAGCGTCAAGCTTTCCTCATGTGTGGGGCTCGCAATCGAGACAGCGGGATTGGATGTGTCGGCGTTGCCCTGGGAAGGTGCCCACAGGAAGGTGATCAGCAGTGTCCAAAATACGGGTTTGAGGCTCATTGTAATGGAAAAGATTTTCGTTTCATCTCGAGTGTCGTTGACTCAAGAGTTTATAGGAGTCGCAGCTGACAAGACGGTACATCTGTCAGGAATTCAGCCATGACGTACTTTCGAGCTTTTACAAAAACTACCGACCTGTGTACTCAAGCAACTACCAAGCAGGCTTATTCGCCATGTTCAGTGAAATATGTTGCTTGAACTTGCGCTATTTTGTCCGTTTTCATCTGTTCTTGAAGATTCGTGAACAGCCGACAATAGTTACGTAACGTAATCGAAACTGATGTCGTCGACACCGGCGTGTCGCTTACGTGCAGCGGGGCTCGACCTGCTCGATCATGACCGCCGTGCAGGCGGACCGGTGGATGCATGCGCGCAGTCTTGTATGCCTCCACGACTACCCCGGTTATATCCCGACCAGGCATACGGTTTGGGGAACGAAGTAGACCACGACCGGTATCGAAGAATTTGGTCGGAGGAGGTCTTGGCACAATGCGGTTTTCTCGCCGATCAATGTCGCCCGATCGAGATCGCTGTATGACATCAAGTTGTTGCAAACGATCGGGGGGGGGGCGTTCGAGCAGAGAGTCTGCTACGCGATAGACCTTGACATCAACATTCAGTATCAGTGATCATTTTGTGATGCAGTTCAAACAAGGTGCGTGTTTTCAAAGGTCACTCGATTTTCCTCATGATCTTGCTTTCCGAGCTGCAGGCCGACGTGAGTTCGACCGCGCTATGAGAAAAATGGATGTCTGGCTGCATCGTCGTGTGGATGCAGTACACCATTGATTGGCAACAGTCACTCTTGTCGGGAAAGTACAGTGAAGGGATCAGGTTGTACTTCGAGATACGCAATTAAAGTGTTCAAACTCGGTCATGTTTAGGGATGAATAGTCGATGAAAAGAACCGCTAGTGCTGTTTTTGCTCTTGTGGCAGCTGCCGTCTCACCTCTGTCAATTGCTGACGACATTTCTTTCGTTGATACCGGACAGGCGCTCGGCAGCACCGAGGGATTCAGTGTCGATGCTCAGCTGGGTGACATAGATGGAGATGGCGATATCGACGCGCTCGTTACATCGGTTGGTGAGGATTTCGCCATGCAAACCTGGATCAATGATGGTTCAGCAGTTTTTACTCTGGGGCAGACGTTCGGGCTTGGCAATAGAGATGAATTCGTGTTGGGTGACTTCGACTCCGACGGTGACCTGGATGCCTTCGTTACCAGTAACGGGCTGAAGGAGGTGTGGAAAAATGATGGCGGTGGCACCTTTTCTCTGTCATCGTCGTTTACCACAGGAGAAATACAGGTACGCGAGGTCATTGCTGGCGATCTGGATCTGGACGGTGATCTGGATGTATTTTCCAGCGGCAGAAATATTGAAGTCTTCCTCAATGATGGAAACGCTGGATTTACGGAGCTGCAACAACTCGAATTCGGGTTCTCTTCGTGGTCCGCACTGGGAGATGTCGACGGTGACGGCGATCTGGATGCGTATCTCACGTGTGCCGGGCAATGCAACGAGCAACTGTTGCTGAATGACGGAAGCGGACTATTCACGACCAGTACTCAGGTTTTTCCAAACGGGACCAATCTGGTGGCTATCGCGCAATTTGATTCCAGCACTGGGGTCGATCTGGTGCTCGCTAGTGATAATCATGTCAAGTTGATGAGTAACGATGGTGGCGGCATATTCACGACCACTAATGATGCCTTCATAGGGTTTGTCCCAAGGCTGGATATAGCGATTGGTGATCTGGATGGCGATGACGATGTCGATGTTTTCACGGCGGGAGGCTCAAGCATTGCCTTTTTCAGCAACGACGGCGAAGGTTTGTTCGCAAAGGTTCAGGAGGATGCCATACCCGGTTTCGGTAGCGCGGCACTGGCAGATCTGGATGGAGATAGCGACCTGGATGCATTTGTCGCGCTCTGGGTCGCTGGCAATCAGGTGTGGCTCAACGAATCGGTCATTGAACCTGATTCCGATGGAGATGATATTCCGGATAGTTCGGACAACTGCCCCGATATGGAAAACTTCGATCAGACCAACTCCGATAATGACGCTCTAGGTGATGCCTGCGACGACGATGATGATAATGATGGTCTTTCCGATGACAGGGAAACTTCGTTAGGTACGAATCCGCTGGTTGCTGATACTGATGGTGATGGCAGTGATGATGCTGTCGACAATTGCCCCGTTGCTGCCAACGCGGATCAAGCCGATCTGGATAATGACCTCGTCGGCGATATCTGCGACGAGGATCTCGACGGAGATAGCGTTGGCAATGATCTGGACTTGTGTCCTGCCACGCTGATACCAGAGAACACTCCGGTGGTGAACCTGCGTCGCAATCGCTTTGCGCTGACCGGCAATGGCGCGGCACCAGCCACCTTCGAATCGACAAGTCGTCGGGTGTTCACCACTGAAGACACCGGTGGTTGTTCATGCGAACAGATACTCGAGCAACCCGGGTTTGGTGGTGCCAGGCAGGCAGAGTACGGCTGTGTGGCCGCGACACTGATCAGGTGGTCGCGGCAGGTGCCGTAGGTGCAGGTAGCAACGAATCTACTGATCAGAGTGGAGTTATCTGCTATCGCTGCGTGGGAAATTGTCTCCAATCCTTGGCTGCAATGATCGTGTATGGGTGTTTCTTACCTGTCACGGCGCGTCAAGCCCGCAGTATCAGATAACCAACAAGACCGAATGATTGCAAGCTAGAGCTTTCTGGAGCCATTCCGGGAGGCAAATACAAGGATGATCTAGAGGGCCCCATCAATGCCAGCAACAACAATATCCGCCGCGGTTTTGAGTGCATTCAAGATAGGATGCACAGTGACAGCATGGAATAACTACAACATAGAATTCTTGAATATTGCCTATGGTGCAAACATCAACATTCCAAGCGTGCAATATCCTCATGCACCTGACGATGCCGCTGTCGCCATTCTGGGGGCAAAACTTGAATTAGGAGGCTATCCGGCGGCATCGCAATTTCTGGACCTGGCATGGTCTGCCTACAGTCATAAGGAGAATATCGCCAAATTCATGTCCGCTGTTGCTCAGGCGGAGCACTGTGCAGTGGTGAATGCAGACAATGACTGGTTGCCGTCTATCATCACCGCCGGTTATGCGGCAAATGCCTCCAGTGCAGGGATATTCGGAATGATGAATGCCGGATTGCCAGCGCCGAATCCAGATATTTCCTACACAGCTGCCTACGGAGGAACCAGTAGAAGGGATTACCTCGATGTGGGAGGTGAGTGCGCCGTGCTTGCGGACTTGGGGGAGGGAATCGATACTTTCGACGGGTCTCCTTGTGATGACATTGTCCTTGGTGGTGAAGGTGACGACATTATTGATGGTGCAGGGGGGAGTGATTATCTCTTCGGGGGTGCTGGGAACGATCATTATCAAATTGATAGTCTGGCTGGGGATATTGTGTCCGATTGGGGGGAAGGAAATGATCACGATATCGTCCACCTTGGCGACGTGACAATGTCCGAAGTATCATTTGCGACCCTGCAAGGTAATCCAGGAGACCTGATAGTCAGGTTTCGCAATACGGGTGTGAACTCGCTGCTCGCTGGCGCATTGAACACCGGTGAGTTCAACGCGATCGAAGAGATCACGTTCTCTGATGGTTCCTCGATTGCAACGTCGGAATTGATTGGTGCAATAGAAGTGCTGGATGATACCGTGCCCCAGAATACTCCGCCTGAGGACGCGCTTGTTTTCTGGGATATGGTTTCATCCGTTAATCCGAGCACTGTTCCAACAAGCACGGAGCACTTCCTTGAAGTGAGGTTCGACAACAGAGATGATTTCCATGTAATTGATCTCCCGGTAGCTTTGGAAGGCCGCATCCAGATACTGGATGGTTCATTCGACACGAATAATATCGTGTACGCAATTGATGTGTCCCACAGTACTGATGTAGCCGGGAATGATTGCAATGGCGATCTGGTCGTAGACGAGAATGATGATTTCGCGCCGTATGATGCAGGGGTTGGCACCATCCTGGACTGCGAAGTCGGTGCTATCCTGGCCTTGAACGAAAGTCTGGGAAGTGATGGCAACATCAGTGTCGGAGTGGTTTCATTTGCCAGAGACGGCAATGTTGAACTGGGCTTGGTGTCACCTCCGGACAAGGATAGCGACGGAGACGGCATCACTGATGTGGAGCAGGCTGTAGTCAGGTTGCGTCAACTTTCGGGTACGCATTTCCCCAATGCACTGAGCGCAGTGGGGCAATTGTTGAATAGTGCTCCTTCATCGTTCAAACAGCATGTCTATTTTCTGTCAGACGGTGACGACTTCAGATTTGACGGAATCGAAGCTCAGGCTGCAGATTTGCAGGCGAGAAACATCAGTGTCGATACGTACGCCATTGGCAACGAGTCTCGTGGTTGCCAGGGCACAGCTCTGGGTGCGGTAGCTGAGTTCACTGAAGGGCAATGTTATTCTGTGGAAGATGTAAGCACTTTGCAGAATGGAGTATTCTTCCATGGGATCCCTCCGCGACCACCGGCGGGTATAGATCGATTGGCGGTCTCAGTCAACGGGGGAGGAGAAGTCGACGCCTCGATTGATGGGGCGGGTAACTGGGCCGTCACCGTGCCCTCTACAGAGCTGCTGTCAAACAGCAATTCCCTTGAAGCCATAGGATATGCTTCGGACGGAACAGTAGCGATTGCCAGCATCGCCCTGAACTATCCGGACGATGAAGACATCGAGGACAACTGCCCTGGTGTCGATAACCCCGAGCAGACCAATTCCGATGAAGACGCCATGGGTGACGCCTGCGACGACGATGATGACAACGATGGACTCTCTGATGATGAGGAGGCGGCGTTAGGTACGAATCCGTTGGTCGTCGATACGGATGGTGATGACAGCGGTGACGCCACAGACAATTGTCCCGTCGATCCGAACGCAGATCAGGCCGACCTGGATGGCGATCTCGTCGGTGATGTCTGCGATGACGATATGGACGGAGATGGTGTCGACAATGTGGACGATGCGTTTCCTCGTAATTCTGACGAATCCGCAGACGAAGATGCGGACAGTGTTGGTGACAATGGCGATAACTGCCCGATGGACGCAAACGTCAGTCAGGCCGATTTTGACGGCAACGGACTGGGGGATGCTTGTGATCAGGATGAGGATGGAGATGGAGTAGCAAACAGTGCCGATTTGTGTCCTGCGACTCTTATACCGGAGAACACTCCGCTGGTGAATCTGCGTCGAAATCGCTTTGCGCTGACCGGCAATGGCGCGGCACCAGCTACCTTCGAATCGACAAGTCGTCGGGTGTTCACCACTGAAGACACCGGTGGTTGTTCATGCGAACAGATACTCGAGCAACCCGGATTTGGTGGTGCCAGGCAGGCAGAGTACGGCTGTGTCGCCGCGACACTCATCAGATGGTCGCGGCAGGTGCCTTAGTGCAGTAGTGTTGACGCAAAGGGTGTCTTGCGTCATCGATCTACGTGATTTCCAGCCTTTATGGGTCTACGTGATTTCCAGTCTTTTGTAACCGCACTGGAAATCCGTTATTTCTGGACACCACCAAGGCTGATTGGGTCATGAATCACACCGCGGGGTATGGTACGTTCGGCACGCCATTGATGACTTTTCAGAGTTGCATTAACAGCTATGACCTTGGCCCAAAACGATATCCGGCTGCGTGTAAGCAGCAGCGTGAAAATCATGAGCATCGTACGAGAAGTTTCAAGAGAGATGGAGGGGTAGTGGTCCTCCTTTTCGTCGTTGGCCCTGATTCACGAATCCAGAGAACAGCGCCCGATGATCATTTGTCATTCTATACGCCTGGGAAGTAGCTAAACGCCTGGGAAGTAGCGACAACTTCCGAAACCCGTCACCGCGCCAGTCGGCGACTCTACCGTGCACTTGGCCA
>NZ_JBQYLE010000029.1:0-15480 GCF_052681095.1 Granulosicoccus sp. 3-233
CACGGAACTGGGATCATCAGCCGGTCATGGCGCTGAACCCCGAGAAAAAGGTGCAAGCTGTATCCTGATTTAACGCGCAACTATGTTGACAAACACCGCGTATCGTTGATGACCATCGTGCGATTCGACATGAATTCAGCGAGTTCATCGGTGGTCGGCATGGCATCAGAGCAACCTTTTCGAGTGACCACCAGGGCCGCCGCGGCAGAGCCTTGTGTCACGCAGTCTGTTAACGGCTCTCCATCGTAGTGTGAGCTGAGAAACGATGCCATGAAGGCATCCCCCGCCCCGACGGGTTTGAGTGCCTCCACGGGGAAGACACCGGTGCGGATTTCACGCTCACCCTGAAAGGATATCGCGCCCTCGCCGCCCATCTTGTAGATGCAGATCTCGACACCGGCCTTGGCCAGGTGTCGCCCATGCTCTGCAGACAAGTCAGTGTCTCCTGCGAGCACGGCAAATTCTTCCTCATTGCCCACCAGAATCGTGCTGTTCCGTGCCGCCTCGCTGCAGATGCTACTGGCCTGTTCCACACTCGCCCAGGAATAGGGTCGGTAATCCACATCGAGCACGACATCGATGCCAGCCTCACGTGCCTTCTCGATCAGCAGGAACACCGCCGTACGTGACGGTTCGCGTGCCAAGGCGGTACCCGTAATCACGACAGCGGTGATACCCGCAAGGTCCAGCGCCTGAATACTCGAGGCATCCAGGTCAAAGTCTGCGGCACCGTTGCGATAGATCAGCGTTTCATGATCTTCAATGCGAGACTCTGACAAGGCCAGTGAACTGCGTGTCTCTGCACCCGATGCCTGCACCAGTGAACTATCGATACCGTGTACCGCCAACTGCTTTAGACAGAAGCGTCCTACCGGGTCGTCGGACAAGGCCGTCAACAGCGCAACGTCAGCTCCGAGGCGTGACAGACCCGCTGCTATGTTGGCCGCCGAGCCGCCCAGCTGCGCGGAGAACTGCGTGGCATCGGCAATCTTGGTTCCCGCAGGTTCCGGGTACAGGTCCATACCCGCACGTCCAACAACAATGAAACGCTTGCGTGCGGAGAGGGTCGAGCTGCTCATGGTTCATTTCCTGAAGTGGTACTGCGTTCAATCAAGTCGACGGGCAAGGTCACACGCACCGGCGTTTCCGGGTCTTGCAGCAGTTGACGGATGCCCTGCACCGTCGCCTCCAACACCGCATCCATGTTCTGCGCCACGGTGGACAGACGATACGCCGTCCAGTTGGCCATTTCGATATTGTCGTAACCAATCAGCTGGTAGTCCTGCGGTGCGTTCATGCCGTAGGTCTCACGAGCCGTGTCCTTGAAGCCCATGGCCATCATGTCATTACCGCAGAACACGCCATCGGGCGGGTTGGGCGCGCCGAAGAACTTGTCTGCTGCCTTCACTCCGCTTTCGTAGCTGTGATCGCCTTCGTAGGCGGCAACCGCAACACTGCCGGCCTCATCCAGACCTGCCAGAAAACCCTCTATCCTTGCCTCACTCGGGTCCGCATTTACGACCCCCGAGTGGCCGGACACAAAGGCAATGCGCTGACAGCCAGCCTTCGTCAGAAACCGAGCAGCCGCCATACCGCCCGCGTAGTGATCACTGGTGACATAGTTGGCAGCCAGCCCCACCGTCTGGCCTCGGTTGATCACCAGGGCCGGTATGCTGCGCTGAGAGCACTGGGTCAGCAGACTCGCCTGCGGCATGAATCCCGACATGACCACAGCCGACGGCAGATAGCCCATGATGGTCTCCGCCCGGGTGCTGGCAATGCGCGCATTGGGTACCTGAAACACCAGCGGTAGCGTCCCTTCACGTTCGAACTCACGAATCAGACGCGTCATGATCGTGGCCCGCACCGGGTTCGTGATATCACGAACAATCAGGGCGATGACATGCGGGTACTCTCGCATCACCAGCCGGGAGGCCACCGTTGGACGGTAACCGATTTCATGCGCCATTTTCAGTATGCGCCGGCGCACATCCGGAGAAATTCGGGAGTTCGGATCGAACGCCCGCGACACGGTAGAGCGGGAGACAGACAGTCGTTCGGCTATATCGTGGGCGGTTATGCGTTCGGACATCGTGTCTCTACCCGGCTGGACCGTTCAACAACACTTTCAAATGCCGCTCGGAATTGAATGAGGCGTTGAAGGCGGCCTGCACATCTGCCAACTCGAACGCACCAGTCAGTATGGGTCGTGGATCAACGGCACCGCTGACGAGCATATGCGCTGAACGAGCAAAAACCCCATTCTGCCGGAATGTCGATATCAAGTCGATTTCCCGCGTCGTCATCTGGTTGAACGGCACCGCGCATTCCTGGGAAGAGATCATCCCGACCAGCACCGCCTTGCCACCGCGGAGCACCAGACGGATCACATCGTTGAAGGCCGCGGTATGTCCCGAGGCCTCGAAGCCGATATCGAATTCCCCACCGGCCGCATCCATCGCGTCGATCACGGCCCTGTCATTCGCGTCGATGACATCGGTCGCCCCCATCTGCAGGGCAATGCTGCGACGAAAGGTACTCGGGTCAGAGACGCAGATGCGCGCAGCACCTGCAGCCTTTGCTGTCGCCGCAATCAGCGAGCCGATGGTGCCTCCTCCCGTGATCAGGACAGAGCGCCCCAGCAGCGGCCCTGCACGCTCTACCGCGTGTACGGCAACCGACAAGGGCTCGGTCACCGCCAGAATGTTGTGGGGCGTCGCCACCGGCACCTTGACGCAGCGAACAGCACTCACCGTAAAGCTGTCGCGATAGCCGCCGTGCAGGTGCGGATCGTGACTGGCCGAACCCATGAACTGGACGTTGGCACACAGATTGGCTCGTCCTGCCCGGCAGCCCGCACAATGCCCACAGGTCAGTGCCGGGTCGATCACGACGCGATCACCCACCGCCAGATCCTTCACCTCACCTCCCGCCTCGATGACATCGCCACTCATCTCATGACCCAGAGCAAACGGCGTTTTCAGCACGAAGGGGCCCATGCGACCGTGGCGGAAATAGTGTTGGTCGGAACCACAGATTCCGGCAGCCCCCAATCGAATACGCACGGCACCCGGTTCCAGTGCTTCGACCGGCAGGGATTGGTAGCGAAGGTCTTCGGCACCGTACAAGACCGCACCCATGGTGGTCGTAATTGACTGCGAGTTCACGATCAGGCTCCTTTCAGAAAATCGGGTAAAGCGGTACTCAGCGCTGGAAAGAACAACAATGCCAACAGCGCCAGAATGAGAGGCAAGGCAAACAGCAGCAGACTGCGGCTCACGAATGCGGGGGTAACATTGGCCACCTTCGCCAGCACAAAAATTACCATGCCCACCGGCGGCGTCAGCAGCCCCAGCATCAGATTGAACATGAAGAAGATGCCGAAGTGGATGGGATCGATCCCCAGTGAATTCGCGGTGGGCAGCAGGATTGGCACCAGGATGGTAATGGCGGCGATCATGTCCAGGAAACAACCGACAATCAGCGTGACACCAGCGACCAGCAGCAGGAATACCCAAGGGCTCTCGGTGATGCCTGTCACCAGGCTATTGACCAGCTCGCCGACATTATTGGCCGTCAACAACCAGGAGAAGATGGCAGAGCCTGCCACGATGATCAGAATGGAACTGGTGGTGCTTGCCGTCTCACGACTGATACGGATGAAGTCCGCAAAACTCATTGACCGGAACACCAGCGTGCTCAGCAGGATGGCATAGGCCGAAGCTGCAACTGCTGCTTCTGTCGAGGTGAAGACACCGGTCATGATGCCGCCAATGATGATCACCGGCGTCAACAGCGGGAACAGGGCCTTGCGCCCGGTAGACAATACAAGCTTGACGTCAAACGGTGTGCTGGGCTGGTAGTTGCGTCGACGGGCCACCACGTAGATGGTGAGACTCATCAGAGCGGCCAGCATCACACCCGGCACGATACCGGCGAGGAACAGCCGCCCGATGGACTCGGAGGCGACCACGCCATAGATGATCAATGGCAATGAAGGCGGAATCAGCGGGCCAATGATGGAACTGGCACCGGTGATGCCGATAGAGAAATCATCGTCGTAGCCGGCTTCACGCATGGCCTTGATCTCGATGGCGCCAAGACCACCAACATCGGCCACAGCCGCACCGGACATACCGGAGAAGATGACGCTGGCGGCCACATTGACGTGTCCTAGCCCGCCTTTCATCCAGCCAACCAGTGAGTTGGCGAAGGCAAAGATTCGTTCGGTGACACCACCGACGTTCATGACCGAACCTGCCAGAATGAAGAACGGAATGGCCAGCAGCGTAAAGCTGTCGACACCGTTGATCATGCGAAACAGAACCTGTGGTGTACCCAGGCCTTCGGTCAGCAAGAGATAGGTCATCGATGCCCCGACCAGGGCAAAGCCCACAGGCAGGCCCAGTACCAGCAGCACGATGAGAGAGACAAACAGGATACTCATGACTGGGTGTCCTTCGCGGTGGCTGGTTTAACCAGCTCGACCAGGCGATTGATGCTGGCAACCAACTGGAGCAGCAGCCCCACGAGTACCACGTAATAGATGATCGATTTAGGAAGCGGCATGGAGCTCATGGTCTGAGAAGAGAGTGCAATCAGGGCCTTGGCCTGCCAGGCCAGCACGCCAACGATAATGACAACGAATAGCTCACCGGCCGCCAGCAACCAGCGGCGTGCGTTCGTGGGCAAGGAATCGGCCAGCATCTCGATGGCGATATGTTCACCTCGGCGAGTCACGACCGGCAACCCGAGGAATGCGGTGAGGATCAGAAGATAACGAGCGAGCTCTTCCGTCCAGCCCAAGGGCATGTTCAGGAAATAGCGAAAGAAGAATTGTGCGAAGACCACTCCACCGAGTGTCCAGAAAGCAAGCAGCAATCCGCTTTCGCTGATCACTCCCAAAACGTTAGATACACGACTGCGCATGATGTGGCTCGCGGTAAGCGCGGGAAGGCATCGCGCCCTCCCGCAGGGTTTATCAGTCAGCCAGTGCCGTTACGCTATTGACCAGCTCTTCGCCCCACTCGGCCTTGACGGCCGGAATGACCAGCTCGGCGAAAGGTGCGCGATCGACTTCCACGATTTCAACGTCATCGCCTGCCTTGAACTTGTCAAACAGCTCTTCTTCACGGGCATACACCTTGTCGGAGAACAGGGCTGAGGCTTCCTTGGTCACTTCGGTGAACAGCGCACGGTCTTCTTCTGACAGCTTGCTCCACAGAGGTCCGCCGATGACAGAGACCACCGATGATGTGATGTGGCTTGTCTTGGCAACGAAGTTCTGCACTTCATAGAACTTGTTGGATTCGATGATGGTAATCGGGTTCTCCTGCCCCTCTACCACGCCTTGTTGCAAGGCCAGGTACACCTCGGCAAACGAGATAGGCGTCGGGTTGGCGCCAACGGCTGTGGGGTAGATCTTCCACAACGGTGCATTGGCCACACGAATCTTCATGCCTTTCATGTCTTCAGGCGTATCGATGCGTTCCTTGGAGCTGGTCTGACGTGATCCGAAGTACAGGATGGACGTCACCTTGTTGCCGGTCTTGTCCATGTAGCCCTGAGATACATCAGCGAAGATATCGCTGTCCTGGTAGGTCTTCCAATGGTCGTAGTCCTTCCAGATAAAAGGCGCTTCGGAGATAGCCATGGGCTTGTGGAACTGTCCCAGGAAAGTAGGACCGGTGTAGGCCATCTGGATGGATCCGATCTGCAGTCCTTCAGTGATTGTCTCTTCGTTGCCCAACTGCGAGCTGGGGAAAACATCGACTTCATAAGCGCCATCACTACGCGCTTCAATCTCGTCAGCGATCCACAGCGCGGCTTCGTTGTACAAGGTGTTGGCCTCGTATACGTGTGCGAACTTGATGGTTTGTTGGGCCAGTGCGGGGCCTGCGACAGCAGCAAGCGTTACGACGGCAAGGGTGCAGATCTTCTTCATGGTGTATTCCTCCGGGGTGCAAAATGTGCATGCTATCAGAGGAAAACGTTGGTTTTCGCGGGATTCAGATGTTTATTTGTGCAATTTTTGCACTGTAAAATCAGATGGTGGGATGGTGGTGAGGGTTGGGGAGCTGAGGGATAGGGAGGACGAGTGAACCGATGACGGCGTGGCGGCGGTAAAACGTTGTTACCCATGCATCCGGGGAATCTCTCCCCTGTCAGCCCACTTGATTATAAAGACACTTCTTGATCAACGTGCCCTGCAATAGACCGATATTTCTTGATCGCGAAGGCCGGGTAAGCTCGCGGTTTGAACTGTTAGCTACCATATTGACAATCAGAATATTTTTTATTATCCATACCGACAAATTTATCTCGAATGAGAGAGCACTACCGTTGAATTCAGCGTGAAGAGCATTCGTTAGCTGAGATCGCTTCCAGACTGAAGAGACCAATCTCGTTTACAGCAAGCCTCTTTTCCTCCATCGTCTTTATTTGGAACGATTCAATATATTCGCTGGACATGTAACCTCTTTTTGACCTAATTTCCACTGCATTCCTGGAGACGGAAAGCCGGAAAATCATCAAGACAATGACTCGTACGACTCTAGCGCTGTTAACGGCGACCTTTTATCTGATTGGATGCGGGGGCGGTAGCGGAGATTCAAACGACTCCGATGTTGTTATCCCTCAGGATGATGCAATCAATCCATTCGAGCCTATTCCGTCACCAACGGAGACGCCACCTTCCGAACCGACCACACCGACACTGCCTCCCGTCGAGGAGGAAGAACCTGCACCCGAGCCCGTTCCAGAACCAGAACCAGAACCAGAACCCATTGCCCCACCTCAGAACGAGGGGACTGCACGCGTTGTAGTCGCTGACCCGACAGATACTGACTGTACGGGGCTGATCAACCTGGCACTGGAACTTTACGGACTACCCACTGATCGTGAAAACACCGCGTCAACCGAGGGCGGACCGATAGACACAGCCTTGCTTGACTGGGCTGGCATAGAAACAACTGTGGTCTTCGAATTCAGTCAATCATTCAGTGGTTGCCGGGCAACTTATGTGTACGGTGGTCCGGCGATCCAGGTGCCTGCGATTGTGCCGGTGGTGGTTACACCTGAACCACAACCAGAGCCGATACCCGAACCAGAGCCGATACCCGAACCAGAGCCGATACCCGAACCTGAGCCGGTACCACAACCTGAGCCAATTCCTGAGCCCGAGCCACAACCACAGCCACAGCCACAACCACAGCCACAGCCACAGCCACAGCCACAGCCAAGTCAGACTGATGACTACAATTGCAGCGACTTCGCCACTCAGGCTGAGGCTCAACGTGTGTTCGAAGCATCGAGACCAGGTGATCCACACCGTCTTGATGGAGACAAAGATGGCGTGGCCTGCGAGTCACTGCCATAGTGATGACCACTGGTCAGCGCAGGGTCAATAACGACGCGTCGAAGCACCGCTCCAGGCTGGAGCGAGGCTCGCACTATCAACGATTAGAGCTGTTTTTCTACGGTGCTATTTACCCACATCGGATTGCGCAGCAGTAGAAACCAATTGGCTTTTCTCACCTTGGCTGAGAAGCCCAGCCTTTTGAAAATCTTTTGCCGCGCGGGAAACACAACTCACATAACTACCATGGTTTTTCCAAGTATCGTCCGCGGGGCACAACTGAGCGATAGAGCAACCATCACTATTCACTATGCCGCCTGATTCTGTTGCATCACAGCTGTCCGGCTCGTCGTCCAAAACACCATCGTTATCATCATCAATGTCACAGACATTGCCATCAGAATCACTGTCAGTATTGACCTGATCCGAGTTGGCGATGAGTGGGCAATTATCAATGTCATCTATGACTCCGTCCCCATCGGTGTCAATTTCGCAGACATCACCGGTACCATCACCATCGGCATCGGCTTGATCAGCGTTAGAAATAGTCGGACAGTTATCGACATCATCTATAACCGTGTCTTCATCTGTATCCGATTCACAAGCATCGCCAGTCCCATCACCATCAGAGTCGCCCTGAGTCGGATTGGCCACAATTGGACAATTATCGTCAATGTCCAACACAGTGTCAGAATCTGTGTCTTCACACGCATCGCCTATACCGTTGTCATCAAAGTCGGCCTGGTCTGCATTGAAATCGTCTGGACAGTTATCGACATCGTCCGACATACCATCTCCGTCACTATCGCCACCAGTACCCGGCTCAGATAACCAGACTTCATTTGCCTGTCTTCCTCTAGCAACGAATATATCGGGTGACCCATCATCATTAAGATCCCCAAAGTCTATTCCCAGACCATTAGTAGCTAGTGTTTGTGAGAACGTAAATATTCCACTACCGTCGTTTGACAGAACACGCGAATTCCCTCCAAATTCAAGCAGGAACGCATCGAGATCACCATCACCATCGAGATCTAACAATGCCACCTCGGTACCGCTAGTGCCGAAATTGTTCTGCAACGTATCCGTCAAGAATCCGAAACCATCGTTTAGCCAGATCTTGGTAAAAGAGCCATTAACGCGACTGAGTAAAACGTCATTGTCACCGTCTCCATCAACATCCCCCAAATCTACCAGGCCGCTGTCCAAACCCGACTGCCCTGAAGAGACGAAGAATCCAGCACCGTCGTTGAGCAATACGGTGCCGCCCGTGTTATTGGACGAATAGACATCGACATCTCCATCACCGTCCATGTCTGCAAGACTGATGTAATACCCCGCATCCAGGCTTTGACCCGTAGTTGCATACTCTCCGCTGCCGTCGTTCAAAAACACCTGCGACCCGTAGGCCCCGCCCATGAACGCATCGAGATCTCCATCTCCGTCCAGATCTGCCAGCTCCACTTGACACGCTGCGGTACATACAGTGCTGAACATATGCGATTTCCAGAACGCCCCGGCGCCATCATTCATCCAGACTTCACTTTCAACACCACCATAACTATTGTTTATGAAGATGACATCGTCGTCGCCATCACCGTCCAGATCCCCCATATCCATATCCATACCTGCAGGACCGAACGCCAACCCTTCTGTAAAGAAACCAAAGCCATCGTTGAGCCATACCCCGGTTGGTCCATACTGATGATGTGCATTCAATACAATGGCATCCAGATCACCGTCATCGTCGATATCTCGAAGGACCGCCTCCAGACTGAAATCAAAACAATTTGTAGGAGTCGAACAATTCGGTGTCAAGGGGACTGCATCCAGCAACTGATTCGTATTGGCAAAGTCACCAGGTGCGGCGTACGTGCTAGTCACGACGAATGCATTCGCCGCAATCAATATGATCGAGTAATTCCATGCTCGCATCGTATGCATCAAACCAGACCTCTCAGTTTCACAGTTGCAATTCTGTCGGAGGTTATCAGATATTCGCTTTCCAACAAAATTTTAATTGGCCTTCGACCAACAGAACTTACAGGGACATGATCTTTTTTGGCTATATCCGGGTTTCGCAACGAGTCGATCCTCGGTTCATGCTATGCCGCAAGGCCTTTCCGATGTAGTCAGCATGTACGGAAACGGCGCGGGATCTGTGCAGGAATGTCCACATCCCCAATGGTGAGGAGGATCATGTCGGCAAAGGCTTCCAGGTGACGGAAGCCACTGGCTCGGTTCTTCACGATCTTGGCAATGCGGTTGATGCCCTCGCTGATCGCGTTCGTCAGACGCGTATCGCTGTAGGCAATCACCGCATCGAGATGCTTGCGCACGGTTTTGACAAACCGGCGTATCGGTTCGATGCGGCTCAGTAGCGCACTTCGTGTCCAACGCTTGAGAAAACGTTTCGCCCCCACCGGCTGCGATAATTCCACAGTTGCTCGAACTCGTCCTTGAGCCGCCAAGCACGATAGATTCGCCGGTTGCTCTTCTCCAGTGCCTTCAGGGCGGCTGTGTCGGCGCGCGAGCGGGTACTCGAATGTCGATAGAGCATCCAGCGCAGCCCCTTGACCGCCTTCTTGTCGTGTTTCGATGCCTCCCGCCAGGCCTGCTTTCTCACCTGGTCGACGGCCTCGTTGAGGGCCTTGACGATATGGAAGCGATCGAGCACGAGAGTGGCTTGAGGGCAATGTTCGCGGATGGCGCCGATATAGCTTGCACTCATGTCGCAGCAGGCGGCACGGACCTGCTGGCGTTGCCAGGGGCTGAGCGCTTCGGTGAAGAAACGGTCTATCGTGTCTCGGCCTCTGCCCTTGCCGATCCAGATCACCTTGGACGTATCTAGATCGTAGATCAGCGTCGCGTACTTGTGGCGCTTGTGGTAGGAGATCTCGTCGATACCGAGAGTACGCAGGCCTCGGATCCTGTGACCATGACGATGTCGCTCGATGCTTCGATGCAGCAGGTCCGAAAGCGTTGAGGGTGCGGTCTGAAGCAGCTTCGCTGCCGCCTTCTGTGTCATGCTCTGGCAGAGGCTGAACAGGCTGTGCTCGAAGCGGTAGGTGATGCGCGAATGAGGGGCCGCCCAGGGAATATTCTCTTCGCAGCGACCATGGGTCGGGCAGTGGATCTCCCTGGGGAAATAGCAGAACACCAAGCGGTGTCCGCCTACACTCAGATCCCGCCACTCGCGCAGCTTGGGGCGGGTACGGACAATCTTGCACCGGCGGTCGCAGTCGGGGCAGCGGCACCCGTTCTTGAAGGATCTGACGTACAGCCGAACGAGCTTGTCCCGATGAAAGGAAAAGTCGACGAGCTTGAGCTCTTTGAGTTTGAGCAATCGTGCGATAGTCTTGAGGCTGGCCATGGGTCTGATGGAGGTTGATGTTTCGCAACTCCAACGTTACCTGAAGATCCATGGCCTCTTCAGCTACCCGATGCCTCTCTCAAGCCGTTGCGAGATCCGGATAGAACCTAATTCCTGCCTTAGTCCTTCAAGGAAAAAAGGGAGGGCCCGACCTTGGTCGGACCACCCGCTTGTCTGGCAAATTCAATCAACCACTGCTGAGTCTGCTAGAACTGCCGCCGCACACTGGGTACAGGTAATCATCATTTGCTCTCGATTCCCATCTCCACGATCGACTTCAATGTGGTCAGTGCTGTTTCGTTGTAAGTGATGACTCGTTCCACGAAATCCTCGGCCATTCTGGCTCCCAAGCGAACAAACCCATCATGCTCTATCAGCAGCATGGATTCGCCGTTATCGTCGTCCGACTCTTGCCGAAACACGCCAGGCAATTCGATTTCGATCATCTTCACACCATCGATTTCGATCAGCTTCCATTCACTGACCGCCAATTCATCCATGTCGCCCCCATCTCCCGGGTGCCCATCGTCACCAGTCGTACGTACTTCCGAGTAGTCGATATCGTCTGTATCAATCCCTGTTCGCGCAATCCAATCAGTACATTCGGGCTTGACGGGGAAGTCTGTTTCTTCATGGTCAGCATCCGAACCTTCCGGGTACTGCTCATGGAAATCCGGATCCTCTTCATCATGGTCGGCATTGTAAGATTCTCCGGCACCCTGCTCACCCACGAATTCACCCGTGTCAACACTGTCTACCGGGTAAATCGTGTCGGACGCATGACCATCGCCAGGCTGCGAATCAGGATAGAAAACACCATCGGAACCTGTGTATGCGGCACATTCATCCAGACCTGTATGATCTGCGGGGTATGTATGGTATTGATCCACGCCTCCCACGCCAGAATCCATTTCGTAGGGCAGCATTTCTCCGAACTCCTCATGACTGCCTTCAGAACCCACCTGCCAATGTACACTTCCGCGAGTAGGAAGTGTTCCATCGTCCAATTCTTCAGCACTGAGCTTCATGACGCCATCCAGCCCAACCCCGGATGCTTGTATCATCAGCTTCGTGTCAGCCAACGCAGATTCACGAACCGTATCCAGTGTGGCAATTGCAACATGTTGACCGTCCATCACCGCATTGACCACATTGCAGTTGTCAAGATACTGCGCACAATATTCCCGACTCTGTTCATCCTGAGGTTGGTGATTGAACAGCACATAGGGGTGAGATGTCTGCCGTACGTTGATCTTGTGTGCCAGCGAACCAGATGAAAACATGTCAGCTGGGTCCACCAGACTGAACCACAACGTATCGACTTCATCTTGCCAGAAATGATTGATGACCTTTCTGCCACCCACATCCTGCGTAACAGCCTTCAGCTGCATCCGTCCACCGTCATTGACGATGACAGCGGTGCCGTCTTCAGTGAATTCCACTTGGCCTTCAGGACCTTCCGAGCGAACCGGTATCCACTCTCCTTCTACCAGCGAATAATTCGCCATGTGCAAATCATCTTCAGCGTTCTCCTGCACCCATCCACCTGAGCCGACGTCGTACAGATAGTCCTCGGTTACCAGCGAATCACCTGAAGCGTTCAACTGCACATGACCGTAACGGGCATTGCAATCGACCATCGGGTAATCAACGTCACCCATGTAGTCACCGTCATCGGCATCTCCATCATCAAGTGCGTCGAAAATTTCATCGCTATCCACGTGCATCGATTCGTCGTATTCGTCGTATTCGTCGTAACGGTTGTCATGATGGCAATCGAACTCCATCCAGTAGACACCCTCTGTCAGTAGCTGTTTGATATCTGACTGAACCACTTCCACACGATCCCGAATGGCATCTATGCGCTCTTCAACCGCATCTGTGGCATCCGCCGGTCTCAGGTTCACAGCCAGGTCATCGGGATTGAAAACTCTTGCAGCATCGCCACTCGCCGATTCCGACGTATCTCCCGGACCGACAAGATCTGCTACTTGTCGGGCAATCTCCGGCAACAAATCACGCACTTCACTGCGCACAATCTCGCGAATGGCCCGCTGGGTATCTCCGCTACCTGCAACGTCGACACCGCTGGACACCGCCGCGTTCTCAACCTGCGTCTCGATATCTTTCATCAGACTCGCCACAACACGAGCAGTGTCATGCAAATAACGAAATTTCTCCGCCTTTGCACCATCGCCACTCGTATCGTTGCCCTCAGCCACATAGTCAGAAAACAGGCTGATATCCGCCTCTTCGATGCCCAGGATGGTTTTTACCGTCTGCTCCGCATCGTCAATATCCAGCGCTGGATTCGCTCGTAATTCCTGGTGGATCAATGTGGTAATCGGACTCAGAAATTCGGGTTTATCAGCAGGCGCGATGAATACGAGGGGTTGGCCTACAGCTTCGCCAGTATCTTCATCTATGGCTTCAGCGGGGATGTCCGCAACGATCGATTTCCCTTGGGCTTCATCGGAAATTTCCAGATCATAGACGCCGCCGTCTCCTGTGACGGTTGATGGTTCGTCATTGTCACAGGAATCGTTATCATTCAGATCCACGCAGACAGTTGCGCCTTGTATGTAACCATCGGCTACGCGACCCGACACTGTCGATACGGAACTCTGAGAAGATGTGTTATCCGACCCTTCAGCTTCACCAACTGCGGCGCCTGTCTCAGGCTCGACCGCGGCGTCATTGTCTCCACCGCCACCGCCACAGGCCACCAGGAAAAATGACAGCGCCACAGGGGACGCTCGACGTACAAATCGTTCTAGACTCACTCGAATACTCCGGTTATTGAATCGGGAATTTACGACACCGAGGAGAAGGCAGTACCGCTGACATTTGCACAATATTTCGTGTACTTGCGCCGAATTGACTGTTCACAACCCCTGATCGGTCCCTACAGGAATCGACGATTGCGGGGCGTTCTTTACGGCTATGCGAGATAACACCAGGTAAGCATCGAAGAATTCAGACGAACATGCCTCAGCAGATAACCCGCTGAGCGGAATGAATGTACAGACATGGCCCAGGGGTGATCACTATGAGAAGTTTCGATTTCGCGGCCAAACAGTTCTTGCCGATCCAGCGCGTCTCAGCTTCTACTCGCGCATGGCGAATCTGACCACTGTCGAGCTCGCGCAAAACAAGAACTTCTCGCTGTCGAATCTGCTCGTACTACAACCAGCCTTGTAGTAGAGTAGATCTACGCTCTGTAATGGACGCGTCGGAGGGAGTTTCCGAAATGACGACACCTCAAGACAGCTGGACAGACGACAGTGCCTACGAAGCCTATGTCGGTCGATGGAGCCGCCGAGTTGGCGAAGGCTTTCTCCGCTGGCTCGACCCGTTTGAACAAGCCCGTTGGCTCGATTTCGGCTGCGGGACCGGTGCGCTGACGAGCCAGATCCTTGCCTCCTGTGCCCCTCGACAGATCATCGGCATCGAACCGTCAGAGGAATTTCTTGCATCGGCACGCCGGCAGATCGTGGATGCTCGAGTCAGGTTCCAGCAAGGCTCGGATGATCGGATTCCAGTCAATGACGGCGAGATTGATTTCGCAGTATCCGGTTTGGTCTTGAATTTCGTATCTGACCAGAAAAAGGTGATCAAGGCGCTTCTCCGCACGTTGAACCCAGGCGGCACACTCGCAGCCTATGTATGGGATTACGCCGGGCACGTGCAGTTCATGCGACACTTCTGGGACGTCGCCGTCGAACTGAACCCGGAGGCTCGAGACAAGGATGAAGGCGTCTGCTTTCCCCTGTGTCGACCCGGACCACTGCACGCACTATTCGAATCATCCGGACTTCGCGACGTCGATGTGACAGCGATGGATATCACTACACCGTTCTCGGATTTTTCCGATTACTGGACGCCGTTTCTCAGCGATGTGGCGCCAGCTCCGGGATATTGCGCTTCGCTCGACGAGGAATCGCGAACCAGGCTGGAGTCGCGCCTGCGAGAGAGACTGCCTACCGATTCAGACGGGAGGATATTGCTCGCCGCCAGAGCATGGGCTGTGAAAGGAACAGGGCAATGATACGAAACCGACTCGGGATCAGAGCTCGCTATCCGACTCCGCCAACTGAGAACAGTGGCCATGTTCCTGGAACGCCTTTCAGTTCATGCAAGCCCTTATCCACGAATTGCAATCCGGAGCCAGCGACCAGATCACGAACCGTGCCCGAAACCAGCACTTCCCCACTCTGGGACAGCCCGGATATCCGGGCTCCAATGTGCACGGCTATACCACCCAACTGCCCGTCAACCATTTCACACTCACCGGTGTGAATACCGGCTCGTACCTCCAGACCAATCGTTTTGAGATTGGAGACAATCGATTGCGCACATCGAATGGCTCTGGCTGGGCCGTCAAACGACGCCAGAAAGCCATCCCCTGTCGTGTTGATTTCTCGACCACGATACAGTGCCAATTCATTTCGCACCGCTTCGTGGTGCGCCGAAATCAGTTGTTTCCATGCACTATCTCCGATCGCTGACAGCGTCCTCGTGGAATCAACTATATCCGTGAACAACACGGTGGCCAGGACACGGTCGACCGAAGCCGTACCATGATTGCCAGTCATGAATGATTCGGGTCTACGCGGATTCGTGTGGGTTAATCTTCGCGTTTTTGGGTAGTGGCGGCAGGAATGATGCGATGGTTTTGAGCTTGAGATATTCTTCGTCTCGATAGCCATAGGCTTTGCGCTGTATCACTCGTATCTTGCTGTTGACGCCT
>NZ_JBQYLE010000030.1:0-11646 GCF_052681095.1 Granulosicoccus sp. 3-233
TGCTCAAAAACGCAGGAGCGTTTTTGCATCAGCGCGTTGTTGGCGCTGACCCCGAAGGGGTGAGGGCAGGGACTGCCTGGGCGGCCCCGCCCGAATAAAGTAGGTCATCGCCGGGTTTTATTCACGTCCATCAAGGCCGTCCCCCAGGGGACGGCCTTTTTGCTTTCCAGCTTTGGAAAATGCTTTCAAAGTGCGCTGATTTGGAATCACTGTCAGGCACAGAAAGCGCTGTCACATGTCCGGAAAAGCGCTCTCACATCTCCGGTAAAGTGTGTTCTCCATACCGACTCACTAACTGTCGAAACTATCGAGATTCTCCCAGTCCGGTGGTGTGAATACGCCGAACCCGGGTTGATCGAGTGCACAGATGTCGATATTGCCGCCAGCGATACGTAGTCTGGCAGCTCCATCCTGTGCGGTTTCATAAAGTCCAGGGTAATCCTGCAGATAACGCTGTTGTTCCGTGATCGGCGTCGAACCGAAACCGTCTACAAAATGATGACCGTTCCGTTCGACATGTTCCACGCCGATGAAAGCCGCCAATGCGGAATCCTGTTGGACAGAAACTCCCGGTTGCGTCGATAGATCTTCGGCAGTCATGAAGCATCGTTTCGCGCCGCTCTGTGAGTTCCAGTGCTCAACGCGGGCGGCATTGAGAATCGATCGATAAACGCCCTTGCAGGATTTTGACGACATGCCGGTATAACCGAGTGCCCGGGCGACAGGGAAGATCCCGATGTGAGAATCCGACTCGTCAACTGCCAGAGGTTTTCGCCTGGCGATCGCGTGTACCGGCTCCTCGAGGGCTCGATCACGTGCAATGGGTTGTTCGATATACAGCGTCGCACGCCATAGGCGTTGGAGAGTGGGTTCGGCCTCGATGGCATCGAACAATCGCCCGACTTCATCGGCATCCGAGAACAGTTCGTTGCCATCAAGGCTTACTCGATAATAGCCGGCTTGAGTGTCCAGCAGGTTGGCGATGATTTGCAGTCTGCTGATCGCGGCATCTATATCAGAGCCGACCTTGATCTTGAAAAAACGCACGCCATAGCGCTCGATGATGGCGTCGAGACTCTGAGGTAAACCGTCATCGAGAGGCTCGGTGATAGCGGTGGAAAGAATCGGATCGATCATGCCGACGGTGTGTCTCACGGCAAGACTGCAAGGAGCAGTTCTCGTGGTCAGAAATCCGGTGAGGTCCGTACCGTGAAGATCCGGAGTTGTTGACGTGTCCATGCCAGGCAGATTACTTCGCATGGCGTCATAAAACGACAGATTTGCCGAACGACATATCGCATCCAGAATTGCCCGATCGAGCAAGGCGGCACCATAGGACGCTATCAGTCCGCCGCTGCCTTCCTCGGCGCAGCTACGATACAAGGCTGCAGCGCACATGGCATGCAGAGAGAATGCATTCGGGCTCAGGCCGGCGTTGATGTACAAGGATGCTGCGATACGTAGTGCGGAACGCAATTGACTGAAATTATCTTCATTGCTCAGAGCCGGATTCTTGTCAAACCACTTGGGCGAGAGCAATTCAGCTGAAAACCCGACTTCCTGACGTCCATTGATCTGGATTGTCACTCGCACAAAGACCTGAGGTGCAGCTCGCAATGTTGCCGCTCCAAACCGGAATGGCATCCTGAATGTCACGGGGCGCTCGGCAAATTCCACACGGAGTACCTGCACAGCAGGTGCGTGACTGCCGACTGGTTCGGTTCGAACAACATTCACTGGACATGACTCCGTAGAGCGCTGTCATGCAACGCCTTCATGGTACCGATGGACCGTGCGGCGACCGCACGACCGTCGGGTACGTAATCGAACGGCTCGACGCCGACCCATCCCTCGTATCTGCAAGCTACCAGGGCTTCAATGATGGGCAGGAAATCCAGCTCGCCCTGGCCTGGACCTCGCAGGTTGGGGTCATTGACGTGCACATGGCGTATGAGGTCTTTTCCCAGATATTCTTTCAGTACATCAGCCAATGCTTGTGTTTCGGCCTTTGCTCCGGAGCAGCAGTCGAGCATCGTCGCGAAGGCGGGCGATGCAATATTCTCGGCAATTGCTGCGGCCTCTGCGACGGTGTTTACAAATTGCGTCTGATCACTGGAAAGAGGTTCCAGAAGATATTCAACACCTGCTTTTCGGGCTTCTTCTGCAGCGAATGCCAGTGTCTCCAATGCAGAGGCGCGTCCAGCTTCGGATGAGTCGCTCATCAGGATCCGTTGCTGAGGCGAGCCGTGAATCAGATAACCTCCGCCGAGTTCGGCACACAGTCTGATCAGCCCCGAAATGACTTCACGGGTTCGACGCCGTACATCGGCATCGCTGTCCGTGATGGATAGTCCTGCGGGGCAGACCAACAACCAATGCAGCCCTGATACCTGAAGACCTTCTGCTTCGATCTTTCGCCGGATGTCCCTGATCTGTTGCGCGTTCATGTCATGCGGGGCATTTTCATCGAGTGTAAACGGCGCAATCTCAAGACCATCGTAATCAAGAGCCGAGGCGAAACGCGCCTGCTCGGCCAGTGACAGTTCTCGAATTACCTCATTGCACAATGCAAATTTCACGAGTTTGGCTCCTCCGGCGATCTCTTGCGGTTGGGCCGCATCTTCGATAACACGCGTCCGACGGAGTGACGAACAAGCGGAAAGGCATTGAGCAGCATCAACAGGCAGGCAAGAGCCAGAAACGCGGATATCGGTCGAGTCACGAAATCCAGCGCATTGCCTTCCGAGAGCGTCATGCCGCGCCTGAAGCTCTTGTCCAGCAAGTTACCGAGTACGATACCCAGTACCAGCGGTGCGAGTGGGTATTTCATTTCCCTCAAGGCGAATCCGAACACACCGAAAGCGAGCATCACGTAGACGTCGAACAGACGCCCTGCAATTGCATAAGAGCCAATGGTGCACAAGGTAAAGATGATCGGCATCAGAAACGCTCGTGGAATCGTCAGCACTCGCAACAGGGGGCGTGTGACGGCGAGGCCGATCACCAACATGGCCATCATTGCCATTGCAACCATGGCAACGACCTCGAATACAAAGGCCGGTGACTCGATCATGATCATTGGCCCCGGCCGAATGCCGTGGATGAACATGGCGGCAAGCAGCACTGCAGCAGGTGCAGAACCCGGTACTGCCAATGTCAGTACCGGAATGATTGCACCGGGTACCGCCGCGTTATTGCCTGTTTCTGCAGCCAATAGTCCATCGAGTGAGCCCTTGCCGAACTGCTCTCTCTGTCGACTGGCGCGTCGCGCCGCTGCATAGGACATCCAGGATCCCATGTCTTCTCCAACCCCGGGCAACAAGCCCATGAAGGTTCCGATCAGACCGGAACGAGCGATCGTTCGCTTGTAAGGCCAAAGATCCTTGAATCGCGGCAGTATTCGGTCGGAGGCGTCAACGATGCTCTGAAAGCCGCGTGCTTTCATCACGGTCAGCAGTTCGGCAAATCCGAACGCGCCAACCAGAGCGGGTAGCAGGCCAATGCCACCGGCAAGGTCAGACGAGCCGTAGGAAAATCGCTGGTAGGAGTAGATGCCTTCCTGTCCGATCATGGCGACAAGCACGCCGAGAAAACCAGCGATCCAGCCCTTGATCGAATCTCCGGTTGTCGTCAGTTGACCCGAGACGAGTATGCCAAAGAGAGCCAGCCAGAAGAACTCGTAGGAGCCGAATGACAGGGCAAAGTCGCCTAGTACCGGAGCCACCAATGCCAACGCCAGCATACCGATGAGCCCACCGACGAAGGAGCCGGCCGTTGCCACGCCCATCGCCCGGCCTGCCAGGCCCGAACGTGCAAGGGGAAATCCGTCCAGTGCGGTGGCGGCATTGGCCGGTGTGCCGGGGATATTCAGAAGAATGGCCGAACGCGAGCCTCCGTAGATCGCACCGACGTACATGCAGATCAGAATGAGGATGGCTTGTGTGCCATCCATCTTGAAGGTCAACGTGGTAAGCAGTGCAATACCCAGAGTGGCCGTGAGCCCGGGCAAGGATCCGACCAGAATGCCGAGAGAGGTCGCCCATATGACGCTGAACAACATGACCGGTTGGGTCATGAAGCCGATCAACGCATCAAGGAAGTAGCCGAGTCCGCTCATGGAAGGCGTACCAGAAAGATGTCTTCGAATACCCAGGTTATTGTGACAGATGCTGCTGCAGCGACGCCAAATGCCAATGCTACTCGAGCAGGAGAAAGCGTCTTGCTACCTGTTTCAATCGCGCGATCCTCGCGATCGAACAACAGGATGAAAACGAAAATGAAGATGAAAGCGGCGATGGCGAATGGAATACGCCCGACAAGCATGCCTGCGAATATCACACATAATACAAGTACGGTAAGTACACGACGCCAAGCTCCGTTTCTCGCTGTGGCTGACGCTGCAGAACCGGGTGTCTTGCGAGAGCGAAAGAACAGGACACCGCCCATGATGGCAATCAACAGACCCACCATGCCAGGGACGATCCCGGGTGCTGACCAGATGTTTGCACCGAACTCGGACATTCTCGGCATACGCCAGGATTCGATTGCCACCCCGATTCCCAGGACCACGAGCAGAAGCGCAGTGATGCGATCTGCCCGAGCCGAAGGGGAGCTCTGCTCTGGGAGCGGGTTCTCCGGATCTACGGAGTCATCGTTTGTAGACGTCGTCATTTGAGCGGCCTTGGGTCAGATACGGTGGCCCGAACGGACCGGTTGGCAGGCCCGGTCCGTGTATGAGCTCCTGGGTCAGGGGCGCTCGATTCCGAGCGTTGCAGGATCGATCTTGGCCTTGCCACCATCAAACAGCAAATAGGCATTCATGCTGACTGCTGGCTTGACCCGCTCCTGCGCATCGGCGCCAAAGTAGGGTGAAAAGACAGCCCCTCTGTCTGCAGCATAGTCCTGCAGTGCCTGGCTGGTGGAAATGGAATCAGACCAGACACGGTCCAGGGCCTGAACAACTTCCTCAGGGGCCGAGCCAGGGACAAAGACGCCGAAATAGTTGGGTGCAGTCGGTACGCCGTCGATGAAGTCGGAGATGGGCGGAATGGTGTCGACGCCAGCCAGCTCAAGCGGTTTATCGTTCAGAACCGCCAAAGGTCGAATGCGTCCAGCTCGGATCATTTCGGCCTGCTCAACGGCAGTTTGTGTGGTAGCCACTGTCTCACCGGATACCGTGGCAATGACTGCCGGGTTTCCACCATCGTAGGTGACGTGCTTGTAGTCACCACCAGCGGCTTCCTTCAGTGCTTCCATCGCGTTATGTCCTGCGGAGCTCAGTCCGGCTGTGGCGACTTTCACCGAACTGGGATCGTTCTTCATTGCGTCGAGAAAATCTTCCATCGTCTTGAATGGGGAGTCGACGTTGACGCCAACAACACTGACATTGGCAACTGTCAGATACAGATTCCAGTCTTCAATGCTGGTATCGAGCATGTCCAGTACCTTGTAGGTGCCCAGATCCTGCGCGGCCCCGGCAGTCCAGGTATAGCCGTCTGGTTCGGACTCGAGTGCGCTTTTCGAACCGATGGACCCGGACGCTCCCGGTTGATTCTGTACGACGACCGTGCCGCCGAGTGCCGCTTCGAGTTCGCCGGCCACAACCCGCGTGACCTGGTCAGTCGACCCACCTGCCGACCACGGAACAATAATGGTAATGGGTCTCTCCGGCATCCATTCGGCTGCCGTCACCGGCGCTGTAACAGCTTGTGCAAGTCCTGCTGCCATCAGTAGTCGGCCAATCGTCTTGAGTCTCATCGCATCGCTCTCCTCATTGTGTGGAACTGTTTGATTTACAGTCTTCCATGGAATGCAGCATGGACACCCCTGCGGGGGCAGTATCCTTGCTGATTTTCTCCTGTCAGTTTCATCCGTCGAGCCATCGACCGAGATTGGCGGCCACGAAAGCATCGTCGGTCAGATGGGGGTAATCGCGTGAAACGCGAGTGATTTCCTCCGCCTGCCCCGGCGAAAGAGTCTCGTGCTTGTCCAGGCACCAGATTCCATCGAGCAGTCCCTGTCGTCGAAGGATCTCGTGGCAACCCGCAATGACCCCTCGGAAATCGTTAGGCACATCGAAAACGGCATTGTTCATGTCAGTCAATTGCGCATCGACGGCAAGCAGCTCAAGCGGTACCGCATCGGCTTTTGCAGCTTCACGACAGCGTTTGTGCAGGTCGACTGCAGCCTGCGTCCATACCGACCACTGGCCAAGCAGACCGCCCTTGATTCGCACGGAAACATCCTCACCGTCGCGTTGAAATACGAATGGCAGTAGTAGATCAGCCACGATGTGGTCGTCATTGCCGGTGTATAAAGTGACGCGTTTCTCGGCTCTCGCTTCGACGACGCCACGTACGACATCAACCGTGCGATGCCGATGGAAGGGGGCAATCTTGATCGCCACAACCGATGGTATCGAGGCCAGCTTGCGCCAGAAGTCGACGGACAGCACGCGTCCGCCGACGGCAGGTTGCAGATAGAATCCGACGACAGGTAACACTTCGCCGATTTGCGCTGCGTGTGCAAGCAATTCTGCTTCCGATGCATCACGAAATGGTGCTGGACTTACCAGAGCTGCCTGGTAGCCAAGTGAGGCAGCTGTGTGCGCTTCAGCGATTGCCTGCGCCGTTTTACCGGCGACACCGGCAATCATGGCCAGTGGTCGATCACCGTATTCTTCAGCTGTCGTCGCGGCCAGTTCCAGAACACGCTCATACAAGCCAGCTTCACGTATGGCGAACTGGGTGGTGTGGACCCCGACGGCGAGTCCGCCACTACCTGCTTCCACGTAGTAGCGAGTCAAGGCACGCTGGCGCCGCTCGTCCAGTTGCCGCCCGACATCAAGAGCAAGAGGGTGTGCGGGAATTGCCAGACCTTCGGCGAGGTGTTCGCGGATCGAGTCGATTCTGGTGTCCAATGTCATCCCCTCAATACTTCCCGTCACGGGCTTCGAAGTGCGTTGGCTTCGAAAGAGACTTGCGACCGTTGCCGATCCAGTCTGCGGTCCAGTCGATCATGTCGTCAAGGGTAATGGAAGGGGTTCCGAAGAGCCTGTGTGCCATGCCTGCATCATTGAGCCAGGCGGTCTTTGCCTCCTTTCCAGTGATGGTTACCGGTTTGCCGAAGCGATCAGCAAATGCTCTGGCAAGGTCTCGGACCGCAATGACCGACGCACCAGTGACATTCATAGGGGTCGTTGGTGAAGTGGCGTGCACCAGCGCCCTTAACGCCCAGGCGTTTGCATCTCGCTGCCAGAACACCGTGACATGTCCCATCGAGACGTCCACTGGTTCTTCGTGGAAGACTTTCATGGCGATGTCATGCAGCACGCCGTAGCGCATGTCGATGGCATAATTGAGTCTGAAGAGCCGACCTGCAGTATTGTGGACGACACTCATATGCTCGAACATGCGTTCCCGTGCGACACAGGACCAGGCATAGTCTCCGGGTGGGGGCGTTGGCGGGACATCTTCGGTCGGTCCTTGCTGTGCGTCCACTGGCCAGAAGGGGTAGACGCAACCGGTGGAAAAAGCGACGATCCGAGAATGCCGATACCGCTCGGCTACCAGCGCGGGGCAGAGAGAATTCATTGCCCATGTCAGATGTTCGGCACCCGATGAGCCGAACTTGCGTCCTGCCATGAAGATCACATTTGGCGCATCAGGCAAGGCAGCTACAGCCTCCCGGTCAAGCAGATCTGCAGTGATAGTGGAGATGCCGTCGCGCTCCAACTGCGCTTTGATCGACTGATCGGAAAAACGGGCAACGGCAATGATGCGGCGATCGCCTCCGCTTCGGCGTGCAAGCCGACACAGGCTGGGGCCCATCTTGCCTGCTGCACCCAGCACGATGATGTCGCCAGGAACACGCGTCAGATCGGCTACAAGTGCATCGTCGGGAGTCGAAAGAGCATCTTCGAGAGCCTGCTCGTCGGCAAACGGACCATGGCCTGCATTGATCGACATACCATGTTCCTCAGCCGCTAAGTAACCAGTGGGTTATCTTAGGCGTGCTTTTCGGATGCTGTCAAGCAGGTGTTTGGAAAGGCTGAACGGTTTCACGTGCGTAGATAGGCTGTGATTGCTGCTACGGTTTCATCACAACGCGCGTCGATTGCGCGTTTGGAAGACACATCCTGCTCGAAGATAACTGTCAGGGTGTGACGGTTTGACAGGTGAAAAAAGCACAGGGAGCTGATCATGATGTAGAGCTGAGCTGCATCGATCTTCCGGGTGAAGACACCCTCGGAATGTCCTCTGGCCAGCACGCCTTCGAGTAGGTGTATCAGCGGTGAGTGCATCTGCTGGATCCGCGTTGATTTCTTCAGGTGTTCTGCCTTGTGCATGTTCTCGATGTTCACGAGCAGAACAAAGTCAGGGTGCTCCACCAGGTGACGGAAATTGAATCGAACCAACTCCTGCATCGCATCTTCAGCCGACAGACCTGCCAGATCGAGTTGTTGCTCGCCGGCACGCAGCCGTGCGTAGGCTGCTTCGAGCACGGCGAGCCAGAGCCCCTCCTTGCTCTCGAAGTAGTGATACAGCATTCGCTTGTTCAATGAAGCTCGGTCAGCAATCTTGTTGACACTGGCACCTGCATAGCCATGCAGCAGGAACTCTTCGGTTGCTGCATCGAGTATCGCAGCCTTGCTTCGCTCAGCACTTCGCGTCGCCACTCGGCTCGCCTCCGGATGAATCATCAATTGAAATGGTAGTGCATCTCGATGAGCTGTGATACCGCAGCCATGGTGCTCGGCGTTGCAACGATATTCTCGTTGACAGGTTTGACTGCAGTGATTGCTGATCGAGCCGTCGGTGCTGTTTACCGAACATATCCGGCAATCGAAATGAAATGGCTGAAGGAGCCGAGCAGAACAAACAGATGCCAGATACCGTGTGCATGTTGCAACTTGTTGTATTCATCAAGAACATAGAAGACGACACCTCCCATGTACGAAATGCCACCGATTATCAGCCAGCGCATGCCAGGGGCAGGAACGTTCGCTTCCAGGCTTGAATAGAAGAACACGCAGAACCAGCCCATTGCGAGATAGATGGATAACTGCAGCCATTCGATACGCTTCTTGATCAGAATATCCAACACCAGGCCGATGGCTGCGAGAAGCCAGATAATGAGAAGAGGAGCAAGCCCGTGGTCTTCTCGCAATGAAACCAGGAGAAAGGGCGTGTAGGTGCCAGCAATCAGCAGGTATATCGCAACGTGATCCAGTTTCTGAAACAGCCTTTTCAGTCTGTCCGAGCTGAAGCTGTGATACATCGTCGACATGCTGTACAGCAGAATCAGCGTCAAACCGAAAACGATGAAGCTGATGATCAGAAAGGGGTCATGTGATTGAATGCTGATGGTCAGTAGCGCACCGAAACCTATCAGAGCCAGAACGGCTCCTACCAGATGACTGATACTGTTCAGTTTTTCGCCGTAGTACATGCAGCTCTTTGTGCGTAGGTCGTCTGGTCTGAAAAAAGGGAGGTGAATGAAAGAACCTCCTGGGGTAGCCTGCGGCTTGACGTGCAGTTGCGGCATGACGCTACACCTGTTGCCAGAGCTACAGTACACAGGAACCTCTTGTCGTGGCAATCGTCAGGCTGTAAGGACTTGCTGCCGGGTGATATGCAATGCGTTGGCCAGGCGCTGTCGACAATCACCCGATATGTGTCCGGGATCAGGCCGTTACTGCCTGGCGCATGTCGTGCAGGTTTGGCGGGTGTGCAATACGGGACAGGTGCTTCCGATACACTGAACGGCATGGATGCTCCAAAATCGACAATCATGCAGATGAGAACGCGCCTGCCATCGCTGTCTTCCGGGTCTTGCAGGATATGGCTCCTTTGCCTGGTGTTGCTGGGCGTGTCCGTCTCGGCAGGCTGCTCTGTTTTCAGTCCCGTATCCATACTCAATGCATTGGTGCCGTCTTCGGGATACACGCTGCAGAGCGGGGTTGTCCATGGCGATGGTGAACGACAGAAGCTGGATATCTATTTTCCGGTAACGCCGGCCGACCAGACCAGGACCATTGTGTTCGTTTATGGCGGTGCCTGGAGGGACGGCAGCAGAGAGGATTACGAGTTCGTGGGGCAGGCATTGGCAGACGCCGGGCATACCGTCATCATTCCGGACTATCGACTGTATCCTTCGGTGGTTTACCCGGAATTCGTCAATGATATCGTCAGCGCCATCCAGGCCGCCAGAGCGCCTGTCGAGCAACGAAGGGGTGAAGCGCTCGATGAGATAGTTCTGATGGGGCATTCATCCGGGGCGCATACTGCAGCCTTGCTGTCAGCGGACCCGCGGTGGCTGAAGGACAGCCGCATCACGCTTGACGCTCTTGTTGCCATCGCGGGGCCCTATGATCTGCCCCTCGATGACCCTGAAGTGGAGCCTGTTTTCAGCGGCGTGTCGGATGCCAATGAGGTCATCCCAGTTGCCCTCACGACTTCGGAGCATCCGCCGGCTTTACTGATACATGGTGTCGATGACGAACGGGTTCTGCCGTTTCACACGCGACGCTATGCGGCAGCTTTGCAGGCGGCAGATGTTCGGGTGGATGTTCGTTGGCTACAAGATACCGGGCACGTCGGTTCCATCTCCGGCATCGCTTCGCCACTGGATCGTTCGGACCGCAACCGACAGCGCATCATCGATTTTCTGGATAGTCTGTAAACGAGCGTCCGTTAACGGGGCTGGGCGGAAACATCCGGGTTGAAAGCATTATTGAAAGACGGTGATTGTGATGGAACGGTGCTCTGGACGGATTGGTTTCGACGTGAGGGGGTGGGTTTGAAGGATCGGGCGTTTGATGAAAGGTGCAGTATGCTGATCGATGTTGGCGTGATCATTAGTCGATAGTATTGCAAGTATGGAAGTGGCTTGCTCGCCTGAAGCTCGCGGGCTCCTGCCTGGATGACAGTCTGCGTGATCGCCTGACAGGGTGATATGCGAGGTTGGCATTCATCCGGCGACAATTCCTGTCGCGGGCTGGAAGACTCCAGACGGCAGCTTGACGAGTATCAGGACTTCAAGCTTGTTGAGAGAATGAGCCAGATCGGGCAGACGCCAGTGCTTCATGCGCACTGAGAACCTTCGATGAGTTGATTTCGGGAGGCTTGAATCGAGGCCTTGGTTCTTGTCTTTCGCTTGTATCCGTCGGGTTGGTGCGGGGCGTGCGGGGGTGTCGGTTGGCGAGGGCGAATCGGTCCTGTTGCGTCTGATGATTCGAATCAACGTCAATCGGTGTTTCAGGAGGTCAGGCGAGCTGGCAGACTCCTTGCTTTGAGCACCCGCGCACGGAGCCTGCCGTCAGGCAGTCGGAGAGTTAAGTCTGGCCGACGGGGAGGCCGGGTAGAGTACATTGGGATCGGGCTTGCGTCTTCGCTGCCCGGGCTATCATGCCCGTGGCATGAGGGTTTGATTGACTTGTTCCGAATGTTCACGGGAGCATCTCGACGATTCTCAAGTTATTTTTCATCTCCCTGTTGTTTTTTGTCAGAAAGTCCGTAGAATTCGCCTCCTCGCAGCGATGCAGGGACAGCTCTTCGGAGCGGTTCGGTCGGGGCGGGGCGAGGCAGGGAAAAGGTTGAAAATAATTTCCCTGTGTCGAGAAGGACGCGCTAAGATAGGCGGCTC
>NZ_JBQYLE010000031.1:0-8935 GCF_052681095.1 Granulosicoccus sp. 3-233
TGCGCAGAACTTCCTGAAATCGGACTGCATCCTCCTGATACTGAAAACACACCACAAAGTCATCGATGTAGCGCACCAGATACGCCTCACCTCGTAGCCGAGGCTTGACGATTTGCTGGAACCAAAGATCAAGCACATAGTGCAGATACAGGTTACTCAGCAGTACACTGATCGCCCCCCCCTTGGGGTGTTCCTTCCTCGTTCGGATGAATTTCATCGTCTTCCAGTATTCCTGCTTTCAGCCATCGTCGGATCAGGCTGATCACGCGCGGATCCCCGACACGATGCTCCACAAAGCGCAGTAGCCATCCATGATCTAGACTGCCAAAGAAATTCTTTAAATCGGCCTCCAGCACCCAACTGACTTTCTTGCCCGCGATGACCTCATTGAGGGTCGACAAAGCATTGTGGGCGCCTCGTCCCGGTCGCCTGCCAAATGAGCAAGGTAGAAAGTCCTGCTCGTATATGGCACTCAACACTTCCGAAACGCTGCGTTGGAGCGCCCGGTCACTCACACAAGGTACGCCCAACGGGCGTTTTTCCTGTTTACCGGGCTTTGGGATATAAACCCGCCGGATTGGCGGCGCTTTGTATCCCTGCGTGTGGATTGAGCTCAACATCGGCCCAATCCACTGATCAAAGTTCTCCTTTGCCTATTCCACTGAAACACCATCGCAACCTGGGGCCGAGCGGTTGGGAATCCTTTTCAGATTCCGTTCGACTCGATCCTGTGTCACATGATGAATCAGTGAAGTGAAACGAAGCTTTGGTTCACATCGAGCTTTTACTGCTATTTGTTCCAGTTCTGTTGAAATGACTGGTGATTCTCCTCTTTGAATAGAAGACCTTTACCTCCCACTGTGTGGAGCCCATGTTTCTGTAGAACAATTCACTACCTGCTGGCCGCTTCCCCATGTAATCGGCTCTCCCGATCTCAAAGTACTATCAACCAGTCTGACTTCCGTATGGTCATCGGATCCTCCTCGCATTGTTAGCTTGTCAGACCCTACAAGCTCCGCTTGAACCAAACGGATCTCCCTTGTTCCCATAAAATCCTTCGACACCATGCCGACGGTACGAACCCCGGAAACACTGCACTACACTCGCCAATGCGTGTGATGCACTTCCGCCTTCCCCTTAGAGAAATAGGGTCGGCTATTTCAACCACGTTCGATTTCGGGGCTATCTCCGTTCACTTTCGTTTCGGCCTACTATCTCCCTGTCTACGCTTCGCAGTGGCCGTTACCGGAACACCACGCAAGACTCGGTACCTGGCTGCTGGCTAGGCTTTACCAGGGCGATCATTTCAGACCGCAGAATTCTATGCGCTTGCAAGGCGCAATCCTCGCAGAACGCAGCATGAACCTCTCGACTCACTGCGCTCCCATTACCCGACCGTCGGCAACAAGCCTATTTGCCAGTGTGGAAACAACGAAGGAAAGTCTTTGGCCACGCGACCCAACCAGTGCTCAGCACGTCGTCGATGTCGAAAAAGCTTCTTGAATTTCCTCCATGCCCACCACACCAGTTTGGAATTGATGTGCCTGAGCGTCATGCACATCTGTGAACGATAGAAACGACCATAGTAATTTATCCAGCCTTGTATCTTGGCCCTGAACATACCCGACAGATCCTCTATGGACTTGTCACTGCGCTTGGGCATGTTCCAGCTTCTCACTTCCTGCCGGATCGCCTTTCCCGCACTGTTGCTCATTGCCGGGCTGAAATTGATGAAGTGCTTACCCCATTTGTTCTTTGATCGTCTGGCGCGAAAGGTAAAACCCAGAAAATCAAAGCACGTCACAGGATAGGAACCTCTTCTACTATCGTCTTTGCAGTAAACAATCTTTGTCTTCACCGGGTGCATCTCAAGACCGCATTCGTGCAGCCTCTTTTCCAGCGCCGCTCTGAGCTGCTCTGCCTCTGCCTGTGACCGACAATGGGCAAGCCCATCGTCGGCGTATCGACACCATGGAAGATCGGAATATTCCCGCTCCATCCAGGCATCGAATGCATAGTGCATGAACAGATTTGACAGCACTGGGCTGATTACACCGCCCTGTTGAACTCCTTTGTCACGTGCAACCAGTCTGCCATCTGCTTGCTGTACCGGTGCTGTTATCCAGCGCTCGATATAGAGCAGAAGCCAGGGATTGTCAGTGTGCCGCTTCACCGCTTTCATCAGTAGATGATGATCAATGTTGTCAAACAGACCGCGGATATCAAACTCCAAAACCCAGTCATAGCGCCAGCAACGCTTGCGCGTCACCTCCAACGCCTGATGGGCTGACCTACCCGGTCTGTACCCATAGGAATCACCCAGAAAATGCGGTTCTACCAAGGGCTCAAACGAAAACTTTGCCACCGTCTGGGCGATTCTGTCTAAAACAGATGGAATACCCAGCCTTCTTTCACCACCATCCTTTTTCAGTATCGCTACCGTTCGGGTTGGCTGCGGAAAGTAAGATCCTGACGACATGCGATTCCAAAGCTTGTAAAGGTTCCCCTTTAGATTGGACTCGAATTGCTCTATCGTTTCACCGTCGACACCTTCAGCGCCATCGTTGGCTTTTATGGACTTCACCCAGTTTCATAGACACCTAAATAAATTGACTATGCCACCTTTGCATTATTTTTGCGATAGTCAACATGACTGCAGTAACCATTGCTTGAGTGCAGCCTGATCCGATTGTAGAACACTTCCACGTATTCGAATATGGCCAGTGCAGCCTCCGCACGAGTCGCGAAGTGGTGACGGTATATCAGCTCTTTCTTCAAGGTCGCGAAGAAGCTCTCAGCCACGCCATTGTCCCAGCAGTCGCCTTTACGGCTCATGCTACAGACGATGCCGTGCTTCTCAAGGCTCTCACGATAGCTGCTCGCGGTGTAGGTACTGCCCCGGTCCGAGTGGTGTATCAGCCCCTCAGGGGCACCGTGCATCGCGATGGCAGCCTCCAGCGCTTTCAGCGTCAGGTTCTGATCGTTCTTCTCACCGCAGGCCAGGCCGATCACTTCCCGATTGAACAGGTCTATCATCGGAGCGACATACAACCAGCCCTCGTCGGTGGCGACAACAGTGACGTCGCCAACCCATTTGCGCCCGGGCTCGGTGGCTGTGAAATCGCGCTGGATCACGTTGGGCGCCACCGGGTGAGACTCGTTTCGTTCGGTGGTATTGCGATACCCCTTGCGCGGCTTCACGGCCAGATTGTTTTCACGCATCAGCCGGGCAACTCGGTTGTGGCCAACCACGGTGCCATTACTCTGTAACTGACGGTGGACACGCGGGCTGCCATAGGTCCGGCGACTGCTCTCGAAGATGCGGCGAATCTGTGCCAGCAGCGCTCTATCGTCGAGCTCATGCTGGCTGGCAGGTCTTGATAACCAGGCGTAGTAACCGGTGCGCGATACCTTGAGGGTACGGCACAGCAGGGCGACACTGAAATTGGCCTTCTCCGCATCGACAAAGGCGAACCTCATGTCGACTCCTTGGCGAAGGCAAGTCGGCCCGGGTATTTCAACCCGAGCCGCTCTCAGAACCGTACGTGACACTCTCGCGTCATACGGCTCCCACTGCGGCAGTCGCTGATCAGGCATATTTCACTGAAAAAGCTTTCCAGTGAACAAACAGGTCTGGTTGACTTGCCAGAGACTGTTCGAGCCAACGCAGTGCTCGCCTCCGGCGATGCCGGAATTGAGTGAATTTGCGTTGAACCCACAGCACCAGCTTGTTATCCAATTGCCTTAGCACTAGGCCAAGTTCCTTTTTGTAGAAAGCGCCGTAGTAGTTGATCCATCCTTGAATGATCGGGTTGAATCGATTTGCAATGTCTACCAGAGTAAACGTTGATAGTCCTTGCAGACACCACCGGCGTATCGTTTGCCGTATGTTTTTCTTGGCGTCATTGCAGATAGCAGGCAGAAAACTGGAAAATGTTCTGCCACTGCGGCTCGGCGCACACCGAGGACGAAAACAGAAGCCAAGAAATACGAACTGCATGTTTTCATACACACCATGCCGATTACTGTCTTTGCAGTAGACGACTTTGGATTTAGCAGGGTGAAGTTCTAACCCACATTCACCAAGCCGTTCTGAAACAGAGCGCAAAAGCTGCTCTGCTTCCCGACGGGAATGACAGTGAATCACAGCATCGTCGGCGTATCGAGCAAACGGACAGTCTGGGTTTTCCCTTTCCATCCATTTGTCGAATGCATAGTGCATGAATAGGTTCAATAACAAGGGACCTATGACCGACCCTTGTGGGGTTCCCATAGACCTTGTTGTTAACGAACCATGCTTGTCCACAAACGGCGCAGTAAGCCACCGTTTGACATACAGTAGTACCCACGGCTCAGATACGTGATGCTCCAGTGCCTTGAGTAACAGACAATGGTCAATATTATCAAACGCCCCCTTGATGTCAAATTCAACCACCCAGTCGTATTTCCAGCAGCGCTGCCGAGTGACAGCAACGGCGTGCTTTGCGGACTTCCCAGGACGGTATCCATAAGAATCCTGATGAAATACAGGGTCCAGAATCGGTTCAAGTTGTTGTTTGACTACTGTTTGCGCCACGCGATCTGAAATAGATGGAATACCCAAGGTACGGAAGCCATTGCCTCCAGCTTTTGGTATTTCAACCTGAAGCACTGGCGGTGGCATATAGGAGCCTGAAGATAGGCGGTTCCAGATCTTGTAAAGTTTCGGTCCCGCATCCTCGTCGAAAGCGTCTAAGTCAACGCCATCAGCACCAGCCGATCCCTTGTTCGATTTCACTTTCAAATAAGCCTGCCACACCCAGGACTTGGGTATGTCAAACGACTTTGTTGACGTGTGATCACTCATCCTGATTTACCAGTTGGTGATCACTATCAACACCTCAGCACAACCCCTTTGCTCCAGCCCCATTACAGAGCCTTCATCACTACTACAGGTTGTTCCGTCCCTGAGCATCGCATCGGTATTCTTTCTCATGATTTCACTCACTTGTCATTTCCCTTAACATCAATACTCAGGTTCTCACGTTCCGAATAAGCGCCTGTATTGGACTCACGCCAGCTTTTCGCCGGTTGCCGCAAAGACCGTAAGCAGGTCTCGTCTTTGCTCATCACGGGCAGCCTTCCCAGCCCGCTTTTGACAACGTCTTAGCATTTCGACGGGTCATCGCATGGTTCGCTTTCGCTCGTCTTTCCAATACACACCTGCTGCTGTATTCAGCAGCTTTTAACAGATCGCTCACCACCATGCCTTTTGGACACAGCAGCATCTGCCGGTTTGAACCCGCCCCCTGCAGGGAGAGTTCGGGAGGTCTGCTCCCATCACTTAAACAGCACCACGTTGTACTAACCGTGTTCGTGACACACGAAGGCCGCCGCCTTTACCAGGATTTCGCGCTCCTGCTTCAGCACACGAATCTCGGCCCGCAACCGCCTGAGCTCTTCGCTCTCGGCCTCGTGCGCCACCAGACTACCCTTGTCACTATGCTCTGCCAACTTGATCCAGCGTCTGACAGCTGATTCGGACAGGTCCAGATCCCGACTGATCTCGTTGACAGACTTCTCACCTCGAGCCACCAGATCGACTACATTCTGTTTGTACTCGGCGGTGAAATTGCGCCGTGCTCTCTTGCTTTTCGACTTTTTCATAGGACACCTCTGAACTCCATTATCGCTCTAAGAGGGTGTCTACGAAACCGGGTGAAGTCCATTACCAATTCCTATGCACGCAATACATCATGCTTGGAAATCTCAAACGGTTTTGTCGTATCCATAAACTCCTCCCTCACCGACGGTTGGCAGCTCCAAATTCTCTCTGCACAAGATCCAGTCTGTGCGGTTGATAAACAAATCCAACTAGGTAACTGACCCCCTTCGCTCCAGCGCCATTACAGCGCCTTCAACACTACTACGGGGCCATCCGCCCCTGTGCCTAGCATCGGTACTCTGGCTCTCGCAGGATCACTACTTGAGCTTCTCCCTTTACATCAAGGCGACAGGTTCCCACGTTCCCCACATGAGCCTGTACCACGTTCATGCCTTCTTCATGCCGGCCGCCGCCTGGGCAGTAAACAGGTGCCCCCCAGACTTATCCCGGATTAACGACTACCCCCCGGTTTTGACGACATCCCTACGCTTTCGACAATTCAGCAAAGGTTCACTTACGTTCATCTTCATGGTACGTACCTGACAGGGTCAAGCCCTGCCTTTTCCACAACGCTCACCACCATGGCTCTTTACCATCGCAGCTTGTGGCGGTTTGAAGCCTCCTCCTGCAAGGCGGCTCCGAGGGGCCAACAAACCCTCATCTCATATGCAGCGCGCACCTCCTGCTGCTGAAGCAGCAATCAGTGCTCGTGGCACACAATCATCAGCGTATCGACAGTAGGAGGCCGACGGTTGCCAGGTCCGGGTAACCCCTTTGGCGCTGCGCCGACCGACTTTGACACTGGAGTTGTTGTACCAACGATCATTGCGTGCCTTTTTACTCAGGTAGCGCTCTTCCAAGTACTGATCGAACTCATTGAGCATGATGTTCGATAGCAGTGGGGAGAGAACACCACCCTGGGGCACGCCTTGACTGGCCGCGCAGAATAGACCTTTGTCTACGTGGCCTGCCTTGATGAAGAGCCACAGCAATGACATGAAACGTTTGTCACTAATGCGTTTACGTACTGACTTCATCAAAAGTCGATGGTGCACTGTATCAAAGTAGCTGGCGAGGTCACCTTCGATAACCCACCGGCCCTTGGTGTCATCGCCATCAATTAGCTGCAATCTGACAGCTCTGATGGCATGATGAACGCTGCGTTCCGGTCTGAAGCCGAAGGAAAGGCGATGAAAATCACTTTCCCAGATAGGCTCCATCGCCATCAGCATTGCACGTTGCACAATCCGGTCGCGCAGCGTGGGAATACCAATCGGTCGTTGCTTGCCATCAGCCTTCGGGATGTAGATCCGTCGGGCCGGAGCAGGCCGATACTCACCCGACAACAGGTCCTCACGGATGTGTTGTAGGTAGATCGGCAGTACGTCCAGCCCCAGATGCTGTTTGGTCACACCGTCCACGCCGAGCGTTTTCGCACCCGACGAAGAAAGAGTTATCCGAGACGCCTCGTAGAGCCAGTCGTACTCTGCTATCAGACGGAGAAGTCGATCCATGCGTCTTGCCGGATCACTTTCCGCCCACGTTGCGAGCTTGCCTGGCATTTCCTCGATTATCAAAGGTCTTCACCTCGTTCGGTCGAGTAATAGGCAGTGCAAGCATGCATGAACTGCTTTCCTTCGCCATGTAGTGGGTTTTCCCCACCTCGGACTACTACGAAAGCTCCGCCAGTCGGCAGGTCATCGGGGCCGTGCCCCCTTGGCTTCCACTGTCGACCTTCCCCGGTTTGCCTGTCGAGACTCGAACGTATCGGGTTGGCTGCCCATCGCACTCTTTGCCCTTGCTTTCCGCAAGTCGGCAGGAGGCCACGCCGCGATGTGCGAAAACAGCGTGACACCGCGCTACTCACATGGCTGTTGAGTAACGGTCGTAGCGGACTATGCATTCCTGTCATGTTCCGGAAACTCCTGCACGGCGTATCAGATCGGTTCACCGTGGCGACATTTCAACCCGCAGAGACGGATGAATGGGTTCATGTTCTCCAGCCTTTCGATACTCAGTCTAGAGAGGCATCTCGGTGTTTCGATCATAACCTCACCTCCCGTTGTCAGCGGACTACATCACCGGACAGGCACGCTGTCCGTCACTGCCGCTCAGACTCATCTTCGTCGGAGTCGAAGAGACCATTGCTCTAGCACTTCTTGAGCTTGAATGATGGTATTCCCGACAGACTCGTGATCCTGTTCGAGCATCCTGCTCACCCCGGATTCCGGGCGTACGCCAGGTGACATCAAGCATCCAAACCTGGTTGATTGCCGTCGCCAGGTGAGTGGTCGGTGGTTTGCGTTTCTGACGCACTTTGGCTCGTCCTCTAGGGGCGAGCTGGCCGATCCGCTTGAGCTCTCTGTATATCGTGGACTCCGAGCCGATGTACTGCCCCTGGTCCGCCAGGGCAGGCACTATCTGGCTCGGCGGCAGACTGGCGTACTCCGGGCGGTTGCAGGTGTCCACGATGCGCTGTCGCTCCTCGTCGCTGAAGCGTCCGAACGGTACCGGCCTGTCTGCCGTCGGACGACAATCGGCTTGTACGGCGCCTCCAGCGGGGCGCCATCGTCGCAACGTACTGGCGGCAATGCCAATGACCTTGCAGGCCTCCGTGTGCCTTGCTCCGCTACTCACGGCCTCGTCAACCAGTTCCAGTATTTCGTTGCGCTGTGCAAGGGTACTCATCGATCCTCGTCCTCCCACAGCGCCTGGAACTTTTTTGACAGCACCAACAGAGCTGCGCTCTCCGCCAGGGCCTTGTCTTTGCGATCCACCTTGCGCTTGAGACGCTTGATCTCATTACGCGCCTCTTTCAGCGGTTCGTTGGTGGGCTCCTTGTTGGAGGCACCGGCGATACAGGCAGCGCGCCACCGCTCGATCTGTTCAGGGTAGAGGCCCTTTTCCCGGCAATACTCCGCCTTTTCTGCCTCATTCATGGGCTGTGTTTCCAGTACAACAGCGAATTTGGCTTCGCCGCTCCACTGTTCAGCATTGCTGGCTCGACTACCCGGCACAGCGGATCCTCCATCTCGGACTTGTGACAACCAATTGTACAGAGTCCCCTCACTGATACCTTCTGCCTGAGCAACCTCTGGCACGGATTGGTTGTTCGGTGGCAGTAATTTCTTCAGTACGGCGTTCTTGCGTTCATGGGAATAGCGTGGCATTTCGTTGCTCCAACATCGCCCCCGGGTGATTCCGGGTTTGGGGAGGTGAGTCAGCCGAGGGAACTTCCCCCTCAGCTGCTCTCAGAACCCGGCGTGAACCTCTCGATTCACCGGGCTCCCA
>NZ_JBQYLE010000032.1:0-7910 GCF_052681095.1 Granulosicoccus sp. 3-233
CTAGCAGCAAGTGCGGGTGATGCACTGATGATAGGTTACATGCGTCAGAACGCCAGTCTGATGTCGTGAACGCTTACGATAGCGACCTCCTGCCCCGGAAAAAGGCTAACGGTAGGCGACAGAGCAGCCAATCTGTACGTCCCTTCGTAATCAGGATCGGTTTCGCGGCGACTCTCATGGCATGTGAAATGCATCAAGGTGCTGGGTTCTGAAGGCGTAGCTGTGTTAGATGCGTCACGAATCTGAACGCGGGTAGATTGGAATGATCAAACACACACTTTGTATTATCTGAATCCGAAGTGAGTTATGTGAGTTCTGGACCGTTGCCCAGCTTTAGGTTGAAGATCAAATCTGTTGAATTGGAGTTGGTAGCAAATGGCAGACGTAACCTGTGTGATCAATGTGCATCGTGAGTCTCATTTGGTCACGCCAACCATAAAGAGCGTTCAGCGAGCAAGAAAATTTGCGAGCGCTTGTGGAATTGAGACGACTCTGATGTTGGTGCTGGACAAGACCGACGAAGATACGAGAAGCGTTGTTTGTCAGCAGGTGGAAGATTCCGATGATGTGTTGGAGATATCGAAGGGTGATCTCGCGTTAGCGCGAAACGAAGCCATAAAATCCGCAAAATCTGAGTATGTAACATTCCTTGACGGTGATGATCTATGGTGTCAGACGTGGATTGTTGATTGTTTTGCCAAAGCATCTCGAGATGGCGGAGATTGTGTGCTGCATCCTGAGTACAACATCTATTTCGGTAATGATGCTTCGCATGTATTAAAGCATGTTGACTCGGAGTCAGAACGCTTTGAATTCGAATATATCTACAGACAAAATTACTGGACAGCTTTATCTTTCTCCAAGCGTACAGTCTATGAACGGTTTCCCTACAAGAAAAATACAATACTTGACGGATTCGGTTACGAGGATTGGAACTGGAATTACGAAACCTTGACGGCGGGTATAAAACACAAAACCGTCACAAATACTGCTCATTTCATACGTCGAGGAAAGGACGAAGGTTCGTTGTTGGATAAGACCAATTCAGGAGGCGCTATTCCAGGTGTTCTGGAGATCTATAGAAAGCGACCTGAAATCACTGAGTTAAGCAAGGCTGCTTGAAGTGAACAAGACGATGAAGGTAGCAGTAGAAAGGAATAGAGTCGCCAGAGGAAAGGTTGAAAGAATCGGCGTCAAAGGCATCAGGGGATGGGTTTTTCTGGAGAGCGGTGATGAACCTGAACTACAAGTGTTCGTCAACGGTCGTCAGCTGAAAATAGCAAAACCGTCGATAGAGCGGCCCGAACTTCAAAAGAAGCTCGGTACATCCACGGCCTGTGGCTTTAGCATTGAGTTCACCGATGATGATCAAGTCGGTCGTCAGAGAATAAACGAAGTGCAAATCAAGGAAGTCAACTCTGGTTATGACTTTGGGAAAGATGTGCATCTCTTCTGCCCGCTGGTAAAGCAGCAAGCAGACTCTCTTAGAGAATTGTTTGTACCCGAATATTATCGTAAACGATACGGTCTGGAATCGAGCTCAAACTCCGAAGCATTTCAACACTTTGTTCAGGAGGGAATCTACCAGGACCATGATGCCAACCCCTGGTTTTCCAGTAAATTTTTCAGGAATCGATATCAGAGGAAGCTGAAGAACATTGAGATTCCGATTCTTGCTTATCTAGCCTTTGAGGATAAGCTTGAGTACATGGCTTCAGAGTCATTTGACCCCAAATATTATGCGCAGATGAACCCTGATCTGTCGGTAGAGTGGGGATTGCTTAAACATTACGTACAGCACGGTCATCAGGAAGGGCGCGCAGGTAAACGATATGAATTGCCAGATTCCCTAAAGGCGGAAACCGATGCTCTCGCTCAAATTGAGCCGAAGCTTGGAGGGTATTTCGATAGGCAGAAGAGTGTTGTCGAGTATCCACTGATTAAATCTTCTACGTACGCTCCATGTCTGATCAGAGGGCGGTATACAGATGGTATCCAGGTTGCCATTTGCGTACCGTTCTTGAGTCGCGGTGGTGCTGATCTCGTATCCACCTATATTCTGAAAGCCTTTCAGCAGCGATATGGGGCTGAAAACGTTCTCCTGCTTGTCACAGATCGTGCGGAGAATGTGGTTCCGCAATGGATAATGGAGGATACGCAGGTAGTTTATCTTGATGAGGAATCGAACTTCTCGGGTTTCGATGATAGAGTTCATACGCTGCATTCAATAATAGGCATGCTATCTCCTGAAAAGATAGTGAATATCAACTCCCATGCGGCGTGGGAAATGTACAAAGTCTATGGGCGACAGTTGGCTTCCGTTGCAGATCTATACGCATATATATTCTGTTTCGACTATACAGTCGGCAATGCCAGGGTTGGCTATATAGTAGATTACGTCCCGAAAACCATAAAGTATCTCAAACGCATTTTTTGTGATAACCAGACTGTAATTGACGATATGGAGAGCTTGTACGGATTCTCCAAAGTCAATAAAGATGTTCTTCAGGTTGTGTATGTGCCCACGCCACGGAATCTGTCTATATTGAAGAAAGATAAGGCCGGGCCGTTTTCGAAAAAAATTCTCTGGGGAAGTCGACTCGTCAGGCAGAAGCGTCCTGAGTTGCTTGTGAAGATTGCGCAGAAAATGTCTGAGTGCGAGTTTGTCGTCTATGGAACCCCTAGCGACTGCGAGGTGTCTGATCGAATCGTGGCAAATGAATATCCGAACATCGAGTACAGAGGAGTGTTTGGGGACATGTCCGATCTGAACCTTGAGGAATTCTCATTATTCTTGAATACTTCGGCGTGGGACGGGCTACCGACAATGTTGATCAACATGATGGGAGCAGGTCTGCCGATTGTCAGTTCGAGCGTGGGTGGTATTAAGGAACTTGTTTCGCCGGATACCGGATACCTAGTTGAACAACATAACGATGTGTCGGAGTATTGCGTACGTATCATGCAGGCACTTGTCCACTATTCAGAAAGTGAGTCGAAGGCAGCTAATGGCGTTGAGTTCGTAAGGAAACGTCATAAATGGAATGCATTTTATGCAAGGCTAGAAGAGGTTGGAGCTTTCGATAACCATTCAAATGCAATTAGACGTGTGGTCCCGTTATCCGACAGAAGGGAATACAGTAGCTGAAATATCTGATCTGCGGATGACCATTTTTCCCTGATGGGTATGTCCTATATAAAAATTTTGAATGAGCAATTTGTTTTATGCATAAATCACCCTTGCTGATAAGTGGGATAGGTAGGTCCGGCACTAGTGCCGTGATCTCAGCCATGAGTAAGCACAAATCAGTGGTTGAGCCGAGCAGGGTTGGAGAGGCTCCCTTTTTCAATCATTTTATTAGATTTTTAATCGATTACGAAGATGAATCACCACACAAAGAGTATCATCACAAAAATTATCAATTAGATAAAGCTGGAAGGGATCAGGTATTCTCGAGGCTTTTATCTCAGGTTCAATATGGCTTCGACGTCGAGGAGTGCGATCAAGGCAAGGAGTTCTGGATCGCGAAGGTGTCTCTCAATAACTCATCTTATGCTAAATGCTGCGAAATGTTTGAGAGTCTGCGGATCATATATGTGATACGTAATGGGGTAGAAGTTGTCAATTCAGCCAAGTCTTTCAGCGGGTTCAAGGAACTGTCTTTTGAACAGCTTTGCAGGCGTTGGGTAGGTAATATTGAGGATTGTCGTTATGTGCATTCAGCAGCGAACTGTGCGGTAATCAAGCATAACGAACTTGTCCAAGATCCGCATTCTGTTTTCGAAAACGTGTTCGACAGCTTAAGAATGGAGAGAGATACTGGTCCAGCCGAATTCATTTCCAGTACTCTTTTTAATTCGTCATTCAATGAATCTGGCTCAATGGAGTCGGCAAGATTAGTTTTTAAAGATCGACTTGCATGCTGGGAGGAATGGAGTGAGGCAGAAAAGGAAACGTTTATTCGGATATGTGATCCCCACATGCAGGAGTTCGATTTTCGTCGACCCTACAGCAATATTTCCAGCAGTGTTACTTCCTCGCAAGCACATGCCGAAGACTTGCCAAGCAATAGTATTAATTTCACCAAGAAGGATTTGCTCGATCTTGTAGAAGGCCGGATGACTATTCCGCAATTCGATTATCATGCTAACACCTCTATCAGTCGAGGGTATCTGTTCATGGAAAACCCGAAAGTCGCATCGACCAGCACGCTGAAAGTGCTTCAGCAGATGGAGGACCCTGTGAAGGCTGACAGAATGGCGAATCCTCACGCCAGGAATGATTCTCCAATACCGAGATTTTCCAGCCTTTCAAGCGAGTACAAGCGTAGAATGCTGGAGTCCGATGATATATACCGCTTCACTTTCGTAAGAGACCCATACACCAGATTATTGTCAGCGTATCTCTCCAAGATTGCTAGACCGTTGCGTCCGAAGGCGGAGATACTAGCGGTCATTCATGACAAGCCACGCGAGGAAGTGACAGATCTCGACCAGTACGTCTCCTTCGGGGATTTCGTAAAAGTTGTTTGCTCACAAGAAACAATTGATATGAATAATCATTGGAAGCCTCAAGTGGATCAAATACTATTCGATAAAATCAAATATGATTTCATTGGCAAATTTGAGAGCCTGGACGATGACTTTGCGAAGATTGTTCATAGACTCTCTGGCGATCAATATGGTCAACTGGAGCAATCCAAAAACAAGACTGGTTCTAATAGCAAACTGGCGGAGTACTACTCGCCTGCTATTGAAGCTATGGTTTTCGAGAGGTATGAGGCGGATTTCAATGCTTTCGATTATAAACGATATTTGTTCGGTAGCTTGGCTGCCTGATCTGTCTGGAGAAGCGCTGGGCCGTTTGTGATTCTGCGGGTTTGCGTTAGTTGAGTGAATTTGGATAATTAATAGGTGCTCGAATAGTAGTCAGGGTTTGTACCAGTCTTGCGTCCTGAAAAACGTCTTTGCAGTTTGTTTTTTGTATATGCCAAGGAAAATTGACGCGCTGAAATATCTTGATATATATTGACTAATTGATAATAGAATTTCATGAAAAATGAATACGGTATTCTGCTGTCCGCTTATGGGCAGAAATACATAGAAGAAAGCAAGGTCCTTGTAAAATCTATTCGGAAGCATATGCCTTCGTTAGATGTCGCGTTGGTAACTGATGGCTCTACAGAAGTTCCTGAAGGGCTGTACGATCACGTACGACGCGTCAATCTTGAGGATATAATTCCTAGTATAGATGGTGTGGAGTGTGCTGAAATCATATCAAAATCATCGATTCACACACCTAAGATGAAAGGCTTTTTTTTCAAGATAAAATCAATGTCCTTGTCTCCATTTTCCAGGACACTTTTTCTTGATACAGACACGATTATTGGTCACCCAGTAAACGATGTCTTCCATTTGCTTGAGAAGTACGATGTCGTTGTTGGATATGCCCCTACTAAGACACCTTCCTCTATTGGTTTGAAGCCAATTAACGAAATTGAGAAGCATGCTGCAGTCCCTAGAATAAATACAGGTGTAGTAGGGTTCTCGGAGTCTGCGGTTTGTGATGGCTTTTTTTCGGAGTGGGAGAAGCTTCTGATTTCGGGGTTGAACCGTGGAATGCACATCTCCAGGCCTAAATACAGTGACCAAGCCGAATTCAGGCGATTGATATGGAATCAGAAGTCAAGTTTGTTCGTTTTGCCTGTGGAATATCACCTCAGATCGGGAAATACCGCGGTGCTAGAAGGGCCTGTTAGAATATTGCACGGAAGGCCAAGTGGAGGCAGGGAGAAGTTGATCGATTTTCTAAATTCAACTGAGGAGAATCGAATCTGGATTGCGAGCGAAGGTATGCTCAAAAGTTCCGATGATTATAATGTCACACATAGCTATACGAGTTATTCCAATAGCAGTATGCTAGGTTCAATAGCTTCTGCCGGTATTTAGAGAAGAACCTGAATCTATGTTGGGAAACGGGTGCGTAATCATTATTTAGAATGCAGTGCAAATCGTGCGTGACGTAATACGTTGGTGCTTGTAAGTTTCGACGACATGAGTGCTTTGCTTGACACGAGAATGTTTGCGGTAGCTATGTGTATGGGTGGGGCGTGAATATGTCGAATACTGCGTTGTAGGGCTGAGTAAATGCTTTCAGGATCTGGTCGGTCACAAACAACTTGAATTAACGAACCTGATGAGTTGTTGATTCAGATGCATAGTCCTAACAACAATTCGTTTATTTCCAACGATAGCAAAGGTTTTCAGGGATATTGTCGAAGTTAGATCTTCCAAACAATCGGGATTAACTCAGCTCGGTAATAGAACTGCATTCGAAGCGTTTTAATGGCGGATCGTCCGAAACTCCATGAATTGAATCACGACGGTGTCTGTTAGAGTTAGCGTAACTAGATGTACCAATGGGATGAGTGCTGGAAATCTCCGCTCAACCACCAGCGGATTAGTCGATTCGCATTGGAGGATTTTAGCAAAATATATTAACTAACGCTGACTATATAACCAGTTGAGTTATGGTGCGCACAAAGCCTCGAATGGTTTTTCCAGAGGCGGCTTGGTGTGAAGTCGCCGTATATAGTGGGTGTGATGTTCTAACAGCTAAGTTCGAAAGCATTTCGGACCAACTGGCAGGTATGACGGGCCTCCAAATGCATTGTGTAGTATGATGCTGAGCATATTTGAGCTGACCATCAAGCGAAGCATGGATATCATGCTGGCAGATGGCGACTTTGAGCTGGCTGCTGTTTCGTTGGTTGTGTTTAAAAAAGTGAGCAGTGCGTTAGAAGTTATTTGATTCCGTGGAACTAGAGGTGATGTAAAGTGCTGGCACTTGTTTTAGGAGGTAACGGATTTATAGGATCGCACGTTGTCGACAGGCTCGTTTCAGAGGGTCATTCGGTGCGGGTTTATGATCGCAGTAGCGTGGAAGGGACTGAATTCGGCCATTCAAAGGTAAGTTACTGCCAAGGAAATTTTGATGATCATGAGCGCCTGAACGAAGCATTGGATTCAGTAGACGTCGTTTTTCATCTTATAAGTACCTCGGTGCCATCAACATCCAATTTGGATCCCGTTTCCGATATACAGAGTAATCTTGTTAATACCGTCAAGCTCTTGAAGGTAATGGAAGCACACTCAGTGCAGAAGATCGTGTATCTGTCATCTGGCGGCACAGTCTATGGTGTTCCGGAGCAGTCTCCAATCCCTGAAGAACATCCTCTCAGTCCAATTTGCTCTTACGGTATCGTGAAGGTAGCTATAGAGAACTATCTCCATATGTACAGTCGCTTGAATGGGTTGGACTACGTAGCTCTACGAGCATCTAATCCCTTTGGTCCGCGTCAAGGGAATAGTGGTATCCAAGGGGTTGTGGGAACATTTTTATGGAAAGCCGCCAATCATCAACCTATAGATATTTACGGTGATGGTTCTGTTGTGAGAGATTTTTTACATGTTACTGATCTAGCCAAGCTATGTGTTTCGGCTGCGAATTCATCTAATGTGGGTAGTTACAATGCTGGGTCAGGTTGCGGCCATAGTATTTCAGATGTCGTTGACACGATATCCAGAGTTACAGGGGCCGCGTTGGAGGTCAAGTACCATGAGGGCAGGGCGTTTGATGTGCCTCACTGTGTTCTTGATATTTCCAAAGCACGCCGAGTTTTCAATTGGAGCCCTACCATAGAGTTCGAGCATGGCGTGGTTGACACATGGAATTGGATAAATAAACAAGAATCTGCTTGTAATTGTGCTGGAATAGAGAACTCCAGCTGTATTGCTTGATTGAGAATTAGTCCTGAAAATATTTATTGGACCGCGGTGTTTGTCAACATAGTTGCGTGTGCCGCAGTAATGCGGATCGGTCGACAAGAAGTCTACCGAGAAGTACGAGA
>NZ_JBQYLE010000033.1:0-6650 GCF_052681095.1 Granulosicoccus sp. 3-233
ACTGGATGCGCTCATGCCGTGGAATATGAATTAGGGGCGGGTTGAAACGCAGAGGACCCTGTTACGTTGGCGCTTACATTGTAACCGGAATCTCAAGGGAGGTTCTTGAGGCAAAGGTTCAGCCTGCCATTGTGGCTTTTCTAACGGAGCGAGGGTTGATCCTCTCGACAGAGAAAACTCACATCACCCATATCGACGATGGCTTCGATTTCCTCGGGTTCAATGTGCGTAAATATAGTGGGAAACTGCTAATCAAGCCGTCACGAAAGAGTATCAAAACCTTTCTTGATGACATCCGCACACTGATCAAATCTCACCCGACGATCAAGACTGAGAGTCTGATCCGGTTTCTCAACCCCAAGTTGAGAGGCTGGGCAAACTACTACCGTCACGTCGTCTCGAAACAGACTTTCTGCAAGGTCGATAGGGCCATTTTTCAGGCGATTTATCACTGGGTACGACGAAGACATCCGAATAAGGGAGCAAGCTGGGTAGTTGACAAGTATTTCAAGCATCCAGCCCCCACCAACTGGTGGTTCCATGCGAAAACACGTACAGTTGATGGGAATGCCGACATGTTCAGACTAGTCCACTTGGCCAGTATCAGAATCGTTCGACATGTCAAGGTAATTGCAGCAGCAACACCTTACGATCCAAACTACACCACATACTTCGAGCAGCGGAGACGTCAGCGCCGTTTGTCCAAGCGTGAGGAAGTATGGTTTTCCGTTTAACTCTTTATACTGCTGGGTCATGCTAATGGCTTCTGCAAAGGCTTGAGCCGTGTGCGGGAAAACTCGCATGCACGGTTCTCAGGAGGGTGGCGGCTGGTGACAGTCGCTGCCTATCCGATGGTGTATCTCTAATGGTGGATTGATGGTGTGGTAACTACCAATCAACCAGATACGCCGCTTTTTTTCAACCTTGCTCAGACACCACTTTCAACCATACCTCTCGTCAGATCACCTCTGAAACTCTATATTTCATAGCCATATGACGATGAGATTTCCCCGCAATGTGACCGTATCTTCTCAATCCCTTCACGCGTGAGATGCGTCTTCCATGACTGGGTGGTGCTTTGAGCCAAAAAAACGCTATCGCTAACTTCTCTTTTCAATCTCATAAAATCATATTTTTCGCAGGCTTCAACTACAAGCTCGCTTGAATATATCATCCCCATATCGGCCAATGCACCTTCAATATACCTCACTGCATCATTTTTAAGATCCTCGAACCTAACCACTACCCATCCGTTCTTTTTAGCAAGATTCATACAAGACGCCATATCCATTCTCGCACCAGGAAGTCTGATCATACAATAATCTACAAAATCTGCTGTTACATTGCCCTTAGCATCATAGACGGCAAATCCAACCTTACCACTCAAAGCTCTGGCTGCCGAACAAACCACTTCGCGCGGATCCCTGACTACATATAACAACCCTGCTTTGCCTTTAAAATGCATTGCATGTGTGTGCAAGACAACACCCGAAGTACAAAATTTAACATCATTCTGACTATATGCCAGACCACATATATGCGAAACGAGTTGAGTAACCCACGTTGTTCCACTCTTAGGATAACCACATACCACCATACTATCTACCCTATTAGCCTCCTTAGAAAGATAATTTCTCAGGGCAATTGATGAAACCCTAGACCTAAACCGCTTAACCGAATATAGCTTATTCATACTATCCCTTATTATTCATTCACCATCGAAAAACCAATATCTCAAATCACAGCATAAGTGATTGAATTAAATCTGTAAGTGCAACTCAAGTAGTCGATCCTGCCTGACTATATGGCAGCCTTCAAAATCCCCATATTTCTCATCACGAAAGCGGCACTTGTGCCGATCGACAGCAGCAACAACGTCTTTTTGAGGCAATGATGACCCATTTTCAAAAGGCAAATAAATATTGCCAGTGGGCACGAAGCAACCTGAGGTTGTACTGAAGGCCGCCCCGACCGATGCCACACGGCAAAGCATGAATGGCATCGCCGTCTTTGCCTTTCAATGGACAACGCTCCAGGCGTCCTTTGTTTTTCATGTGCCCGATCATCGCCTCCTCCATGCTGCGACGTCTCAGACGTTTCTTGTCGCGATAGCTCAATTTCTTGCCTCGGTGTATGACTCTCACTCTGGGCTTGTGCCGTCCTCTATGTAAGCGCCAGCGTAACAGGGTATCCCGCGTTTCTACCTGCCCTTATTTCATGTTCCACAGCATGAGCGCATCCAGTGCCTCATCCGTGTCCGCTGTGGCGATCCGCTCGATCACATATTGCAGGTAGGCATACGGGTTCGATGCCATTCGCAGTAGCGCACCAGGTGTTCCCACTGGTTGAGCGTGTAATTGATCGCCTTGCGCGTCAGCGTATCCTTGGCCACTGTCGGTTGCTTTTGCTCGAGCCAGAGCTTGAACTTTGCAAGCTTCGGTATCGCCTTTTTCTGGCGCTCTTTCCAACGCTCATCATCATCAAGATCGCTCCATTCCCGCTCAAGGCGATACAGCGCATTGATGTGCGAGAGCATGACCATGGCCACGCTTGGTTTGCCCTTGTCCGGTGTCGTGTGTGTCTTGATCGCTTCCGCCACTTTCCTTCTGGCATGGTCCCAGCACCCCAGGTGAACGACTTTTTTGGCCGCGCAGGGTTTGTCATAGCCACTGTAGCCATCACTCTGGAAGTAGTTGCCTGTGAAGTGCTCAAGCAGTCGCTCGACCACCGCACCGCCGCGTGACTTGTCATAGTTGAAGCTCACCACCGTCTTGCCCGGTGGGCCTCCTCTAAGCAACCAGATCCACTTATCACCGGTTGCCGCCATGCCCGGTTCCTTGAGCACCTGAAGCCTGGTTTCGTCGCCCTGAAGGTAATCTGCTTTCATCAACTGGGCTTCCAGTCGACGTAGTAGAGGCTGCACGGTCACCGACAGACGAATGATCCAGTTTGCCAGGGTGGTTCGGGTGATCTCACCACCGTAGCGAGCCAGGATCTTCTCGAGTCGGTACAGCGGTAGAGCATCAGCGTACTTGGCGATCACGACCCAGGCCAGCAGATTGATGGATGCGACACTGCGACCGATCGGATGCGCAGGACGCTCGGCGGCCTTGAGACTGCGCTCACCGTGCTCATCGAGAAACACCGCCTTTTCCTGCATGATCTCGATCACCTGCACCTGGGCAGGGATGATATCGAGCTCTTCCTTGACCTTGACGAAGAAGGTTTCCAGAGCGCCTTCACGCTCCTCGTCAGACAGCGTGATGAAGCGCTGTATACGTGGCAGATCCGCCGAGAAGCCCTTGCGTGCTTTTTTCTTGCGAGGCTTCTTCTGCTTACCAGGATCCTTCTGCTCATCATCCGGATCGATTTCACCATCATCACTGTCCGGCTTGCCATCGACCAATGTCTCTGCTTCATCAGCAAGCCAATCGTCCTGCAGCAGATTCTTTTCACTCTTGCTGCCAAACTGGCGTTGCTGCATCAGCCGCAGTCGCTCTTCGAGCACGGCGATGAGTGCCTGTTGATTAGCGAGGCGAGCCTCGTGATTCTGGAGCAGCGAATGCGACTCAGCCAATTGCTCTTCCTTCTCGCTCAGCATCTTTTGCTGCTCGAACAACGCCACCATCATCGCGTCGGGAGTCGATAACCCCGTTGCTGCGAAGCGTGTGAAGTCTGGCATTTCCAATGGCTCTGACATGGGCTCCATTATAACAACAATTGCTCAGCAAACGGACTCGTATTGCAGTATTTGATGTGGTTTCATCGAGGCAATGTCGTACCCGTCAAGCAGCCAATTGAGTTGCTCGCCGGTGATCGTCAACAGCTCTTCACCGTCTTCTGGCCAACGGAACTTCTCCTCGGCCGTGAGCTTTCGGCAGTAGCGCTCAAATTTTCGGATTAATGGTCTATCGACCGCTCGTCATTTGTCAGTCGGATAGTTCCACGGTAACCATTTCTCCGGCATGGCCCGTACCGCCAACTGATTACGCTGCACGCATTGCAGGTAGTCGAAGGCGTTGGCCTCGCACTCGGTACAGGTGGCCAGGATCGAGGTGATGACGTCCGATACGTCGGCACCATTCTGCGTTTTGAAGAACAACGAGTTCTTTCGGGCTCGTACGATCAGTTTGATCAGTCGCTTGATTTCGTTGTTATCCACCGGTGCGTTGAGAACTCGACAGAAGGCACTCAGCCCCTCGAAGTGCCGTACCAGGTAGGCCATGGCCTGACCCAGATTGCTGTTCGGCTCCACCGACCCAGCCTCGGATAGCTGTTGCTCACACCACGCTTTGAGCTTGTTCATGTGGGGCAGTGAGTGCTCCTGGTGGTAGGCCAGTCGCTGCCCACTATCCAGAGCCACGCGTTTGCAATGCGCCTCATTGGCCCAGACCGGTTCGTAGCATTCCAGAACAAATACCACCTCCCCTGGGTGCTGATCCACCAGCTCGGCAAAGCCCCGCCTGAAGTGTGCATTGCACAACGCCTTGTCGTACTGCGCTTCGGTGACGTGATTCGAACTCAGGGCATCGCTCATCAGTACCGGCTTGCCCAGCTCGGGGTTGCGGGCGCGCAGCAGCTCATCGAGCCACTCGCCGGCATGTCCGATGTTGGTCTGGAAGAGCACTAATCGCCTGAGCGTGCCTTCTGGTGGGCCAGAGCCAGGCTCACTGAGTATGCATTCGGCCAATGCGGCCGAGGTGTACACGCCGCTGCGCCACTGGGTTCTGCCAGCACGCTCTTTCTCAATCGGCACCTTGTTCAGGATCCGGTTGGTCGTGTCATCCAGATAATATCGTTGGGCATCGGCCGCCAGGGCTTTGAGTTGCTGGAACACCGGCTGGCAAGCATCAGCCAGCTTCTGGCATTGATCAAATTGCGTGGAGGCGGCAATGTGCACACCGAACAGCTGCTGCAGGGTTTCCTGACGATACAGGGGGCTACCCCCGTAGTAGCGCTGTATGCCCATCATGGCAATGGCGGAATAGCCGTACTGCTGGTCGGCTCGCCCATCGGTTCTGACCGCCTCCGGTAACTCGGCGGTGAAGACTTCTCCGCAGCCATTGCAGCGTAACTGCTCGATGATGTGTTGCTCTCGGGTGAGCGGCGAGTGAGCCGTTATCCGAAGCAGTGTCGCCGGGTTGTATTTATACACCTTGCCCAGCGAACAGCCAGGGCAGCTGTCGCCCTTGCTCAAGCTGTCAATGCTGTGATGATGCACCGTTGGTCTGGTAGTAGGGATGCCTGTTCGGCGCTTGTTCTTGCCCTTCCGACCGTGCGTGCCTTTGGGGCGAGCTGGCTTCGCATTGGGGTCTTCATTAGCGCTGTCGGGACGAAGCTTGCTCAGCTTCTCGGACGAGCCGACCATGCCCAGCAGCTTCTTCAGCTTGGTCAGCGTCAGATCGTTGTTGTGCAAGCGCTCCTGCATGTTCGCCAGCATCAGCATGGCGCTCATCAGCACATCGTAGTCATCGCTACTGAGCGCCAGATTGTGATCGCGCGCCTCGCGAATACGATCCATCAAACCATCCAGCTGCTCTTCACTGAGCTCGCGCACGGCCGGGACTTCTGGTCGGGTTGATGCGTGGCTATTCATCGGGTCACAGGGATGCGCGGGGGTTAACCATAACGGAAACAGCCGGATGTTGTAAGGAAGAAATGCCCGCCGTCGATGACACGGCATCCTGCGGTTGCCACGGTTCACCATTGATGATCTGACGCAGTTCGCGTGCACTGGCGGCACTCAACGCCTCTTGCCCTGTCGGCCAGTGTTTGAACTTGCCACGCGACAGGCGCTTGGTCATCAGCCAGTACCCGGTACCGTCGTAACTCAACGCTCGTATCATCGTCCGCGCACGGTTGATGAACACGAAAATGGTTCCGTCGCGTGGCTCCAGCAGCAGATGGTTCTTGCATAACGAGACGAAGCCATCCACCCCTTTGCGGAAATCGGCAGGCTGAACACCGAGCTGGATGCGCGATTCATGCGTGAGCAGAATCATGCCGGCATCCTCACGCTGCTTGCCGCTGCCAACGCCTCATGCAGCGACACGCCCGAGACCAGACTCAGCTGAACTCCATTGGGCAGTGTGATCGATAACTCGGGATCTCGAGCAACAACGTCGGGCATGACACGCGTGGGCTCTTCGGGCAAAACAACGAACGAGCTCTGAGTGAGCACCGGCTCCTCCTTTGCCCACTGCTTGAGTGCGCTGGCATTGACACCCAACGCTTTACAGATCGTGAAGGGGATATGCTGGTCAAGCAGTGCCACCGCCAGGGAGCGTAGGTGTCTGGGCGTAGGTTGGCGATGGGTACGCTGTGCTCTCCAGTGCTCGAAGGCGACCTGGACATCGATCAGAGAGGTCGGGTGGGAATGGCTCATCAAATTCTCCAGTGCGATTGGCTGTGATCTCCCGAGTTCGACAGCAAATGACGTAAGCTATTGATTGCATTGAAGGTGGCTTGTCAAATTGCCACTACAGCAGTGATAACTGGCGCGATTCGACCGGTTTGGCGACGCTCAGTGAGTCCAGGAGAGAGCCTTGTTCCTTGGACAAGGTAGAGATGCCCGAGTGGGCTTTATCGTTGAGCACGATCTTGTGGCGCTGTATTCGACGCAGTGATTGCAGGGCACGTTCCGGGGATAA
>NZ_JBQYLE010000034.1:0-6643 GCF_052681095.1 Granulosicoccus sp. 3-233
AAAGCTGCAATTTCCTGAAGACGATTAGCGCCAGAACCACTAGTTTTATAGGCTCAAACGAGTTATACAGGTCGAACTCAATAACAATATCGCCAAGCGAGATTTGCGCTCGTATGTCATCTGGCGAAAGCTGAATTTTGCCAGCCAGTTTTTCAGGGCGATCAATTCAGACCGCTGATAGTGACCATCATTGGCAATGCCCACAAGATCGGCATCTCAAGCTATCACTTCATTCGCGCAGCTTGTGAGGAGCACATGATGACGGGCAAGGTGACGACGCGATTCGTGTTCGATCAGCCCGGCTGCTGCCTCGGGCCTGAATCTGCCACACGCAGTGGCTATGCCGTGAACGGGTACCTCCAAGCAGGACCCTACCCACACGAAATGCCGGAAGACCCCCCTATTCATTGAGCCTGAATCAAAAATAATAGAGGAAGTAGCTCAAATCATCCTAAAACTTTACAAATTCAGGTTTCCACCACTCACTTCGACAGGACCCGAACTGATAGTTTCGTAAAATCTATTCATTTCCTTAGCCTCTCTGAAACTCATGGCAATTTGAAATAGCTCAGTAGATAAATCTTCATAATTAGCAGGAAGTGTGGCGTCAGTCGAAAACAATTGCTGTAGCGGCGCACGTATTTCTCTCGGCATCATTCTAAAGAAAGCTGTGTTTCGTAATATACCCACAATTTTATCAACCCCATCAGGATATCTCCTCGCGCTTCCAGCAGAGTTCTCCCACAACGTAGAAGTTGCTACTGGTTCCAACCCCAACCACTTGAACATATTAGTGGCAAGTATGCTCTGCGTAGAATCTTTCACCAAGTCATCAAACCGAACTACAAATATATTTTTAGCACCAGCCTCTTCCACAAGCCTCACCAATGCGCCAGACGCGTCTAACGCACCTCGCAATTCGTTAAGAACATCTTTCTTTTCAGTTTGCACGTTCACGCTTCTCCTGCTGAATACGTGCGCTAGGTAACTTCTGCACATATCTTCTGCCCTTCTCACACAAAGAAAGAAATACGCATCTTCTGGCTTTAGACCGGATGCTTTGATATTGCGAAAAAAAGTATCTCTGTTATCAGTCAATCCGTATGAGGTAGTAAAATCCAACAGAACTTTGGTTCTGTTCGAAACACGATACCCAGACAATCTCTTTTTTTCACTAGTATATCTCAGAAAATCTGCAGGCTCTTTTTGATTGTGCAGACAGATTTCAGCATGCCCCCCTAACAGACTTGACACAGTAGTTGATCCGCACTTTGGCATGCCAAAACAGAATGCATTAATGTATTTCATATTATCCATAAGTACTACCCCCATCATCCCTAGCATACTCACTCTCCAAAAACGACCACAACGGATGATCGTAATAATCATCACTTAAGCTAAAGAACTTTGAAAGCACCCTGCCTGCATCACGCTCATAACAAATATCATAACGAGCTATGTCGATTAAGCGCTCTTTAGGATACTGACCATCGTGCATTAATATTTTCTTTATAGCCGCAGATATCTCCATAGGACTATCGGAATCAGCGACCGCGCCGATGCCATACTTTAATACAACCAATTCAAGCCCTGGAAAATCAGACGAAACAATCGGCAAGCCAGATCGTAGATACTCTGTTAAACGACCAGGTCCTTGGTAAAAATTTGCCAAATCAGTATCACTATACAATAACATGCCCAAATCACACGCAGAATAGACTTCTAAAAGCCTACTGTAGTTTAACCTTGACATAACAACTACACGTTCAGAAACTCCCAGCAATTCAGCTTCGTCGATACACTCACGCCTTCTAGTTGAATTCGCATCCATCCCTGTAAAGACTAGTACATATTTTTCTTCTAACTCTAGCAAAGCAGCCATTAGTCGGTCTGACTTCCTTCTAGAGAAATATGGACCTCCCGCAGCGATAAATAACACCGTATCAACATCTACGGAGCAGCCAGCAGATACTGCATTTGCCATTATTTCACTTCTTACACTCGATCTTCTACGCATTGCGGGCCATTTTGAAGGCAAAGATGTTCTTATTACTTCGGGAGTGCGCCTTAGATTCCTCGCGACCTGCATCACTTTAGCTCTGTTTATCTCATTACAAATAACGAGATCAGATCTTCTGGCTAATATCTTTTCAGTGGAATTGTACAACCAATATATATCTGGTTTAAAGTCTTGGGTGTGATAAATAATCTCGATTTTTTTGAAAACTAAAGGCACCCAGAATGTCAACACGCTTTGTTGAGCGCCTTGCACATATACGATATCGACCTCCCCCTTTAACAATCGGAAAAACAATGCAAACCCAAGCTTGCACCCTGCGAGGGCACGGCTATTACTCGAAAAGCTAACAAACTTGAGACTAGAAATTTTCCGAGCCCAACTCGGTACCGGTTTAACAGAAGTTGTAAAGTAATACACAAAGTGTCCATTGAGAGCCATCCATATAGCTGCCATGGCCTGATGCGGCGAACGCCCTTCTTCCAAGTCATACCCGACATATATAACTTTTTTCATCTAAATCTACGTGCCTTTGCAAATTTCAATTAAATATCTATTTTTGCGAGCTTTTATCTGACAGGTCGAAATATTTAATCCTAAATATGGATCTGACTAATCTAAACTGCTCATAGAATATTGGCCTAAGCTCCTTAAATACCAAATTAGAAAATACTGCTTGAACAAACGCACTTAAAACTACACCAATTACTGCTCCAATAATTCGATACTCGAAGAAAAGCAGCGTCACAAATACGATTGAAGCCCCTCCCCCTAACAGAACACGGTATACAGACATTCGGTAATAGCCATTGCAAATCAGCCAGACTTCTTGTATTGAACCCAATACTATCGGGATCGTGATCAATGCATAAATAGAGGATACGTACCTAACTTCGTCATAAGCTTGTCCAAATATCATGGGAGTGATCCAAGGAAGAAAAATTGCCAGCATAATTACGATGCCAATGATTATAGCGAAGTAATTCTTCGTTGACTCAAAAGGGAACCTTCCAAGACCACCCACAGAACACTCTCGGTATGCTGCCGGCCTTACAGCAGAGAATAAAGCCATTGCCAACCCCGTCACTGCATCAGGTATTCTAGATGCAGCATTATATAGCGCAGCTAACTCAGGGAGCCCAAGACTGCTAAATAGTAAAATAGGATACCTTAGTGAAAAACTAGCGGCAAATTCGGTAGGAAGTAACTTCATCGCTAAAGCTATAGAGTCTTTCAAACCATTTCGCCCTATTTCAAAATCAAGATAATACCTACTTGGCACACGGAGCAAAACCATATATATAATAGCTTCGAACACAAAACTAAACAAAAATATTATTTTACTAGAAAACAACGCCGCCACAAGTTTTATGCTAAATACGGATATTCCAGCAAGCACCCTAGTTCCAGCCAACAACTTGTATTTCTTATCCTCCTCAACGTACCGAAGATTTAACTTATTTATAGAGCACGCGCCTAGAAAAAACGAAACCACTACGACCGACAGTTCGAGATAATAAAAATAGCTCACTGCCGCGAGAGCAAGTGAAACGCCAACAACTATCAGAAATGAAGAACAGTAAAATGCACCGGCAACATCGTCTCGCCGACTAATAATGGACGTATAAATCTTTGACAAGCCACTAGCAACTGGGACTACCATTACACCATTCAATGCGACTATCGAAACAACCATTCCAATATCTTTTGGATGCAAACTCCTAAATATTAATATAGTGCCCGCTAGCGACAAAACCAATTGTAATATGTGAGCGCCACCTAGGTAACTAAACCTAGATTTAGCTATTCCTAGTAGATTCACGATCTGACTACAGCTTTCAATAGTGCTTCTGCCCCATCAGTATAATAAAATTCACCAGAATTTGAAAAACAACCCAACTCTAATGCTTTATAAAGTTCATCCTTAAAATCACTTAATGAATCATCGTAAACGCACACCCCAGCACTATTTGCGAAATCACGCACCGCATCAATATTGCCCAATACCGGCAAACCCATAATTAAAGCTTCTGAAACACGAGTCAAAGACCCTGTAGTTTTTGCTTGATGCACCCAGATACACATAGCGCCAACCAATAGCTCTGCGAGCTCTTCATCTGTTGGATTATTGTATGAAAAAATAGATAGGTCATTATATTTTTCTTCTCCAGGCAGCTTTCGACCGGCCAATACAAATTGAATATCCAACTGATATTCTCTGATTATCTTGAATTGCTCCAACATTCCCATGTATGTAGGAGTGTTTTGGGCTGAGCCCAATATTATGACATGACTCTTACCCGAGTTCTTTCTTCTAGCTTTAATACTTTCTAGATATTTTTTTCTAGCCGTTGTAGGCGAGAAAGGATAATAGATACTAGCGAGTCCGAATGAGTCGTACATATGAGTATCAAATTGAGAAATTCCAGCAACGACATTGGCATGACTTAGAGCAGCCACTTCTAGATTGAAACTAGATAATATTTCAACAGTAGTGTATTTTTGTATTCTTGGCACGAGCGATTCCACATTGTGAGGAAAGGCTATGAGCATCGCCTCTGGCCATAATCTTCTCAAAACGATCCCGGCATAACTAAGCGGGTCAGTATGTGGCTCCCAAAAAATGACATTAGGCCGCCTTATTATTTTCATCTTACCTATGTAATCTTCAAGGATGGCTAACTTTAGAGGCGACAGTAAACCGAAGCGAAACTCCCTCAGATATTTAAATGACTTAATAGCAATGCCAAACATAGAGCAAAGATTGAATTTGATGTGTTTGGCACCAGGATATTCCAACACTTGAGTGTCGAAACCTACTATATTGTGAGCCTGCACTTGAATTTGTGAAGAACGCAATTCAGTCCCTCCTACGCTCTTACTTCGCTTAGAACGGACAATAAGAATACTATTCATTTGCCTACTCGCAGGATTTTATTCTAGAATTAATAAAAACTGCGTTAATATCGTGTATTTTTAGAAGGTGACCGGGATTGGACTGATACACAGCAGCCATAACAAACCCCCTTTCCTCGAGCATTTGCACGTGCTCCTTCCAGTCTACTTTTGTAGAGTAAAGATCTGACATTGATATTTCAGTTAATATACAGCAGACCCTTTCTTCTAGCTGCGTGCACGCCTCAACAATCTCATAGTCCATACCCTGACTATCTATTTTTACAAACACGTTCAGACCACTACTACAAAACATGTGGCTTTTCAATATTGAATCCAAAGTAAGTGTGTTTACATCAACTACGGCGTTCACTAAAATCTTTTCGGCCAACATCGGATCTATGTCTTCAGGACGCTTGAGACTACTAAATTCATCATTATTTGTTATATAAAATTTCTGATTAGATTCACTGGCATCAACTGCACAATTCAATATTTTAACCATATTGTTTGAAACCTGCTTGGCCGCGAAGCCGCCAATAGCATCCTTATTTGGCTCGACACACAGAACTCCTATCTTATTCTTTGAATGCTTTATCACTTTTCTTGCAAACTTCCCTCTATTCGCCCCTATATCTACAACTTGCCTGACAGGCATATTATTTAATATATCTGCAATTATCGAGCTCTCATCGTATTCAAAACGACGAGACATATCAATTAACCTAATATTAACAAGAAATTTCTTCGCCCTACGTACTGAGTTAATAAATTTCGTACCAACCATAACCAGATCTCCACAAATTATTTTACAACCGATATATATAAACGGGTGTCTATTGCAATATAACTAATACTTATTTTCGCAAGCACCAAATTAACAACCTAAGCAAAAAAGGCTTATTAGATACAGGTATATGACCTATTTCTTAGAATAATTATAAGGTATTGATTAACACTGCACTGAAACTTCTATTCGAATCGTGCGGTATCTTGCAGTATAGTTAAACGTTAAGTAAATATCACACTTCCTATATTCTACGATTCAAAATCGCCGATCCGATTATTAGTCCAGACTATAAACCCTCCAAACCACGCTTCTTGTCTAGTGTTTTGCAATAACTATCGGCTAGCATATCGATCTCTTCCTATGATTTACATAGTGCTAGCAAGCAAACCCTAACGCAGTAGCAGGTGGTATCAACCGGTCATCACAAAACCTGTCAAAGCATCACCGGCTAAAGCCAGGACGTCGGCCAGTTGGCCGACTCTTGCTCTCTCCCTAGATGACATTGAATTCATCATCGGGCTCGGGGGCTTCTGAGTCTTGATGTATTACTTCCACATCTCATCCGTTACATTCCCGCTACTGCAAAGCTAGTACCCCCGAGTCCACAAATATTTACCCCAATATCGCTTCTTTAGCAGTGCGAACTCCGAGAGCAATCTATGCGAACTCTTTCCCTTCATGAACTGAACTGCCTGTGTCACCGAAAGCTCGGTATTTGTCAACAGAGTTGCGCGTTAAATCAGGATACAGCTTCTTCTCTTTTATCCGGGTTCAGCGTTATCACCGGCTGACGAACCCAGTTTCTGGTATCGCCACTCCAGCGCTCTGGGTTAGCGGCTTTCGCCTGCTGGTACACCTCGTGACGGTACCCGTTCACTGCATAGCCACTGCGTGAAGCCGGTTCAGGCTTGAGGTAGCAGCCCGGGCGGGTCGAATACGAA
>NZ_JBQYLE010000035.1:0-5243 GCF_052681095.1 Granulosicoccus sp. 3-233
GACGGCGTTGAAGTGCAGGAGGTCAACCAGAGCGTCGCTTGATTCAACTGGCTGGACACTACTATTGACTATATCTCAAAATGTTGAGCCCCTTGCTGTACGGCACCGTAACTTGCTCTTTTTCGGGGCCACTGAAAGCGAGCCGATCAATCCGTAATCGTGGAGGCCTGATACTCACAACACTGGGTCTCTTTCGATCTCGTGAGCCCAACGACTCACGCCTTGAGCTAGGCGGTCGAAGAACGCATCGTACCCTTCCTGCTCGGCGAAGTGAGCGATCCAGTGCGCTGTCTTGCGGAGGTGAGCGTTGTAGTTGGTTTCCATCAGATCAACCATGGCGGCGGCTACACCGCATGCCCGAAAAGACAGCCCATCTTCGTCAGCGACACGCTCGATTATGAACGCCCGTTCCATCATCGCGAGCCCTTCCTCGATCAGGCGACGGCGAACGAAGTATTCACCCATGCGTGCTGCTACTGCGGGATGCAAGCTTTCTGGCCTCTCGTCGCCACTCACGTCGAGATCACCTGAATGGACTACGTAATAGTCGAGAAGCGACAATGAGGCAAGATCGAAGGCGCGCGGCGCGAAAGCGTCGAGAACCACTACGGCACGGAGGCCTGCTTCAAGTGGAGTGTTAAAAAGGGCTGGCGGGTCAGTACTGGAAACAGTGTTTGGTGTCATCGGTCCCATTGCAGCGATCCTTCAGATGCATGATTGTGGCAGGCCCCCTGCTTGACGCGTGGCGTGACTCGTCGGTGCTTACCTAGCGGCCCACTTACTTCAACCATGGCTGCGTGCTCTATGACCCCGAGTAGGCGCTCGTAGGGCGATTTCCCTTCGTACCCATCATAGCGATCTTGAACGCTATCGAGGACATCCAAGTCTACTTGGTCGATCAAATTATTATCGAGGTTGTCCCGGAAATGGCGACGGAAAGCCTTGCGGTCGAGAAACTGCCGCCGTGCACGCGTAATTCGCGGCGCATAGGCATCGTCAGCCATAATCTCATCGTGGTCCGCAAAAGGTCGACCACGATGGTTTCCGTAAACCCGCAATAGTTGGCCGAGATAGCCCGCCTCCTCCGCACCAGGTACGGCGGGTATATCTATATCGCGCAGAACAGGTGCAGGTCCAGGATCGAGCCCTAACGCCTCAACCATGAGGCCGCGCATTTGCTCTTGTTCCACGATGTCTGTACTTTTCCAGAGCATCACCTTATCAAACGTGTAATCCTCTATTGCAATACGAATCTCGGGAGTCAGCGGTGCGCCTGATTTGGTGATGCCAGTAGTACAATACGCATCCCATTTGGCTAGCAATGCTGGGCCAATTTTCGATGGCCTATCGATCAACTTCAACACGTCACGCACTGCCGAATTTGGAGCAACGAATACGTACCGGCGAGGTAGTACGAAGTCGCCACGCTGCGCATAGTAGAACATCTTCCCCAACTCAACATGGAAGGCGCTAAGGCTGAGTGGTTTTTTGAGGTGCTTGCACTGGTAGTTATCCCAAGCGCCGTCGTAACGATGTTCCGTCAGAAATCCAACCGAGTCACGTCCTTGGTCAGCCGATGCCGTCGGCCTATCAAAGCCAACATATTCCGCTTGAATATTGATGAGGCGTGCGATCCACTTCTTGATCAGTTCCTCGAGTTCGTCATCGTTAAGCGCCAGGAGATGGCGTGTTTCGTTCAACGGCATGTATTTCCCAATTCTATTCTGGCTATAGTCCCTTGGAACGAATGTGTAGATGTCGGATCAGCTCCAGACAAACTACATACGCTATCCTAGCGTCTATCAAAGTCGCTGTAAATCTGTTGATGACCGACAAGTATGCACAGCTGGGCAACTGGGCCGTGCTCTTCGTGATGACTCCAAATGATTGCCACTGACGATCGGTGAACGTCGTCGGAAGAATCCGTAATAAACCTGTTTTAACGGATTTCACCCTACCCTGCCCTACCGAATTACTCGAGGGCACAACGCGTGTTTATCGTCAGGACCGGCAGGAATGTCCTCAAAGACGCCGTTCGTGATCAAGAAATACGGCACCTCATGTAATGAGTACTATCGTATCGCCCCATTGCTGGCGACCTGTGTTCTGATTGACTGTTAATTTGACGGGCAGGATTGCTGTTGATAGTTAAAATTGGAAACTAAATACCAAATCATCTTTATCGGCAGGGACTATCTATCGAATCTTGAGCAGGGGCTCGAGCTGTTAATTCCCCCCAGTCGCCAAATACTGTTGAGCCACCTAAGGATTCAGCGCACAACTGATCTATCCAGATACTCCCCACGACTCCATCACTATTAGTTGCTATCCATCGGAGTTCCTCCACGTCTGTTCGTGAAAATACGTATCCTGTAGGATTCACCACCGGATCAGATCCCATGGTTGTGCAAGGACTATCTATCGTGTCTTGAGCCGGGGCTCGAGCTGTTAATTCCCCCCAGTCGCCAAACACTGTTGGGCCACCTAAGGATTCAGCGCACATCTGACCTATCCAGATACTCCCCGTGACTCCTTCATTATTAGTTGCTATCCATCGGAGTTCCTCCACGTCTGTTCGTGAAAATACGTATCCTGTAGGATTCACCACCGGATCAGTTCCCATGGTTGTGCAAGGACTATCTATCGTGTCTTGAGCCGGGGCTCGAGCTGTTAATTCCCCCCAGTTGCCGAATACTGTTGGGCCACCTAAGGATTCAGCGCACAACTGATCTATCCAGATACTCCCAACGACTCCATTATTATTAGTCGCTATCCATCGGAGTTCCTCCACGTCTGTTCGTGAAAATACGTATCCTGTAGGGTTCACTACCGGATCAGATCCCATGGTTGTGCAAGGATCATTTATTGAGTCTTGGGCTGGGGCTCGATCTGTTAATTCCCCCCAGTTGCCGAATACTGTTGGGCCACCTAAGGATTCAGCGCACAACTGATCTATCCAGATACTCCCGACGACTCCATTATTATTAGTTGCTATCCATCGGAGTTCCTCCACGTCTGTTCGTGAAAATACGTATCCGTCTTCGGGATTACTTACATCCGAGGAGTCAAATTCTAAAGTAGCAAGTCGCTCTACTTCACCAATATATATATTGTCAATTTCCGCTGTTACTGGGAACGTGCCAACAGATTCCGCCGAACAGCCATCAGTGACGTTATTAATAATGCAGTACTTAGTTGTTCTATCCAAAACAGTAGCCAACCTTCCAGATTCTAAGGACAGTTGAAATCCGACTTGATAGCCAGCATTCCTTATTGAGTTATTATAAAAAACGTAAGGCCATGCATGACGCCATTGGGCGTCACCGCTGAGCAATTCTAGAGTTGTCGGAACTCTTATTTCAGCATTCTTGATCTCAAAGTTTGTAGCACCGGCTACAATATTTTGAGTTCTATCAAGTCCAAATAAATTTCCGCCAAGAAAACGCGAATCGATATAATTATCTACCGCGTCTGCGTCTTGACCCAATTGACTATAGTCTTGAGTTGTATTGTCAAGATCAATTGTGTTGGGATCGTAGGCATCAAGAAATGTTAAATGTATAAATGGTTTTTTAATCGAACTAGAATTTTCTGCACCGGTCCTAAATAACGTCGCAAAGCTGCTTATCAGATTCGATCCCGCACTATGTGCCACAAAGTGTATATGATCGTATTCCATAGGATATAACCTTCTTGCAATACTTTCAGCTATTGTAGAAGCACCATTGAAGGCAGTGCTGGGCGGGCTTTGCGATGCCACACTGCTCCAATCAATAACCCATACATCCCATTGGTTTCCGGAGCAGATGAAAGTAAAGTCGTTCGCATTAACATCGATTTCACTCATCGAGATTCCAAGTCGATTGCAGATACTACTCCCCATTTCCGACGGCCACGCATCTGAAGACGATTTCCAACCATGAGTAATAAAAATAGCATTATTCTCTTGTTTGGTAATTGACGAGTAACTGTTGGTTTGTCCCGTTGCGGTGATAGTTAGGGGGTTCGCACCCGTTCCTTCCGGCACTATGTCAAAGTCAATGTAGCCTTCGCTTAAGTTGAACAGACCCTGTGCTCGCAACTTATAGACACCTGGACCATGCTCGGAGAATATTCTGGTAGTCAAGGTTCGGTCAATCTGCTGATTGGCTGAGAATACTGTTGGCCCTATCGTCAATTCGGGAGGTGTAATAACGGGGGCACCACTGGGTGGTTCTATCACAATACGTGCACCAAGAATCGCCTTGGGCGCACCCAGATATTCTTTAAGTGAGATATTGACATCGAAGAATTTATCCAAAAGAACTTGCGTCGATGGCGTCGCAATATTTCTAGGGGAAATCGTCAATCCGGTTGCCAGATCAATCCAGCCAACCGGCTCAACGGTTTGGATAGCGGTGATGAAAATAGGATTGTTGCCAGTCGCACCCTCAACAAACCCCAGATCAATAAACCCTTCAAGCGTGCTGAATAGCCCTTGAACGCGAATTCCGTAGGTACCGGGTCCATTCTGCTCAAATATACTAGTGGTGAATGACCGGGAGACAGACTGGTTAGCAGTGAACGAGATTGGGCCTGATACTAATTCTAATGGTTCAATAGTTTCTCCGCCATTGGGTGGATCAATAACCACTCTGAGTCCCAATAGTTCTTTAGGCGCTCCTTGGTATTCTGCGAGTGTGACATTGATGTTGAAATTCTCGCCAAGAGAGACCTGATTGGGTGCTATAAGTGTAGTGCCAGTGATTATTGGCGATCCCGCAAGGTTAACTCGCCCTACAGGCTCTACCGCGTTGACACTGACGCTGTTGCTGGTTGGGCCATTGATGATGCCAAAATCAATATAATCCTCTTCTGCCAAGAATCTGCCTTGCACACGGAATCGGTAGGTGCCTGGGTCACGATCTCGAAAGATGGAAGAAGACAAATTACGCGAAATAGTTTGCCTGGCACCGAAGTTAAGTGGGCCGAGATCAAGTTCGGGGGGGATAATGGGATCACCGCCACCAGGTGGATCGATAACAACTCGGGCACCTAGGAGTTGTTTGGGTTCGCCTTGGAATTCTCGAAGGGAGAAGTTGATCCGAAAGTTTTCACCGAGAGTGATTTGGGAGACGGGATTGGAATCAGCGCCGACAATGCGAGGGTTGGCAACCAGATCAACCCGCCCTACAGGCTCTACCGCGTTGACACTGACGCTGTTGCTGGTTGGGCCATTGATGATGCCAAAATCAATATAATCC
>NZ_JBQYLE010000035.1:5338-5691 GCF_052681095.1 Granulosicoccus sp. 3-233
GTTTTCACCGAGAGTGATTTGGGAGACGGGATTGGAATCAGCGCCGACAATGCGAGGGTTGGCAACCAGATCAACCCGCCCAGCCGCATAGGCAAGCGCACTTTGACTTAACAGAACTATAAGGCCAATAAAAACAATTATATAACGAGAAAATAGAACTGTGTTTGATAGTCGAATAGTCCTGTTACGCATAATAATATCCTTTTACCCGGGATTTTTAATGGAGCAATCGTTATATACAACCGGGAGTATGCCAAAGTCAGCTCCAAGCTGAAAGGTACCCGTTCACTGCATAGCCACTGCGTGAAGCCGGTTCAGGCTTGAGGTAGCAGCCCGGGCGGGTCGAATACGAA
>NZ_JBQYLE010000036.1:0-5555 GCF_052681095.1 Granulosicoccus sp. 3-233
GTTACGAAAGGCGACTTGTCAGAACTCTGCAACTCGTTGATAGTCAGGGCCGTTTTCACTGGCCGGGAACTGCTGACGAAGAACTCAGCTCCTGCTACTATGACTATTTGATTTGCAAAACCCCCAGCCAGTCTACTTGGCAGACTGGGGGCATTACCTTATTCTTCGCTCTGAAAAATCAGCGAGAATCAAACACTAACTAAACCAATCAAAGTTGATTGATAGAACGGTTTCCGGAATCAGCAGTAGCGCTGCATTGAAAACAATCGATCTGATTGATAGTCAGAGCTACACCATCATCACCGTTGACCAAGGTAGCAACTGAAGTATTACCGCTACCTCCTGACTGCACAATCACAGCTGAAGCACCCAACACATCAGTCGCACTGATTGAAGCCATATGGTTCAATCCACTCTGCTCGATTGAGAAGTTGCCATCCTGCGTATCGTTCATGGAGATAGATGCCGAATGTGCAACGCCAAGGTTGGATTGTGTGATGCTTACAACACTATCGAAATCGTTTTGAATGTCTAACATAGCCACATTCATATTATCATTCTGATTGATATTAACGACAGTCTGATTTGCATTGTCAACACCCAAGAATGCCTCATTGTCATCGCCACCGGTCAAACCTTGACTAACATTCAATTCGAACCTTGACTCTACGATAGAACCATCAATCGAGTTGCCGTCGTCAGCCTGGTTGAAAGCGACTACTGACCCGCGATCTCCCTGGAACTCAAACGGTGCAAGTGACCCTACCGCGTTATTGTTGCCATTTTGCGTTATTGTCAAATCCGTTCTATTGGATTCAACCAGGTCAACCAAAGCCAAATTCTCATCACCTCCCATCGCACCTTGTGAAAGTGCAACTGACAGATTCGCGGATTCCTGCATATTTATACCCGCCATATTCGCATCGTCGGCTTGAATTATGCTCAACAAACTATTGGTGTCTGATATGCTTCCGATGACACTCGACACGTTCAACTCACCGCTTTGATCTATCGTGGCCGCCGTGCCTGTTGCACCATTAAGGCTGACGATGGCTGTATTCTCAAAACTGCTAGAGTCCTGCATCACTACAACAATCGCCGAGTCGATATCATCACCAGCAATATCGACTATACCGAGTCTTCCTGACTGATTTACAGTCAACGTACTATTCAAGCCGCCTTCTACACTCACACCCGCCTGATTCTGTCCGAGAGACTGAGTAACAGACACCATGCTGCCGTCATCGTCTTTTAGAAACACATCTGCAACGTGTTCGTTGCCATCCTGCGTAACACTGACATTGCTGCCATTGCTCTCTCGTACGATGATTACAGCGTCGTTGAGATCGCCGTCTGCTGTTTGATCAATTGATACAGTGGCAGTGGAATTGTTAAGCACATTGGCTCGCGCAGTGTTGTCTGAATCTGCCTGGCTGATTAATACAATGCTTCCGTCATCTCCTCGCACCAGCGAGATCGCTTCGTTGTTGTCACCCTGCTGAGTGGCGGAGATATTACTGCCTTCTGAGTTTCTTACAGTCAGCGTGGCTGAGTTGTTGTCACCTTCAACGTTCTGAGAAATCCCAACTGTAGTGCCTGTTGTATCATACAGAAAAACTCGACCGTCATTAGAGTCATCGCTTTGGTCGATACTTACACTGCTGCTTTTATCAAGAAAACTCGTCAGTTTGGCAAAGTTGGCAGTACCCGTTTGACCGATAGTCGCTGTAGTGGTAAATGGACCGGCACCACCTGTACGGGAAATTGAAATATCAGCCTCAGCCTGGTTATCAGCACCGTCCTGATCAATCGTGACAGTGGCCGATTCGACATCAATCAACCTTACTGTTCCCTTCTGCCCGATACCTGCTTGTGAGACGCTGACCAAGTCGCCACTACTGCGTTGCGAGATAATGTCCACTTCCTGAGACTCTCCAGTCTGATCGACTGTGTAGTCATTGGGGGTGTCGGTAGAAGCCGTGTCCCCGATAGCCTGAATATTCACATCCAGATCGTTTCCATCCTGGTTTACAAGAATACTGTTCTCTCTAGGGTTCGTCTTTATCTGACGGATGTTCACATTGTTGCCGATGAAATCACCGTTCTGATTGACTTCGATATTGAATTCTGCAGGAGTCCCGGCTTGTATTATATTGACGTTATGAGCTATATCTCCGCCCTGGTTAACCAGAATATCTGCATTCGCGCCACCATTCTGAGTCCAGTTAGTGACGTGCGTTGCGCCACTCTGGTTGATGGTTACGGCCGCGGTGGATATTCCCGGTGCAGCAACAATTAAAGCTACCGCTGCCGCTATTTTGTTTCGTTTCATGTGTAATCCTCGTAGTTATCCATATTTACGTCACTATTACAGCACTTTGCTGCCCATACCTTGATATACAGCTCTCAACGTGTCATGTGGAAGACAGCGCTGATCAAGATTCCTCCAATGCCGAGATCCTCTGTCACCCAATTTATTTGTTAAAACTTCCTCTTTATTACGCACGAGACTCAACCAGCTTTACGAATCGATATAGGAAAGGTGGTGTGCGTAAAGTGCTGTACGCCAATCGCTTTAAAATTCCCGCAAGATCGTGTCGCCTGTTGAATCGATATTGAAACCCCGCCAGGTAGCGTGGCCAGATGTTCTGGCGAAACCTGGCGGTATGTACCCTTGAGTGCGGACTTGATGTTGCCAAGTGCTGTGTTAACCCATTTGAACGTCGGCTTCTACACCGCCCGACATCCGCCGCCAGAAACGACAACCGTATGACTGCAGCCTTGATCAATCACAGCGCCGAAACAAGCCAGGCCATCACTGTAGACATCGGCTCCGGAGACCACCTTTTCCTTGGCAAACGCACGAACCTCGTCGTTACTGAATCCGTTCACAACCTGCAGCGTCATTGTCTGAGTTTTGCCGTCTCTATCCGTCTGAACTGCGGAGATAAAGGGTGTTTTTCCTTCAGCACTGCGTCCTGCTTTTGCCGGCTTCCGCGCTCGCTCGCCACCCAAGTGGGCATCATCGATCTCGATGCGATCCGTCAGTTTCCGGCTCGCCTCCCGCTCCTTCATGGTCTGCATCAGCAATTGCTTAATCAGCCAAGGCGTGTTGTAAGACGCGCGAAGTCGACGCTTCAGTTCCATCGCTAAGACGCCATTCTTGGATTGGGTCAGGTGGTACATCGTCCGAAACCATGTAGTCAGTGGCAGCTTGGTGACGTGAAAAATAGTGCCAACGGTAATGTATGTTTGAGTCCGGCAGTCAGCACACTGCACTAGTCGACGATGCTCCAACTCATACCCCTTCCTATGCTCACAGCAAGGGCAGGCAAAGTTATCCGGCCAGCGAAGTTCGTAAAAGGCGAGAAAACAGAATTCCTCAGCGCCATAAAGCTCCTCGAACTCTAGCTCGGAAAGGCCCTTCTGGAACTGAATCTGGTTACGAGGCATTGACTTGGCCCTATTGTTCTAGCACTGTTCATATATACAGCAATAAGTGCTGCTTAGGAAGCTACGTAATCAAGAAGTTCCTCTCATGCATGTGGCCGACACGACGGTGATCGAAATCAACTAATTGACCAGATATAAATAGCCGTCAATTTTTTGGTGAGTCTATGCGAATAACTACCACCATGCAACTAAATATTTCTATTCGTCAACACAGAAAACCAACTCTTGTTATCACTTATGAAGGCAACAAGCCGAGTCCTCATCAAGCAATATATCATTCCTATACCAAAGGATAGTTTCACACCCCAGCCTGAGTTTGATATTACGCGGTTTCAAATCCCAAGTGCAACGGTTGGGGTAATGCCAAAGGCTACCTGATTTGGCGTTTTCATATCAAGGCACTTGCGAGGTCTATTATTCAATTTTCTCTCCACTTGCCTCAGGTCTTCATCGGTAATCGTGCTGAAGTCTGACCCTTTCGGAAAATACTGCCTGATCAGTCCATTTCCATTCTCATTCGCACCTCTCTCCCCCTACGTGTCAACCTGATGCCATACAGTCATCGTATGGGATAACATAGATTTCAGGGCTATGAAAACAGGAACACAGACAGTGCCGAAAGATCCATCAGATATGCCCGACAGCCAGGTGACGCCTGATTCCAAGCTGGAGAAGCGCACACGGCGAGTTTTCAAGCCCGAGTACAAACTGCGTATTGTTCAGGAAGCCAATGCTTGCAAACACGGTGAGCTGGGTGCCTTGCTCAGACGAGAGAAGCTCTACAGCAACCAGCTCTCAGACTGGCGCCGAGAGTACGCCGAGAACGGACTCGAAGGCTTGAGCAAGTCCTCTCCAGGGCCTGCTCCGTCAAAGACGGCAGAACAACGCGAAGTCGACAAACTCAAGAACCAGGTACAGAAGCTTCAGAATGAATTGGCGATTGCCGATGACTGCCTGAGTATCCAAAAAAAAGTATTGTCGATTCTCGATCGTTCGAGCAATGGGAGTACGCAGTGAGCCTGGCCATCGAACAGCGACCGGAGCGCTTGCCATTGAGTGTTGCCTGCAAAGTGCTTGGACTGAATCGTAGCAGCGTCTACCAGCGGCAGCGAGGCTTGGTTGGTGACAAGGCGAATCGGAGTCGGAAGAACTCGGTTCAACCTCGTGCTCTGAGCGAGCAGGAGCGTCGCGATATCCGCGATACCTTGCATAGCGAGGAATACCGCAACCAGCCGCCCGCGGAGGTGTGTATTTCGGCGCACCTTGACCGCTCATTTCAATTCATCGTGACCGCCTATTTCGGCCGATCGTGACCGGCAATTTCAACTGATGATGACCGATTTCGGGCCAATTTCCGAAATCAGCGGTCACGATGATGAAAACCGCGGTCACGATCAACCGAAATCACACCCAAGACACTGGATTTCTTCCACTTTTTTCGGCCTTACTCCCTGATCACCGCATCAGAGATCAGAACGTGCCGACACCGAGGATATCCATGCCTACCATTATCGAAATATTGCGACTGAAGTACGACTCAAAACTCAGTCATCAAAAGATCGCGCAAGCCGTCGGTTTATCAAAAGGTGCGATCGGCAAGTACGTCTCCATCGCCTCTGCGGTGGGAATACGTAGCTGGCCATTGCCTGACGGAGTTGACGAGGCTGCCCTCGAACAACGCCTGTTTCCCAACTCAGGCAAGTCCCCATCACGCTACATCGAGCCGGATTGGTTCGTGATTCATCAGGAGCTTAAACGCAAGGGCGTGACCTTGCTCCGGTTGTGGGCCGAGCATGAGGAACGTGTCGGCGAGCGAGCTCATCGCTATACCCAGTTTTCCCAGCGCTACCGGGCGTGGAAATTGAGGCAGAAGCGCAGCATGCGTCAACACCACCGTGCTGGTGAGAAAGTATTCATCGACCACTGTGGCCCGACCGTTCCGGTCATCAATAGGCGCACGGGCGAGATCCGACAGGCACAGATCTTTGTCGCTGTCATGGGGGCCTCGAGCTACACGTTTGCAGAGTAAGCGCCAACGTAACAGGGTCCTCTGCGTTTCAACCCGCCCCTAATTCATATTCCACGGCATGAGCGCATCCAGT
>NZ_JBQYLE010000037.1:0-5456 GCF_052681095.1 Granulosicoccus sp. 3-233
CAATGGTCGCAGTAGCGACGACACGACCTCATCCACTTTCTCGCGCTCATCCATCAGCGCATCCATGGATCGGAGCAAGTGCTGATAGGCAAAGCCGCTACTATCCACACCAGGCAGACACACCGTCTCGAGCCAACGCAATACGCCCAGTTTTGATTCCGGGTCGCATAATCGGTTGAAGACCATGACACGCAGCAGGGTCTCGACATCGAGTTTACGTTTTGATGATCGAAATACCTTTGCCAGGCGATCAAATCCCAGCTCATTCCATAATTGCGTCAATGTCCAGACATCACCAAGCGCGCGAGCAGGCTCGAAACTGATGACGGGCTTTTCATTGCTATCGGAAGGCGACTGATTATCGACAACGGATTTTCTACCCGTCGCACGCTCAAGTCCACGAATGAGCGAATCGAAGTTGGCGTCTATTTTCTCCAGACGACCCAGACTTGCAATGGTGCGCTGTTTTACGCGCCCGTTCTCATCGCGATACGACTCAGCCAGCTGCAGATAGCGGCGCGGTCCAGACTTGGTGAGCTTGACAAACATGCCCACACATTATCACACCGGGTATCTCTGTCAATACCAGTGCGAAACAAAAGTAGATCTATCAAAACGTGCCACTACAAGCGATTCTGGAAAAACACCTCTGCAGCCCGCATTCCTTCTAGAGAATACTACCAAAATTGGCTGATTTCAGCTCGCAACTGTCGAACCCGGGTGCTCTGCAATTGATGAAATTTTGTTGAGACGGTTTCTGATCTCTTAGGTATCTCCCGTCGGTCTTCTCATCAATACGTCATACCCGGCTTCTCCTTCCCTACAGTGGCTCCTCAGGGCTTAGTCGTTCGCCACCTTCCCATTCACTGCAACATCCACGTGAACATCGGTACTATGATCCGCTAAGACTTCCAACCGCACCTCTCAGGGTCCTCCGCTATTCGCTTGTTCCCCGATACCTGACTGCCCGTATCGCCTCGTTTCGTGGTCCCCGAAGGCTCGTCAACAACTCCGATACGTGAGCTCTCGACGCCAGGTGTTTTCTATATCGGTGTCACCCATCCGGTTTCCGACATCAGGATACGATCGGATCTCTCCAGTTCCCCGGTTACCCCTTTGTTCGCGTGCCCTGGTCTCAGATCCCGGTGGTGTTCTCCACGCTTGCCATAGCACGTGCAGAACTGCTGCCTTCCGGCCAATGAACACCGTCGGCTTTACTCCAGTTGCCTAGCCTGAACATTTCATGATGATGGATAATGCAACTGTGCCATATTTGGACGCTACGTCGATGGCCTTTCAAGTCATATAGTAGGCATTTTTGACACTTGCGAGCAGCAGCCCCCTTTCCCCCGTTTGGCAGGTTGATCATTTCATTGGCCAGTGACTACGTTGCCTGGAGTCGTTGCAAGGCAAGCATGAAGTTCGATTTTTCGAGTGATGCGCTGCTGAGGCGAAGCTCTATTCGACGGGTATTTCTGAGCACCACAGCGCCGATGTTGATCAGGCGTTGACGCAGGGTCCACACCTGAGCCTTAGCCAGCGTAGTGCCTGCCAGACCAACCTGTCTGACGCTTTGCCATAGTACGTAGGCCAGCGATGAGAACATGACTCGCAGTTGGTTGCTCCACCAGGCTGAACAACTCGTTCGATCTGCAAACAGACCCATCTGAAGCTCCTTGTGCCGGTTCTCCATAGTGCCTCTTTCACAATACACCTGGCTGTAGAGTTGGTCCGCATCGCCACCCAAATCTGTGACGATGAACCGCTGATTGGGGCCGATGCCATTGTGTTCGACCTTGGCGACAATTCGCCGACTTTGACGCCAACTTCCAGCCTGGTAGTCGATGTCCAGAAAGTGCTTTATGGAGGGTAAATCCGCTTCGTAGTGTTCAAGCCAGTGCCAGGCAGTGTCCAGCGTATTTATCGTTGTCTGGCATTCGCGCAACAGCACCTCGTTGCTTCGGTAACCGATGATGTAGCGAACATCATGGCGTTCACACCAACTCAGCAGCAAGGGGCGGTAGAAGCCGGCATCGCCACGGAAAACGATCTTCACGTCAGGCCAATGGGCTCTTAGCCCTTTGACCAACAACGACAATACGGCAGCAGAGTGGTAGGAGTCCGTGCGATTCACTGGCCGCAGGTAGCTGACCAGCAGATGACTCCCGCAATATACATACAAGGGCAGAAAGGCATAGCCGCCATAGTGACTGCTGTAGCTTCGACCTTCCTGCTGGCCATAGACTCGACTATCGGTGCCATCAAAGTCCAGGACGAGCGATTTGGGAGGTTTGTCATGCGACTCAATGAACGTTTGCAGGATCAGCTCATGCATCTGAAACACCATTTTTCTCGACTCCGAAGGCGGCATCTGGCTGGCTACCGCTTCCATTCGACACAAGGTTGAGGCACTACCCATGGGTTCCAGAGCACCAACTGCGCATTGCAAAGCCGCATCATGACGTAATTGCCGGTGGTCATTCAGATCGGCGAAGCCTGCAGCAATGCCATAAATACGCTGACGAAACAACGCCTCCCATTGGTGTGTGATACCTGCGCGGTCGCGTGGATCGGGCAGCAATCTGCAGGCTGCCTTACACAAGCCAAGGCGGTCATCAGCGGCTCGTAACAGTTCAACACCGCCGATGCCACTGACATCGCCACCGTTGAAGTTGATCTGGATTGAGCGTTTTTTTACCTTGCGGTTCAGGGTACAATTTGTCACTGGCGGAGTGTGTGCGTTTTGGATTGTAAAGCTCTGATAGGCCTACAATTTTAGTGACACTCCGCCACCTCTGCACGATTTATTCAGGCTAGAGCTATCCTTGCGGACCACAACTGTACATATTTCGGGACTCAATACACGGCCTGCCAACTCGCTACCCCTGCTTCAGACACCACCTGTTGGTGATCGCCCTCGGGTTCACTACCTGCCTGCTGGCCAAGCGTTGGCGTGGCGGGATTTACACCCGCTGGGTAACATCAATCAATTTCAGGTCTTTTACCTCCCTCCCAAGATTCGGGATTTATCTGGACACGATCATCGCTTGGTTATCTTCCGTTTTTAGATATTCGATCCTCTCATTGGCGAGTTACCGCGAGAATATTTACGCTGCTACTTTCCCTTGCTTTGTTTGATCGCCCCGTCCCGCTAGCAACCCACTTACTGATATGTCCTCATCTAGAGAATCCCAGTGAATACCATTAGGACTGAATGTGTAATTCTTCAATTGATCTTCCGATGCATTTAACAAACGGGGAAACCAGGCAAGTGGTACACCAATAGTGCGTCCATCAGTTAGCTCTACCCACATTGAATCATTTGCAAACTTAACGTTCTTAGCCGAAGTACTCATCCCACCTTTCCTCAATCAGAGTTCTATTTTCTTCTACTATTTTCAGTAGCTTCCTCAGCGTCTTCGCATCAAAGCCATCACTAGTGTCCAGGGTTATTTCTGTACCAACCCAGAATTTGGCTTCAGCTCCAGCTTTCTGTACATGGATATGTACGGGTTACAGAGGATTACCCTCATTTGAGTAAAAGAAGAACCTAAAGCCATCGAGCCTGAAAACTACTGGCATCTTTCCGTTCTCTCATTATATTTTTCTTACTTTATTGACTCACAGGAATCGTATCCAATAAAGTGCTGAGTCAATTGATTTACCGCTATTTAGGCTGCGGTCTCAAGCGGATCCAGTCCTAGCCGGGCCGTCATAGCTACGAGGGCATCTATCGTCATACTATCAATGCGTCCATTGCAAACATCGTTCACACGCGTTCGTTGGACCAGCATGATTTCCGCCGCAGCTGACTGTGTTAGCTCTTTATCATCAATGTAATTGATGATCGCATTCATCAGTTTAGTCTTTATGCGTCGCTGCGCGAGACCAGCAGGATCATCCATATGATCTTTAACAACAGCAGCCATTTTTTTATTCTTCAATAGAACCCTCCATACGATGATTAGCCTATATATAGAATCACCCTAATCTCATCTATGTACAGAATCCTATACATGACCGTTTGGCTTGTCAACTTCGCCTTGTATCGCTAGCAATTCGATACCATCTGATCCAAAGGAAGATAACAACAGCGCTAACCCGAGCTGGAAGCGGATGCGGGTTCTGGCGTAGCCAGGTTCTGTGCCTGGGTCCAGCGACAGCTCCATCGCAATGTTGAACGGAGCCGCTCCGCGGCAGAGTGATACTGCCATGCTGTGTCACTGTTTTCTCACACACCCCATTCCGGGATGTGAAAAACGAGGAAACCGCTATGCAACCCAACGAGCAACGTCGCTTCAAACGACAGTACCAGAAACACCTTACCGCCCTCAAGCTACGCAACATGAGCCCTTCCGCGCAGGATGTCTATGCTCGCGCCGTGCGCCGTGTCTCTACCGCCTACGATTGCTGCCCCGACCGCTTGACGCCGGATGAGTTGCGCCAGCACTTCGTCGCCCTGATTGATTCGCATTCCTGGAGCACCGTCCGATCGGATCGAGCGGGACTGCAATTCTTCTTCAAACACGTCGTCAACAAACCAATGGACTGGGGCACCATTGTCAAGCCCAAGCGGGTGCAATCCCTGCCCGATGTGATCACCCATGCCCAAGTGGCCAATCTGATCAATGCCACGCGTGAACAACGCTACGAGACCTTCTTCCTGTGCACCTACAGCATGGGGCTTCGCCTGGGCGAGGCTTTGGCCTTGCAAGTGCTCGACATCGATGCCGCCCAGCGCAGAATCCATGTGCGCCTCGGCAAAGGCAACAAGGATCGGTACGTCTTCCTACCCCAACGTACGCTACTGAGCTTGCGTCGTTACTGGGCCACTCACCGGCATCCGAAGTGGCTTTTTCCCGACGGCAGAACCGCTCAGGAGAAGTACCGGGCGACCAAAACAATGAGCGCCAGCGGCGTTCAACGATCCATCAAACGCGTGTCCTTCGAGGCCGGTATCCGCACGCGGGTCACGACTCACACCCTGCGCCATGCCTATGCCACGCATTTGCTCGAGCGAGGTCTGAGCTTGCAGCACATTCAACAGTTGCTCGGACACGCCTCGATCACGACAACGCTGGTGTACACCAAACTGACCGAACCCGCTCAGCAACAGGCGGGCGAGTTGGTCGATGCGATGATCCAGGACCTACCCGTCACGCTCGATGCGGTGGAGTGATGCGCTCATGACACTACTGCAGACGATCGAGCGCTACGCGGACCCGTTTCTAGTCCGCCATGGACACCGGCTACGCAGCGAGCACCGACAGGCCCTGGCGGCCATGCGACGCTGCCGCACGGAGCACAACGGGCAGTTGCACTGGTACTGCCCGAACTGTGAACACACACAAGGCACTTGGCGATCCTGCGGACACCGTAGCTGTCAGCGCTGCCAGAACCACGACAATACACGCTGGCTTGAACGCCAGCAGGCCAAGCTTCTGCCTGTGGACTAC
>NZ_JBQYLE010000038.1:1630-3189 GCF_052681095.1 Granulosicoccus sp. 3-233
ACAGTTGCTCATAGCTTGTAGCGACTGTTTGGGGTTATATGGTCAAGCGAATAAGTGCATACGGTGGATGCCTAGGCAGTAAGAGGCGATGAAGGACGTAGTAGACTGCGAAAAGCGCGGGGGAGTAGTCAAACATGCTTTGATCCCGCGATGTCCGAATGGGGAAACCCAGCGTGCATCAGCACGTTATCCGTAAGTGAATACATAGCTTGCGGAGGCGAACCCGGGGAACTGAAACATCTAAGTACCCGGAGGAAAAGAAATCAACCGAGATTCCCTTAGTAGCGGCGAGCGAACGGGGAGCAGCCCTAAACCCGATGGTGTGATAGTGGAATGCTCTGGAAAGTGCAGCCATAGACAGTGATAGCCTCGTACACGAAATCTATCCATTGGTTATTCGAGTAGGTCGGGACACGTGTTATCTTGACTGAACATGGGGGGACCATCCTCCAAGGCTAAATACTCCTTACTGACCGATAGTGAACTAGTACCGTGAGGGAAAGGTGAAAAGAACCCCTTTTAGGGGAGTGAAATAGACCCTGAAACCGTATGCATACAAGCAGTAGGAGCCTCCTTGTGGGGTGACTGCGTACCTTTTGTATAATGGGTCAGCGACTTATTCTCAGTGGCAAGCTTAAGTGCTTAGCGGAGGCGTAGGGAAACCGAGTCTTAAATGGGCGACATAGTCGCTGGGAATAGACCCGAAACCGGGTGATCTATCCATGGCCAGGTTGAAGGTTGAGTAACATCAACTGGAGGACCGAACCCACTTATGTTGAAAAATGAGGGGATGAGCTGTGGATCGGAGTGAAAGGCTAATCAAACCCGGAGATAGCTGGTTCTCCTCGAAATCTATTTAGGTAGAGCCTCATGTATCACTGCTGGGGGTAGAGCACTGTTATGGCTAGGGGGCCATCCCGGCTTACCAAACCATTGCAAACTCCGAATACCAGCAAGTGCAATCATGGGAGACACACGGCGGGTGCTAACGTCCGTCGTGAAGAGGGAAACAACCCAGACCGTCAGCTAAGGTCCCTAAATATTGCTCAGTGGGAAACGATGTGGGAAGGCATAGACAGCCAGGAGGTTGGCTTAGAAGCAGCCATCCTTTAAAGAAAGCGTAATAGCTCACTGGTCTAGTCGGCCTGCGCGGAAGATTTATCGGGGCTCAAGCAATATACCGAAGCTACGGGAGCAGATTTATCTGCTCGGTAGAGGAGCGTTCTGTAAGCCTGCGAAGGTGTGCTGTGAGGCATGCTGGAGGTATCAGAAGTGCGAATGCTGACATAAGTAACGACAATGCGGGTGAGAAACCCGCACGCCGAAAACCCAAGGTTTCCTGCTCAACGTTAATCGGAGCAGGGTTAGTCGGATCCTAAGGCGAGGCCGAAAGGCGTAGTCGATGGAAAACAGGTTAATATTCCTGTACCACTAGTTACTGCGATGGGGAGACGGAGAAGGCTAGGCCAGCCGGCAGTTGGTGTCCGGTTTAAGCGAGTAGGGTGTGATCTTAGGCAAATCCGGGATCGCTTTACCTGAGACGTGATGACGAGCTCTTT
>NZ_JBQYLE010000038.1:3286-4670 GCF_052681095.1 Granulosicoccus sp. 3-233
TTTTTGAGCGAAGTGGTTGATGCCATGCTTCCAAGAAAATCCTCTAAGCTTCAGGTAACCAGTGTCCGTACCCCAAACCGACACAGGTGGGTAGGTTGAGAATACCAAGGCGCTTGAGAGAACTCGGGTGAAGGAACTAGGCAAAATAGCACCGTAACTTCGGGAGAAGGTGCGCCCCTGAGAGTGATGAATTTGCTTTCTAAGCTTTTGGGGGCCGCAGTGACCAGGTGGCTGCGACTGTTTACTAAAAACATAGCACTCTGCAAACACGCAAGTGGACGTATAGGGTGTGACGCCTGCCCGGTGCCGGAAGGTTAATTGATGGGGTTATCTTCGGAGAAGCTCTTGATCGAAGCCCCGGTAAACGGCGGCCGTAACTATAACGGTCCTAAGGTAGCGAAATTCCTTGTCGGGTAAGTTCCGACCTGCACGAATGGCGTAACGATGGCCACACTGTCTCCACCCGAGACTCAGTGAAATTGAATTCGCGGTTAAGATGCCGTGTACCCGCGGCTAGACGGAAAGACCCCGTGAACCTTTACTACAGCTTTGCACTGAACTTTGAACCTACTTGTGTAGGATAGGTGGGAGGCGTTGAAACGTGATCGCCAGATTGCGTGGAGCCGTCCTTGAAATACCACCCTGGTATGTTTGGAGTTCTAACTTGGGCCCGTTATCCGGGTTGAGGACAGTGTATGGTGGGTAGTTTGACTGGGGCGGTCTCCTCCCAAAGAGTAACGGAGGAGCGCGAAGGTACCCTAAGTACGGTCGGAAATCGTGCGGTTTGTGCAAAGGCATAAGGGTGCTTGACTGCGAGACAGACACGTCGAGCAGGTGCGAAAGCAGGTCTTAGTGATCCGGTGGTTCTGCATGGAAGGGCCATCGCTCAACGGATAAAAGGTACTCCGGGGATAACAGGCTGATTCCTCCCAAGAGTCCATATCGACGGAGGAGTTTGGCACCTCGATGTCGGCTCATCACATCCTGGGGCTGTAGCAGGTCCCAAGGGTATGGCTGTTCGCCATTTAAAGTGGTACGCGAGCTGGGTTTAGAACGTCGTGAGACAGTTCGGTCCCTATCTGCCGTGGGCGTTTGAGAATTGAGGGAAGCTGCTCCTAGTACGAGAGGACCGGAGTGGACGATCCCCTGGTGTTCCGGTTGTCACGCCAGTGGCATTGCCGGGTAGCTACGATCGGACAGGATAACCGCTGAAAGCATCTAAGCGGGAAGCCCCTCCCAAGATGAGTTCTCACTGAATCCTTGAGATTCCTGAAGGGCCCTTGAAGACCACAAGGTTGATAGGCAGGGTGTGGAAGCGCAGTAATGTGTGAAGCTAACCTGTACTAATTGCCCGTGAGGCTTGACCATATAACACCCAAGCAGT
>NZ_JBQYLE010000039.1:0-3974 GCF_052681095.1 Granulosicoccus sp. 3-233
CTAGCAGCAAGTGCGGGTGATGCACTGATGATAGGTTACATGCGTCAGAACGCCAGCCTGATGTCGTGAACGCTTACGTTGACGGCATCGAGTACTCCGTCGGCAATTTCCTCATCACTGATCGGATTGATCGCCACTTCCGTTGGCGGCAACTTCACCCGTGGCCGTCCTCTGACGAATCGCTCTGGATTGAGCCGGTAGCGATTGTCCATCGCCGCCTGTTTGGTTTTGGCAATTTCGGCGAAGGTGCCGGTGAATACCTGCACCGGGGTATCCCCATTCAGTCCGCTATGATGGTGGTGGAAGTTCGCCCATTGGTAGTAATCACTACACCATTGACGGGCATGCTCAGTGCTGTTGAATTTTCCTGGATAGGTCGGTTAGTACTTCAATGTCTTGAATGCACTTTCGCTGAACGCGTTGTCATTACTGACCCGAGGACGACTATGACTGCAAGTGATATCCAGCGTCCGCATGGCTCCTAGAAAACCGTTGGCCGTTATGGGAGAGTCCCTGTCCTGATGCAATGTCAGCTGCCCCGGGACGATACTGTACCGAGCGCTTGCCTCACCCATCAGCTGCGTTGCCAGTGCACTGTTCTCCTTCAAAGAGATCATCCAGGCAACGGTATAGCGACTGAACAGGTCCGTGATGGCGTAGAGAGACAGATAGACACCCTGAGTCACGAGAGGCAGTTTGCTGTAGGGTCGGGCCACGGCGCTCACTGCCAGATTGCTCCGGCCAAGTTTCCGTGGCTCGCCCTCCGAACCGGACGTGCGACTCTCACCGCATCCGGCTCTCCACAAGATCATGCCGAGAACGCCCACGGTGTGCGTATCTTCGCACCACGATACCGGTATCTGATAATGGATACCGATTGTGGTTTGAATAAGGAGACGTCTGCATCGCTCATTTGCCAGTTCGGCATATGACGGTCAACGAGAGCCTTCTTACCGATCTTGGCGTGTCGCTTGTAACGCCATCGGAAGATCCGATGCCACGTGAAGTAATCCACATAGCTGAACGTTCTTGCAGATACACCGTATCGGAAGTACTCACACCATCCTCGCAACACTCTATTGACAGAGTGCAGCAGTTCACCAAGCGTTCTATGTTTGTTTTTACGGGTTAGAGAGCGTATCTTTGTCATCAAAGTTGTAAGAGATTTCTTTGACGGATAGGAATATACAGCTTTCTTTCCGTTGCGACCTCTCCAGCGGCGGCGGTGAACTCGCCAGCCGAGAAAGTCAAACCCATCGTCCACATGGCATACCTTTGTTTTCTCTTGCGATAGGCTCAGACCTATCGGTTCAATAATCAAAGCCACTTCATCCCACAACGCTTCTGCATCGCTCCGTTTGCCAGCCACCATGATCACGAAGTCGTCCGCGTAGCGAAAAAGCCTCATCGCTGGTGTACCGGCTCGACGTCGTTTTGCTCGTGTCCAAGATGGACCAAGCGCTTCCCATTTCCTGGCAAAGTGCTCGTCCAAAATAGACAACGCGATGTTGGCTAGTAGTGGTGATAATATGCCGCCCTGAGGCGTACCAGTAATCGTTCCACGTGCCTTGTCATCCTCACCGAGGATACCAGCACGTAGTGATCCGCGAATCAGCGAAAGTACTCGTTTATCGCCAACACGCTTAGCAATGCGCCGTAGTAAAGGCCCATGTGCGATGTTGTCGAAGCACGCCTTGATATCCGCCTCGAATACCCATTGGTAGTTCCGGACCGGATTAGCAAGGAAACGTATTTCCGCTATTGCGTCCTGAGCACGACGATTAGGCCGAAAGCCATAGGAACATGGCAGAAAATCAGCTTCAAAAATCGGCTCAAGTACTAGAGACAAAGATGCTTGCACCACCCGGTCGATCGTAGTGGGTTTACCTAGAGAACGGCGTTTGCCACTCGCTTTGGGGATCCACTTTTGCCGAACAGGCGAAGCGATATAGCATCGAGCTTTGAGTGATTCTCTTAGCTCGCCAAGAAACAACTCAGGATTATCTATCGAGATGGGTCTCACCCCGTCGATTCCTGCACTGCGCTTGCCTTTGTTGCCCCGAACCCTGTGCCATGCGACAACAAGGAAGGCGGGGTCGTGTACTAGGTTAAACAAATCATCAAAGCAACGTCCACTATCAGACGTTGCCCATTGGTGTAACTTACATTGCATTGCCAGTACCCGAGCCTCGGCGGCTTCCCGCTCTGGCCATGGATCACCAGTATTCACCGGCGAGCTCCTCGCAATCGTAGTTTGTTACGATCTTGCTGGGGCCCTTCGCTATGTACACGGCTTTCCCGTGCTCGAACTACTACGGCCCCTCCGCCCCAGATCCACAGCATCAGCGGGCAACACGCCTTCCTCGTCGAGCTTTCACTCTCAAGGGCTGTAAATCCGGTTCCCACGTTCACTTTCTCCCGCTTATCAGGTTAGGTATCCAACTATGCCCCTGCAGCTTCGTCAACGCTACGCCGCAGGCATTCACGATGACCTCCCGATCGACGACATACAAACGAACAAGGAGTTGCCACGACTGATATTGATCGTGGGTACGCACTGCAACCCAGCCCACATCCGTCAGGTTGGAGCTGGTGGCTCGCTCTTTAGAGGCTTTATGCTGTTGGTTCACTCTCGTTATACCTTCCTGTCTTGCTTGCCGAACCTGCTATATCTGACGGTTCTAAAGCATCTCGGCGTTGTCAGGACTGCTCCCACCTTCACCGGTGTTCCCCGGATCAGGCTGCCCTCAGCTTGTACCCGACTGCTGCGACAGTCAGGCCGTGGCGGTCTTTCACTGCCACGCGGTTAAAAGCGCCTCGTGGCGCACGATGTCCCATGTCCAGACCTGGTTGGGTCCAGTTGCTTTCAGGCGCGGTATGGCATGATGCTGCGCCGGCCTTCTGATCGCGTCGTTCACCGTTTTCGCCTCCCTTGCGCAGAAGCCGATGCATGCAGGGGGCATCGAACAGGGGGCATCGCCTTGCTCGAGAAGACGTTGGTGCACTTCTGCAGGAGGCTGATTGCTGTGCTCAGGGCTACGCAATGTCGCAAGAACGCCCTGGCATTCCTGCTCACTCAGCGCGCGTGGCTGAGGGGCGTTCTTGCGACTACGCTTCGTGCTGTCATTGCCGACAAGTCCCTTCTGGCGCTGATAGACGCTGCTGCGATTGAGCCCCAGTGCCCGGCAGGCAACACTTAGCGGCAACCGGCTGGGGCGCTCTTCAAGAGCGAGGTTCACTGCGTTTTCCCATTGCTCGAACGATCGAGAATTGACAAGACGTTTTTTGGATAGTCAGGCAATCGTTGGCGATAGCCAGCTCGTTGTTGAGCGATGCCACTTGACGTTTGAGCTTCTCGGTTTCACGTTGCTCGGCGCTCTTGGCAGGAGAAGGGCCTGGAGAGGACTTGCTCAAACCCTCGATGCCGTTCTCGGCATACTCACGTCCCCAATCCGAGAGCTGATTACTGTAGAGCTTTTCACGCCTGAGCAACGCACCCAGCTCGCCGTGTTTGCACGCATTGGCCTCCTGAACGATGCGCAGCTTATACTCGGGTTTGAACACACGCCGAGTGCGCTTCTCTAGCTTTGGATCAGGCGTGACCTGTCTGTCGGGTATCTCTGATGAATCTTTGGGCACTGTCTGTGTTCCTGTTTCCATAGCCCTGAAATCTATGTTATCCCATACGATGACTGTATGGCATCAGGTTGACACGTAGGGAATCCGACGAGGGTGGACGAGACGAATTGAGGGAACTCTTGCCAATGCGTTCTCTGAGCTCTTTCACCTGCTCCCGAAGCTCTTCGTTCTGTTGCCGGATCTCATCATTCTGCTGTTTGAGCTCAGTAACGATGTCCCACAATCCATCGGTCTGGGCGTGAGCCTCCTCGAGTGATCTAGTTCGACCTGAGCAACTGCTCCCTATTTGGGCCGACAGAACCTCGCCTACGTAAGGCGGGATCAGGATTCAACGC
>NZ_JBQYLE010000040.1:0-2946 GCF_052681095.1 Granulosicoccus sp. 3-233
TATAATATCGACCACTGAGGATCGAGGCTGCTCTCGTCCATCAATTTTTGCCGTGTGCATTCACCTTCCGATGTGAGATTGCCGGGAATTACTGAAACATATGCTTATTCTATCTTGTTGCTAAGTGTTACAACAGAACTAAAAATTATTATGAATCTAGATATTGAGAAAAACCGTTCTGAGAGAAAATGGAGCAATCTTGAGTTGGTCGGGCGTGTCGTTTGGTCACTCTGTAATCCTCTTTTCAAGTTCAGTCCTAAATTGTTTTGGGGGTGGAGGGTTTTTATGTTGAGAGTATTCGGAGCCAAAATAGGTAAAAATGTACATATATATCCTAGTGTTATAATTGCAATACCATGGAATCTGAAGATTGGCTGCTACGTGGCAATTGGTGATGGTGTTAATTTATATTCTCTAGGTTTGATTGATATATCAGACTCGGTGACCATCTCACAGCGGGCACACTTATGCGGTGGGAGTCATGATTATACAGTGAGTTCCATGCCTCTCCTAAAGTTGCCTATAACGATTGAAAAAGGTGTTTGGGTCTGCGCTGAGGCTTTCGTCGGTCCTGGAGTTGTGATTGGACAGGGATCTGTTGTTTCCGCAAGGTGTGTCGTTATGAGAGATATTCCCGAAAATGTTGTTGCGATAGGCAACCCGTTTATATTGAAATCTAAGCGTGATCTATGAATACAGTACCAGTTACAGTGGTAGTTCCTACAAAAAATGAAGAAGCAAATTTGGACGAATGCCTGTCACGTCTGAAGAATTTTCAAGAGGTGATAGTTGTCGATTCAGAGAGCACTGATAGAACCATTGATATTGCTATGTCGCATGGTGTAAAAGTTATAAATTTTGTTTGGGATGGTAAGTTTCCCAAAAAACGAAACTGGGTCTTGATGAATTGTGAGCTGAATGCAGAATGGGTGTTGTTTTTGGATGCTGACGAGTTTGTAAGCGTGAAATTTTGTGAGTCGCTTGAATCAATATTGCGGGATACCGTGCATAATGGGTTTTGGTTGAATTACGAAATATATTTTTTAGGCAAAAAACTAAAACATGGTATAAAGCAGAGAAAGCTCGCCCTTTTTAGGTCTGATCTTGGTCGTTATGAAAAAATTGAAGAAAGCAATTGGTCTTTGCTAGATATGGAAGTGCATGAGCATCCTATTGTGAGCGGTTCCGTGGGGGAAATATCAGTCCCTATTGAACATTGTGATTACAGTGGTATTTTTAAGTTTGTTAATAGGCACTGTGAGTATGCACGTTGGGAGGCGAGCAGGTTCGAAAGTTTAGGGAATTCACATGTTGAAATGTTAACTAATAGACAAAAATTTAAATATAAAAATATAGAAAAGCGGTGGTTCCCGGTGTGCTACTTTTTCGTTACTTATTTAGTGAAGATGGGGTTTATGGATGGTTGGGCAGGGTTTCAATACGCTTTTTATAAAGCATGGTATTTCTTTACGATACAAAATATTATAAAAGAGAGGAGGTTGGGGGTGGGGTAGTGTATTTATCTGGCCTTGATTACGTATGAGGCTCACCCCACCTCATTGCACACAAAATCAGCCGGTTTCCGGCTGAGCTCGAATGTATCTCATCCCCTCTGTGAACGATAGGACGCGCTCCATTCCTTGCCAGATGGTTTTCGCGCCAGGCTCACCATCGCTCTTTCGTCCGAGAAACCCTCCCGCCATCGCCACCAGCCTGACCACCTGGTTGAGCGTCGGTGGCTTCTCTGGTTGGGATTTCTTGTTCAGAATATGGGCTGCCACAATCTCATCCTGTTCAAAAAGCAGGCTGGCATCGACATCGGGCAGGTTGCGACCCAGGCGCATCAGTCGATTGATACGCCAGGCTCGGTAGGGTTCTCAGCTGCAGAGACTCTACCTTGCAACCATTCTTCAGCACGTCAAAATACATTTCGATTTCCCAGCGGGCTCGATACCAGTCAACCAGCTCGGCAGCTTCTGCTGCACTACTGAGCGAGCGATTGGTCAACAGTCGCCATTAGATTGGCTTGACTCCTTCTGTTGTTTGTAAGCGCCCAGATAAGTAAGCGCCCAGATAACGACGTCTTCCATTCCCTTTTCAGCACAGCCAGTATTGCCTCGTCCACTCAATCTCGCGCGAGGCCTTCATGTCCCGACCAACAACGCAAGTTCCCAAGAACCGCTCTGACAAACGCCAGTTCTGGCAGCATCACGTTCGACAACAGGCGCGTGGCAAGCTGACACAGCGCCACTATTGTGAGCGGCATGGTCTCGGGTACGCCTCCTTTGTTCGATGGCGGGGGTTGTTGAGGCAACGACAACCACCGCCGGTTAACGCGGTGGCAGTCAGCTCGTTTATTCCGGTTCAGGTTGAGAGGCCCAATGAGCCAGCGCGTGATGCTATCCGACGTGAAGCGACTTGCATTGACCTGGCCTTGCCGGGCGGGATGAGAATCGAGGGCATTACCTCAGCCAACGTCGACCTGGTAGCGGCTTTGGTGTCCCGGCTATGAGGCAACCGGCATTGCGACCGAATCGGCATCTGCCCATGGTCTATCTCTATCGGCACCCGGTAGATTTTCGCAAAAGTCATCGCGGACTGACTGCCACCGTGCAGATGGAACTCGGACATGATTCTTTCTCTGGCATCCTGTATGTCTTCCGCAACAGAGCCAGCAACAAGATCAAGATTGTGTTCTGGGAAGACAACGGCTTCGTGATGTATTACAAGAGTCTGGCCGAGGGTGAGCTTCCGGCAGTAGCGCGCAAATTCTCGGCAGTAGTCTGATTAACTTGTTCTCCAGATCACCCGGGTTCGACAGTTGCGAGCTGAAATCGGCCAATTTTGGTAGTATTCTCTAGAAGGAATGCGGGCTGCAGAGGTGTTTTTCCAAAATCGCTTGTAGTGGCACGTTTTGATAGATCTACTTTTGTTTCGCACTGGTAT
>NZ_JBQYLE010000041.1:0-2845 GCF_052681095.1 Granulosicoccus sp. 3-233
AAGAGCGTAGTGCGGGAAATCCGCACGCTACGTTCTGTGGGAATCGGTGGCAGGAGACTGCCACCGATGACCCGGTGCTGAGGGTGAGATTCCCTCGGCTTACTCACCTATCCGTCGCGTCCCGCAAGTAGCAGTGTCCGATTCAGAATCGGATTCCTGAAGGTATCAGCAACGCCAAGGCTGCAAGTAGATGTACTGTTTAGAGCCGCTTGGATTCACGAATATTGCTGCGGACATGTGTTTGCGTGGCTTTACAGTTTTCTGCAATGGTTATTTCACAAGAAGAAATCTCGTTACGGGCATGCAACGCCGGCTTATTGCCGGATCATGGAAACGAGAAGATAGGTATCTGTAAATCGCTACTTCGTAGCGATGAATGCGTGGCTGGGTATCGGAGAGCGTTCATGTCACGAATTGACAGAATGTACAAATATATGTACATTGCAGTATGTTTGAAGTTAAAGATATCTGGTAGGAAGGAACAAGTAAGAATGACCTGCTCGTGTTCTCCGATGATGCTCGACACTCGATGGGATACCAGCTTCATATCCTGCAGTGTGGAGATATGCCTGAAGACTGGAAACCCTTGAAGAACCTAGGCAAAGGAATTACGGGTGTCTACGAAATTCGCATTTCTGTAGAGAAAAATATTTATCGCACCGCCTATGTCACCAAGTTTTTAGACGTAGTCACGGTGCTTCACTGTTGGCAAAAGAAAACTCAGCAGACATCACAAGCTGATAAGGATCTGATCGTGTCGCGTTACCGATCGGCCAAGGAGACATTGACATGAGCGGAGCAAGGACCAAAGGGTCAGTATTTGACGCAATAGAAGAAGACGCAGGAGTGGCCGAACAATTAAAAATTAAAGCGGCGCTAATGGACTGCATTCGACAATATATTAAGGAAAACGGGTTGACCCAGCAAGAGGCTGCGGACCTGATGGGAGTTCAACGGTCTCGTATAGGAGATGTCTCCCGAGGGCACATTACTGTGTTCTCGATTGATTCTTTGGTTGCGATGGCTGCACGTGTTGGTCTGCATCCAGTGAAGATCGCAGCTTAATTGTTACAGAGAGATATTAAGTAAAAAGCTCTGGATAACATTGCATTGAAGCTGACATTGGACCCGTCACCGGAACGTGGTTACGCCACAACCCGGCGTCACCTCCAATGCAGCTGAATGCTTTGTTCGGTGTGGCGGCGAACTCTCGTAAAAAGCCCGAACCTGCCATAAAGAACGTTACCGACTCATTTGACAGTCTTAGTTGAGATTGATATGGTACGTGGAACGTATCGCATAACTACATCCGATGATCAGAAGCTTCAAGGACAAGAAGACCGCGCGCTTTTTCGAAGGTGAGGATGTAAAGGATTTTCGTAGTTTTGTCGATTAATTGGCAAGAAGATTGACTTACTTGAACGAAGTGGATGAATTGCAGGATTTACGTGAACTCAGAAGCAATCGGTTCGAGGCACTCATCGGCAAGAGGAAAGGTCAATACAGCATACGAATAAACAAACAATGGCGTCTTTGCTTTCGCTGGGGCCCAGACGGTCCTGAGGACGTCGAAGTTGTTGATTATCATTAAGGAATTATTAAAAGAGAATTAAAAGATGAATCGTCGAAATGGCATGCGCCCGGTACACCCCGGGGAAATTCTCCGAGAGGAGATGGAAGAACTGGAAATGTCAGCTCGAGCAATGGCAGAAGCTCTGAGTGTGCCTGCTAACAGGGTAAGTGCCATTCTCAATGGAACTCGTGGTATCACTGCGGATACTGCGCTAAGGCTATCGCGTTACTTGGGTACTACTCCTGAGGTATGGATGAACCTACAGAAAAGCTATGAGCTCAGAACGGCTGAGATAGAGGCTGGGAAGGATATAGAAAAGCAAATAAAACCTCGTTCCAAAGCGGCCTAGATGAGATGGTTAATGAGAGACTGGAAGTATCAGACAAAAAGCCAAACCGAACAAAGCCATGATACTGAAACTTGACCCTGCCACGCCTGCGCTGCCGCTCCGTAGTGTCAGCCTCAAGTTCAGCATATTGCGGCTGTTATATTTCACTAGCAGTGTCTAGCCGGTACAAGCAACTCTTTTTACTGTAAGTGTCGGCTTGTGATTGTAACTAGATACGTTGCATGTTACGATTCTTGCATGATCAAGAATTTCAAGCATAGAGGGCTGCAGAAGTTCTTTGAAACCGGCAAAACCACGGGGATCAATGCCCAGCACGCCACGAGAATCCGTATCTTGCTGGCGCGGCTCAATGTGGCAGTTAACCCCAAGGATTTAGATGCTCCTGGATTCTATCTGCACGAATTGAAAGGCAAGCGGAAGAACACGTGGAGCCTGAGAGTGAACAAAAACTGGAGATTAACTTTCAGCGTTGAAGATGATGACGTTGTTGATGTTGATCTCGAAGACTATCATTGAGGTAAAGAAATGAAAATGCACAACCCACCTCATCCTGGTGAGGTATTGAAGGAAGGTTGGATCGAGCCTTTAGGCTTGACTGTAACCGCCGCGGCGGAAGCATTGGGCGTCACTAGGAAAACGTTGTCAGCGATTCTGAATGGACGATCTGGTATTAGCCCTGATATGGCTTTAAGGCTATCCAGAGCGTTTGATACCACTGCTGAAAGCTGGCTCAGTCAGCAGATGCAATATGACCTGTGGAACGCTATGCAAGATAAAGAGCACTTAGAGGTGAAGCGAATAAGGGCAGCGTAGTAAGTAAAAGAAATGACAGTAATTCCCGGCAAACTCACATCGGAAGGTGAATGCACACGGCAAAAATTGATGGACGAGAGCAGCCTCGATCCTCAGTGGTCGATATTATA
>NZ_JBQYLE010000042.1:0-2530 GCF_052681095.1 Granulosicoccus sp. 3-233
CTGGCTCACAGCACTGTGCGCACGCCACCTTTTCCGTATCGGTTCGTAAAACTGGCTGAGTCTCATGCGTAATCAAGAAAGACCAAAAGAAGAAGTCCCTTTTCCCCAGGTGATAGTTGATTCAGATTCTTTCCGCCCAATCGCAGTTCATAACGTGCATGAAAATATTCGAACGAAAATAATAAATCATAAAATTCTTTACTGTCTTTGATCTGCTTTGAGAGGTCTTCTTTGCTTATATCTTCGACTAGGTTTTTAACGAACGAAAGTACGCTATCAAAACTATTCCAATTGACATCATTGAAACGCTCGTTTAACTCAGTTTGGCCTTCTGATGTACCTCTAAACGGCCCCTTCGATGTTTGATTAACAAGTTCAAAAAACTTCTTGGAAAATTCTCGTTTCGGTACAAAGGATGCGTCAATAGTCACTTTAAACTCTTTATCGCTCACCTCCTCTAGTAAATTTTCTACACTGGATTTTAGACTTTCGTAGAATGAACGCACCTGTTCCTTTGCTTGATAAATTGATCGGCAGATATCATCGCGTGCTGCATGCTTTTTGTTGAGAAGATCCTGTAAATCGTTCTTGATGTAGAGGATACGTTGCTCTATTTCCTTAATTGTCCCTGGCTTAGGGTTCTCATTGTTCCCCATTATTTCTTCTAACTTACTCGTGACTTCAGCATGTGCTTGCAAGTATCGTTGATAACGTCTTCGTGGTGCGGATACAGTTTCCTGTAGAACTTTAATTTTTTCTTTGAGGTATTGAACCGCTTTGCGCAAGTCGGGAATGCTGAATATTTTTTCAAAATCAGTCGAATTAGAAAATTTTTCGTCTGACTCCTTCTCAAGTTTGCCGACTTCAGTAGAAGATTCTTTCAGTTTAGAATCAATATTATTTGTATCAATTTTATAGGAAACAATAGAATCAATATCTAGATAGAAACGCTTGCATGTTTCTCGTAGTTCTTCTTTTCTTTCTTTAGTTTCGTTATCTAGAGCGGTCAGCGAACCTTTGAGCGAGGCGAGTGTATTTATATCTGATTTTAAAGAGGAAAGGCGTGCAACGGCATCTTTACCACGTCTCGTTATACCAGATAGTTGTTGATTGTTTTTTTCTATCTCTTTGGCAATAGCCAATTGTTCTGGACTCTCTCCGACAGGCTTTTCTACCTTTTCTGGCATAGATTTTTCGAGTGCGCTGTATTCGCTCAGTCGCTGTTTTAACTGTTCATCTAGGCTTCTCATGGTCGATGGGTTTGCCTGATCTTCTAAGTCGACTATCTCGATATTAAGCTCGCGCAGCCGTACTTTAAGCGCACTTATATCATTTTTGCTCTGAGCGTTTTTTAGATCTTCTAACTCCTCGAAGGTGGATTGTCCCATACGATCAGATTCATCTACATGTGAAAAAACGACCTCTTCTATTTCATTTCTAAATGCCTTGACTTAAATTTCGTTTGTTAAATTTTCGAAGTAATTTTGTGGCAGATATTTAACCGTTTCTGGCTTCAAGGTATCTGCGTTTTCATTAAGACACTTGGTACTACTCGACGTGCCACTTTCCCAACTCAGTTCACCACAGAAATTTTCTGCGAAACCTTTTTGTCGAAATTTACGATTTTGTGGATCATCTGTCAGGAAAGAAAAGTGCTCATGTTGACGTGATTCTCCGAGAAGGCCGATAATGTCGGCGATTGCGCTCTTTCCGCTTCCTTTGTTGCCGATAATAGCTGTGAGTTCAGGATTAAATGGTATTGAAACACCATTGAACCAAGAGCCACTTGTTCCTTTGTATCCTTCAATCTGATTGATTCTTAGTTCTTTTATAAATCTCGTGGCATCTTGTTCCTGGCGTTCAAGAACTGTGGGTTTCTCACCAATATGCACGCGGCCTTTGGGCTCGAATAGTGTTTGTCGAAGACCACGAAAAGTGAGATCTGATTTTATCCACGTTGTTTCGAAATTAGCCTCATCTCCTGTAAGGCGTTTAAGGTCTTCGAATGAATGAGCATCTGACCCGTCGAAAACAGGTTTCTTCTCGGCAATTGATTCGTCCTCATAACGATTTTCGTTAAGAAAGTGTCTTGTGTTATTTGACTTACCGAAGAACGCATGGCTTGCTTTATCAAGCTCATCCGATATGGACATGCTGCGTGGCGATCTGGTATCGACGCCTCGAAGTCCATCGTTACTAGCTGCGGTAACAATTAGATATTTAGTTTCGTCTGGAAACACCTTGTCAAGAGCAGCTTTGAGGTCATTCAGACTAACTGTTGCTTCTACGTATTCCTGTTCTGTCGGCAGCTCACTACATCTCAGGCGCGCGCCATCCCGTGTTTTGTGTGTTTGCAAATCGTTAAGAAATTGCTGAAGCTTTGTGTTCGTAGAAAATTCTGGATCGATAAGCACGTGAGTGTGCACATTTCGACCATCAGAGCTTATGGTTTCAGTCAGCGATTCCCGGCCATCAGTCTTACTCAGCACTAAGATCCCGCCAGTTTATTGCGCCCACAGTAAACTCAACC
>NZ_JBQYLE010000043.1:0-1144 GCF_052681095.1 Granulosicoccus sp. 3-233
GAGCGCACAGTTTTGGCTACACCGAGACTCCCAATGCGAAAGATCAAAACCATCCTGCGTCTGCACTACGAAGCTGGCCTGACCCTGCGGCAGATTGCGACCTCCCAGAACATCGGTTACGGCACGGTGTCCAACTATCTCAAGCGTGCTCGCCAAGCAGGGCTTTCGTGGCCGTTGCCCGAAGGCATGAGTGAACGGGACCTCGGTTCTGTCTTGTTTCCACCTGCCAGTACCGGGCGCGCCACTGACTTTGTAGCTCCGGATTTCCCCACCCTACAGCAGGAACTGTCCACCAAGGGCATGACGCTGCTGTTGTTATGGGAGGAGTACCGCGAGATGCACCCTGATAACGGCTACAGCTACTCGCATTTTTGCAATCGCTACAAGGACTGGCTCGGCACGCAGAAGCGCTCCATGCGGCAGGTACATATCGCTGGCGAGAAGTGCTTCGTTGACTACGCCGGTCGGACAGTACCAATAGTTGATGCCGCCACCGGCGAGTTCGTCAATGCACAGATCTTTGTGGCAGTACTGGGCGCATCAGGCTATACGTTTGCGCACGCCTCGCTATCACAGACAGAGGCGGACTGGATTCAAAGCCATAATGCAGCCTTCGACTTCTTCGGTGGCATTACCCAGATTGTCGTTCCCGACTGCTTGAAATCGGCAGTCATAAAACCGCATCCCTGGGTGGCCAAAATCAATGCTGCCTATCAGAGCTGGGCGGACTACTCCGGCACGGTCATCATTCCGGCGAGAGTCAGAAAACCCAAGGACAAGGCGAGGTGTTCATACTATCTCCTGTTCTGACGATGGAACGATGGTTACTTCAGGTGGTTTGGCACCGCGGCCGCCGCACCCTTTCTTGATAATGATACCGGGTAGTGTGGCGAAAAGACATTTCTTGCCACCAGCCCATGCCTCACGTTGCAGCAGCCCGTCGCGGGCCCACTCGTAGACCGTTGTCTGGGCTATGCCTAGATGCAAACTCATCTCGGTGGCGTTGATAAACCCGCGCTCACGCAGGCGAGCATAGCGGCTTTTTAGCTGATAAGTTCTGCGCACGAATGACACGCGTTTGCCAGTGAACTCCTCACCCTTCCAGTTGCGATGACCTAACTTATTCAGCTGTTCTGCAGCTTCT
>NZ_JBQYLE010000043.1:1240-2370 GCF_052681095.1 Granulosicoccus sp. 3-233
TGTGCATCGTTGCAGGTCTCCAGTAGCGTATCCAAAGCCTCGACCACGGTTGGACACACTTTGCGTATTTGCGCGATGGGCACGGGAAGTGGCACGTCCAACGACTGTGTCTGCCCACCGCGGAATCGAATGTGAATGGCGATACTGTCCTGTTTCAACAAGGTGACGTCTTCAATCAGCAATGCCACCATGCGTTTGCGTTCGATAGGTGTGGTGCGCTTGTCGGACCACACGCGCGGGAAATCTTCTGCCAAACTCAATACGCGTTTCTGTACGTCCTCAGACAGCAGAGTTTTGTCAGCATCGCGTTCCAGATCCTGTTCCTGTTGCAGGTCATCCAGTCGCCGCAGTTGCTCATTCCATTCCGCCTCAAGTGTCTCTGCGACCAGGCGGTTGTCAGGGTCCACATTGATGAATCGGCGACGTGATAGTTCGGCCTCATAACGAGCGCGCTCAAGGTGAGTGCTGCGCAGGGCTTCCGCTTCGTTGATCCGATCGGTGATTTCCTGCTGAACCGCCAGTGCCGCATTCAGAGCTGGCGTAGCGACAAGCTCAAGCAGCAACGTTTCAATGGCCTTATCGATATGGTTACCACGAATAGACTGACACAATTTGCCTGCCTGACGCACAGATGCCTCTGCACACTGGTAGTAGGGTTCCATGGTTCCACGCATCTTTTGATAGCGCACCCGCATTCGGGTGCCACAGAATCCACAGAGTATCCTCCCTTGCAGTAATGCTACACCTTCGCGTGGCACACTGCCTCGACGACCGTTACCAAACGCACCTGCGTTACGCTTCAGTGTCGCCTGGTTCTGTTCAAACTCTTCCCAGGTGATGTAGCCAACATGTGCCTCCGGGATGAGCACTTGCCAATTCTCTTGTGCCACCCTGATCGGCGTCGGCTGCAGGTTCGCATTGCGTCCTGTCCGTGTTCTGCCGTAGACGAATGCCCCTGCATAACGTGGGTTGTGCAGAATCTGCAGTATGCGTGAATGATTGAGCGATCCCCAGTGCATATCTCCCTTGCCTATACCTCGTCGCACCCGAACCGGAAACTCGAGCCCTTCGCTTTTGAAACGCTTCATGACGGCCATTGCAGAGCCTGTATGGCGGAACGTCTCAAAGAT
>NZ_JBQYLE010000044.1:0-1883 GCF_052681095.1 Granulosicoccus sp. 3-233
GGTGAGTCAGCCGAGGGAACTTCCCCCTCAGCTGCTCTCAGAACCCGGCGTGAACCTCTCGATTCACCGGGCTCCCATCGCTCCAACCTGAAAAGAACCAGAACCTGTCCAATGTACAAACAGATTCGGCCTATCCTTCTTCACCTTCTCAAGCCACGCAAATGCACGATGCTTGTGTCCGCGAAGTCGTTTGAATTTCCTCATGGCCCAACGCACGATTATCCTGTTGAGATGCTCCGCAACAGGCTGAAACTCCGACCCTCGAAAACGACAGTAGTAATTTATCCACCCCCGAACACGAGGCGCCATCACTTGTGCTAGCTCGTCAATCGATAACGAGCTTTGCAATTGAAGACGCCAGTTTCGTGCCCGTTGACGCATTGCTGTCATCGAGCTTCGACTGACTGCCGGTGTAAAACCGCAGCGTACACGCCCATATCCATCAACAACTCTTCTTGGTCTGAATGAATAGCCAAGAAAATCAAACTGGGTATGTTCGTGAGTCCCTCGTCGCTTGCTATCCTTGCAATACACTATCCGAGTCTTTTTCGGATGAAGCTCCAGACCGCAAGAGTTTAGACGCGCGGACAACCTATTTAGCATGATGGTCGCCTGGGCCTTTGTCTTGCAATGGAGAATCCCATCATCAGCGTATCTGCAGAATGGAATATTGCTGTGTTGGGTCGATAACCAGTTGTCCAATGCGTAGTGCAGGAAGAGATTGGCTAGTACGGGCGAAAGTGGTCCACCTTGTGGTGTCCCGACAGATCTCTCTCCCGAAACAAACTCACCTTCTTGCATCGGCGCAACAAGCCATCGCTCAACATATAGCAATACCCAGCGTTCAGCACAATGATGACGAAGTGCTTTGAGAAGTAATTCATGGTTGATGTTGTCAAAAAGGCCGCGAATGTCGTATTCCAATACCCAGTCACTCTTCCAGCAGCGCCAACGCGTTGCCGCAATTGCGTCGTGGGCCGACTTACCCCGTCGATAGCCATACGAGTCATCGTGGAACACCGGTTCCAACATCGGCTCAAGCCATAAAGTTACCGCTGTCTGTGCAATCCTGTCACTGACCGTCGGCACGCCTAGCGTACGAACACCTCCATCTTTCTTGCTTATCCGAACTGATTTGACCGGTGGCGGGAAATAGCTGCCAGAGGCCATTCGGTTCCAGATGCGAAAGAGATTCTTGTCACGCTTGCAATCGAAATCCGTTATCGATTGTTGATCAACACCCGCCGCTCCTCGATTGGCTTTCACACGCTTGTATGCCTCCCATACTAAGCGCTTGGGAATATCAAAAGGTTTTGCCTCCGTCACAGGCTCATTCTCCGAATGAAGTTGGCGAGTGACTTGGCTGAAACAATCGAACTCCTTCGCTCCGGCTCCATTACAGAACCCTCGACGCTACTACAAGTTCGTCCGTCCTCAGATCAGACATCGGTACTCTGGGCCTTGCTTTTCTTCACTTGACCGTCTCCCTTTGCATCCTGATCCGAGTTCCCGCAGTTCCACGAAAGCGCCTGAATCGAGCTCACGCCATCTTCATGCCGAACACCACCTACCCAGTCAACAGGCTTCCGGTAGATTTGTCCCGAGGGTAGTTGCGGCCCTCGGTTTTGATGTTGCTTATCAGTTACGACACCTCGACGATGGTTCGTTTGTACTCGTCTTCTCGATTCTTACCTGACGCACCTCTCGGGTGCGCTTTTTCCTTTAACGCTCACGACAACGGTCTTCAGCCAATGCCGCTTAAAGGTGGTTTGGAGCCAGCCCCTGCAGGCAGACTCCGGAGGGCCACAACCTCCATCGCTTTCGTAGCTTCTCGTACTTCTCGGTAGACTTCTTGTCGACCGATCCGCATTACTGCGGCACAC
>NZ_JBQYLE010000045.1:0-1643 GCF_052681095.1 Granulosicoccus sp. 3-233
CCAGCAATTCCCGGCGAGCAAATCGTATGAGCAATATCAATCACTTATCAACGAGATGGCGTTGAGCTTCTCGTAGACTATCTTTATCACTGACTCTTTGCTCTGTGATATTTGACACTCTGTGGCTGCTCCCGAACCGACCCTACGCAAGGACCTCTCAATGCCCGGCCTGCTGGCCACCGTCAGAGATAGATTCTCGCTCATTCCTGACTCACGCCGCCAAGCCAGTGTTCAGCATTCGATGAGCGATACACTCAGTTCTGCTCTGGCGATGTTCGTGTTGAAGTATCCCTCCTTGCTGATGTTTGATCAAGATGCACGAGCCGAGAGAACTCTGATTTGCCACAATCTGTTGACCCTGTTTGAGGTCTCTCGCGTGCCCTGTGATACACAGATGAGAACCATTTTGGATCCCGTCAAACCCGAGCAGCTTCGCCCCACTTTTCGCGCACTGCACAGCGCCGCCCAGCGCGGCGGTGCGTTGGAACAATTCACCTGGCTGGACGGGAAATATTTGCTCTCCATAGATGGAACGGGAACATTCTCTTCCACCCAAGTGCATTGCAAGCACTGTTGCGAGAAGAAAGCCAAGAGCACTCAGAGCGACAAGGATGGCCCGGAGTTTTATCACCAGATGCTGGTTAGTGCCATTGTTCACCCCGATAGCAAAGCGGCTCTGCCAGTGGATTTCGAACCCATCACTCGAAAGGATGGAGCCAACAAGAATGACAGTGAGCGCAATGCAGGCAAACGACTGATCCCCAGCATAAAAGCTCAGTACCCCAAACGACGTTTCGTCGTGCTCGAGGATGCGCTGGCAGCCAATGGGCCTCATCTGGAGCTACTGGCCAAGCATGAAATGGATTTCATCATCGGTGTCAAACCTGGAAGCAACGCTGCTGTGTTTGATGAAGTTGCCCGCAGGATGAGTCAGGGTGGCTGCACAGAGTGGGAAGAGGACAGCCCTTCTGCAAACACATCACGCGGGTATCGCTTTACGAATCAGATGCCTCTCAATGCCTCTCATCCGGACTTGATGGTGAACTTCATCGAGTATTGGCAGGTAGACAAACGAGGCAAGCAAACGATCTGGAGCTGGGTGACCAACCTGACACTCAATACACACAATGCGCTGGAAATCGTGCAGGCAGGACGAACGCGTTGGAAAATCGAGAACGAGGTTTTCAACACGCTGAAGAATCAGAGCTATAGGTTCGAACACAATTACGGACATGGAACGCAATACTTATCGAGTGTGTTGGGTGGGTTGATGCTGCTGGCCTTCCTGATTGATCAATTGCAGCAAATCGCCTGTCGTCTTTTTCAACGCGCTCTGGAGCGCTGGAAGTCGAAGAAGTCGGCCTGGGAGAAATATCGCGCCATCTTCTTTGAGTTCCGAGTGCCGGACTGGGATACATTGATGGATGTCTGGGCCATTCCACAGCAAGGGCCTGAACTAATCAGTGTGCGGCGAAAGACATAGCCGTTACGATATTCAACACCCTTGGCACGCTACACAGGAATAATCAACGCTCGACCCCCACAGGTATCAGCAAGCCGGTTTACGGTTGAGTTTACTGTGGGCGCAATAAACTGGCGGGATCTTAGTGCTGAGTAAGACTGATGGCCGGGAATCGCTGACT
>NZ_JBQYLE010000046.1:0-1561 GCF_052681095.1 Granulosicoccus sp. 3-233
TAGTTCGACCTGAGCAACTGCTCCCTATTTGGGCCGACAGAACCTCGCCTACGTAAGGCGGGATCAGGATTCAACGCAATTTACGTCCATACCTGGCGCATTTGAGGTTTTGTGAGCATTCTTGGCAATGACTGCAGGCAAATCCAGAGGAAAAGAAGAAGCCGTACCCAGTAGGCCCGCATTTTCCTTAAATTATGCCCGATGCCGCACAGGATGGCATGTATAGCGCCGCCTTCCTTGCCCGTCAAATGACAACGCTCCAGTAAACCGTCATTTTTCATATGGCCAATCATTGCCTCCTGGCCACTACGTCGCCGCAGTCGAGCCTTCTGTCGCTTGGTCAGCTTTCTCCCGCGATGGATCACATCTGCTTTGGTGTCATGCCTTCCGCGATAACTCAGATCCACAGCCACTGTCCGGGGTTTGACCGAACAGATTATTTCCGATTGCTCGAGCATGTCATCAAGCGTATGCCCGTCATACGGGTTGCCCGGATAACTGCGCATCTCGGTGACGAAGCCATCTTTCTGCGTGCAGACTATGCCAACCTTGGTACCGAATTCATAGCGCTTCCGTGCCTTTCCCTTGGAGATGCAGTCGACGTGCTGCTCGTGCAACGAATATATTTTGTTCTTGGTTTTCCGGTCTTTCAGCTGCCCAAGAAAACGTCTGGACAGTGCGATCAGATCCTGAGCTTCTTCTCTCATCGCTTCAGGCACCTGCGCCAATTGCCGTTCCAGTTCTCGCTGCAAGCGGCCTGCGAAACCTCTGAGTTTACGCAATGCCCTACGCATGCGCTTGTACTGCTTGGCATGTGCAAAACGACCCACTTGCTGTGAAAGTCTCGGCCCCTGTCGCGAGTAGGTTTGCCGGATCTTCAGCTCACTCCTTTTCATGAATTCTACAAGTCTCACCCGCAGCTTCTCCAGAAGAGCGCTGTCGGTGGGGTAAGCAATATTCTTTTCCATCACCGTGGAATCGACACAAACATCAGCAGAGTCTCGTCGTTCTACCACCCCGCTGCTCACTGCGCTCTCCACCACGGTTGTCAGCAACCACTCCATGCCTTCTTCACCCAAGCGCTTGCGCCAACGAATCAACGAGGTGGGATCGGCTGGCGAACGATGCTGGAAATGGGTTTCACCACAAAAGTACTGGAAATAGGGGTTCATCACCCAGACCTGCATCAGTCGCTCGTCAGACAAGGCTTCCATGTGCTTGAGCATCAACAGACCAGCAACGCGCCTGCCGGAATTGGCCATTGGGCCGCCGGCTGTGCTGAACAGGCCTCGCCAGTGATCTTCAAATATCTCCCACTGGAACGAATCTGCCAGCCGAACCAGTGAATTCTTCATGTTGATGAAATCCACCAGAGCAGGCCCGGAATCCTCGAACAACTTTGCCTGTGCGCCCAGTAACGATGGATCTGGTTTTGGCTTCATTTTGTGGTCCGAAATTACAACCTTTAGGCCCTATAATATCAAAAAGCTGCAATTTCCTGAAGACGATTAGCGCCAGAACCACTAGTTTTATAGGCTCAAACGAGTTATACAGGTCGAAC
>NZ_JBQYLE010000047.1:0-1560 GCF_052681095.1 Granulosicoccus sp. 3-233
CAACCTCCATCGCTTTCGTAGCTTCTCGTACTTCTCGGTAGACTTCTTGTCGACCGATCCGCATTACTGCGGCACACTCAACTATGCTGACGTAGGGGGGTGCTCACGTTCGACCAGAATGACTGTTCACGATGCCCCGTAATATGCAGATGATGCAACAGAAGATAGAACTCCACATGCCGGACGCCCTTATAGAAGATACTTACCCCTCTCTATTGAGATCTCTAAAATCTATATTTCAGGCTCCAAACCAAGCAGATTTCACTAATATTAATTAATACCAGGCATCCTAAGTAAATCACAATAATTATTTATGTGTGATGTAGCCACCTTGCGCCATGTGAAGCATTCTTCAACTATAAGTCTTCCATTTTTGCCGTATGTTCGCAGTAAATTTTCTTCGTCAACTAACACCTTTAGCAAAGTATCTACTAGCTTTTCATCGTCCATAAAAATTTCAAATGCGGCATGCCGTTCATACCCGACTTCCAGATTGCACTCCCGCGTCATTATTACAGGTAACTCGTATGACCACGCCTCCAGCACTGACATTGGAAGCCCTTCAGAAAAAGAAGGCAAAATGAATGCGTCGCTTTGTCTGAACAAGCTGTCTTTTTCAGAGTCATCATAAATGCCCCCCTTATAAACAACTTTAGTACGTGTTCTGCTAGATAAGCTTTCGAGAGCCCTATGCATAGATATACCGTCTTCCCAGCCACATACCCATAAGACCCAGTCGAAATCATCCTCTGAACTTTGCCTAGAAATAATTTTGTCCCAAGCATCTAGCAGCTCTAAAATTCCTTTTTTGCTATTAATTCTACTGAAGTAGAGCAGTTTTTTACCCCCCTCACTTCGCCTCGCCTCGCCTATTTTTGGCAAACTTACACCGTTTGGTATTACACATATACTCGTATTTGGATAGAGCCCGGAACATGAGGAAGCTTCTTTTACAGTAAGCGCATGAATGCTACAGTTCTTAAGCACACGATCTTGGAATAATTTCAAAGCAATTTTTTTCTTGAAACTACTATTATTCACCGCCCACTGATCTAACATCCCACGGGGTGAAACTACTAATGGCCGCCCTGTTATTCGGGACCACTGATATGCGACAAATGATTGATGCTGCCATAGTCCGTGCACGTGCAAGATGTCATATTGCTCGGAAAGCAATTCCTTCAACTTGCCAGGTGAATATGAAAACTGCTTGGGGCCATATGTTTTATGGAGTGACAGCTCGATACCCGTCCAATAAATAGAATCGCGCATTGCCCTATCGTCATTGTTAGAGTAAACTTTCACATCCATGCCAATTGCAACATATTCCTTTACCAACAGCCTGACCGAATTGAACAGTCCTCCAGAAAGGTGAGAAATTGAATTAATTAAAATCGCTATTTTCAATTTTTTCATATATTTTTTGAGGTTCAACAATTAATCGCTTCTAGAGCCAGACAGCGACCCTAGCGCTTTCACTCGGTAGTTCGACCTGAGCAACTGCTCCCTATTTGGGCCGACAGAACCTCGCCTACGTAAGGCGGGATCAGGATTCAACGC
>NZ_JBQYLE010000048.1:0-1447 GCF_052681095.1 Granulosicoccus sp. 3-233
TCTCTGACCTCGCGCGTTAGCTCTACGCGGTGATCACCATGGGCCAGAATGGGTGATCAGCTTCGCCGGAATACGCACCGGTGGCCGGAAGACGGTGAAGAGCTGTTGACAATCACTGGCGAACAGCTCGGTTGGCTGCTTGACGGGTACGACATCGCATCGATGAAACCGCATCGGATACTGCAATACGAGTCCGTTTGCTGAGCCATTGTTGGTATAATGAGCCCATGTCCCAGTCCTTGGAAAAGCCAGACTTCACACGCTTCGCTGCATCGGGTTTACCGACTCCCGATGCGTTGATGGCGGCGCTGCTCGAGCAGCAGAAGATGCTGAGCGAGAAGGATGAGCTCCTGGCTGAGTCGCAGTCTCGATTGCAGAACCAGAAAGCACGCATCGCCGTGCTCGAAGAACGATTGCGACTGATGCAAGAGCGGCAGTTCGGCAGCAAGAGTGAAAAGAACCTGCTGCAGGAAGATTGGCTGGCAGATGATGCCGAGACTCTGGCCGATGGTGAGCCGGACACCGATGATGGTGAGATCGAGGAAGACGAGCCGAACAACACCCAGAGCGAAAAGAAGCCTCGTAAGCGAGCCGGACGCAAGGGACTCTCTGCGGACCTGCCTCGTATACAACGCTTTATCTGTCTGACTGATGAAGAGCGCGAAGGAGCCGTGAGAACCTTCTTCGTCAGGGTCAAAGAGGAGCTCGATATCATCCCGGCTCGGGTCTAGGTAATCGAGATCATGCAGGAAAAGGCGGTGTTTCTCGACGACGAGGGTGAGAGAAGCCTCAAGGCGGCCGAACGACCACCGCACCCCATCGGTCGCAGTCTGGCGTCCACGAACCTGTTGGCCTGGATCGTCATTGCGAAATACGCCGATGGTTTGCCGCTGTACCGACTGGAGAAAATACTGAGCCGATACGGCGGCGAGATTACCCGCACGACTCTGGCGAACTGGATCATTCGTCTGTCAGTGACGATGCAGAGCTTGCTGACAAGGCTTGAAGCCCATCAGATGAAAGCCGACTACATCCAGGGCGATGAAACACGATTGCAAGTGCTCTATGAGCCAGGCATGGCGGCAACCGGTGATAAATGGATTTGGGTCCTCAGAGGTGGCCCCCCTGGCAAACAGATCGTGACTTTCAATTACGACAAGTCACGGGGTGGTGCAGTGGCCGAGCGGTTGCTCAAGCACTTTGAAGGCCGTTATTTCCAGAGCGATGCCTACAGTGGCTATGATGCGCCGTGCGCGGCGAAAGACATCGTGCACCTGGGGTGCTGGGACCACGCCAGGCGAATAGTAGCGGAAGCGATCAAGACCCAACCGAAAGCGGAAAAAGGCAAGCCGAGTGTGGCGATGGTCATGCTCTCGCACATCAATGCCCTGTATCGGCTCGAGCGGGAATGGAGTGATCTGGACGATGACGAGCGCCTGAAAGCGCG
>NZ_JBQYLE010000049.1:0-1419 GCF_052681095.1 Granulosicoccus sp. 3-233
TATCATCAGTGCATCACCCGCACTTGCTGCTAGCCCGAAAGTGGTCGACATCCTGCGCCCAGCACCACCCAGAACACTCGAAGAGGCTCATGCCCAGATCGATGGGCTGTGGGGCATTGTCACTGAACTCAAACACCAGAACGAAGAGCTTCGCGAGCAGGTAAACGAGCTGAGCGAACGCATTGGCAAGAGTTCGCGCAATTCATCTCGTCCGCCCTCGTCGGACTCCACCACCCAGCGGGCCAAACGACGCAAGAAACCAAAGTCTCATCGACGTCAGGGGGCGCAACCGGGTCATATCCGTCATGACAGGCCGCTTGTCAGCGAGCAGGATGTCGACAAGATTCAGCGCTATTTTCCCGATGCGCAATGCGGCTGTGGTGGCTCGGTCGCCATCGAGCCCGAGCCTCGATGCCGCCATCAGGTCTTTGATATTCCCCAGGTACGCTTTTCGCTCATTGAACACCAACTGTTTTCCGGGCACTGTGGAAATTGTGGCCGCTATCATGCGGCCCACACACCGGACAGCATACCCAGTGGCCAGATGGGACCGAACCTGGTGGCGCTGATCGCCCATCTCTCGGGCCGGTATCATTTGACGATTCGCCAGATTCAGGATTACCTGCAGGAGCACTGGCAGCTTCATTTCAGCATCGGCGCCATCTCCCAGGCACAAGCCAAGGCAACGCAGGCACTGGCCGAGCCCTATCGTCAGATTGGCGATTATGTGCGTAGTCAGCCAGTGGCCCATGCCGATGAAACACGGCATTTTCGCGGTGTTGAGTGCCGCTGGCTGTGGGCCCTGGTCACGCGCAAGGCCAGCTATTTCCTGGTCCATCACTCCCGAGGCAAGGTGGCGGCTGACACCTTGCTCGGCGGGTTTCCGGGCTTTCTGGTGACCGATGATTTCGGTGGCTACAACCGTGTCGAGAATGAACGGCGCCAGCTGTGCTGGCCTCATCTGATTCGCAAGTTCATCGATATCAGCGAACGTGTTGGAAACGGCGGCAAGATCGGGCGACGACTGTTACTGATTTCCCATGCCGTTATTCGAACACGACACCGGTGGCAGGAGGGCAGGATCAAAGAGCTCGTTTATTGGCGACGGATGAATCGATTGAGGCAGAGTTTCCAGCAGACCTTGAAACGCGGTGCGCGACTACGAATCGATGGGCGAACCAAACGCCAATGTATTCACCTGCAATCGCGAGAATCCATGTGCTGGACGTTCCTGCAAGACCACCGCATACCACTGGATAACAACATCGCCGAGAGGGATCTGCGCTCCTATGTGATCTGGCGAAAGCTGAGTTTTGCCAGCCAATCCTATCAGGGCGATCAATTCAGACCGTTGATACTGAGCATCATCAGCACCGCCCACAAGATCGGAATTTCAAGCTATCACTTCATTCGCGCAGC
>NZ_JBQYLE010000050.1:0-1384 GCF_052681095.1 Granulosicoccus sp. 3-233
GGGTCTACGCGGATTCGTGTGGGCCATTTTCAGTAACAAATTGCTGAAAGTATCTACGTAGGCAGTGTTTTCGTAGAGATTGGCTGACTGGAAAGTTGTTTCGTTTTTCGGGTAAGCTTCCAGCATGAAAAACCCAAAGTCAATCAGATCGCTTTTCTGCTTTCCTGGGTTCACTGCCCGTTCGATGTTGAAGGGGGTTTTCGGTGACCGGCATTCTCGAATCATCACCTTGCAACGGGGAAAAAAACAGCAACATGTTCGCAATGTGGACACCGGTGCAAATCCAGATACGATTGCAAAACCCTACGGGTACGTGACCTGTCTGTCGCTGGCTGGCGCATCTATCTTGAGTTTGAACGTTGGCGGGTTAGATGTCCCTGTTGTACGTCAGTGCACGTAGAGCATTTGGATTGGCTGGCTAAGAATCCGCGATACACGCAGCGGTTCGCCATGCATGTGGGCAATCTGTGCCGCGATATGACCGTGAGTCGGGTTGCCGAGATCGAGCGCTTGCATCACAGCACAGTGAAGGATCTGGACAAGCTGTACATGCGTCGACAGGTCGAATTGGCAGGCCCGCCATCACCGCGAGCAATTGGTGTGGATGAGATATCGATACGCAAAGGGCACAAGTATCGAGTCATTGTCAGCGATCTGGATCGCCGCCGTCCCATCTGGGTTGGCGGCGAAGGTCGCAAGGAAAAAGACCTGGATGAATTTTTCGAATTCATCGGTAAAACAAAGAGCAAACGCATCAAACTGGCCGCCATGGATATGTGGAAAGCCTTCAGAAAATCAACCCTGAAGAATGCCCCAGACGCATTGATCATCTATGACAAGTTCCATATCATGAGCCACCTGTCCAAGGCACTTGATCAGGTTCGTCGAGAAGAATACAAGCGACTCAGCGGGAAGGACAGAAGCTATATCAAGGGCCAACGATACACCCTCCTGTCCAACAAGGAGAATCTGGATCTGGATGGACGCCGAGCGCTGAAGAAGCTGCTGGCTGCCAATAACCGGTTGAACACAGCCTACTTGCTCAAGGAAATGTTTGGTCAACTGTGGGACTACAAAACAGCCCGTGGTGCTCGTGCCTTCTTCGAACGATGGAAAGACAGCCTCAAGTGGAAAAGGCTGAAACCGTATGTGAAGTTTGCAGCGATGGTGGAAAGGCACTGGGATGGAATAGCCTCGTACTGCCACCCTGACAACAAAGTGAGTCTTGGCCTGGTCGAAGGCGTCAACAACAAGATACGAGTGATACAGCGCAAAGCCTATGGTTATCGTGATGAGGAATATCTGAAACTCAAGATCATCGCATCATTCCTGCCGCCACTACCCAAAAACGCCCAAATCAACCCACACGAATCCGCGTAGACCC
>NZ_JBQYLE010000051.1:0-1138 GCF_052681095.1 Granulosicoccus sp. 3-233
CTCGGCGATCATAAGAGCCATAGCGCTTGCGACGCTGCTTCTTGCACCGCAGATAAGTATGCAGATCTCCACCACAGCCCTTGTCCCAATAGATGTGCAGGTAGATCGATTCGTGACTCACTGATTGTTCTCCAGCCTCGTGTAGCCACAGGCAAACCTGCTCAGGACTCCAGTCCTCTCGCAAGAGCTGCTCTACGCGCCGCCAGGTACTTTCCTCGATCGCATAATGCACCTTCTCATCCTGACGCTGCTGGGAAAGCTCGTGAGCCTGCTTGGGCCGATACCCGCGAGCGCCTGTATTGCGCTTCAGCTCACGACTGACCGTCGACTTGTGCACCCCTATCACCTGGGCCGTCTCTGTCATCGTGTGTCCCTTCTTCCTCAGGGCGTAAATCTGATATCGTTGCTCACTGGTGAGCTGCGAATAGTGTTGCATTGATGCCACTCATTCTTGCCGGAACGATTGGTAGCCATGCTATCGCAGCTTGCCTCCTCATGCCCGACGGGTTGAGTTGCACTTACGGATTGAATTCGCCCTCAGCCATAAACAGCCGACGTATCTATTGATGTGTCGGTAAACGTTCATTCCAGACCGATCTGGACATTCAACGTCAAGCCTGAGCCCATCAGATTATCAGCGAAGTGTCTTTTTCACAGTCGCGTGTATGCGACAACCAAAAACCGCGCTTATTCGCCGCTGAGCCTCTAGTCAACTCAGAGCCGGTGTAACCACGATGGCTTCTCAATCACAGGCCAGAGTGGCGGGATATGTCACCGCTGAGAGCCGGTCGAGCGACACCGATTCGGGCAGCCCGTTAAACAGGAACTGCCGAAGTGAGGAGAGCACGGCGTCGGTAGTGATTTTGAACGGTCATCCGACGCCGTGTCCGAGTCCACCGTGCGGTCGCACAGCTCCCCCTAGTATCGACAGATGGCGGGGTTCTATCCAGCACTCGTCGGCACTTTCTGCCGATACTCCCCAGTGCTAGCCTCAATGTGACAAAAACTAAGCCGCGTTTTGAGCGGATCGCTCGTATGCCTGAAAGGTTACCAGTAGTTTGGGGTTGATTCCGATCTCCAGAATAGCTTTGCCTGCATTATTCACCAAACGCCCGGCTCGATTGATCAGCTCATCCCG
>NZ_JBQYLE010000052.1:0-1036 GCF_052681095.1 Granulosicoccus sp. 3-233
CCACTTGATTACGTAGATTGTTAAGCATCACTTACCGCTGTATACTTGAACAGTACTAGAATTACAGGGCCAAATGCATGCCTCGCAACAAGATCCAGTTCCAGAAGGGCCTTTCCGAGCCGGAGTTCGAAAGGCTCTACGGTCGAGAGGAAGCCTGTTTTCGTGCCTTGCATGAACTTCGCTGGCCGGATGGGTTTGTCTGCCCTTCCTGTGGTCACAAGAAGGGGCATCAGTTGGAGCATCGGCAGCTTGTGCAGTGTGCTTGTTGTCGGACTCAGACGTCCATTACCGCTGGCACGATCTTTCACTCCACCAAGCTGCCACTGACCACATGGTTTCGTGCCATGTACCACCTCACTCAATCGAAGAATGGCGTCTCTGCAATGGAGCTCATGCGTCGCCTTGGCGTGTCTTACAACACGGCCTGGTTGGTGAAACAGAAGCTGATGCAGACCATGAAAGAGCGAGAGGCGAGCCGAAAGCTGACCGATCGAATCGAGATTGACGATGCCTACCTAGGGGGCGAGCGAGCGCGCAAGCCGGGAAAGGCAGGACGCGGCGCTGAAGGTAAAACGCCCTTTATCGCCGCGGTTCAGACCGATAGAGACGGCAGACCACAGAGAATGGCACTGCAGGTTGTTGATGGGTTCAGCAACGATGAAGTCAGTGCTTTCGCCAAAGCGAAATTGGTCCCTGGCGCCGATGTCTACAGTGATGGTCTGGCTTGTTTTGGTGCTGTAATCGATCATGGTTGCAGCCATACGGTAGTTGTCTCTGGCGGCGGACGTCGAGCAGCGCAGAAGCCTACGTTTAAATGGGTGAATACGGCCCTGGGCAACATCAAATCTGCGCTGACGGGTACCTACCGCCAAGTCTCTCCAGGACATCGACCGCGCTATCTGGCCGAATTCCAATATCGATTCAACAGACGTCACGACCTTGCGGGAATCCTGAAGCGGCTGGCTCACAGCACTGTGCGCACGCCACCTTTTCCGTATCGGTTCGTAAAACTGGCTGAGTCTCATGCGTAATCAAG
>NZ_JBQYLE010000053.1:0-965 GCF_052681095.1 Granulosicoccus sp. 3-233
TCTGCCAGAATCGTTCCATCTGCTCCCGGCTCGCCTTGAGGTCCCTGAGGGCCTGCAACTCCTTCAGGGCCTTGTTCACCAGTCGTACCTTGCACACCTGCAGGCCCCTGTTCACCCTGCGGACCGCGTGGGCCGGGTGGGCCTGCGATACCCTGAGGGCCTTGCTCACCTGCAGGCCCCTGTTCTCCTTGTATTCCTTGCTCTCCGGTCGCGCCTTGTATCCCTTGTATTCCCTGCTCGCCCATTGCTCCTTGCGGCCCTGTTTCGCCTGCCGGTCCTTCGAGTTGAACCAATTCATAGCCTCGGCGACAAGTGCCGTCATCCGTCAGATTCAGGATTCTTCCTGAGGAACTGACGCAGACACTGGTTACTGTATCGGCGATGCTGGGGGTCGATATAACAGACAAGGCCATAACCAGACACGATGCGCCCAGGCAGCTTTTCCATTTATGTTGTTTCATATTCTTCATTCTCGCTTTTTCGATAACGATTTCGTTACGATGGAAATTGAATGATATTTCGAACTCCTATTGACCAACCTCCTTGTTATGCCAAATGACTGGGTTCAACGATTGAGCCTTCCAGCTGATTGTCCACTGAAGGACTTGCCTTGATCGTACAGTAATGCGTATTGGACAAATAGCCCCCGCATTTTCCGAGGTTCGCTCATGTCGATGGTGCACGGCAGGATATTGAGCGCTATGGAGAAGGCCCAATTTCACCCATTTTTTGACAAGTAGCTATAAACGCTGAAATTATCAGATAGCCACCTGCCTGAAGAAGCGTCCAGCAGGAGGATCATTCTTTTACAAGGGCGATACGAAAGTATAGGATCTCAGGTGTCACTCGACGGGCGATCCCGGAAGCCAAGATGTATTACACATGAGATGGCCAAGTGCACGGTAGAGTCGCCGACTGGCGCGGTGACGGGTTTCGGAAGTTGTCGCTACTTCCCAGGCGTTTAG
>NZ_JBQYLE010000054.1:0-924 GCF_052681095.1 Granulosicoccus sp. 3-233
CATGGAAGCTCAGATCATCATGTGTCGCCGGTTGCTCAAGTTGTTGCTCGAAGGCATCAGCCATACCGGTGAGTTTCAGTGTGCGCAGCTGCGCCACGAGTGCATCGTGGTTCATAGGATTTCCTTGATGGTGTTTGAGGTTGTGATGGCGAAGAGGACCGGCTTCGCCCACCGGTAGTACACGGTTACGCCAAGCTCAGTGAAAGGCTTCCGAACCGCGAACATTTTCGTGATCTTGCAGGAACAGGTCGTCCTGCAGCTCAGCGTCCTTTGCCGTGTTCAGCGGCTTCTTGTCGAGCCCTTTCTTCAGGATTGACTCCACGCTGGTACGCGTTGGCGAGCCGATTTCCAGTGCGCGCAGGCAGGCATCCTCCAGCCTGACCCGGTCATACTTTTTGGCCAGAGACAGCAGTGCAAGAACCGCACGGAAAGACTGTTCAGGAAGACGTTTTCTACGTAGCTGCTCCTGAGTGACGTGCAGCGTCGAAGGGCCAATGTCACTGGCCCATGATTCGAAGCGCTCCACTGACCACTCGGCCATGAACTTGTGGCCACCGGGCATGTGCTCGGTGAGAGTCGTATATCCGGCACGGACATGAGATCTGGCATGACAGGCGACACGTTGCCCCCGTGCATAGACACTGACAAGCTTGGCGCTGGCATGCACCTCGACTGTTGTTTTGCTCAGGTTGTGAGGGACGGAGTAGTAGTGACGTTTGTACTCAATGTGATAGTCGATATGTACGCGGGCGTCGAGAATATCAACGTATTCATAAGGAGAGGCTGGCAGAGCTTTGAGCGCCTGTCGCTCGATGCTTTCAAACCGGCTTTTACGTGAGCCAGGCAGGCGCTGAAAGGGTCGTTCGTTGAGCGAGTCGAGCAGCTGCGCAATCGCCGCATTGAGCTGTCCGATGCTGAAGAATG
>NZ_JBQYLE010000055.1:0-851 GCF_052681095.1 Granulosicoccus sp. 3-233
AATCGATGATCACATTCAATCAGAACGGGTGATCACCATGGATCAGAATCAGTGATCAACAAGCCCCGGAATATGCAACCGGAACTTCTCCTCGGCCAGGCTCTTGTAATACATCACGAAGCCGTTGTCTTCCCAGAACACTATCTTGATCTTGTTACTGGCCCGGTTTCGGAAAACATACAGCGTGCCCGAGAACGGATCATGTCCCAACTCCATCTGCACGATAGCTGTCAGGCCTCGATGACTTTTCCGGAAATCCACCGGGTGCCGGTAGAGATACACCTTGGGCAGATGCCGGCTGGGTCTGAGTGCCGGTTGCCTCATAGTCGAGACACCAACGCCGCTACCAGTTCGATGTTGGCTGCCGTGATGCCTTCGATTCTCATGCCGCCCGGCAAGAGCAAGTCGATGGAGTCCGCATCTTGACGCAAAGCCTCTACTGACGGTCTGTTGGGCGTCGCAACCTGAACCGGGACAAACGCGCTGACAGATGAATTCTGGATCCGGGATGGTTGCCGCGCTCCTGACAACAACCTTCGCCATCGAACGAAGGAGGCGTACCCGATACCGTGCCGCTCACAATACCTGCGCTGTGTCAGCTTTCCACGCGCCTGTTGTCGAACATGATGTTGCCAGAACTGGCGTTTGTCAGAACGTTTCCTGGGGAGCTGCCTTGTTCGTAGGGACATAGGTGCCTCGCGCGAGATTGAATGGACGAGGCAATACTGACCGTCTTGAAAACACAAGGGAAGACGTCGTTAATTGGGCGCTTACACTACATCCAGGGCGATGAAACACGATTGCAAGTGCTCTATGAGCCAGGCATGGCGGCAACCGGTGATAAATGGATT
>NZ_JBQYLE010000056.1:0-834 GCF_052681095.1 Granulosicoccus sp. 3-233
ATACGTTCCCGGGCCTTGTACACACCGCCCGTCACACCATGGGAGTTGGCTGCAAAAGAAGTGGGTAGTCTAACCTTCGGGAGGACGCTCACCACTTTGTGGTTAATGACTGGGGTGAAGTCGTAACAAGGTAGCCGTAGGGGAACCTGCGGCTGGATCACCTCCTTGAAGCTTGGAAGAATCGGTGAGTTCAAGCATCCATTTAAGTTACTTGATTTAAGAGAAAACCTCGGGTCTGTAGCTCAGTTGGTTAGAGCGCACCCCTGATAAGGGTGAGGTCGGTGGTTCAAATCCACCCAGACCCACCATTATCCCGCACGTTAAGTAGTCCGGTTAATTCCTGGGGCTATAGCTCAGCTGGGAGAGCGCCTGCCTTGCACGCAGGAGGTCAGCGGTTCGATCCCGCTTAGCTCCACCATTTACTGTTGCAAATGGTCTGGACGGGTAGCTTGAACGATGATCCTGCTGGATCGCCCCGCTGACAAGTCAGCGGCCTGGGCGGCCCCGTTCGATCCCGCTTAGCTCCACCACTACTAGATACTGATACTTAGAAGCTACAGCTAAATGACATGAACTGTCCTTTAGCTCTGGCTTTTAGTGTGGCTGGAAAATGTCAATCCATGTTGATTGGCCGAGGTTCTTTTAAAATTTGGAGAGTCGTAAACGTTTGTCAGTTATATCCCTAGCCGGATAGCTGATGAACAACCAGTACTTATCAATCGTTATTTTATGTCGCCGTATAGTCCGAGGTTTGACAGTTGCTCATAGCTTGTAGCGACTGTTTGGGGTTATATGGTCAAGCGAATAAGTGCATACGGTGGATGCCTAGGCAGT
>NZ_JBQYLE010000057.1:0-781 GCF_052681095.1 Granulosicoccus sp. 3-233
CAGCCATGGCGACCAGACTGTCATGGGTAATCTGCGTCGGCTCTTTTGGCTCGACGAGGTTGCCTCGGATAGCCAGATGCGCGACATCCTGGACATGGTCAAACCGGGTGAGCTGCGCAAAGCATTTCGAGCAATCCATTCCAGCGCACAACGAGGCAAGGTGCTCGAAGACTTCGCCCTCTTCGATAATCGGTACCTGCTGTCCATCGACGGCACCGGACTGTACTCATCGACCAAGGTGAAATGTCCGCAGTGCAGCGTGAAGAAGCACCGTAACGGGGAAACCGAATATTACCACCAGTCGCTGGCCGCAGTGATCGTACATCCCGATCAGAAGACCGTGTTGCCACTGGACTTTGAACCCATCGTGAAGAGTGACGGTGATACGAAAAATGACTGTGAACGAAATGCCGCCAAGCGCCTGCTGCTTGCCATAAACCAGCTGTATTCCAATCGCCCGTTCATTGTGCTGGAGGATGCGCTGGCTGCCAATGGTCCGCATATTCAAGCACTAATGGGCTACGGCATGGAATTCATCATCAACATCAAACCCGTTGGCAATGCCTCGTTGTTCGAGGTGATGCACGACCGTTTCCTGCTCGGCCAGGTTACCGAGGACGAAGAAAAACGGGTCGATGGCAGCGGTCGCGGCTATCGATTTTCCAATGATTTACCGATGAATGCCTCGCACCCGGACACGCGGGTCAACATGATCGAGTACTGGGAAGTAGACAAGAAAGACCCCGAGAAAGTGACGCTGAACATGAGCTGGGTAACCAAT
>NZ_JBQYLE010000058.1:0-767 GCF_052681095.1 Granulosicoccus sp. 3-233
GTCTCGACCTGTGCTCTGCGCACCGGACTGCCCAAGATCGCTGTCAATAACGTGTATCCGCTCACTGGACCAACCCAATGCGATTGCCCGATCACGCAGTGCGTATTGTCGTTTTGTACTTTCCTGATTCTCAAATACCTGTCGCAATGATGATTGCCGGACATAAAGAAATGCGTCGCGCTGAAGGTGAGTGCTGGCTATTTTATGATGAGACTCAGTAAGCATGTCTGGACTCCGCTTGCACGTTGAGGATCATGGTTGCCAACTGCCGGACCAAGGCATCGTTGGTGGGTACTGATGGGGTTGGAGCCGGTACGGATCGTGACGAAGTAGTCGTGTCACGAGAGAGCATCTGGAGGCCTCGCAACATTCCGTGGTGGCACACTGCCGCCAGCCCGATTCTGAGCGAGCCGCCGTTAAACACTTGCGAGCGCAGTGACTCGTATACCGAAATCACTGCCGGAGGTAAATCGACGGAGGCTATTTTTGTTGGCGTTTTTTTTTCCGCTGCAGTGCTCGTTCAATGCTGCGTGGATGCACCTGAAGGCCGAATTCTGCTTCAACGAGTAGTGCCAGGCGGCGTGCTTGTATCGGGCCACCCTCGTCGATATGAGAGTCGATGAAGGCCATGATCCGGGCATCGAGTTTGTGAGCACCTTTGGGCCCCCGTTGCCGGGGTAAAAGCCCCGCCAGCCCGTCGCGATCATAGGCTGCCTGCGCCTGATAGAGGGTGGGACGCGACAAGCCGAAGCGTTCAGCAGCTTCGG
>NZ_JBQYLE010000059.1:0-737 GCF_052681095.1 Granulosicoccus sp. 3-233
GTGATGCCGAAGTCGCATCAAGATCCAGCGGGTCACCAGCAAAACACTAAGCTCGGCCTTGGCTTTCTTCTAAGCCGTCAACTGCTGGTTGTCCGGCGGATTCAACGCTCCATGTATTCACCATTACCCACCCCTTCCACCCCTTGCTGGGTAAGCAGTTCGTTCTGTCAACCCGACGGTTGAACTGGGGTGAGGATCGCGTGATGTATCACGATCAGGAGGGCAAGCTTCAGTCTATGCCAACCGCATGGACCAGTGAAGCTGACAAGGATCTATTTGCCAACGCGTCGGCCGGCTCATGCTGGTTTCGAATGGATGACTTATGCGAGCTCGCCGAGCTGCTCCATATGATGAAGTCTGATCGCCAGAAACTGCCGTAAAGTGTCAAGTAAAACATGCCGTATGTGTAAGAATAAATATGCCGCTAATTTTATTGAGGAAATCGTGGATCATAAGAAACACAATTTAAATAGTTAAAATATCTGATAATTCACGTATATGATTTGACAAACAAGTATTTGCGGCGTATATCTAATTACACTCAACGTGTGATGCGATTCACTGTGGCGAAGCGCAGTACCAAGTCGGACCGTCTCAAGGATGCCGGGGTACTCAACCCCCAGGCCGATCGTGTTCTGGCTCCTGAGTTTCAGATCGACACGTTCTTCGACCCCCGTGATCTGTTGCAGGTGAAGTACGAGATGCTACGCATGGTGCGCCAGGAAGGCGCAACTAAA
>NZ_JBQYLE010000060.1:0-674 GCF_052681095.1 Granulosicoccus sp. 3-233
CACCGGGTCATCGGTGGCAGTCTCCTGCCACCGATTCCCACAGAACGTAGCGTGCGGATTTCCCGCACTACGCTCTTCAGGCCGTGATTCACAGCACAGCAAGTGATTGGAATTGAACATAGTTCAACCTCAGACTTGGTTGCTGTAACGGGAAACGTTGCTTGATCTTGTGGAATACTTCCCACAACACCTTTCCTTCACGATTGCGACTATTCAGCATCTTTCGCCAATATCGTTCGACGAACCGGTGAACCCTTTGAAGGGCACGAAAATTTCCGGCAATGCCGTAATAGCCGTAGTGGCCACGCAACACTCGGTTCAGATTAATCGATTGCTCTCTCACCGATAGATGTCGCATTCGTTTCATCAAATCACTCAAGTTGGCAATGCTGCGTCGAAGCCGAGACTTCTCCGTGCGGAAACCGATCTTGAAATTGCCTTTTTGGTTACGCGTGCAGTAAAGAGTAAAGCCCAGAAAATAGATCGTCTCCGGGCGTGCTTTCCCATTATTGCTAGCATACCGTTCAGCAAATCGACCAAATGCAACCAGCTTAGTCTTCGTCGGCTCAAGTGCCAGACCAAACTTCTCCAAACGTTTGCGCAGAACTTCCTGAAATCGGACTGCATCCTCCTGATACTGAAAACACACCACAAAGTCATCGATGTAGCGCACC
>NZ_JBQYLE010000061.1:0-671 GCF_052681095.1 Granulosicoccus sp. 3-233
TGGCCTCTTGTGGCTGCTGTTTTGGTGTGTCGCAACTCCACAATATCACTGCAATAGGCCCTTCTCGTACCTCTTTTCCCCTTGCTTATGCACCCGCGTTATGTCGCATTGAGGTTAGGAATGACGTCCGATTTTCTTATCCTGCAGGCAGTCGCGGCGTATCGAACGAGAACCTGATTTTCACCTCGCCTAGAATCATCGATTCGTGGCACGCGGTGCGCAGGAACTGGTAGCTTGAGATTCCCAATCGTTGAGCGGTGCCCACGATGCTCAGTATCAGAGGACGAAACTGATCCCCTTGGTACGATTGGCTGGCAAAGCTAAGCTTTCGCCAGATCACATAGGGGCGAAGCGCTCGCTCCGCCGTATTGTTGTCCAGGGGAATTCGATGATCTTTGAGAAATGTCCAACACATCGTCTCTCGTCTGAGAAGGTGTTGGCATTGGTGCTTGGTTCGACCATCGATTCTTAGTCTTGCACCGCGCTCAAGGGTGTGGTGAAAACTCTTTCGCAAACGGTGCATCCGCCGGTAATAAATCGTCTCATCGATATGTTGGTTTTGCCATCGATGCCGAGTGCGAATTACACTATGGGCCAGCAATTCCCGGCGAGCAAATCGTATGAGCAATATCAATCACTTATCAACGAGATGGCGTTGAGCTTCTCGTAGA
>NZ_JBQYLE010000062.1:0-591 GCF_052681095.1 Granulosicoccus sp. 3-233
CTAGCAGCAAGTGCGGGTGATGCACTGATGATAGGTTACATGCGTCAGAACGCCAGCCTGATGTCGTGAACGCTTACAGCTGAAAGCCACTATCCTGAATCAGCACCACACCCTGATTACGCGATATGTGTTTTATGTTAAATTCCATGCTGACAAGAATTTCCTTTTACGCAGTATTATTGTATCTGGTATTTGAGGCGACGTTGTACAAATGCTGGCTTAGAGCCTTCTAGTATTTTAACTATCATATCGTTAATTTTCGGATACTCTATTGAGCCTGACTCATAAGAAAACTTATACCCGTTCGCTTTATCTAGTGTTACATAAAGTATTTGTTCGGCGTCGGCGCCAACGGCGAGGTTTGGGTTGTGAGTGACAAGTATGACCTGCCGTGACTTTTTCGCTACACGAATGCATGTCGCAAGAACAGAAAATATACTGTCGTTGTCCAAGTTGTCTTCAGGTTGATCAATTATCAAAGGTGTTTTTTCTTTGTCGAGGTGCAGGTAAAAGACCACTTGATTACGTAGATTGTTAAGCATCACTTACCGCTGTATACTTGAACAGTACTAGAATTACAGGGCCAAATGC
>NZ_JBQYLE010000063.1:0-576 GCF_052681095.1 Granulosicoccus sp. 3-233
GATGCGCGCGGTACGAGGTATTGCATGAATCACAGTAACACTCGTTGAATGATTCATATTTCACCAATGACTGAGTAAATTCTAGTGTGGCATGGTGGATTCTGCACCGAATTTTTGCCCTAGAAACCTTGGCGTCAAACCGGGGCCAGTACCAGCATGTACAGCTGATCGTCCTCGAAGGTCCGGCAGCGCAAACGTTGTTCTGCCATCGCCTCCATAAGTTGTGCCCAATAATGAAAACAGTGCTTGATTTTGAGCAATCGATAGAAGCTGCCCGTCGCAAAGAGCCCAGCCTCGTGGTGCAAAGGTTCCAGCGAATAGCATGATTTCACCGAGTGTCGGGTCAAAAATACTGTTTCTTGATGGGAATGTCCCAGTCAACGCAATGATGTAGTTCAAACCGAGTGAGGGCTGCATATTGTCAACCGACTCGACAGGTAAATCCGCCGCAACCCAGTTGTCAGTGATCCATGTCAGTACCTGACCATCTGAAATACCGTCTGCCAGAATCGTTCCATCTGCTCCCGGCTCGCCTTGAGGTCCCTGAGGGCCTGCAACTCCTTCAGGGCCTTGTTC
>NZ_JBQYLE010000064.1:0-531 GCF_052681095.1 Granulosicoccus sp. 3-233
CCACTCTGACTCGCCGATAATCTCAGTCTCGGCTGTCAGACACTGTTTTTTATGAAAGCGTGACAGCAACTCCTCGAAGTCGTTATAGCGACGACCGGGCACGGCGAGGATGAACTCCAGTGGCTCTCCACTCGGTGTTTTCAGGACTTTCAGCTCATCGAGGTTGTCGACCGACAACAAGCCTCTATCGGCCACGGCAATGACCCGTCGAATCGGAAAACGCTGCATGACCGTTTCCAGTGTTGTTTTGAGGGTAGATACCTCGGCGACATTGCCATCGAATACGTCATGGTAGATCGGCAAACCTTCCGCGGTTTGCACCACACCCAAGACGAACTGTCGCTTGATGCCGCCCTCCTTGGAAACACCAAAGTGCCTGACATCACCTGCCTGTTCTGACTGGCCTTCGGCAGTGATGGTCGTCAGGTCGTAGAACACAACAGACAGCTCCTGATCGATCAATGGTCGCAGTAGCGACGACACGACCTCATCCACTTTCTCGCGCTCATCCATCAGCGCATCCATGGATCG
>NZ_JBQYLE010000065.1:0-529 GCF_052681095.1 Granulosicoccus sp. 3-233
GGAAACTCGAGCCCTTCGCTTTTGAAACGCTTCATGACGGCCATTGCAGAGCCTGTATGGCGGAACGTCTCAAAGATCCAGCGAATTGAATGCTGGATTTGCGCATCAGGGTCGAGAGTGACGGTCTTGTCTTGTTGATGAACAAATCCGATGGGGAGAGGCAATTCGAGCTCTCCGCGTTTTGCCTTGTTGCGAATACCCCCTTGCAGCCGAGCCTTGAGCACATGCAACTCGGCTTCACTCATTGCACCCTTTAGTCCGAGCAGTAATCGATCATTGAACTGTGTGGGATCATACACGCCGTCCTCATCCAGAATCAGCGTGTTTGACATGGCTGAAAGCTCTAGCAAGCGATGCCAGTCTGCATTGTTGCGCGCCAATCGCGAGACTTCCAACCCCAGCACAATGCCCACATGACCCATCGCCACCTCACTGACCAGATGTGCAAACCCGTCTCGACCTGTGCTCTGCGCACCGGACTGCCCAAGATCGCTGTCAATAACGTGTATCCGCTCACTGGACCAACCCA
>NZ_JBQYLE010000066.1:0-523 GCF_052681095.1 Granulosicoccus sp. 3-233
GCATTTGGCCCTGTAATTCTAGTACTGTTCAAGTATACAGCGGTAAGTGATGCTTAACAATCTACGTAATCAAGTGGCGCTATGGGTTGTGGGAATACTCTTAATAAGCTGGGTTGGAGAAATAGCTATTCCTTCTGCATCAGCATATCTTGATCGGATTGGTGTGTAGCTGATATGGTTTTCTCTGTGGCCACCTCGCTGCTCATCTTTTCCATTAATTCAATGACCAGGAAGTGTTAATCAGACTGGAGGAACTCCATCATTCATTTTAAAGTGACCACCAAATCGGGAGAATTCCACAGATTTTACTATGGAGAGTAAGCTGACTTTAGACTTGGTCCATATATGTCGGACCATCGTCATCATCGGGCGAACAACCGCTTTATACCTCTTAGCTGCAGTTGGAAAGTTTATACAAAAGCAAACCAATCGGCCGAAAAAGAGATCTAGCCTGAAAATTTCGTCACACTGAACAAAACGGTAGTGTTGCTTCGGCTTGATCAGTTGTCGCGATTTTGTACCT
>NZ_JBQYLE010000067.1:0-514 GCF_052681095.1 Granulosicoccus sp. 3-233
CTCTCGCACATCAATGCCCTGTATCGGCTCGAGCGGGAATGGAGTGATCTGGACGATGACGAGCGCCTGAAAGCGCGTCAGCTCAAGGCTTTGCCGAAGCTTGAGAAACTCAAACATTGGCTGGAACAGAAACAACCGCAGGTGCCCAAGGACACGCTGACCCGAAAAGCCATCAACTACACATTGAATCAGTGGGAGCATCTGGTGCGCTACTGCGAACATGGGCAACTGCGCATCAGCAATGTATTGGCCGAAAATGCCATCCGCCCCTTCGTGGTCGGCCGCAAGGGCTGGCTGTTCAGCACCAGTCCGGAAGGGGCTCATGCCTCAGCGGCCATGTTCACCTTGATAGAAACCGCGAAGGCAAACAACGTCGAACCGTACGCCTATCTGCAACACGTCATCAATCACATCGCCACAGCGGACACGGATGAGGCACTGGATGCGCTCATGCCGTGGAATATGAATTAGGGGCGGGTTGAAACGCAGAGGACCCTGTTACGTTGGCGCTTAC
>NZ_JBQYLE010000068.1:0-500 GCF_052681095.1 Granulosicoccus sp. 3-233
TGATCATCGCTCAGCGTATCGTTGTCCGAGTCCGTGTCCAGGTAATCGGGCACACCATCACCGTCGAAGTCGGCATCAGTCTCGTAGATGTCCACGATGCCATCGGCATCACTGTCGATATCCAGATGGTCCGGCGTACCATCACCGTCCGTGTCGGCCGGCTCGGTGGCATCATCCACACCGTTGCCATCGACATCATCACCGCCGGTGGCATCCACATCCAGTGCATCATCGATCCCATCGGCGTCTGCATCACTGCCCAGCAAGGCGGGACTGCGACTGTCTTCCTGACTGTCGGGCAGATTGTCATTGTCCGAATCCAGGTCCAGATGGTCGGGAACGCCATCACCGTCACTATCGACGGCACCGGCAGAGGCTTCGATGATGTCGGCAATACCATCACCATCACTGTCGATGTCACGATGATCGGCGATTCCGTCACCATCAGAATCGGTCGGTTCAAGACTGTCATCAATGCCGTTTCCGTCCTGATCCGTACC